>JBJXDZ010000044.1:0-2781 GCA_046154645.1 Hyphomicrobiaceae bacterium
TGACATTTTTGGAAGAAGTATTGAGAGCTATATGAATGAATCCCGCGAGGAACGGATAAAGGAATATTCCAAGCCAGGCTTCCAGGCGCGGGTGTTGGAACTGGCCGCCAATTTGCATGCGTTGGAACTCGTCGCCGGCGAATATCGTGCCGCCACATTAAAGTTGTATGACAAGGTAGGGCAGACATACAAAAGGAATCCCACCATCGAGGAAGCGCACCGACTTATCCCGGCGCTCGGCAAGGCGCTCGCCTTGGTTGTTGCCAAGGATATTGCTTAAGACCAAAGCGGGCATCGACATTCATGAGATTCCGTACAAAGGCACACCCTTGGCTATCCCAGACCTACTTGGCGGGCGCGTCACGATGACGTTCGCTTTTATACAGAGCGTCTTGCCTCTGGTGCGTGAAGGGAAGCTAGCCTCACGCAGCAAGCGGCCGTTCGAACCAACTTTCGTGTCTACGACCGCTGACCGCCACATTGCAGCCGTTCGTGGCTCTGATCGCCAACGACGGCTTCGGCCGAGGAGCAGGCGGAGGGCTTCCGACAGGTATCGGAGTAGAGCAGTCGCACGAATGACGGGTCTGTCGTGGCGCGTAACGGCGGGAATTGCTTTGGACGTGCCGGTCGCCGAGCCGGTGTTCTGCTACTGCGTGTCAGCGCAAATCACGACGTGTGCGGCTCAGTCGTCATGTGCCACCGTGATGACGACGTTTCCTTTTTTATGACCCGCGTCGACGTAGCGATGCGCCTCAGCGAGTTGATCGAATGGATAACGCCGGTCGAAGACCGGTTTATACGCTCCGGCCGCGACCAGGTTCGCGAGAAAACGCAGGTCCTCCGCTCGCCCTGAGGCCGGCCCGGCAATCACTTTCTCGCTGCTGGTTAGCGACGCCCACGGCGCGTGCAGCAAGTCCGGCAACCCGCTTAGCGCCAGCAGTAGACGCCCGCTTTCCGTGAGCGAAGTGCGGCTGCGGGCGTAGGGTGCCGTTCCGACAGTATCGACAATGATGTCCTAGCCCTACTTTCGCATAATTGACCCGGGTTGAAGGGGTTGGTGGTAGCGACATGCTCGGTAAATTTTGAATATTGCTTGATTTCTGGCCTTCGATATGCTACATGAAAGAATATGCATGTATTCGAGAGAGAAGTCAACGGGCATCGCTACCGCATTGCCGCCCAGTCGGTGTGGGATGCAGCCCGAGGCCGCTCCGTCGCGCGGCAGGTTGTACTGGGGCCGGCCACGCCCGCGCCGATCGCCGATCTGCGTGCCACGCGTACCGTGGGCACGCGCGCAGTTGGCGATGTCGGGGCGCTGATCTGGGTCGCCGAGCAACTGGATCTGGTCGCCCATATCGACCGGGCCTGCGGCAAACTGGGTTCCAAGAGTGGGCCATCGGTGGGCGAGTTGGCGGTGGCGGTGGCGATTCAGCGCGCATGCGCGCCGGGACCGAAGCGCGATCTGGGAGCCTTTCTGGACGCGAGCGTAGCGCGCCTGTCGTGTTTACCGGGTGCCGCCTTTAGCGGGCAAGCCTTTCATCGCGTGGCGCAGCAGGTCAGCGAGCACGATTTGGAGCAGGCGCAAGTGGCGATTGCGAAGGCGGCAGTCGCGCGCTTCGATCTCGCCACCGATGTGCTCGCCTTCGACACCACGAACTTCGACACCCACATCGCCACGTTGACGCCGGGGAAACTCGCTCGTCGTGGACATGCCAAGAGCAAAAGAAGCGATCTGCGTGTGGTAGGGCTGGGGCTGTTAGTGAGCGAGACCGAACAGGTGCCGCTGCTGTATCGCAGCTATGGCGGCAACGGTTCGGATCAAGGCGTACTGGCGGCGTGCCTGGAGGGGTTGAAACAACTGCACGAGGCGCTCGACGAGGGCGAGGGTCGCTCGCGCCCGGCGCAACGTACGCTGGTACGCGACGGCGGATTCTGGAGCCCGCAACTGGAACTGGACCTTGACACTGCCGGCTACTACAGCCTCATCTCGTTGCCCCTCGGACACAAAGCCTCGGAACAAGCGTTGCAGATGGCGGCACGGCGCGGGGCCATGAAACGGCTGTCGGGCAAACTCAGCCATGTGCGCGCGGCGCGGATGCGAACCGCAATCGGGGCGTTAGACCGTACCCTCGTTGTAGTGGAGAGCGAAGAACTGCTGGCCGGGCAGAAACGCGGCATCGCTGTGGCCTTACGCAAAGCGAAGGTGGAACTGCGCAAGCTTGAGCGGCTGATACAAACGGGTCGCATTTCGGGCAGCAGCCTGGCGCAGCGGATCAAGAAAGCACTCGCCCGGGAACATCTGTCGAGCTTTATTGTGACAACCCTCTCAGGAACCGAGAAAGCGCCGAGCTTGCAATGGCGCGTCGATGCGGCTTTACGCCACCAATTGGAGACGGCCCGGCTGGGTCGCCGGGTGCTGTGCACGGATCGACACCAATGGAGCACAGGACGCATTGTGCATGCCTTCCGCGGTCAGTGGAACGTCGAGGAGATGTTCCGCAGGGCGAAGAAAGGCGGCGTGGTGCCCTGGGGGCCATCGCATCAGTGGGCGGATGGATCGCTACGCCTGCATACCTTCGCCAGCGTAGTCGGACTGATGCTGGTGAGTCTGGCGAAGATCGCGCTCGGAACGGATGCGTCGGTACGCAAGACCATGGAAAGCCTGGGAGACATCCGCGCGACGCTGGTGCGTACGACGACAGGCGGCGCGGGACGCAGGCCAACGGTGATGCTGGCGCCGGAGCTGACCAGCGAGCAGCGCCGTGCGGTGAAGGTCTTCGA
>JBJXDZ010000045.1:0-2808 GCA_046154645.1 Hyphomicrobiaceae bacterium
GGACGCACCTCACGAACGACGCGGGCGGCATCGGCAATGGCAACATCGATCGTGTGGGCGACGGTGTATTGGTCATGAGGCGGACAATCGAAGCGGCGGCCGGAACGCAGGATGGCGTAACGGGCTAGTCTCAGGGCGTCGATCAGCGCCGCATAGCGGCGCCTTTCGAGGGTGATGACGGGAGCTATCTCGGTCATGCGATGCCTCCATTGCGGTAGGCGTCAAAATCAAACCCGCGGTTGGAGCGCGGATCACCGTCGCATATGACGGTGAGAATTTCGCAGTCGTCCTCGTCGTTGTCATCGACGAGGAGATAGCGGTCATCCGAATGGTGTGTACGTGCGAGGGAGGTCAGCATTAGAAGCCTCCTTCGATGGCAGGTGAATTCGCATCATCGGTTGCTGCAACTTCAGCAGCGTCCGGGACACGCAGCACCAGTTCAGCACCGTTGAGCGGCAGATAGTCGAGCTTCAGGTTGAAGCCCTTGCCGTCTTTGTGGGACCAGGCAGCGCCGATTTCTTGCCAGCGGCTCTTCTCGCCACGTTTGCTGACTGCGTAGGCGCGGTGTGTCGGTTTGTTGGATGGTGTCGTCATGATCTGACCCTTCTTGGTTGTTGAGCGAGGGCCGGAATTGGCGACCTCGTTGCCGCCTCGGACTCACAGCGCCGCATCGGGGTCACACGAGAAAATTGCTGGGGGACCGCGAGATTGTGCTTGAGGGCGGCGTCTTCGTTCGCCGCCCGGCGCGGGGCCCCGTGGCTTGCTCACGGGGTGCGCAAGCGCAATGTCGTGGTGGGTCCAGCCATTTTGTCGTTGAAGGGCACGCCGACCTGGGCCGCGTCAGCGGGCGGCGTGACCCGTCCCCATTGATGCGGCGACTGTGAGACAAGCGCGGCAAACTACGGGGTCGCAATGGACGGACGGAGAGAAACGGCCAAGGAACGGTCAATCGAGTGAAGGACGCCATCGACCGGTTCCCGTAACGACCAGCGAACGGTCGGCGGAAGGCTGTCGGGCGTAATCATGTGCGACGGACGAAATGTGTTGCAAGTACAGATGCTTTTGGGCGGACTGTCAGTGCACTCATCCGCGCCGTCCGGAGGTCATGTTGGATCGCTTGCCAAGAGACGGAGCCTGATATCAAGTTAATCGCAACAACAGCGGGTGCCTCGGCTGTATCCGTGTTGCCGTGCGGGAACATCCAAAGGAATGGACCGATGGTGACGACATGAGCGACTTCGAGACAGAACTGAAAACGGCGCTGCGCCGTGGTGTCTCCGGCATGCAGGGCAACCTCGTCGATGCCGCTTGGCTCGATCCCGAGAAGTTGAACCATCCGATGTGGGGTTACCGGATGCCGTCGGGCCAGGTTGGTGGAATCATTCTGGGCTTTCGCAATGGTCGGGGCATCGGCAGCAAGGACAACCGGCACATTCTGACGGTGGCCGGCTCACGCGGCGGCAAGGGCGTGTCCCTCATCGTGCCCAACCTGCTCCTTTATGACGGGTCTGTTCTTGCCATCGACCCCAAAGGCGAACTTGCCCGCATCACAGTCCGTGCTCGTCGGCAGAAGGGCCAGAAAGTTGTCGTTCTGGACCCGTTCAACGAAAGCGGAGTGCCGTCGGGTCGCTTCAACCCGCTCGATGAAATCGATCCGGCCAGCCAGCACGTCAAGGACGACGCAGGGCAGATCGCCGATGCGTTGATCGTCGCGAACGAGCGTGATCCGCATTGGACAGACAGCGCCCGTATCCTGATCAAGGCTCTTATTTTGTATACTCTGACGCTTGCGAAAGAAGACCGGCATCTGGTGACAGTCTGGCGGTTGCTGAACGGCACACATCCTCTCGTGATCGACATTGCGCGCCGTCAAGAATGCGCCTCACGACCAGCCCTGTTCCTGCTGCTGCGCTCGTGCGATGCGTTCGGTGGCACGGTCGCATCCGCCGGCGTCAACTTCGGGCAGATGGCGGACAAGGAACTGCAGAGTGTGTTTTCGACTACACTGACGCAGCTCGAGTTCCTCGACAGCGACGCCATGGCGAATGTGCTTTCGGGGAGTGACCTTCGCCTGTCGGACCTGAAGACGCAAAAGTCGACGCTCTATCTCTGCCTACCCGCTACGCGCATGGGTACGCACGCGCGCTGGCTGCGCGTCATCATCAATCTGGCGCTGATTGCTTTCGAGCGCACAAAGGTCAAATCGGACATACCGGCGCTCATGGTACTCGACGAATTTGCCGTGCTCGGTCATATGAAATCAGTCGAGGTCGCGGCAGGCCTGATGGCGGGTTTCGGCGTGAAGCTGTGGGTGGTGTTGCAGGACTTGACGCAGATCAAGCGGCTCTACAAGGAGAGCTGGGAGACATTTGTCGGCAATGCCGGCGTGACGATGTTCTGGTCGAATTCCGACAAGACGACCTTGGACTACGTGTCTGATAAGTTGGGGCAGACGAGCGTTCTATTGGAACGGAAGTCGGATACGACTGTGACACAGCGCCTCAGCGGCGCCACAGGGTCGCGCGATGAGCTGCGTGTGCAGAAGCTGGCGGCAGCACACGAACTCGAAGAAATGTTGGAACGCGAAACGCGACGCATTCTTGTGAGGGCAGCCGGCCAGTCGCCGGTCATTCTGCAACGCATCGTCTACTACGAGGACAAGCCATTCGCGGGTCTGTTTGACACATGATCGCAATAGGGCACCAGATACCGCATCATCGATCAGCTGCGCTGCTTGCGGTTCGTCTGTGTTCGGTGAGGCCGGTCGCTTCCAGGCGACCTGGTACTCGATATCAGGTTGATCTCGAC
>JBJXDZ010000046.1:0-90294 GCA_046154645.1 Hyphomicrobiaceae bacterium
AGTCTTTTTTTGGGGATGTGTGCGGGTGCACAAATCTTTTCTTCGCTCTTTTGTCGTCGAGCAACATGGGGCTGGTCACAGGATCGTGCTTTGTTCGCACTGCTTCTGCTAGGACCGGTTTGGGTCAAAAACCGACTTTCCGAATCCGCCGCACGATAGAGTCTCGCGACCGATCGGCATCCGCCGAGGGCAGGCAAGCGCGAGAATGATTCCGGTTAGGCTGGGTAACGTCGGCTGTTGCCCCCGCCACCCCTCGCTCTCCCCTACACGAACCTACGGGCCATCCCAGACATTGCCCCTGCCCCGCGTCACTCCGCTGCCCGGACCTTCGGCGCGAAGGTCGGTAACGTGGCCCGGGTGGATTTCTCCATCGGTTTCGGCCACCATTTGTCCTCCCACTCCGAGAACATCGGCTTGAGCTTGGGCATCACGGCCTCGGCGAAGAGCTTGGTGTTATACTTGGCCAGGTCCTTCGACATGTTGCCGTACTGCAGGAGCAGCATGAGATGGCCGACGTTCATGTTGACAGCCACTTCGCGCAACTGCTCGACCACGTCGTTGGGTGAGCCGACGATGACATAGCCGCGATCGACGATGTCTTTCATCTCTTTGGCCACCATGTTGAAGCGCGTGCCGGCTGTGGAGCCGGTGGTGCCCTGTGCCGCGAGGGCGTCCTTGGACGCATCGGCGGCGGCCTGCGCGGCGGCCTTCACCTGGCTCTCGAGGCCGACCCTCTGCGTCGCTTCCGTGTTGTAGCCGGGTGGTGACGCATACTTGAGATCCACGTGCAGGCAGCGGCCATAGAAGTATTCGGCGGCTTCGGCATAACGCTCCATGGCCTCCGAGCGCGTCGGCGCCACACCGACGAACTGCAGGAAGCCGGCGCGGTAGGGATTGCGGTCCTTGCCGAGCTTGGCCATCTCGTCCCAGAAGCCCTGCATCGTCTTCAGGCCGGCCTTGTAGCCGTAGTAGGAGAGATAGCAGTAAACGTAGTCCATCTTGGCGCACCACTGCCACGTTTCGACGGAGCCGCCGCCGGGAATCCACACGGGCGGGTGCGGCTGCTGGATTGGCCGTGGCCAGATATTCACATATCGCTGCTGATTGAAGCGGCCGTTGAAGGCGAAGGTTTCCTTTTCCGTCCACGCCTTCATGACGAGATCGTGCGCCTCGAGGTACTTTTCGCGCAGCATCGAGGGATTGGCGCCATAGGCGTAGCAAGTGTCCATCGGCGTGCCGACGGGGAAGCCCGCGATCAAGCGACCACCCGAAATGCAATCGATCATGGCGAACTCTTCGGCGACGCGGGTCGGCGGATTGTAGAGCGCCAGCGAGTTGCCCATGACGACGATAGCCGTGTCGGTCGTGCGCCGCGACAGGGCGGAGGCAATCAGGTTCGGCGACGGCATCAGGCCATAGCCGTTGGAATGGTGCTCGTTGCAGCAGATGGCGTCGAAACCGACCTCGGCGGCGTATTCCATCTCGTCCATGAAATCGTTGTACATGTGGTGCGCGCGATTGGGATCGAACAGCGTCGAATGAATGTCGACCCACACCGATGGGTGCTTCTCCCGGAAATCGTCGGGGAGTTCGGTATAGGGCATCAGATGGAACCACATGAGCTTCATGGCAGTTTCCCTCGAGAGCGCTGCAATCACGTTCGTTGCAGCGCACTTTGTGCCAAGTCCGGACAGCTGACAAGTGCGACAAGCCACTGGCACAGCCCCACGTGCGCGACGCGTTCAGCTGGCAGACCGTTCGACGACTGGCGGCATCAGGTCGCGAAGGATGCGTCGTGACCACACGAATGAGCCGAAATGCTAGCCAGCCGCGACATGGTTCCGGGATCGCATCAGCGGCTGGATGCGCGTGCCGAAGCGCTCCATGCCGACAACGAAATCATCGAACGTGAGCATCGCGCCGGCAACGCCCGGGACGGCGGCGAGCTCGTCCAGCATGCGCGCGATCGACGCATAGGAACCGACCAGAACGCCTTGGTTGACGGGCGCCTCCTTGGTGCCGATGCCGAGCTTGCGCCGGTTCGCCATGTTGTAGATGTCCTGGCTCGGGTCGTCCTCGGCCTGAGCGGCGCGATAGGCGAGGGCTTCGAGATCAGCACCCGCCTTGTAGTGCTCCCACTTGGCTTTCGCCGCGGCATCCGTCTCGTCGGCGATGATCATGGTGAGCACCATGGCGCCGCAGTTGCGCCGCGCCTCGGCATTGGCGGCGACCAGGCGGGCAACGCTTGGGGCAACGGCCGAGGGCGTGTTCTCGCCGAAGCTGACGCAGAAGTTCCAATCGGCGTATTGGGCGGAGAAGCGTGTGCCGGCGTCGCTCTGGCCGGCGCAGACGATGGGGATCTTGGCCGTCGGCTGCGGGCTGCAGCGGCAATCGTCCATCTGGAAGAAGGTACCCTTGAAGTTTGAGCGTCCCATCGCCCACAGCTCCTGCAGGATGGTGACATACTCGGCGCAGTAGTCGTAGCGCCGCTTGTAGTGCTCGGCGCCGGGCCACAGCCCCATTTGCGTGTACTCGCGGCGTTGCCAGCCCGAGACGATATTGATGCCGAAGCGGCCGTGCGAGATGCTGTCGATGGTGACGGCCATGCGCGCTGCGATCGGCGGCGGCAAGGCCAGCACGGCGCAGGTGGCAATCAACTGGATGCGGCTGGTGGTGGCTGCGAGACCGGCCATGAGAGTAAAACTCTCGAGGTTGTGGTCCCAATACTGCGACGGCCCGCCGAAGCCGTGCAGCTTGATCATCGACATCGCGAACTCGAAGCCGAAGCGCTCCGCCTTCTCGGTGACGGTTCGGTTGAGATCGAAGCTCGGCATGAACTGCGGCGAAGTGGTCGAAATGATCCAGCCGTTGTTGCCGATCGGGAGAAACACACCAAGCTGCATCACGAATTCTCCACGCGCTGTAACTCAAGCTCAGACGCCATCCTCGGTCGCTGTCCCAAGGTGCCATGGCCGGCGCCGGAGGGGAGCAAGCCATGTCGCACGGCATAGGCAGCCCTGCACGCATGGTGGGTGTCGCTCCATTGCCCGTTCGGCATCCTAACCGCGCCGCGCGCCATCGCCTTGATCGTAAATGCGGCATTCGTGCCAGGAAAGCCGTCACCGAAAGATCGCCAGGCATGGTTGACTCGTCGCCTCTCGGCAGACGACAGTTGCCCGGCATCATCTGGAGGACCGCATGAGACTGGCTCGCAGACTGTTTACAAGCGTGGCAACGGCCGCGGCATTCGGCCTTGCCGTCCCGGGATCCGCCCTCGCGCAGGAGACGCTGAAAATCGGCGGTATCGGCAGCCTGTCGGGTGGCGGCACGGCCTGGGGCCTCGCCATCAAGCGCGGCACGGAACTGGCCATCGACGAGGTCAATGACAAGGGCGGCCTCAAGATCGCCGGCAAGACCTACAAGCTCGAGCACGTCATGCTCGACGACCAGTATACGGCGACGGGCGGCAAGACGGCGGCGGAACGTCTGATCTTCCAGGACAAGGTGCAGTTCATCATCGGGCCCATCGGCTCGCCGGCCGTGATCTCGACCGTCAACGTCATGTATGAGGCGATGGAGAAGGGCAGCCAAAAAGTGCTGGTGCTGGCTAACGGCTTCTCGATTCCGATCCTGAAGAACAAGTGGAACTCGCCGCTCAACTATCGCGTGACCAATACCAATCGCGAGTTCGTCAAACCAGCGGTTGCCTGGACGCTGAAGCGCCATCCGGACGTCAAGAAAGTCGGCTCGCTGTCGCCGAACGATGCGGTCGGCCAGTTCGTGACTCCGGTGATCAAGGCCGGTTACGAAGCCAACAAGGTGGAGTTCCTGGACGAGGTCTATGAGCGCGGCACCAAGGAGTTCACACCTTTCATTCTGCGCCTGATGGCCAAAGGCATGCAGTTGCTGGATCTGGCGAGCACGGCTCCGGGTGAAGCCGGTCTGGTCGTCAAGCAAGCGCGGCAGGCAGGCTTCAAAGGCCCCATCATCCAGATCGGCGGGCCGGGCGTGGACGAGATCATTGCGGTGGCCGGCGATCTGGCAGAAGGATTCATGTCCTATGACATGTATCACTTCGACGACCCGAAGAATAAGTGGTTCGTCGACATCTATCGCAAGAAGTATGGCGACGGCATCATCAATTCGCAGACGCCGTTCTTCTTCAATGCCGCGCGCAACCTGTTCGAAGCCATGCGCCGCGCCGATTCCGTGGACCCGGAAAAGGTGCGCGATCAGCTCGACAAAATGGACGGCTACGACGCCGGCGTGCTCGGCGCCATCAAGTGGGGCGGGTTGAAGGAGTACGGCGTTAAACGCCAGCAAATGCTGCCGTTCCTGATGGTGCAGGTCAAGAACAAGAAGATCGAAGTGCTGGACACGCTGCAACCGGTCGACGAGTAGGCGCGGCCGGTTGGCCGCTCAAGGTTGGCAAACGCACCTGAACGTGACACGTCGCGTCAGATCGACTGGCGCGACGTGTGCGGGCGAAACCAAGCATCGCAGTGAGATCAAGTCTGCACGCACAGATCGGTGCCCCCACGCCCATGCTCGAGACCTTGAAGTTCCAATTCGAGATGATGACCAACCCGATCATGCTCGGGCAGGTGGTCGTCAATGGCCTCACACTCGGCGCCATCTATATCCTCATCGCGCTCGGCTTCACGCTGCTGTTCGGGATCATGCGGGTGGTGAATTTCGCGCACGGCGAGTTCGCCATGCTCGGCGGCTTTGCGCTCTACTATCTCTATGGCCAGTTCAAGCTGCCGTGGTTGCTGGCGGTGCCGCTTGGCGCGGCCATCGTCGCTTTCGGCGCCCTGATCCTCGAGGTAATGGTCTTCCGCTGGTTCTACCAGAAAATGTTTCAGAGCATGATCGGGACACTGGGGCTGAACATGGCGCTGATCTACGGCGGCATCCTGGTCTGGGATGCGTTCGAGCGGCAGATCCCGCCCGCGTTCACGGGCGCGCTCACGATCGGCTCCGTCATCGTGCCGATCGATAAGCTGGTGGTGGCCGGCATGGCAATCGTGGTGTTGGCCGGCTTCTATCTGATCATGAAGCACACCCGCTATGGCCTCGCCATGCGGGCCGCGGCCCAGGACCTGGAGATTGCCGAGAGCCAGGGCGTCAACGCCGTGCTGATGTACAAGGTCGCCTTCTTCATCGCCATTTTCATGGCGGCGCTGGCTGGCGGCCTGTATGGGCAGATCTACTCGCTGTCGCCGACGATGGGCGAGCGACCGCTGCTGGTGGCCTTCATCGTCGTCATCCTCGGCGGCATGGGCTCGATCCCGGGGGCAGCGCTCGGCGGCCTGATCCTGGGTTTCATCGAAAGCTTTCTCGGCACGTTCTTTGGCGCGCTGGTGTCGTCGTTCGTTTCGTTCGGGATCGTCATCGCCCTCCTTATCTTCAGGCCCTGGGGCCTGCTTGGCACGCCGGAGTAGCCGACACCATGGCCGAGCAGGCAATTCGCGTCGCAGAGGCCAAGACGGCCGGAGCAGCGGCAATCCCTAAGCCCGCCACGCGCAGCTGGCTGCTGCCGTTTGGGCTGGTGGTGGCGGCGATGGCGGTGTGGCCGCTGCTGGTGCGCCAGCCTTACATCATCAACGTCGGCGCCAACTGCTGCTTCTTCGCCATCGGCGCGTCGAGCCTGCACCTGATCATTCGCACCGGCCATGTGTCGCTCGGCCATGCTGCTTTCCTCGGCATCGGCGCCTATACGACGGTGCTGCTGTTCACGAAGGCCGGTTGGCCCTATCCGCTGGCCTTGGCGACAGGAGTTGCAGCGGCGGGTGGAGCCGCACTGCTGATCGGCCCTATCATCCTGCGCCTGACAGGCAAGTACTTCGTGCTGGTGACGTTCCTGCTCGGCGAGCTGATCCGGATGGTGTTCGTCGAGTGGATCTCGCTCACGGGCGGCGCGCAAGGCATCACGCAGATTCCGCCGCCCTATCCGATCTTTGGCTCGCAGCTCGCCTACTACTATCTGGCGCTCGGCACAGCCGCCCTGGTGGTGGCGTTTGTCATTCGCCTGCTCAACTCGGAGATCGGCCGTGCCATGGACGCCATGCGACAGTCGCCGAGCCTGACGGAATGTGCGGGCGTGCCGGTGGTCCGCTTCAAGGTGATGATTTTCGCCATCGCTTGTGCGCTGGTCGGGCTGCAGGGTGGCCTGCAGGCGCCATTCCTGCGCACCATCGAGCCGCTCACCTATGGCCCGCTCGAAAGCCTCAACATGGTCGTGATGAACGTCATCGGCGGCATGAACAGCATCGTCGGGCCCTTGCTCGGCACCGTGTTCCTCGTCGTGCTGCCGGAACTTCTGCGCGACTATGTGCTCATGCAGCGCATCTTTTTCGGCATCTGCCTGATCGTGGTGATGGCGGTGCTGCCGGGCGGCATCGTGGAGTTGTGGGGGCGCATGCGCCACTTGCTGCTCGGCCGCAAGGAGGGATGAGCCGTGGCGGCATTGCTTGAAGTGGCCAAGCTTTCGCGGCATTTCGGCGGACTCAAAGCCGTCGATGAGCTCTCCTTTCACGTCGAGCAGGGTGAGATCCTGGGCATTATCGGGCCCAACGGCGCCGGCAAGACGACCGCGGTCAATTTGGTCAGCGGCGTCACGCAACCCACATCCGGCAACGTCACGTTCGCCGGCGAGCGCATCACCGGCCTCGCCCCGCATGTGCTGGTGGACAAGGGGCTCGTGCGCACGTTCCAGGCGACGACCGTGTGGACGGGCTGCAGCGTGCGCGAGAATGCCCTGCGCGGGGCCTTCCGGCATCTCTATCCGGGCTTCTTCGCGGCCTTCTTCGACACCGCCAAAGCACAGCAGATGCGCGCCAAGGCCAACATGGTCGTCGACGAGCTGCTGGCCTCGCTGAGCCTCACCGACGTTGCCGACCACATCGCCGACAGCCTTCCTTATGGCTATCAGAAGACGCTGGGCATGGTCATCGCGCTGGCGGCCGAGCCGCGCCTGGTGCTGCTCGACGAGCCGGCGGCCGGCCTCTCGGCGGAGGAGGCCGATCACGTCCGTGACACCATCCTGAAGGTGCGCCAGCGCGGCATCTCCGTCGTGGTCATCGATCACAACATGCGATTCATCAAAGGCCTGTGCGACCGCGTGCTGGTCATCCATCAAGGCCGGCAGCTGGCCGTCGGCTCGCCGCGTGACGTCCTCGCCAATCCGGCCGTGATCGAAGCCTATCTGGGGACCTATGATGCCGCTCCTGCAGGTTGATCAGCTCGAGGTCCGCTACGGGCAGATCCGCGGCACCCAGGACGTATCGTTCACGCTGGAGACGGGCGAAACACTGGCGCTGGTCGGCTCCAACGGGGCGGGCAAGACGTCGACGCTGAAGGCGATCCTCGGCATGGCGGCGTACGCAAAAGGCGAGATTCGGCTGAACGGGCAATTGCTGGCCGGCAAGAAGCCGTCCGAGATCGTGCGCCTCGGCGTCGGCTACTCACCGGAGGGCCGGCGGGTGTTTCCGCAGATGTCGGTGGCGGAAAACCTCAAGGTCGGTGCGTTCACACGCGCACCGGCCGAGACCGCGGTGCGCATGGAACAGATCTTTGGCTATTTTCCGCGCCTGAAGGAACGCGCCAGCCAGCGGGCGGGGTCCATGAGCGGCGGCGAGCAGCAGATGCTGGCGATCGGGCGAGCCCTGATGAGCTATCCGAAAGTGTTCCTGCTCGACGAACCGTCGCTGGGCTTGGCACCGGTGATCGTCGGCCGCATCGGCGAGCTGCTGGCCGAGATCCAGGCCAAGGAAGGGCTGGCGGTCATCCTCGCCGAGCAGAATGCCAACTGGGCGCTGCGCGTTGCACGGCGCGCGGTTATCATCGAACTCGGCCGCGTTACCATGACGGGACCGGCGCGGGAGTTGGCAGCCAATCCGGATGTGCAGCGCGCTTATCTCGGGTTGTAGCTGTTGCGCGCGATTGCAGGACGTGTGGCCATGGGAGGGCGTCGATGAAGCTTGTCGGCAGGAAAGCCCTGGTAACGGGGGCACAACAGGGCATCGGGCGCGCGGTGGCGCTGGCCCTGGCGGACGCCGGGGCGGATGTGGCCATCAACTGGCTCGATGACCGGGGAGCCGCGGAGAGCGTGGCGAACGAGGTGCGGGCGAAGGGTCGCAAGGCCCATCTCGTGCAGGGCAGTGTCGGCAGTTCGCCAGAGGCGTCGCGGATCGTGGGCGAAGCCTATGCAGCACTCAGCGGCATCGATGTGCTGGTCAACAATGCCGGTGTGTTTCCGCGCTCCGCCTTCCTCGATTTGGCAGAGGCCGAATGGGATCAGGTGATTGGCGTCAACCTGAAGGGCAGCTTCCTGGTGGCTCAGACCGTAGCGCGCCGCATGGTCGCGGACGGCTGCAAGGGCGCGATTGTCAATCTCTCCTCGTCGGCTGTGCGCGGTCATGCCCTCGGCGTCCACTATTCGGCGAGCAAGGCCGGCGTCGTCGGCATGACGCGCGCTATGGCGCTGGCGCTGGCGCCGCACGGCATTCGCGTCAATGCCATCGCTCCCGGCCTCACCGACACCGCGCAGCCGCGCTATCAGTTCTCCGAGGCCGAAATGCAGGAGCAGTCGCGCCTGGTACCGCTGGGCGCCATGGCGAAGCCCTCCGAGATCGCCGACATCATCGTTTTCCTGGCCTCGGAGTCGTCGCGGTTCATCACGGGCGAGGTGGTGCATGCCAATGGCGGTCTCTACATGGCTTGAGCCGCGGCGCAACGTGAACGCGTGAGCGCGGACATAACAGGATAGATCGACATGATCCGTATCGCGTTCGACATCGGCGGCACGTTCACCGATTTCGTGCTGCACGACGCCGACAGCCAGATCGTCCGCTTCGGCAAGGCGCTGACCACGCCGCGCAATCTCGAGCAGGCCGTGCTCGAGGGTGTCGACGCCATTCTCGCCGCGCACGGCGCTGCGAGCCCGGCCGTGGCCAGTGTGTTGCACGCGACCACGATCGCAACCAACGCCATTCTCGAGCGGAAGGGCTCGCGCACGGCCCTGGTCACCACGGCCGGATTTCGCGACGTGCTCATCATCGGGCGCCAGAAGCGTTATGACACCAACAACATGCATCTCGACAAGCCGGCCCCGCTGCTGCAGCGCCGGCACATCTTCGAGGTGGTGGAGCGCGTCGCCGCCGATGGCGCGGTTATCACGCCGCTGGAGCCGGCGAGCTTGGCCGAGGTGATCGAAACGCTGCGTCGCGGTGACTACGAAGCCGTGGCCATCTCCTTCCTGCATGCCTACGCCAATCCCAGCCATGAGCAGGCGACCCGCGACGCCATCGCCAAGGCGCTGCCGCATCTCGCCCTCTCGGTCAGTCACGAAGTATCGCCGAAGTTCCGCGAGTACGAGCGGACCAACACCACTGTTGCCAACGCGTATGTGCGTCCGATCGTCGATCGCTATCTGGCATCTCTGACATTGGCACTGAACAAACGACGATTTACGGCGAGCCTCTACATCATGCAGTCCAACGGCGGTCTCGTGACGCCGGAAATTGCCCGCTCGTTTCCGGTCCGGATCGTGGAGTCCGGTCCGGCCGCCGGCGTGCTGATGGCGGCCTCCGTCGGGCGCGAGGAGGGCTTCGCGCATGTGCTCACCTTCGACATGGGCGGCACGACGGCCAAGCTCGGCGCCGTCGACGGCGGCGAACCGGCCATCACGCAGACGTTCGAGGTCGATGGCATCGATAACAGGCGCTACAGCGGGTTGCCGCTCAACGTTTCGGCCGTCGAGTTGGTCGAGATCGGCGCTGGCGGCGGCAGCATCGCCATGGCGCACCGATCGCTGATCAAGGTCGGCCCGGAGAGTGCCGGCGCTGAGCCCGGCCCCCTGTGCTATGCGCAAGGCGGCACACGACCGACCATCACCGACGCCAACCTGGTGCTGGGCTATCTCAATCCGGACTGGTTCTGCGGCGGCAGCATGCGGCTCGATGTGGCCGCGGCCCGGGCGGGCATCGAACGCGAGGTGGCAGGTCCGCTGTCGCTCTCGCTCGAGGAGGCGGCCTGGGGCATCCATTCCGTCGCCAACAGCAACATGGAGCGGGCTATGCGCATCGTCTCCATCGAGCGCGGGCGTGATCCGCGCAAGTACGCGCTGGTGGCGTTCGGCGGCGCGGGGCCGCTGCATGCCGCACGCTTGGCGCGCAAGCTCGGCGTGCCGAAGGTGATCGTGCCGGTCGGCGCCGGTGTCGGCTCGGCGATCGGGTTGTTGACGGCCGATGCCAAGATCGACGTTTCGCTGACGCGCATCCTGCGGCTCGAAGCCGGCCATGTCGACGTGATGCGTGCCATCTACGCCGAGCTGGAGAAACGCGCCTTGATCGACCTCGCCAATCTGAAGCTTCCCGGTGCCGTCAGATGGCGACGTGGCGCCTACATGCGCTATGCCGGACAAGGCTTCGAAATTCGCGTCGACCTGCCGCTTGGCCGGCTCGACGACAACTTCGCGAGCGAGGCGGTGGCAGCCTTCGAAACCGCCTACAAGACGACCTACGGCTATGCCGATAGCGGCGCAGCGGTCGAGGCCGTTGACTGGTACCTGATCGCAACCGTTCCCGGCATTGGCGATCGGGGCGCGGTGAGCAAGCAGTTGACCGCCACCCATGCTGCGGCACCGACACAGCGCGCCACCAAACGACGCGCCTACTTCCCCGAGGCGGGCGGCTATGTCGATGCCACCGTCGTCGACCGCTATGCGATGCGGCCGGGCACGAGCATTGCCGGCCCGGCGCTGATCGAGGAGCGGGAGGCCATGACCGTGGTGTTGCCGGGCGATGTCGCGACCATCAGCGACAACGGTCATCTCGTCATCGAAAGCGCAGGAGGCCCGCGATGAACCCGACGCCGAACCGCAGCGACGTCGATGCCATTACCCTGTCGGTGCTCTGGAACAGCCTGCTGTCGATTGCCGACGAGATGGGAACAGCGCTGCGCCGGACGGCGTTCTCGGAAGCCGTGCGCGAGGGCGACGATTTCTCGACCGGCATTTTCGACGGCCGCGGCCGCCTCATCGCGCAGGGCAATTTCACACCCGGCCATCTCGGTGCCATGCCCTATGTGATCGAGAACGTGCTCAAGTACCACGCGCCGGAGAGCCTGAAGCCTGGCGACAGCATCCTGCTCAACGACAGCTTTCTCGGCGGCGGCCACTTCCCCGATTTCTTCCTGACCAGTCCCGTTTTTCGCGATGGCCGCATCATCGCCTATACCGTCACCACGGCGCATCAGGTGGATATGGGCGGTGCGGCGCCCGGATCACAGCGCGTGCAGGGCATCACCGAAGCCTACCAGGAAGGCTTGCGCATTCTGCCGATCCGCGTCGTTCGCGAGGGCCGGTTCGACGACGACCTGATGCGCATGATCCTCGGCAACGTGCGCGTGCCGACCAAGGTGCGCGGCGACCTGATGGCACAGCTCAACGCCAATCATGTCGGCGCCGAACGGCTGTCGGAGATGTATGCGACTTACGGCGCCGAGACGATGACCCGCACCATCGATGCCATTCTGGAGCGCTCCGAGGCCGAGACGCGGGCCATCCTGGCGCGGTTGCCGGCCGGTCGCTACGAGTTCGAGGATTGCCTCGACGATGCCGGCCCGGACACGGGGCCGATCAAGGTGCGCGTGGCCGTGACCGTCGACGGCAGCGGCGTCGAGATCGACTTCACAGGCTCGGGCGGCACCGTGCAGGCGGCGCTCAACTCCTACATCAATTATACGCGCGCCTACGGCGTGTTCGCGACGCGCTGCCTGACCGAAGCCAACCTGCCCAACAACGAGGGCTCGTTCCGCCCCATCCGCGTGAAGGCCGAGGAAGGCTCGTTCTTCAATCCGCGTTTTCCAGCCGCCAGCGGTGGCCGCGCCGCCGTGCAGATCCGCATCTTCGACTGCATCAACGGCGCCTTCGCGAAATGCATTCCGCAGCGCGCCATGGGTGCCTTCTCGCATTGGGCCAACCCCAACATCGGCGGCACCGACCCGCGCACGGGGCGGCCCTTCATCATGTACGACATGCTGCTTGGCGGCTATGGCGGCCGCTCCATGAAGGATGGCGTGGAGGCGATGTCGCCGGTGATGAACTGCTCGAACATTCCCATCGAAGTGATCGAGCACAACAATCCCGTGCGCATCGAGCGCTTCGAATTGATCGCCGACTCAGGCGGGGCGGGCCGGTATCGCGGCGGCTGCGGCATTCGCAAGGACGTCAAAGTCATGGCGGACGGCGCAATGCTCACCTTGCTTGGTGATCGCCACACACACGCGCCTTACGGGGTGTTCGGGGGCAGTCCGGGTGCAACTGGGCAATCGCTGGTGGTTTCGGACGGCCAGACGCGCAGCTACGGCTCCAAGGAAGTCGTCACGCTGCGATATGGTGATGTCGTGAGCCTGCGGACATCGGGCGCAGGCGGCTATGGCTCGCCCGCCGATCGCGATCCGCAAGCCATCGCCAACGATATCGCCGATGGTTATGTGACCGCCGGCAAGTCGAGCAGGTGACGGGGTCGCAACGTCGTAGCGTCGGCCAAGCCGCCGTCACTCAGCTGCCTGCGCGCCCTGGTAGCCGAGGGCGGCGTTGAGCTTGGCGAGCAGATCGATGGCCGCCGCGGCGATGTTGGTGCCCGGCCCGAACACGGCCTTGGCGCCGGCCTGGAACAACGTCTCATAGTCGCCGGCGGGAATGACGCCGCCAACAACTATCATGATGTCGCCGCGGCCTTGGGTTTCGAGGGCGGCGCGCAGTTCCGGCACCAGGGTCAGATGGCCGGCCGCCAGTGAGGACACGCCGACGATGTGCACGTCGTTCTCGACGGCTTGGCGCGCGACCTCTTCCGGCGTCGAGAACAGCGGGCCGATGTCGACGTCGAAGCCCAAATCCGCGAAGGCGGTGGCGATCACCTTCTGGCCACGGTCGTGGCCGTCCTGGCCGATCTTGGCAATCAGGATGCGCGGACGGCGACCGTCGTTTCGCTCGAAGGCTTCGACGAGACCCTGCACGCGGGCGAGATCCTTGTTCATAGCTCCAGCCTCCGATCGATAGACGCCCGATACGGCGCGGATCTCGGCGCGGTGGCGGCCGTAGACGGCTTCCATGGCGTCTGAGATTTCGCCGACGGTGGCCTTGGCGCGCGCGGCTTTGACGGCAAGGTCGAGCAAGTTGCCGTGGCCTTTGGCGCCGTCGGTGAGGGCGGTCAGCGCGGCTTTGACCGTGGCCTCGTCGCGTTCGCCGAGCAGGCGTTTCAGCTTGGCGATCTGGGCGTCGCGGACGCGGGCGTTGTCGACCTTCAGCGTTTCGATGGCCGCTTCGGTGTCCTGGCGGAACTTGTTGACGCCGACGATGGTCTGGCGACCAGAGTCGATGCGCGCTTGTGTACGAGCAGCGGCTTCCTCAATGCGCATCTTGGGGATGCCGGCCGCGATCGCCTTGGCCATGCCGCCAAGGCGCTCGACCTCCTGGATATGTTCCCAGGCGCGGGCGGCGACGTCGTAGGTGAGCCGCTCGACGTAGTGGCTGCCACCCCAGGGATCGGCGACGCGGGTGGTGCCCGACTCCTGCTGCAGCACGATCTGCGTGTTGCGCGCGATGCGGGCGGAGAAGTCGGTCGGCAGCGCAATGGCTTCGTCCAGCGCGTTGGTGTGCAGCGATTGCGTGTGGCCTTGCGTGGCCGCCATGGCCTCGATCTGCGTGCGCGTGACGTTGTTGAAGACGTCCTGAGCCGTGAGCGACCAGCCCGAGGTCTGGCAATGCGTGCGCAGCGACAATGAGCGCTCGTCCTTGGGGTTGAACTCGCTCTTGATGAGCTTCGCCCACAGCAGGCGGGCGGCGCGCATCTTGGCCACTTCCATGAAGAAGTTCATGCCGATGGCCCAGAAGAACGAGAGGCGCGGCGCGAACTTGTCGATGTCGAGGCCGGCTTTGACACCAGCGCGCGCATACTCGACGCCGTCGGCGAGTGTGTAGGCGAGCTCCAGATCCGCCGTCGCGCCGGCTTCCTGCATGTGGTAGCCGGAAATCGAGATCGAATTGAACTTCGGCATCTCAGTGGACGTGTAGGCGAAGATGTCGGAGATGATGCGCATCGAGGGTGTGGGCGGGTAGATGTAAGTGTTGCGGACCATGAACTCCTTCAGAATGTCGTTCTGAATGGTGCCGGACAGTTTCTGCGGGGAGACGCCCTGCTCCTCGCCCGCCACGATGAAGAGCGCGAGGACCGGCAGCACGGCACCGTTCATGGTCATCGACACGGACATCTGGCTCAAATCGATGCCGTCGAACAGCGTGCGCATATCGAGGATGGAGTCGATCGCCACGCCGGCCATGCCGACGTCGCCGCGGACGCGCGGGTGGTCGGAATCGTAGCCGCGGTGGGTGGCGAGATCGAAGGCGACGGAGAGGCCCTTCTGTCCGGCGGCGATGTTGCGGCGGTAGAAGGCGTTGCTATCCTCGGCGGTCGAGAAGCCGGCGTACTGGCGGATGGTCCAGGGCTGCGTTGCGTACATGGTGGGGTAGGGGCCACGCACGTAGGGCGCGATGCCGGGATAGCCGTCGAGGAAGTCCAGCCCCGCCGTATCGGCCGCCGTATAGACGGGCTTGATGGCGATCCCTTCGGGCGTCATGACGCTGGCTGTGGATGGGGTCACAGACAGGGATCTGACCCCTGACGGCGCATCGAGGCTGATCTTGGTGAAGTCGGGGATCTGGGTCATGGGTGCCACCAGTCGTTCAATGTGCCGGAATTGATACACCATTCATAAGTTCAAGCAACGCGGCGAGAGCACGATCAGGCCACAAGGGTCAAAGCCCGCGGTCCGTCAGGGCGGTCCGGAAAAATGCTATGCCTCCGGCCGCGCCGGCTAAGCCCCCGACAATGAGTGCGGTGCCCCACCAGTCAAACATCATCGCGCCTGGGGGGCTTCCCCGATAGAAGGCCAGAAGCCAGATCAATGTTCCCACGGCAAACCCGCCAGTCCGCAAACCGTCCGCGTGGCCGAGGCAGCTCGCCCCTTGGATTGCAGGAACAAGAAGGGCGGAACGGCGAACGCGCAAGTGGCGGTCAGGGCGACAATGTAGCTGATCGGCATGATCACCACGGCCCAAAACGCGCTGCTGATCAGAATGCTGATGACATCACTCAGCGACCAATTGAATGGGCTAAGAACAAGCAAGATCACGGCAAACTCGGCCGCAAATGCCCAGCCCGCGACAATGGCGGCACTCTTGGCTGAAGCGGGAACGGCGCGATCCATGAACTCATGGTATGCGGCCGGCGTTTCGGGCTGGTTAAGTTGCGATGGCCAAATGCGTGCCGCGATAGATATCAGTTAACGTCAGGGCCAGATCGATGGAGGTCAGGTGAACAGCGCCGCTCTCGATCACGGTGGGGTTCTCGGGCCATGAGCCATCGGCTTTGCGGCGCAGCAGGTGGGCAATCACCTCCGTCGAATCGACGACCAGGATTTCCATCACGCTCGGCAGCGAGGCGAACAACGGAATGTTGCTCCAGGTGTCGCGCACATTCGACGGCGACAGGACTTCGATCACCAGCAGCGGGTCCGGGGTCTTGTGCACGTCGGCACGGTTGGCCGTGCACGTGACGGCAATCTCGGGGATGCGATAGTTCCACGTGGCGCGCAGATTGGGCTGCAGGCCGGGCGCGGCGACGACGCGGCAGTTGGGGCGCGCGGCTTCGATATGGTTGCCTATGATGCGGGCCAAGTGCGCGTGGATCGTGCCATGCGTATCTCTGGCCGCATCCTGGGCACGGAGTTCGCCTTCGACCAGCTCATAGATGCGCCCCGACCCGTCGCCCGGCCAAGCAAGAAACTCCTCGACGGTCATCAGGGGTGGCAGTTTTGGTGCGGCGCTGTTCATCAGGAGCTCCGCACCTACAACTCGAGATGCGTGCCGCGATAGACCTCGGCGACGGGGAGGTCGAGGCCGATGCTGGCGAGGTGTAGAGTTCCCTCGGTCAGCACTTCGGGTTCCGGGCCCCAAGTACCCTTGGCGTCTTTGCGATAGATCTCGATTGCGACCGATTCCGAGGCGACGACCACGATCTCGGTTAACGTCGGCAACGGCGCCAGCGCCCGGATGCTTTCCCAGGTATCCTCGATGTTGCTTGGCGAGAGGACTTCGATGATCAGCACCGGCTCGTCGAAGGTCTTGGAGGTCGACGGCGGTGCGCACGTCACCGCCACATCCGGCGCGCGGGAGTTTCTCGAGAGATTGCCGATGGCGGGGCGGATGGGGGCTTCAGGCGCGACCCGGCAGCGGCTGCCGTGGGCACGGAGGTGGGCACCTATCGAGTAGACCAGATTGCCCTGAATGATGGCGTGCGTGGCACTGGCCGGGGCCATTGACCGCACCACGCCATCGACCAACTCCTGTTTGCCGACATGCCCGCCGCCGTCCCAGGCGAGAAACTCCTCGACGGTCATCAGGGGTGGCAGTTTTGGTGCGGTTCTGGTCATGGTCGTCGCTTCCCAGGCGGGGCAAAGTCCGCTCACCACTGTCCTACGACAGTATAGCACAAAACCCGCATTGGAGCGTAACGCTGGCCCAAGATTTTTGTGCCGGGCGCAGGGCGTTTTTGGCGCTATCCCGACGGCGCGGTTAACGTGCGAGGCACCTCGTTGGCCGGCACTTCACCTGATGCCGAGGGCGGCCTGTAACTGGGTCAGCGCGGCAATCGCATCGGTGCCAGCGAATAGGAAGGTGTCGACGCCAGCGGCCTTAAGGGTTGCTTCCTGCTCGCGCGGACGGCCTGCAAGGTAAACGGCCTTGGCGCCGGCCTGCTTCAGGACACCGGCTGCGGCTTCGCCAAGTTCGCCGTAGACCTGATCGGAGGAGCAGAGACACGCAAGGGTGGCGCCCGAGTCCGCGAACGCGCGGCCGAGAGCCGGGGTTTCGGTGAAACCCTCGTTGGCGATCACATCGATGCCGCCGGCGGCCAGGAAATTGGCAATCCAGGTCGAGCGGGTCGAATGCACGGCGAGCGGCCCGAGGGAGGCCAAGAACAGGCGTGGCATGATGCCGGTGCGCTTGGTAAACGCGTCAGCCCGGTCGCGAAGCGACTCGAAGGGCTCGGCGAGACGCTGCGGCCGGAGCGGCTTGACGCGGGCGCCGTTGAGATCTGCGGAGGGCACCAGCATGGGCCAAGGCTCGACGGCGACGCCGTCGTCGCCGAGCTTGGCGTAGGCCGAGGATCCCGTGAGTTCCAATCGGCCCGTGGCGACTAGCTTGGCGCGGTCGGCGGCGGCCTTGGCGATGTCGTCCTGGAGGGCGCCTGAGGCAAGCGCTGCACCAATGCCGCCCTTGGCCTCAAGGGCCTGGAACATCTCCCAGGCCTTGGCGGCGAGATCCGTGGTGAGGCTTTCGACATACCAGCTGCCGCCGGCGGGATCAGCGACGCGATGCAGCGCTGATTCCTCCATCAGCACGTGATGCGTGTTGCGCGCCATGCGACGGGCAAAGGCGTCGGGACGGCCAAGCGCCTGCGTGAACGGCAGCACGGTGATCGTCTCAGCGCCGCCCATGGCTGCTGCGGCGCAGGCGATGGTGGTGCGCAGCATGTTCACCCAGGGATCGCGGCGGGCCATCATGCGCGACGACGTTTCGGCAGAGATCTTGACGGCTGATGCGGCATTAGCTGCGCCCGAAGCTTCGGCGATGCGGTGGACGATGCGGCGGGCGGCACGCAGCTTGGCCATTCCGAGAAACTGGTCGGTGTCGACGGCCAGTGAGACGGCGATTTTGGGGAGCGCGTCGACAGGCTTGATGCCCGCGGCTTCGGCGGCGCGAAGATAAGCCACGATGCTGGAGGCAACCGCTGCGATCTCCTGCGCCTCGGTGGCGCCGGCTGCGTGATAGACCTGACCGCTGGCCGCGAGCGCGGTGACGTGTGGCATGGGCGCGGCTGTGCGCACGAGATCGGCGGCAATGGCGAGGGCTTGCGGCAGTTGGTGATAGAGCGCGCCGGTGGCGGCGAGGATCGCAAATGGGTCGTAGCCGAAGCCGCCGCTGCGTTGCAATTCGGCAGTTCCGGCCTGACGCCAGAGAGCCATCAAGCTGCCGGCGGCGTCGGTCGTGTATTCGCCGGCATCCAGGTTGACCGCGCAACTGTCGAGCAGCACACCGCGCAGGGCCGCGGCAAGGTCGGCCTCGTGATAGGGCAGGCCAAACTGGCCCGGGGCGGCGATTTGCAGGGTTACCGCCGCGACGCCACCCTTGAGGTCGTCGAGAATGGCGGCATTGGCAACGGTTGGCTGCTCATCGGCATAGCGTTGGGCGATGGTCCAAGGGGTCTCTTGCTGGCGCTTCGGTTGCCCACCAGCAACCGCGCTGTCCTCCTGGCGCTTCAGTTGCCCACCTGCAACCGCGCTGGACCGCGTATACAGCGGCTGGATCGCCAAACCATCGGCGGTGCGCGTCACCAGCCGCTTCTCGAAGTTGCCGCCCTTCAAGGCCTTGTCGACCAGCGCCCGCCAGTCGGCCTCGGTGGGCGTCGGAAAACCCTCGTTGAAGCGCAATTCCGTCATGTCGTGCGTCCGTTGACTGGCCGGCTGGATCGTGGTGCTGACCAGCACGTATAGCGTCTCGGGCTGGCTTGTCACCCGGGTCTTGGCATTCCCCGCTGGACATGCCGCTTGACGGGCGGGTTGACGGGCGAGGCACATCCGCGTTCTCTCCGCCGGAGCCAAGCCAAGGAGACCACGAGCATGACCACCAGCCCGGGCCAGTTGCGCGCCGAGACCGAAGGCGCCATCCGCTGGATCGTCATCGACAACCCGTCACGACTCAACGCCTTCACGCGCGACATGTGGGATGGCGTGTCGAAGCATTTCGGCGAGGCCGAGCGCGATCCCGCAATCAAGGTGGTGGTGCTGCGCGGTGCGGGCGACAAGGCCTTCTCGGCCGGTGCCGACATCACGGAGTTCGCGGGCAATCGTACAGGTGAAGCGACGAAGGTCTACGACGAGATCAACCACCGGGCCTTCATGAGCGTACTCAACTGCACGAAGCCGACCATCGCCATGGTGCACGGCTATGCCTTCGGCGGCGGCTGCGAGATCGCCATCTGTTGCGACCTGCGCCTGGCCGCTGACGACGCGCTGTTCTCGATTCCGGCGGCCAAGCTCGGGCTCGGCTACAATTCGCGCTGGATCCGGCCAATGCTCAATGTGATGTCGGCGTCGAAGGCCAAGGAGATGCTGTTCACGGCGCGGCGCTACACGGCAGAGCCGTCGCTGGCCATGGGGCTGGTCA
This sequence comes from Hyphomicrobiaceae bacterium, assembly GCA_046154645.1. Lineage (GTDB taxonomy): Bacteria > Pseudomonadota > Alphaproteobacteria > Rhizobiales > Hyphomicrobiaceae. The sequence goes on from JBJXDZ010000046.1 coordinate 19,292, forward strand.
ACGAAGTGCATGCCAAGGCGGGGCTGGAGGCGGCGACGCGGGCATTGGCCGCCGAAATCGCAGCCAACGCGCCACTGACGATTGCGGCCGCCAAGGGCGCCATCGACGAGATGACGGCGCGCCCCGAGAGCGGTGATCTCGAGCGGCTGGACGGCCTGGTCGATGCCTGCTTCGCCAGTGCCGACTATGCCGAAGGCCAGCGCGCCTTCATCGAAAAGCGCAAGCCCGTGTTCCGCGGCAGATAAGGCCGGCGCGCGAAGCGTCTGACCTGGCCCCAAGCCCCACCGCTTTGCCCGGCGCGCTAGCCTCACCCGCCCGTGCGGCATTGCCGCGAGCGACTGTCTTCGTTGCTGGGTATCAGACTACCACTACGCCGCGGTGGCGGGCCTCGCCCTCGGGCTCGACATGGATGAGCACCTCGGCGCCCTCGACGCTGTCGCCGATGGCCGCTTCCAGGCGGTCGCAGATGCGATGCGCGTCAGCCACCGACATCGCGCCCGGCACCACCAGATGAAATTCGATGAAAGTGGCGCGGCCGGCGCTGCGGGTGCGCAGATCATGGGCCTCGAGCGCGCCTTCGGCATTGGTGGCGATGATCTCGCGGATGCGGCGGGCGACATCGGCGGTGACGGCCTCGTCCATCAGGCCGCTCATGGATTCGCTCGTCAACCGCCAGCCGGTCCATAGGATGTTGACTGCGACAGCGGCGGCGAGCAGCGGGTCGAGCAGCGCCCAGCCGGTGGCCGCAGCCAGGGCAAGGCCGACCAGCACACCAGCCGTCGTCGCCACATCGGTGACGAGGTGCCAGCCGTCGGCGACCAGGGCCGGCGAGCGGTGCCGGCGACCGAAGCCGATCAGGAATGCCGACCACGTGGCATTGAGCACCATGGCTGCCGCCGAAATGGCGAGCCCCAGACCCGGCTCCGACATGGTGCGGGGCTTGACGACCGCATCCCACGCCTCACGCATGATGAGCAGCGCGGCGACAATGATCAGCGCGCCTTCGATGACGGCAGAGAAGTACTCGGCCTTGTGGTGGCCGAATTGATGGCGCCGATCGGCCGGGCGGGAACTGATGCGGATGGTGATCAGCGCCACCACGGCGGTGACGACATTGACGATGCTTTCCAGCGCGTCCGAGTACAGCGCCACGCTGCCGGTTTTCAGGTAGGCCAGATACTTGATGCCCATGACGGCCAGGGCTACGACGATGCTGGCCGCGGCGATCAGGGTGGTGTCGATCTTCTGGCTCGGCATCTTTCGTCTTTGCGCCTTCGGTTGCCCGGTGCCACCCGGCGCATGCACCCTGGCGGGGCATCCGGCGAGGCGAAGGGATCAGACCCAAGGGTCTGAGCCCATGGCCGAGTTGTAGGGCGGCGCTACAGTTGCCGTCGCAGGGACTGCGCCGTCAGCCGACGATTTCTTCGAGGCGGAAATTGAGGGCGATCTCACGCTCGGCCGCTGCCGGGCTGTCCGAGCCGTGCGTCGAATTTTCGCCTTTGGAGACCGCAAACAGCTTGCGGATGGTGCCCTCCTTGGCCTCTTTCGGGTCGGTGGCGCCCATCACGTCGCGGTATTTGGCAATGGCTCCCTCGCCCTCGAGCACCTGCAGCACGATCGGACCCGACGTCATGAACTGGCACAATTCGCCGTAGAACGGGCGTGCCTTGTGCTCCTCATAGAATTTCTCGGCCTGGGCGCGGGTCCAGAGCACCCGCTTCTGGGCGACAATGCGCAGGCCGGCCTTCTCGATGACGGCGTTGATGGCGCCGGTCAGGTTGCGCTTGGTGGCGTCCGGCTTGAGGATCGAAAACGTGCGCTCGACGGCCATGTTGGGCTCCTGATCGGATCCGACGACCAGCAGCGGCCGGATCGGTTGCGCCCCGGTCGTGGGGCCTGTTCGGGCGGGGTTATAGCTGCGGGCCGATCCTGCTTCAAGGCTGATGCTTGGCCGGGAGGAGGTCGGCAATGGGCAATAAGGGAATGGCGCGAGCGTAGGCCGGGTCAAGCCCTGCACGGGCTTTCTGGCGATGCTCCGCATCGACGGCGCGACCCGACAGACACAATCGCAAGAGGAGTTGTCGGATCGCGCAAGTGCAGGGCTTGACCCGACCTGCGGGCTGAGACCCGACGGCTGCGAACCGGGGCGCTTGCATCTATTCGGATCTCGCCGGTGGCGGAGTGCCTGAGCCGAACCCACGCGGCGGTTGGCGCTGGGCATCCGAAGGCGCGAAGAAAACAGCGCCGGTGCTCACCAGGTCCGTGACCACGTCATGATGGCGATGGCGAGCAGCGCCAGGGCGCCGACCCACAAGGCCACGCGGCCAGAGCGCGTGCGCCGCGCCTCCTCGGTGGCCAAGCGCGACAGGGACTCCGCGTCCAGCCGCAAGCCGCCGCGCGCCATCTCGCCAAGCGCATTGAGCGAGCGCTGCGTCTCGCCGAGGAACGCCGGCACCTCCGCCAGCACGCGCCCGAGTTCACCTGCCCCTGCGCGGACATCCTTGATGGCGCCAGCGGGGCCGAGATTGCGCTCCACCCACTCGCGCGCGATGGGCTCCGCTGCCGTCCACAGATTGAGCCGCGGATCCAGCGACCGCGCCACGCCCTCGACCACGACCATGGTCTTCTGCAGGTTGATCAGTTCGGGCCGCGTCTGCATGTCGAAAACCTCGGTGTAGGCGAACAGCTGCCCAAGCAGATCCGCCATCGAGATCTCGTCGGCGGTACGGCCATGGATCGGCTCGCCGACGGCGCGCAAGGCTTGTGCGAACACCTCGACGGGATGGTGCGGTGGCACGTAGCCGGCCCAGAAATGCACCTCGGCGGCACGCCTGTAATCACGCGTCACCAGGCCATGCAGGATCTCGGCGAGAAACCGCCGCTCGCGCGCGCCAAGCCGCCCCATGATGCCGAAATCGATCGCCACCACGCGCCCCGGTGCCTCCACCAGCAGGTTGCCCTGATGCATGTCGGCATGGAAGAAGCCGTCGCGCATGGCGTGGCGCAGGAACGAGCGCAACACCGTCAAGCCAATGGCTTCCAGATCGTAGCCGGCCGCCTTCAGCCGGGCATGGTCGGCAATGGGAATGCCGTCGATCCACTCGATGGTGAGGACCCGGCGGGCCGTGCGCCGCCAGTCCACCGCGGGCACGCGGAAGTTGCCATCGGGCAAGTCTTTATCGCCCTTGATGTTCTCGGCCAGCTCCGAGATGGCCGCCGCCTCCAACCGCAGATCCATTTCCAGATCGGTGGTGCGCGCCAGCGTGTCGACCACGGCGACGGGCTTGAGGCGGCGCGTCGGCACATGGAAGCGCTCGATCAACCGGGCTGCGAAATAGTAGCTCTGCAGGTCGTTCTTGAAGCGTCGCTCGATACCCGGCCGCAGGATCTTCACCGCCACGGTGCGCCGGCTGCCGTCCTTGTCGATCACGACAGCCTTGTGCACCTGCGCGATCGATGCGGCGGCAACGGGCGGTCCAAACTCGACGAAATGATCCTCGAGTTTGCCGCCAAGGGCCTCCTCCACAGCGCGGCGCGCTTCGGCCATGGGAAACGGCGGCATGCGGTCCTGTAGATGGCGCAGGTCGGTTGCCAGCTCCGGTCCGATCAGGTCGGCGCGCGTGGCCAGAAACTGCCCGAGCTTGATGTACGACGGCCCGAGCTTGGCCAGTGCTGTTGCAACGCGCGATGCCCTCGGCTGGCCAAGCCGGAACGGCCACGTCACGATGCGGATGGGCAAGGTCAGGGCGCGGGCCAGATGCAGCACGAACGGCGCCTGCATGCCTTTGGGCACGAAGCGCACGCCATGCTGGGCCAGCGTCAGGCCGGCGCGGGCTAGGCGCAGCAGGTTTGTGGCAGCGTTGGCCAACGGGGTGGCAATCCTCAGGTCCAGGGACGTCCGGGTGCGACGCACTCCGGAACAGGCTTGATCGGACATTGCAGCCCCCTGGACTGGGGTCAAGCGCTGCCTCGCCGCGGGTGGATACTTGATCCGAGAAATAGATTGAAGAAGGAGATTTCGCGTGCGCCAGCTGGCTTCGCAGTCGGCGGCAATGCCCGCGTCGCCGCCTGACCGCGCATAATCATCAGCTATGTCATCGGACGGACGACCTTGCTATCCGGCCCTTTCCGATTGCGGCGGCGGTAAGGATTGCAATCTCAACTTGCTCGTTGGCCCCGACGGGAGCGCCATATCCTATAACGTAAGGCGAAGCTCAGGCTCGGTGCCATTGGCTCGGTAGGCCCCCGTCCTCGTGAAGCCGTAGCGAAGGTAGAAAAGCTCGGGTCCGTCGTCGCCCGGAACGTAGCTCGTAAGCAGAGAGGTCGCTCCAGTTTTCCGAGATTGTCCGCAGGCTAGATCGAGTGCTTGCATGCCTAACCCGCGCCGCTGGTGCTCGTGGGCAATCATGAAGCGCCATAACATGACGCTGGATTGATCAATCGGGGAGCGGGCAATTGCCCCTGGCACATTTGGATCGAGCAGCAACAGGAAACCCACGGGAACGCTTCCGACGAAAAGCGCACGCATCCAGCCCCCAGGATTAAGGAGCCCCTCAGCAATCGACGTCGCATTCGGTGCCACATAGCGACGCTGCGACTCACTTACTTGCAAGTCAATGATTTGACGAACATTTCCGAAAGTGATGTCCCGCAGTTGTACGTGAGCAATGTTTGTCATCAGAGCATTATCCCGATGTTCGACATATCCAGAGCGGGCCACCAAGTTGCCGACCCTGACAGATTTCGCTCAACCTGATCGAAGCCGTTAACGCAACTAGCCCCGGCCGCCAATGCAGGTCTATAGTTCCTCCGCGGCACCCCACGACCCCGTTCACAGCTGCCGCCCGAATCGACATCGATGGGAGACACACATGGCCGTTGCCGAGGCAGCCCGCACCAAGCCCATTCCGTTCGACAGCAAGCAGCTCGACAAGCTGATGGACGACGCCGGCATCGACGTGCTGGTCGCAACCTCCAAGCACAACGTACAGTACCTGCTTGGCGGCTACCGCTTCTTCTTCTTTGACACCATGGATGCCGTGGGCGTCACGCGCTATCTGCCCGCCATCGTCTACCAGAAGGGCAAGCCCGAGAATGCCACCTATGTGGGCTGCGCCATGGAGACCTTCGAAAAGGACCTCGGCAAGTTCTGGACGCCCAATCTCGACCTCAAAGTGATTGGCAGCAAGGAGACGATGGCGCAGGCCGTCGACCACATCAAGAAGCTCGGCCATGTGCGGCGCATCGGCGTCGAGTCGGGCTTTATTCCGGCCGATGGCGAAGCTGTGCTGCGCAAGGGCCTCGGCAATGTCGAGATCGTCGACGCGGTGTTCCCCCTGGAGCGGCTGCGCGCGCGCAAGACCAAGCAGGAAATCGGCTATCTCCATCAGGCCTCCGAGCGCGTCGTCGATGCCATGATGACGACCTTCAAAAAGCATTGTGTGCCCGGCGCCACCAAGCATCAGGTGGTCGAAGCGCTGCGCCGCGAGGAGGTCAACCGCGAGCTGGTATTCGACTACTGCCTGATGACGCGCGGCACCAGCCTCAATCGCGCCCCCTCCGACGAGGTGCTACAGGACGGCGATATCATCTCGATCGACTCCGGCGGCAACTACAAGGGCTACATCGGTGATCTCTGCCGCATGGGCATCATCGGCGGCAAGCCGGACCAGGAGCTGGTCGATATCCTGGGTTTTGTCGAGGAGGTTCAGCAAGCGGTGCGCAAACCGATCAAGCCGGGTGCCCGCGGCGGCGACATCTGCGACGTGGCCGAGAAGATGCTGGATGCCTCGCCGCACCGCCCATATTCGCACTTCATGGCGCACGGCATGGGCCTCGTCACGCACGAAGCACCCCGCCTGATGAACTATCCGCGCATGAGCTACACCGGCTACGACATGGAGCGCGGCCTCGAGCCCGGCATGTGCATCTCCATCGAGACCACGGTGGCACATTCGAAGCGCGGTTTCATCAAGCTCGAGGACACCATCATGGTCACCGACAAGGGCTATGACGCTCTCGGTGACGGCGGCCGCGGCTGGAACAAGGCGGGCGGATGAGCCTCGATAATCCCAATCCCCATCGTTGCACGTGATGGGGAGAGGGATAGGGTAAGCTGCTCGCAGACTTCCAGGCGACGGTGCGCTCACTCGGGATGCAGGCAAAGCAATCGGAGAAGCCCATGCTGATCAATCTCAAAGGCCGCCGCCTCTACTACGATCTGGTCGGGCCAGAGAAAGCGCCGGTCGTGTGCTTCTGCCATTCGTTGTCGTCGGACGGCGGCATGTGGGCCGAGCAGATGCAGCCGCTCCTCGCCGCCGGATTTCGCGTGCTCCGCCTCGACATGCGCGGCCACGGCGGCAGCGATCCGGTCTCCGGCGACTACACGATGGCGGCGCTCGCTGACGACGTGGCCGTGGCGCTGGATCATCTCGGCATCGCGAAGGTCCACTATATCGGCTTGTCGATCGGCGGCATGTTGGGGCAAGCATTCGCCGTCGGCCATGGCAGCCGACTGCTGTCGGCCATGTGGTGCGATACCTCGCCGCAAACACCACCCGGAGCCAAAGATGCCTGGGGCCCGCGCATCGACACTGTGAAGACAGCGAACTCGCTCGCCCCACTTGCCGACGGCACCATGGAGCGCTGGTTTTCTCCCGCCTGGAAGCCAAGGCAACCAGGGCGCTGGAAAGAGATCCACAGCACGATTGCTGGCACCACGCCTGCCGGCTACATCGGCTGTGCTGCGGCCATTCTGAATTTCGATTTCGTGCCGCAACTGCCGAAGCTGAAGCTGCCCGTTCTCGTCGTCTGCGGTAGCGACGACCAGGGCACGCCGCCTGCCGGCAATCGCCGCATCGCCGAGCTGGTGCCGGGTGGCCGCTACGAGGAAATCCCGACCGCGCGGCATTTCCCAAACGTCGAGTTCCCCGACATCTTCAACAAGCTGATGCTGGACTGGCTGGCGAAAAACCGCTGACATTGGCCGCGACACGCCTCCCTTGACGCTTGAGGATTCCCGCTATGGCCACTCGACCCAGCCACTGGAAAGCACCGCAGCCGCAGGTCCGCGTTGCCTTCGATGTGCCGCCCGGCGCATGCGATTGCCACACGCACATCCACGGCCCGACGGCGGAGTTCCCTTACTTTGCTGGCCGCGTCTACACACCGGAGGCGGCGCTGCCTGAGGAGATGTCAGCGCTGCACGCGGCTCTCGGCATCGAGCGCGTTGTCATCGTGACGCCCAGCGTCTACGGCACCGACAACCGCGCCTCGGTGTGGGGCATGAAGGCGCGAGGTAGCGCGGCGCGTGGCGTCGCGGTGATCGATGACACCACGTCCGCGGCGGAGCTCAAGGATCTGCATGCGGCCGGCATGCGCGGCATTCGCCTCAATCTGGCGACCAGCGGCGACAACGACCCGTCGATTGGCCGCAAGCGGCTCGAACAGGCGATGGCACGCATGCAGTCACTGGGTTGGCACGTCCAGCTCTACACCAATCTCGCCATGATCAAGGCCATGCAGGATCTGGTCCTCACAGCGTCCGTGCCCGTGGTGTTCGATCACTTCGGTGGCGCCAAGGCGGCGCTGGGAACAAGCCAGCCGGGCTTCTCCGACCTGCTCGAGTTGCTCAAATCGGGCCGCGCCTACGTCAAGGTGTCCGGCGCCTATCGCGCTTCCGAGCAGGCGCCCGACTACGCCGACGCCGCGCCACTCGCCCAGGCTCTGATCGCCGCCAACCCTGACCGTATCGTCTGGGGCACGGACTGGCCGCATCCCAATTCCCATGCCCCCGGCAAGAAGGCCGCTGATCTGCGCCCGTTCCACCACATCGATGACGCCCGTGTGCTCAACCAGCTGGCGATCTGGGCCCCGGATGCGGCGACGCGCCGGAAGATCCTGGTCGACAACCCCGCCCGTCTTTACGGTTTCTGAAGGATCGGGCGACGGCAACGGCCAGTAAATATTAACTCTGCCCCGCTAGTCTCCCTCTGTGATCTGGGTATTGCGTGGGGACGCTTCAATGAGCACGAGTGGGGCTGAGACGCTGGCGTCAGCGATGGCGCAACCGCGTCACACCGTGGCCGCGACCTATGGCAATGCCAATTCGCTGCCCTTCCAATTCCGCCGCAAGCGCTTCGAGCACATCAAGCCTCTGATCGAGGCGACCATCGCCCGCAAAGGCGCGTGCCGCATCGCCGATATCGGTGGCACGGCCTATTACTGGAGCATCTTCGGCGACTACGTGGCCTCCCGACCGATCGAGATCCATCTCTACAATCTCGAGGCGGCACCGACCAACAACCCGAAGATCAAGAGCTTCAAGGGCGATGCCACCCGCCTCGATGACATCGCCGACAACAGCTACGATGTCGTGCACGCCAACTCGGTGATCGAGCACGTCGGCACCTGGGACGCCATGAGCCGCATGTCTGGCCACGTGCGCCGTATTGCGCCGGCTTACTATGTGCAGACGCCGAACTTCTGGTTCCCCTACGAGCCGCACTTCCGCGCGCCGCTGTTCCATTGGCTGCCCGAGCAGGTGCGCGCCCGCCTGCTGATGCAATTCAATCTCGGTTTCGGCGGCCGCCGCACCAGCTTCGATGCGGCCATGCGCGGCGTGCAGTCGGCGGTGCTGATCGATCGCCGCCAGATGCGGGAGCTGTTCCCGGACGCCGAGATCCGCGGCGAGCGCGTGGTGGGGTTGACGAAATCGCTGATGGCCGTGCGGCCAGCGGCGTGAGTTCTCAGCTGAGAAGGGCGTCGGCGACGCAATCCTCATAAGCCGGTTGCCGTGCAATGAAGCCGCCGGATTCGAGGCTTGCGGCGAGGCGGGCGAAACCGGCGCGCGACACAGCCGTGCCGCCACGCGACCACAGCTGAGCGGCTTGATAGCGCTGGAATGCGGTCACCAGATCGGCCCGCTCCACCTGCGTGAAGTAGGATGCCACCGCCTCGGCGAGGTCGGCTGCCGAATGCTGCGCCAGCCAGCCCTGCATGTGGCCGGCAGCCCGCGCCAGCGCCGCGAAGGCCTCGCGATTGCGCACCATCCCGTCACGGGTCGCCAGCAGCGTCGTGTATGAGGTCTCGCCGCGCGCACTTGCGGCGTGCACGATCTTGCCGATGCCCTGTCGCTCGGCCATCGACGCGAACGGCTCGAACATCTGCGCGATATCGATGTCGCCGCGCCCCAAGGCCGCGAGATTGTCCACCATGGTGCGGTCCGCGATGCGATTGACGCGGGCCGGATCCAAGCCGATCTCGCGCAGGTCGTGCTGCAGGCAGAGCCACGGCGTCGGCACTTCCGACACCGAGCCCAGGCGCAGCCGTGCCAGATCGCCAAGCGCAAAAGGCGCCGCATCCGGTCGCATGACCAGATAGAATGGATCGCGCCGCACCACCTCGCAGAAGCACACGAGCGGCGGACCGCCGGCTTCATCCCGTGCCTTCATGACGCGCATGGGGCCGCCCCACGTCACATCGATGCTGCCATCCATCAGCGACATCGTACCGGCGCCAGGCGTCGCCGAGTTGACCAGCGTCACCTCGACGCCCTCCCGCGCGGCGAACCCGAGCGCGAGCGTGGCGTAAAACGGCGCGTAGAACACGGCGCGAAAATTCTCGGCCAGCCGGATCTTGTGCATGGTAGGGGCCTCGTTGCCTGGAGCTTCCATGCCGAGTCGTGGCACGGCTGCGGGCGTTTTGCCATCCCGATGCCCAATCACCCGGCTTGCTTCACGATGGCCCTTGCCGTGATATGCGGTGTCGACGTTTGTTGCTGCCGTCAACACTGAACAACCAGGAACCGCCCATGCGCCTGTTGCCGAGACTATTGAGCCTGCTGGTTCTGGGACTTGCCACGACGCTGCCCGCCGCAGCGCAGGCACCCGCCTATCCCAACCGGCCAATCCAGCTCGTGGTGACGGTTCCCCCCGGCGGCGCCGCGGATTTTGTTGCCCGGCTGATCGGCGGCCGCCTGCAGGAGACGCTCGGCCAGCCCATCATCGTCGTCAACAAGGGCGGCGCCGGCGGCACCATTGCAACCGATTTCGTCGCCAAGTCGAAGAACGACGGTTACACGCTGCTGCTCAACGCCATCAGCACGCACGGCATCGGCCCGCATCTCTACAAATCGCTGCCCTACGATCCCAACAAGGACTTCGCACCCATTGGCTTGGTGGCGCAGATTCCGCTGATCATGACCATCCACAAGGATGTGCCCGCGAAGTCCGTGGCCGACGTGATCGCGCTGGCCAAATCGCAGCCGGGCAAGATCGCCTACGCGTCGCCCGGCAAAGGTGGCGCGCCGCATCTCACCGCTGAGTTGTTCAAGCTGGTGACCAGCACCGATCTGCTGCATGTACCCTACAAGGGTAGCGGCCCCGCCGTCATCGATCTGGCCGCCGGCCGCGTGCAGATCATGTTCGACGGTGTGCCGGCCTTGAAGCCGCATCTCGATTCTGGTGCCCTGCGCGCGCTCGCCGCCGCCAGCGACAAGCGCAATCCCCTGCTGCCGGAACTGCCAACGTTCCAGGAGTTGGGCTTCAAGGGCCTGGAGGTGAGCCTGTGGTATGGCCTCGTGGCGCCAGCTGGGACACCGGACGCGATCCTGGTCCAGCTCAACGGCGAATTGCAGAAAGCGCTCGCCCATCCGCAGGTGACGGACGGTTTCTCCAAGCAGGCTGTCAATGCCGCGCCTGGGACGCCTGCACAGTTCGCAGCCTTCATGCGTGACGAGCAGGAGCGCTGGGGCAAAGTCGTGAAAGCCGCCGGCATCGAAGCGGATTGACCTCGCCGAGCTTCTGCAACCGCTGGTCGACCTGAGACAGACGCTGCGCGCGCTGCAACCGCGGTTGACATCCCCGGGGAGCCCCCTATCCTGGCTTGCAGCAGCCATTCGACGTCCGCGGAAGAGACCGGCATACTTGTCACCTGCGTCGTGCCGGCGCCGAAGGAGCAACCGCCCCGGAACCTCTCAGGCACCAGGGACCGCGGTCTGATGGCACTCTGGAAAGCGGTCCGGCCTCGCGGCTTGGCCCACCGAAGGGGTAAAGCGTTACTGACGGCGGCCTGCCATGTGGGCATGTGTTGCGCTGCGCCGGTGCGCTAATCTCTCAGGTCCCGTGACAGAGGGGGCTTCAGCTTGCGCTCATCCCGAGCGCGGGATCGATGCCTCGACGGGACCGCACATGAGCGCCACGGCTGCCACTTCCCTGAAGCGCACACCGCTTTACAATCTGCATGTGGCCGCCGGCGCCAAGATGGTGCCGTTCGCAGGCTACGAGATGCCCGTGCAGTATCCGGCCGGCGTGCTGAAAGAGCATCTGTGGACCCGGGAGAAGGCGGGACTGTTCGATGTCGCGCACATGGGCGTGGCGTTTCTGCAAGGGGCGGATCATGACGCGGTGGCCAAAGCCCTTGAAGCCTTGGTTCCCGCCGATATCCTCAATCTGACCCCGGGCCAGCAACGGTACTCTCAACTTCTGGCCGACGATGGCGGCATTCTCGATGACCTGATGGTGACGCGCTCACCGGAACCGGTCGGCGACGGCAATCTGGTGCTGGTGGTCAACGCCGCCTGCAAGGATGCCGACTATGCCCATATCCGGGCACGACTTCCGGCGGGCGTGAAGCTGTTCGTTGCCGACGAACGCGCGCTGGTGGCGCTGCAAGGCCCCAAAGCGGCAGTCGTGCTGGCGCGCCACATTCCCGACATTGCCGCACTGACGTTCATGTCCGGAACCTTCGCCACGCTTGGCGGGCAAACGGTGTTCGTCACGCGCTCCGGCTATACGGGTGAGGACGGGTTCGAAATCGCGCTGCCGGCCGCCCACGCCGCTGCCATCTGGCAGATGCTGGCCGCCGATGCGGACGTGGCGCCGATCGGCCTCGGCGCGCGAGATTCGCTCAGGCTGGAAGCCGGGCTCTGTCTTTACGGCCATGATATCGACACCACCACGTCGCCGATCGAGGCGGGGCTCGCCTGGTCGATCCAGAAGCGGCGCCGGGAAGAAGGCGGCTTCCCGGGTACCGCCCGCATCCAGCGTGAATTGAAGGACGGCCCCACGCGGCGTCGCGTCGGCATCAAGCCCGAGGGCCGCGCACCAGCTCGCGAAGGCACCGAGATCCTCTCGGCTGGCGGGCAGAAGATCGGCGCCGTCACCTCGGGCGGCTTCGGACCGACGATCAACGGACCGCTCGCCATGGGCTACGTCACGACGGCCGAGGCCAAGCCCGGCACCAAGGTGCAGCTCGTCGTGCGCGGCAAGCCGCTGCCGGCCGAGGTGGTGACGATGCCCTTCGCGCCGCACCGCTATTTCAGGAAGCCCGCGTGACCATGTCAGCCAACTTCACTGCAACGCAATCCACCACCGGACGAGGGAGCCGAACGTGACCACCGAAAAATTCTCCAAGGACCATGAGTGGGTGCGCGTCGATGGCGACACGGCCACCATCGGCATCACCAAGCACGCGACCGAGCAATTGGGTGACGTCGTGTTCGTCGAGGTGCCGGAAGTTGGCCGCAAGGTGGCAGCCGGCGAGCCCTGCGCCGTGGTCGAGAGCGTGAAAGCGGCGAGCGACGTTTATGCGCCGGTTTCCGGTGAGGTGATCGCGGCCAATGCGGCCATCGCCAAGTCTCCGGGCGCCGTCAACGAGGATCCGGAGGGCCAGGGCTGGTTCTTCAAGATCAAGTTGACCAATGCCGGCGAGCTGGCCGGTCTGATGGACCGCGCCGCCTACGACACCTTCGTCAAGGACAGTGCCTGATGGGCGCCGCGAGCCTCAGCAGCCGCACTGAAGTTTGCAGCTTGGACCGAAGCCTCTCTTCAAGCCTTTGTTGTCTTGGCCGCAGCTTTTCACGCACGCTTGCGAGCAGCTTGATTTTTTCTGCTCGAAGATGGGTTCGCGATGGGATGCGGCATGCGGCGTTGATGCAACCATGGTGAACGCAAGGGCAAGAGCCCCGACAACCGACAAAGACCTGATCATGATGATGACCACCCGATGCTGCGAGAACGACCGGCTGACGCAAGAACTTGACGTGCCGTGATCTTAATTCTTGCAGCTGCGGTCAACAACGCACTGTCCGTCACTTGGGCATCATTTCGATTTGACCAGTTAACAGGACAGCTCACCCCGAGGCCGACCATTCATGCGCTATCTGCCCCTCTCCCCTGCTGACCGCCGCGAAATGCTGACCAAGATCGGTGTCAGCACCGTCGACGACCTGTTCGCGGCCGTGCCCAAGGCCAAGCTGCTCAAGGATGCGGTCAATCTCCCCAACGCCAAGGGCGAGATGGACGTGGAACGGGAGCTTGGCCGGCTTGCTGCTAAGAATACCCCCGCCGGCTCGGTGCCGTTCTTTGTCGGGGCTGGCGCCTATCGCCATCACGTGCCGGCGACCGTCGATCACCTGATCCAGCGCTCGGAATTCCTGACCAGCTACACGCCCTACCAGCCGGAGATCACACAAGGCACGCTGCAATATCTGTTCGAGTTCCAGACGCAGGTGGCCCTGCTGACCGGCATGGAGGTGGCAAACGCGTCCATGTACGACGGCTCGACGGCGGCGGGTGAAGCCGTGCTAATGGCGCACCGCATCACGCGGCGCAAGAAGGCCTTGGTGTGCGGCAACGTGCATCCCCATTACGCGGCCGTGATAGACACCCTGTCCCACCACAGCGGCGCGCAGGTGGAGGCGACGGCGGCAACGCCAGGCACGGCAAGTGATCCCGTTGCTGCCATCAACGCTGAGACGAGTTGCGTCGTGGTGCAATACCCAGACGTGTTCGGCAACATCGGCGATCTGGCGCCGATTGCTGCTGCCGCGCACAAGGTGGGCGCGCTGCTCATCGTCGTCGTGACCGAGGTGGTGGCCCTCGGCGCAATCAAGGCCCCCGGCGACATGGGCGCCGACATCGTCGTGGCCGAAGGGCAATCGATCGGCAACGGACTGACGTTCGGCGGGCCCTATGTCGGCCTCTTTGCCACGCGCGAGAAATTCGTGCGCCAGATGCCGGGACGCCTGTGCGGCGAGACGGTGGATGCGGAGGGCAAGCGCGGCTTTGTGCTCACCCTGTCGACGCGCGAGCAGCATATCCGACGTGAGAAGGCGACCAGTAACATCTGCACCAATTCGGGGCTGTGCGCGCTGGCCTTTACGATCCACATGACGTTGCTCGGGGAAGCGGGGTTGCGCCGCCTGGCCAGCCTCAATCACGCCAATGCCGTGATCCTTGCCGAGCGGCTGGCCGAGATCAAGGGTGTCAGCGTGCTGCCGGCCGCGTTCTTCAACGAATTCACCCTGCGCGTGCCGGGGCCAGCGGCGGCGATCGTCGACAAGCTCGTCGACAAAGGCGTTCTCGGTGGCGTACCGGTGTCCCGACTGCTACCGAATCGCCCCGATCTCGCCGACCTCGTCATCGTCGCATCGACCGAGATCAACTCCGACGACGACCGCGCCAGTTATGCCAAGGCGCTCAAGGAGGTGCTGTGAACACGCCCCGCTATCAGATCGCGAACACGCGCTTCACCGCGTTCTTCAATCGCCTGACCAAAGCGCGGCTTGCCGGCAAGGCGCTGGCGCCGTCCATGGCCGAGGCCGTCGGCCACGAGCTGGCGCAGATCAACCCGGCGACAGACCTGCCGGCGGAGGCCGCCAAGCTGTGGACCGGCTTCCTTGAGACTTACATCACGTTTTCCGGCAACGTGCCCGCCGACCCGCTGGCTAAGCTGCGCGGCCTGCCCGACAAGGAAGCGGAGGATGCCATGGAAATGATCGGCGAAATCCAGCAGATCGTCGCTGACAGCCTCAAGAAGGGACGCTGAGGCATGAACGCAAGTGTGCCGTGCGTCGGAACGACAGTGCCCGAGTTCTGGGAGTTGGCGGAACGCGCTGCCGCCATCCGGACTCGGTTTGAAGCGTGCCGCACTGAGATTTCAGGCAAAGGCAGTGCGCCGGATGCCGTAGCCCAGTCAATTTCCGCGCACCTCGCCTCACTCACCACAACCGCGCTGCCGCCGGCGGCGCAGGTGATCTGGCAGGAACGCATCATCCGGCCCCTCAAGGCCGACGGCGCCAAACCGCTCACGCCGCGCGCCATCGCCGCCATCTGTTCCTGGCCATCGGCACGTGTCGGCGGCCTCATCGACGCACTCTCCGAAATCGAAACCATCCTCGTCGACGCCGAGAACGAGGCGCGCAACGAAATCATCTATGCCGAAATCTCGCGCGCCTATTCGTGACGTTGGGGCGCCGGTTGCGCATAGACAACGGCAGGCGCACGCAAGGAGGATACCATGAACACCCAAGGCCGCCCGACCGCGCCCGGCAATCCCGGCAAAGCCGAGACCCCGACCTTCACCGGTAACCGTGGTCTCGACCATGAGGAAGCCCTGATCTTCGAGAGCGGCCGCACGGACACTACCGGCGTCGACATTCCCGAGCGTGCTGCCAAGTCGCGCCTCGGCAACCTCGCGCGCACCGCAGCGATCGGGCTTCCCGGTCTTTCCGAGCCCGAGACGATGCGCCATTATGTGCGGCTCTCGCGCAAGAACTACGCCATCGACTCCGGGCTCTATCCGCTTGGCTCGTGCACGATGAAGCACAACCCGCGACTCAACGAGAAGATGGCGCGACTACCTGGCTTCGGCGACATCCACCCGTTGCAGCCGCAAAAGACCGTGCAAGGCGCCATCGCGCTGATGGAGGCGCTCGCGGGCTACCTGATGGAGTTGACCGGCACCAAGGCCGTGACGCTGTCGCCCAAGGCCGGTGCCCATGGCGAGCTGGCGGGCATGCTGGCGATCAAGGCCGCACACGACGCGAAAGGCTCGAAGCGCAATGTCGTACTGGTGCCAGACAGTGCGCACGGCACCAATCCCGCGACGGCAGCGTTCATGGGCTACACGGTGAAATCCATTCCCGCGCGCGACGACGGCACGGTGGCCGCCGACGCCGTGAAGGCTGCACTCGGGCCCGATGTGGCCGCGATCATGCTGACCAATCCCAACACCTGCGGCCTGTTCGAGCCCGAGGTGGTGGAGATTGCCCGCGTCGTGCATGAGGCCGGCGCCTACTTCTACTGCGATGGCGCCAACTTCAACGCCATCGTCGGCAAGGTGCGGCCAGGCGATCTCGGCATCGACGCCATGCATATCAACCTGCACAAGACGTTCTCGACCCCGCATGGCGGCGGCGGACCCGGTTCCGGCCCCGTCGTGCTGTCGGAGGCGCTGGCCCCCTTCGCGCCGCTCCCGTACGCAGTGCGCGAGAACGGCGTCTATCGGCTGATCGAGACTCCGGACGATGTGCACGCGGGGCGGCACCCCTTCGGTCGCCTCACCGCGTTCCACGGCCAAATGGGCATGTTCGTGCGCGCCCTCACCTACATGCTGTCGCACGGCGCGGACGGTATGCGGCAAGCCTCCGAGGACGCCGTGCTCTCCGCCAACTACATCCGGGCTGGCCTTCGCGATGTCATGAGCCAGCCGTTCGGCGACAAGCCGTGCATGCACGAGGTGCTGTTCGACGACGCCTGGCTCAAGGATACCGGTGTGACGACGCTCGATTTCGCCAAGGCGATGATCGACGAGGGCTATCATCCCATGACCATGTATTTCCCGCTGGTGGTGCACGGGGCCATGCTGATCGAGCCGACGGAATCAGAATCGAAGCAGTCGCTGGATCTGTTCATTGCCACGCTGCGCGATCTGGCGGCGGACGCGACTTCGAAGTCCAATGACAAGCGCCGCTTCAAGGAGGCGCCACGTCTGGCTCCCCGACGACGCCTCGACGAGACCAAAGCGGCCCGTGAGCCGCGCCTGCGCTGGCGTCCATCTGCCAAGCCACAGGCGGCCGAGTAATCCCGCAACGCCCGGCACTCTCGGTCAGCCCTCGCGGCGAAGGTCAGCGGTTGGTATGTCTTTCCTGATGTCCTTGCTCATCGATGGGCTACTGTCGGGCGCCATCTATGCGCTGGTCGCCATGGCGCTGGTGATCACGCACAAGACGTCGCGGGCGATCAACTTTGCGCTCGGTGAATGGATGACGCTTGGCGCCGTCATGGTGGCGGGCATCGTTGGCCTGCTGCCGTTCGGTACCGGCTTGCCGGGCCTGTTGGTGGCGATGGGCTTAGCGCTTCTCGCCCTGCAGGCGATGGCGAGCGTGCTGGCGGGCAGCGTGCTGGTGCCGCTCGCCGGTCGTAGAACGATTGCCATGATCATGGTGACGCTGGCGCTGGGCATGCTGCTGCGCGGGGCCATGGATGTGCTGTTCGCGGGTGTGCCGCGGCGCCTGTCGCTGCCGCTGGCGGAGACGACGATGGCGGTTGGCCCGTTCATGCTGTCGGGCGGCAAGCTGCTGGCGGCCGGCATCGCGCTGCTGGGCTGCCTCGGCGTCGGCTGGTTCTACCGCAAGAGCCGCACCGGCGTGGCGCTGCGTGCCATGGCGGACGACCCGCACGCCGCCATGGCCATGGGCATCGATCATCGCCGGTGCCTGGCCATCGCCTGGGGACTGGCCGGAGCGTTGGCGCTGGTCACAGGCGTCCTGTGGATGGCGCTGACGGCGGGTGGCTTCAGTCTGGCACTGCTCGGCCTCAAGATCCTGCCGATCCTCATGCTGGCGGGCCTCGACAGTGTCGAGGGCACCTTGGTTGCCGCGGCACTGCTCGGCATGCTGGAAAGCGTGGCTTCAGGCTATCTCGATCCACTGTTCGGCTCAGGGCTTGGCGGCTTGCTGCCCAATGTGGCGCTGCTCGCGATGATGCTCATTCGACCAACTGGACTGTTCGGCGATAGCCGGATCGCGCGGGTTTGACCGCAGCACCTTGGAGGAGCACGCATGGCCGTCCAGTCGCCACCGAGCCACGCCGAAGAGGCGCAGGCGACCTATCTCGGCGGCATCATGCTGCTGGTAGCGGGCACCATTGCGTTCTCGAGTGCGGGGCTGTTCGTGCGTCTGATCGGGCATGACGCGGCCACGTTGCTGTTCTGGCGCGGCATCTTCACGGCCATCGCCGTGCTCGGCTTCATCTGGTGGCGGGAGGGCGCGCGGGGCACGCGGGAACAGTTCCTCAACATGGGCTGGCCGGGACTGGCCGTGGCCAGCCTCTCCACCCTGTCGATGGCCTTCTTCATTGCCTCGCTGCAGTACACGACCGTCGCCAACAACTCGATCATTTTCGGCACCGGCCCCTTCCTGACGGCCGGTTTTGCCTGGCTGATGATCCGCGAGCGCCCGTCGGCGGCGACGTTGTTCTTCACCGTCATGGCGCTCGTCGGCGCCTTCCTCGTCGTCGGTAGCTCGTTCACGCTCACCGGCGCCCATCTCGTCGGCGATGCGCTGGCCGTGCTCATGACGGTGTCGTTCGCGGTCAAGACCGTGCTCGTGCGCCAGTACCGTTCGCGCCCCATGGTGCCGGCCGGTTGCGTTGGCGCGGTGCTGGGCACGCTCGGTGCGATCCCGTTCGGGCCGACGCTGTCGCTGAGCTGGAGCGAGCTCGGCCTGTTCGCGCTGTTCGGCTTCACACAGCAGGGCGCGGGCCTGATCCTGACCACGCTCGGCATCGGCCGCGTACCGGCAGCGCACGCGGCGCTGATCATGTCGCTCGACGTGCCTATGTCGCCGATGTGGGTTTGGATGGTGTTCGGTGAGGGGCCAACCCGGCTCGGGCTGATCGGCGGTGCCATTGTGCTGGGGGCCATCGTCGGCCACATCCTGATCGAAGGCCGGCGTCAGGGCGATGCGCGGCAAGCTGCCAAGCGCGCCGGCGTTGCGGCCAAGGTCGCCGATTGACATGCCGTGGCGCCATGGGCGCTGGAACGAAGCAATCGACGCGGCATGCGGCGCGGATCTCGCTGCTTAACCCGAAGCGGCTGCGACCAAACTCCAGACCGCCTGATGTTTCGGGAACGC
Source organism: Hyphomicrobiaceae bacterium (assembly GCA_046154645.1). Classification (GTDB taxonomy): domain Bacteria; phylum Pseudomonadota; class Alphaproteobacteria; order Rhizobiales; family Hyphomicrobiaceae. Next base: position 38,211 of record JBJXDZ010000046.1, read on the forward strand.
GTCGGAGGTCGCCAGCGGGCCTACTCCGCCAGCGTCACCAAGACTGTGCCTTGCGTGACCTGCTGGCCTTCGCGGGCGGCAACCTTGGCGACGGAACCGGATTTGCTGGCGGTGAGCACATGCTCCATCTTCATGGCCTCGACCACGGCGATGCGCGTGCCCTTCTCGACCGCGTCGCCTTCGGCCACGAAGATGCGGGCGACCTTGCCGTTGATCGGCGCGCGCACGGCACTGCCATCGGCGCCGTCGTCGACCTGCGAGGCGTCGTAGGTGGGCCAGGCGATCTCTAGACGTCGACCACGTTCGAAGGCGGTGACCGGCCCATCGCCATTACGTGAAATAAAAGCACTTTCGTCCTCGTCCTGATCGAGCATTTCGAGACCGCCACCATCGATCAGCTTTGGCACCATCCGCGTGTGGAGTTGTGAACGCTTGGCGATCCATTGCAGCCGGAGCCTTCTGGGATGTCCTTCCAAAACGAGGTCGAGGGTCTGTGGTTCGCTTTGGCCGAGACGGAAGACGTCGTTATGGGACCAGGGATTGTGGCCCATTGTTTGAGCGACATAGTGGTTTGGGCGCTGGCCGCCCGCGAAGCCACGGTTGTGGAAGGCTTCTCCAAGTGCGCGCTCGAACAAGGTGCGGGAGATGCGCTCGTCGGATAACGGCTCCATTTCACGGGCGATGAGACCGGTGTCCATGTCACCGCTCTTGACCGCAGGCACGCTGAGTAGATTGACCAGGAACGAGGCATTGGTCCGGATGCCGGAAACGTAGAAGCTACCGAGATCGCTGAGCATCTGATCGATCGCTTTAGCCCGATCGTTGGCTTTGACGATCACCTTGGCAATCATCGAATCGTAGAATGGCGAGACGCTGTCGCCAGCTTCGACGCCATGCTCGATGCGCGTATCCTCCTCGACCATCATGTAGTCGAAGTTGGTGATCTTCCCAATGCTCGGCAGGAACCCCTTCGCCGGGTCCTCGGCGCACAGGCGCACCTCGATGGCATGGCCGGACATGGTGATCTTGTCCTGCGGCAGCGGCAGCTTCTCACCGCTCGCCACCCGCAACTGCCATTCCACCAGATCGAGGCCGGTGATCTCCTCGGTCACCGGGTGCTCGACCTGCAGCCGCGTGTTCATCTCGATGAAGTACCACTTGGCGTCGGCGCCGAGCAGCGCCGGTTGCGGGTGGGCATCTGAAGGCGCCAGCGAAGCAGGCCCGCCCTCGACCAGGAACTCGACGGTGCCGGCACCCTCGTAGCCGACGTGCTTGGCGAGCTCGACGGCGGCCGCACACATTTTCTCGCGCAACTCGGCGCTCATGCCGGGGGCTGGCGCTTCCTCGACGACCTTCTGGTTGCGCCGTTGCAGGGTGCAATCGCGCTCGAAGATGTGCACCACGTTGCCGTGGCTGTCGCCGAATACCTGCACCTCGATGTGGCGCGGCCTGACCACGACCTTCTCGATCAGCACCAGCGGGTTGCCGAAGGCGCTTGCGGCCTCGCGCTGGGCGGAGGCCAGCAGCTCGGGCAGATCGGCTTCCTTCTCGACGAGGCGCATGCCGCGCCCGCCGCCGCCCGCCACCGCCTTGATCATGATGGGATAGCCGATCTTCTTGCTCTCGGCGGCCAGCGTCTTGGCGTCCTGCTTGTCGCCCTGATAGCCCGGCACCACAGGGACGCCGGCCTTGATGGCGATCTCCTTGGCCGCCGCCTTGCCGCCGAGCGCCCGCATGGCGGATGCCGACGGGCCGATGAATTTGAGACCGGCTTTGGCGACGTCATCGGCGAAGTCGGCGTTCTCGGACAGGAAGCCGTAGCCGGGGTGAATGGCTTCGGCGCCCGTGGCCTTCGCCGCCGCGATGATTTTCTCGCCCCGCAGATAGCTGTCGGTGGCCGGCGACGGGCCGATGTGCACGGCCTCGTCGGCCTGGGCCACGTGCAGCGCCTTGGCGTCGGCGTCCGAGTAGACGGCGACGGTGGCGACACCCAGCTTCCTGGCGGTGCGGATGATCCGGCAGGCGATCTCGCCCCGGTTGGCGATCAGGATTTTTTTCAGCATGGCGCCTCTTTTGCCAAGCGCCAGCCAATTGCGCAATCGGGGATCGTGGGTGCCGGACCTGAGGCAGGCTGGCCTGCCGCCAAGCCATCCAGGCTTCCAGCTTCCCCGCCGCCCGGTTTGGCCTTAAGGTCGCGGCCATCCGGCGCCAGACTGGTGTACCCCGTCTGGCCCGGTCCCCCAATCCCCAAGTCAAGCCCAAGGAGAGTACAGATGGCGATCAAGGTCGGTGACAAGCTGCCCGAGACGACGTTCATGACCATGACGGCCGAAGGCCCGAAGCCGATGACGACGGCCGAAGTGTTCGGCGGCAAGAAGGTGGCGCTGTTCGCGGTTCCCGGCGCCTTCACGCCGACCTGCAGCAAGACGCACATGCCGGGTTTCGTCGCCCGCGCCGCCGAGCTCAAAGGCAAAGGCTACGCCACAGTCGCCTGCACCGCCGTTAACGACGCCTTCGTGATGGCCGCTTGGAGCAAAGATACCGGCGCCGACGGCAAAATCCTGATGCTCGCCGACGGCTCTGCCGACTTCGCCAAGAAGATTGGCCTCGAAATGGACATCTCGGCCCGTGGCCTCGGTGTGCGCTCGAAGCGCTACGCCATGGCCGTCGACAACGGCGTCGTGAAGATCCTCAACATCGAGGATGCCCCGGGCGGCGTCGAGAAGTCGAGCGCCGAGACGCTGTGCTCCATGGTTGACCGCAGCCTCTGAGCCGCGACTTACCAACAGACGGGCGGTCCGATCGGGCCGCCCGTTTCGTTTCCATCCCTTTCATTGCCGGGCGTGAGGGTTGTCATGCGATTTGTTACCGTTCGCGATGCCAAGGGCCACGATCAGGTCGGCCGCTGGATTGGCGCCAAGATCCATCTTATTCGCAATGCAACCTCGCTGGTGGCGCTTCTCGGCGACGACGGCGAGCGCCTGTTGCGTGCCGGTGAAGCCGCCGAGTCTGATCCACTCGACGTGATCGATGCGAACACCGCCCAGCTGCGCCCGCCGATCCCGCAACCCCCGACCATCCGCGATTTCTACGCCTTCGAGCAGCACGTGAAGGCCGGCCGCCGGAGCCGCGGCCTCGAGATGGTCAAGGAATGGTACGAGATCCCCGTGTTCTATTTCACCAATCCATCGGCGCTGGCTGCGCACGGCGAGGAGGTGGCGGTGCCGCCCGGCTGCCAGAAGCTTGATTTCGAGCTGGAGGTGGCCGCCGTCGTCGGTCGCCGCGGCTCCAACATGCCGGTGACGGAAGCCGCCAACCACATCGTCGGCTACATGCTGATGAACGACTGGAGCGCGCGCGATCTGCAGCGCAAAGAGATGCTGGTGGGTCTCGGGCCGGCAAAAGGCAAGGACTTCCGCTCCAGCCTGGGCCCTTGCCTCGTCACCGCCGATGAGCTGGAGCCGAAGCGTACCGGTAAAGGCTTCGACATCACGCTCACCGCGAGTGTCAACGGCCGCGAATACTCGCGCGACACCTTCGCCAATATCTACTGGTCGTTCGAGGAGATGCTGTCGTTCGCCTCGCGCGGCACGGTCGTCAATGCCGGCGACGTACTCGGCTCCGGCACCTGCGGCACGGGCTGCATATCGGAGCTGTCGCTGACGCATGGCGAGGACACGTATCCCTGGCTGAAACCGGGCGACCGCGTAGAGTTCCATGCCGATCTGCTGGGCACGCTTGCCAACACCATCGTTGCCGGTCCGCCCGTGCATCCGCTGCGGTGAGAGCCGGCGGCCGTTCATCGACACCTCGCGCCGCACCTATGTGCTGACGTCAACTTGAAGGCCCTGACCATGATCTGCGGCCATAATCCCAACCTGCAAGGCTTCCACCATGACCCTGTCGCCCCCTAAAGATCTCCCTGTCTGGCGCTCGCTGCTGTTCGTGCCGGTCAATGTCCCGAAGTTCGTCGAGACGGCGCACACGCGGGGCTCGGACGCGGTCATCCTCGATCTCGAGGACAGCGTGCCACCAGCCGAAAAGGCCACCGCACGCACGTTGATCGCGGCGGCGGCGCCGAAGGTTGCCAAGAGTGGCGCCGATGTCGTGGTGCGCATCAACCAGCCGATCGAGCTGGCGGTGCGCGATATCGAGGCCGCGGTCTCGCCCGCCATCCACACACTGATGCTGCCGAAGATCGACAGCGCCGGTCATATCCGGTTGTTGGCGGAGCTGGTCGATCGCCTGGAGGCGGCGAAAGGCATGACCGTCGGCCACACCAAATTCATGGCGTTGATCGAGACGCCGGCTGCCTTCGCGCGTGCCGATGAGATTGCCGCCGCGCATCCCCGGTTGATTGCCGTCAGCCTCGGTTCCGAGGACTTCGCCATGGAGATCGGCGGCGAGGCGGCCACCGACGTGCTCACCTACCCGAAGCAGCGCGTCGCCATCGCCGCCGTCGCCAATGGCCTGATGCCCATGGGCGTCATCGGCTCGGTCGCCGACTTCGCCAATCTCGAGGGCTATCGCGCCTCGGCGAGACTGGCCCGCCGCTTCGGCTTTCGTGGCTCGGCCTGCATCCATCCCAACCACGTCAAGATCCTGAACGAGGAGTTCGGCGCCAGTGCCAAGGACATCGACTGGGCCCGCCGCGTCATCGCTGTGTACGAACAAGCCAAGGCCGAGGGCCGCGCCTCGATCCAGCTCGATGGCAAGATGGTGGACATTCCCATCGTCGTGCGCGCCGAGCGGATCCTCGTCGAGGCCGACCGCATTGCCGCCCGCGCCAGGCGCAGCACGCCCCAAGGCTGAGGCTCGGTGCATAGCCGAAATTGCGCTGGCGTCGACAGAGGCAGCGTGGCGGCCGCAAACGCGTCTATGGTGACGAGCTTTGAGGTCGCTGGCCGGTCAGTGTTCCGATCGGCGCCGTGGACAATTGCGCCCGCGACGCTGGGAAAGGTCGAAGACGGTCACCCCAACAAATCCCTGAGCATCGGGATCAGCGGCAGGTCGGCCGGGGGCATGGGCCATTCGGCGAGGCGGCTGGCGCGCACCCATTTGATCGTCTGGGTTTCGCGCGGTGCGATCTCGCCGTCCCAGCGGCGGCAGAGATAGAGCGGCATCATCAGGTGGAATTTTTCGTAGGCGTGGCTGGCAAAGGTGAACGGGGCCAGGCAGGTCTCGCAGACTTCGATCGACAGCTCCTCGCGCAATTCACGCACCAGGGCTGCCTCCGGTGACTCGCCGGCGCTGATCTTGCCGCCTGGAAACTCCCACAGTCCAGCCATGGATTTGCCCGCCGGCCGCTCGGCAATCAGGACGCGATTGTCGACGTCGATCAACGCGGCGGCGACGACGAGCAGGATGGGGCGCGACATGGCTGCGGCTCGCTCTGGCGGTGTGCGCCGCGCGGTGGCCGCACGGTGTTGGTGACCTGCCCGACGCAGCCTCAAGCGTCAATGGCCAACCGCGTGCGGCCATCGCGGCCTGGGGCTCAGTTGGTAACTGCGTCAGCCGCCGTTCGAGAGCACGCGCGGGGCGCTGGGGTTCGGCCGATTGCCGAGGCCGCCGTCGGCGCTGTCGTCACCGGTCGCGGGCGATTGCACTCCGTTGCCGCTGGCCGCGGGCTTGGCGCGGACCTTCTTGGCCGGCTTGGATTGCGCCGGTTCATCCTCCGTGGCGGCAGCGGCAGCACGCGTTCTCGGTTTAGCGCGCGCCGGCTGGCCTGGCTCATCGGCCTCGACGGTGGTGGACGTCTGGCGGGCGGTGCGGGTGCGCTCGCCCTCGATCTCGCAGCGGGGCGGCCGGTAGCCGATCTCCGGCTCTGTCTTGGACTGCGGCGGCGGGCGCAGCAGATTGTGGGCATTCGGATTGCCGGCATCGTCCGGATCGCCGTCGGCAATCTGATAGCGCTGCTCGCAGATGGCGACGCGGGGCGGCTGGCGCGTGCGCTCGAAGGAGTCGTAGCCGGCTTTCAGATCACGCCAGAAATCGCTCCACAGGTGATACTTGTGCCGCTCCAGGTTCTCGTCCGTCATTCGGAATGGGAAGGCGTGCACGTGAAAGCGGTGCTGACCTTTGGCGATGGCGGCGCTGGCCAGTGAAAAGATCTCGTCCTGCACCTGCTCCGTCATGGCATAGCAGCCGACCGAGGAGCAGCCGCCATGGACGAGTATGTGCGAGCCGGTGCGGCCATTGATCTGGTCGTAATGGTTGGGGAAGCCCAGGTTGAAGGCCTTCTGCCAGCGTCCGACGAGGCGCGTCTGCTGCCAGCGCACGGTGTAGAAGCCTTCCGGACTTTGCCGGTCGCCTTCCCTGATCTTGGGGCCGATGGTGCCGGTCCAATGGCAGATCGGATAGGTATCGAGCAGGACGAACGTCTTGTCGGACTCGCGCTGCATCCAGACCTCGAGCTCGGAGGTCTCCTTGAAGACGCGAATGAAGATGGGATTGCCCTTGGCGAGGCCTTTGGCGGCGAGACGCTGGTCGAGGCTGGCGAGATCAGGCGTACCCGACAGCGGCGTGGCACCGCGGGCGTAGGCGCGCTGGCGCTCGACGCGATCGGAGGCGACGTCGGTCAATTCGATGTCGATGGCCGCAGCACCCGTCGCCGCGGCGATGGCCACCAGCGCGGACGCCAGCAGGTGCCCAACGATCCGACGGGCCGCTTCCCATCCACGCATTGCTCACTCCAGCACGCCGCTCGACCAACCTCCTGCCAGCACAGGGTCCACCGCGAGCATAAGCGCTCGACAGCGAAGCTGACACGTAGCAATGGCATGCACAGTTAAGCGTACCGGCCCGATGCCGAGCCGTCGCGCCCTCCGTGCACTTCATGAGTAAAGGCTATCAGCTGTTGGGACAAGCGGCTGTAGCCCTGAAGCCACGACCGCGACAAACTCAGTTGCCGCCCGAGTAGCCGAGGCTCTGTGCGGGGCGTGATTGCGCGCGCAAGAGGCCCGACAGGACGCCCGACTGGTTCTCGACGCCGGCAGCGGTCGCACCGGGATCCTGCGACGCGGCGGCAAGGCTGCGCAGCTTGGGGCCGGGTGCCACAATGGGCGTTTCCGCCACCTGCTCGTTGCCGGTCGGCTTGAACGGCTCGAGCTTGGGGCGCTCCAGGGCCGGGCAGCGAGCCTCGGCATCGACGCGCATGGACGCGTTCTGCACCGGCTTGGCGTTGACGTGGTAGCGCTTCTCGCAAACCGTGACGTGTGGGGGCTGGCGGTGCGTCTCGAAGTGGTCGTAACCTTCCTTCAGCGTCTGCCAGAACGGATACCAGCGGCTGCCCTTGTGGCGCGCCATGTTGGCGTCGGTCATGCGGAACGGGAACGCGTGCACCTGGAAGCTCTCGTGACCGCCGCCGAACTGCTCGCGGGCCAGCGCATAAATTTCCTCGATCAGCGCGTCGGTCATCGCATAGCAGCCGGCTGAACGGCATTTTCCATGCACCATGAGCGCGCTGCCGGTACGCCTGTGAGCGCGGTCGTAGGCGTTGGGGAAGCCCAGATTGAAGGCCAAGTGGAAGCTCGAGTTCGGGTTCATGAGGCCCTTGGGCACAGTGTAGAACCCTTCCGGCGCCTGCTTGTCCCCCTGGGCGATCTTGGGGCCGAGGTCGCCGGACCACGTGCAGATCGGGTACGTCTTGAAGTGATAGAAATAGCCGTCTTCGCGCGGCTTCCAGATCTCGAGCTCGGACTCTTCCTTGAAGATGCGAACGAAGATCGGGGCTTCGGTCTTCATGCCCTTCTTGCCCAGCAGCATGACCGCGTCCTTGGACAGCGGGCGCATGTGCGGCGGGATCTCCTGCACGCTGCAACCAGCGAGCGCCAGCGATCCGGCAACGACCAGCGTTGAGAGCTTGATAAGCTGCTTCATGTTCCCCAGGACGATTTCACGAGCGACTGAGTGCCCCTGGTGCACGACGCCCGTGTTATCGATTCATTCAGGTTAACATAGCGTAAACGATCCGTCGAAGGCCAGTGTGGGCCGCGCCTTCAGGGTGCGACGACACGTTGCGCCCACTCAGGTCATCTAGCCCGACGACCGGGGCGAGGACTTGGCCGCAATGCGGCAGAATTCGGCACCTGCCTGCAGGTCGCCGCGATAGCCGCAAAACAGAAAGGGCTCCAGAGGCTTAGCCTCTAGAGCCCAGGTGACTTAAGGGGTCGATTCGGCGCGTAGTTGGGCGCTGAAGGACCGAGTTGCCGGTGGCTTATGGCGCCTGGTCAGCGATGGTCGAGAACGGCGCACGGGGTGCGCTGTCACGGATGTCATCGAAGATCGTGCGCGGGGCGGTGTCGCGGATCTCGTCAAAGATCGAGCGCGGGGCGCTGTCGCGGATGTCGTCGAAGATCGTACGGGGGGCCGTGTCGCGCAGGGTGTCGAAGTAAGGCTGGGCGGCGGAAGCCTGGCCGGCGACGAGACCCAGGGCGAGGGCGGCAGCGGTGAGGATTGACTTCATGGCAGTGCTCCTAATCATCTGATCTGGTTGAGTTCTTTTTACTTGCAGCGGTCGTTGCCGCCGGTGTCAGTGATATGCCTCACTGCCGGGCGAAAAGAAAGAGAGCCTCACGCACGCGTGACGCATGTTGAAGCGGGGGTAGCCGGACGTGATGAGACTGTGAGGGCGCGCGCCGCTTACTTCGCAGCCGGTGGCGGCGCCGGCGGCACCTGCAGCGCGGCACGACGCTGCGTCGCGTTCTGCCGCAGGTCCAGCTCGAGGCGCAGCGCCCGCTCCTCGCCGAGCCGCGCCCGATAGACCTGCACGTTCGAGAGCACCTTCTTGACGTACTCGCGGGTTTCTTCGATCGGGATACGCTCGATCCAGTCGACCGGGTCTATGGCGCCGGTGCGGGGATCACCGAACTCGCGCATCCACTGACGGGCACGGCCCGGGCCGGCGTTGTAGCCGGCCAGGGTCAACACGTAGTTGCCCTGGAACTCGACCATGCGATCGCCGATGTAGGCCGATGCGATCATGGCGTTGTAGGCGTTGTCGGTGAGCAGGCGCTGCACGTCGCACTTGATCTTGTGATCACGGCAGATGTGCTGGGCGGTGATGGGCATCACCTGCAACAGGCCACGGGCGCCGGCCGATGAAACGATGGTGTTGTTGAACTCGCTCTCCTGGCGCGCGATGCCGAGCAGGACCGCCGTCTCGGGCGGATCGCGCAGCGGCGTGTAAGCCGGAAAGGCGTGCAGCGGATAGGCATAGGTGATCAGGTTCATGCCGCGGGCCAGGGCCGTCTTGCCGACGCGCAGCGAAATCTGCGGATCGCCGAGGGCTGCGGCCAGATGCGCCAGCATCGCCAGCTCGGCTTCCGTGGCCAAGTGATTGCGCAGGTGGCCGAAGAACGCGCGCATGACGTTGCGGCTCACCCCCGCTTTGGCCGCGATGACGGCGGCTCGGACCGCGTCATTGGCGTTGAAGCGCTGCGCCTCCTCTGCGGTGGGCAGGGCTGGCAGGCCTGAGCGGATATCGACCGCGGGAGCCGGCTCGATCTTTTGGCGGGCGAGCTGGCCGTGGAAGGTGTCGCTGATGACGGCGGCGGCGGCATAGCTCTGCTTGGCCTCGGCGTTGCGGCCGAGAATCTCCAGGGTGCGGCCTACCCAATAGTCGGCGCGGGCCTTTGAGATTGGGCCGTCGGCAGCGGCGCGGGACGCTTCGAAGTGCTGCAACGCAACATCGGCCTTGGCGAGATGGCGCAACGCCAGCCAGCCAGCCATGAACTGCTGGTCCTTGAGCGGGTTGACGGACAAGGCGCCCGCCGATTTGACCAGATCATAGGCGAGTGCGGCATCGCCCGCCTTGAGCGCTTCATAGGCGGCACCCCGGCGCTCGATCCACCAATCATCGGGGCTGGTGATCATTTCGGCATCGGTCGGCGCGCTCTTGAGGATCTTCCAGGCTTCCGCGAACTCGCCGATCCGGCGGTAGTGCTGCACCTTCTGATAGGCCAAACCCCAGTCTGTGGTGCCTTCCGGCTCGGCCGGGAGGGCGGCCAGAAGTTGGCCGGCCAGCTTGGCCTTGAGGAAGATGGCCAGCCGGGCCTCCGCCTTGCGCCGCTCCGGCTCCGACAGCAGTGGAATGACGCGTCTGGCATAGGTGGCGCGCTCATTGCGTTCGGCGCTGAAACGCACCTCATCGACCAGCAGCCGGTCGAGGCGGCGCTTGTGGTCGGCCTCGGTCAGCAGGGCGCTGAAGCGCTCGAGGAAGCCTGCCTCCAGGCTGGCCGGCAATTCATGCTCACGCCACACCAGGGCTGCAAGTTGCCGCGCCTTGGCTTCGTTCTTTTCCGCCAGATGGGCCGATGCCAGCGCCGCCCAGCCGGCACCTGTCTTGGGCTCACCGCCCTTAAAGAAGGCCGAGATCTTGGCCGTGCTGCCGCCGCTGGCCAGCAACTGCTCTTCCGCGCGCCGTGCCAGCAACTGACGCTCCGGCCAGGCGGGATTGGCCTCGAGGAAGGCGATGAACTCCTGCGGCTCGCCAATGCCTGAACGCAGCAGGTGCCAATCGATCAGCTTGCGGGCCGCGGGATCGATGACCTGCGCCCGTAGCAGCGGCAGATCGGCAACGGTGCCCTTCTGAATGACATCACGGACGCGTTGCAGATCCTCGGCTGATGGCGAGTAATCGCGCACTGGCGCGATGAGCGCATCGAGTTTGGCCAGGTATTGGGCCTCCGGTGAGGGCAGGGCCGGCTTGGCAACGAGCGGGGCCCTCGGCGGTTCGCCAGCCGGCACGGTCGCGTCTGGGGCGGCGGTTTTGGTGGCCGGGTCTGTGGCGGGCATCGGCGCATCTCTGTCTGGCGCCTCGGGAACGGCCGGGGCCGGCGTCGGCACGGCGGCTTGCGGCTCTGCTCCACGCTTGGGATTGCGCACTGGCGCGGGAGGCAGCGGCTGGCCGCTGGCTTCGGTCTTGGTCTTCTGCTGAGCCAGCGCTGCTGGCGAAAACGGCGCCGCGAGCAGCACCGCAAGGCTCACGGCAGCTGCACTCCAAGCCGTTGTCCGAACCAATCTCACGCCGACGCGACCTCGATGTTGAAACTGTGCTGCTGAGCCGAAACCCGGCATGACGTCCAGGCAGTCTACCATGATTTCCGGCACCGTCGTCAGCGCCAGGATGGGTAAGCGCCGTTCAACAACGGCTGGCTGTGCGCAATGATAGTTGACTCGGCAGATCTTGCAGGACTGCGGCGATGCGCATAAACTCAGACGAGCGTGCCGGTCAGATGCCTTGCTTCACCGCTTTAGTACCTGCGTCTGCAAATGGCTCTCGCGCCGACACATTCGCACGTTTACCAACAAGTCTAACAAGCAGATCCGCTGTGTTCAAGACGCGTGAGAGGGCTCATGCGGCACGGCATTCTGGGGAGCGCTACCCATGTTCAAGGGCTCGTTCACGGCACTGGTGACGCCGTTCAAGAACGGCAAAGTCGACGAAGCCGGCTTCGAGCGGCTCGTCGAGTGGCAGATCGCGCAGGGCACGCATGGCCTGGTTCCCGTCGGGACCACCGGCGAAGCGCCGACGCTCAGCCACGAAGAGCACATGCGGGTCGTGGAGTTGTGCATCAAGACGGCGAAGAAGCGGGTCAAGGTCATCGCGGGCGCCGGCTCGAACTCGACCGAAGAGGCGATCGAGCTGACCAAGTTCGCACAGAAGGCTGGCGCCGACGCCGCGCTGCACTCGACCGGCTATTACAACAAGCCGACGCAGGAAGGCCTGTTCCTGCATTTCAAGGCCATCAGCGAAGCGGTTGATCTGCCGATCATCGTCTACAATGTGCCTGGACGCACGGTGGTGGACATTCAGCCGGCGACGCTTGCCCGCATGGCCAAGCTCAAGAATGTCAAAGGCGTCAAGGATGCCTCGGCGAAGGTGGAGCGCATGTCGCAGCACCGGGGGTTGATCGGCACCAACTTCAGTTACCTGTCGGGCGAAGACGCAACGGCGCTGGGCTTCAATGCGCATGGCGGCACCGGCTGCATCTCGGTGACCTCGAACGTGGCGCCGAAACTGTGCTCGGAGTTCCAGACGGCCTGCCTGCAGGGCGACTGGAAGCGGGCGCTGGAAATCCAGGACATCCTGATGCCGCTGCATGACGCGCTGTTCATCGAGACCAACCCGGCGCCGGTGAAGTACGCTGCCTGGCGCCTCGGCATCATCGAAAGCGCCGATTGCCGCCTGCCCATGGCACCGGTCACAGACGCGACGAAGAAGGTGCTCGATCAGGCACTGGCCCATGCCGGCTTGCTGAAAGCGAAAGCCGCCGAGTAACGCCGCTCGGCGAACCGCGTCACAACCGAACACGGGGACAGGCCTGACGGCAACGTCGGGCCTGTGCATTTCCGGGCAACCCGGCCCCGACCCGATGAGCACCCATGGCCGAGAAAAAAACCGACAACTACAAGGTCGTCGCCGAGAACCGGCGGGCGCGCTTCGAGTATCGCGTCGAGGAGACGTGGGAGGCGGGCATCGCGCTGACCGGCACCGAGGTGAAATCGCTGCGGCTCGGCCAATCCAACATTGCCGAAAGCTATGCCACGGCCGAAGGCGATGGGATGTTCCTGATCAACGCCTACATCCCCGTGTACCAGAACGCCGGCGCTTTCTTCCAGCATGAGCCGCGGCGGCCACGCCGGCTACTGCTCAAGGCGCGTGAGATCCACAAGATGCGCATTGCCATCGAGCGGCAAGGCATGACGCTGGTGCCGTTGCAGCTCTATTTCAACGAGCGCGGTCGTGCCAAGCTCAAGATCGCGCTGGCGCAAGGCAAGAAGCACGAGGACAAGCGCGAGGACATCAAGAAGCGCGAGTGGCAGCGCCAGAAGGCCCGGCTGATGCGAGACAAGGGGTGAGCCGGCAAGGTTGGCAGCTTGTCAGCCGTTGCTGGCTGTTTGTGGTCTATATTCTATTGTGCCTTCGCCAGCTTGAAATACAGCGGCTCGCTGCCGAGCGAACCATAGACGAACGGTTCCTGCCGCTTGGCCGTTTTTTCGCGCACGCGGTCGCGAACCTTGCGGAAGAGAAAATTGATCTCCAGGCCCGCCTCCTCAATATGGGCGAGCAGCGCCTCCGTGTAGGGGCTGTGCACGCCAGACCCATCCTCGGCCGTGGTGCCGTGTTTGGCTGCATAGGCGACGAGCACGTTGCCTTCGGGTTCGACCGGCGCCAAGCCGCGACCGACGAGCGAGCGCGAGGCTCCAGCAGCGCGCACCATCCGCGTAACGAAAGGATTGTTGCGGCAGGAGTCCAGGATGACCAGACCAAGCCGGCTCGCCGCATCGACCTTGGCTTGAATCTGGCTGAGGGACACCGCTTCATCAGTGATGTGCGTATCGCGCTTCAACTCAGCGTCGGTCGGAACCAGATAGGCGCTACCGTTGATCTCGATGCCATGGCCGGCAAAGTAGACCACCGCCCACTCGGCGCCTTCGACGCGATCGCCGAAATCCCTGAGTGCGCGTCCCATGACCTCGCGCGTGGCGTCATAATGTTCGCTCACGACGAAGCCGAGGCGCTTCAAGCTGGCCGCGACAGCTCGGGCATCGTTACCCGGATTGGCCAGGACGCCGGCGTGCGCGTATCTGGAATTGCCGATCACCAGCGCCACGCGCTGCACGGGTTTTGCGGCCGAGCCCGGCTGTGGTTGGGCGGTCAACCGCGCCTCGCGTTCGCGGGCGATGTCGTGCCGCTCACGATCCTTTGCCGAGACACTGGGCAGTGCGATGACCGCCCGGTAGTCGGCAAGGGCAGCGGCGCGGTTGTTGCGGCCCTCGTGGATCCGGGCCCGATTGATGTAGGCTTGGCTATGCTTGGGATCGAACTCGATGGCCTTGGAGTAATCCGCCATGGCTCTGTCGCCATCCCCTTGGCGGCCGTAGGCGACACCGCGATTGTTGTATGCTGCGGCGAACTTTGGATCGAGCTCGATCGCTGTATTGAAATCGGCGATGGCCTTGCCGCGCTCACCTTTGCGGCCGTAGACCTGCCCCCGATTGCTGTAGGCGAACGCGAGTTTGGGATCGAGTTCGATGGCCTTGGTGTAGTCGGCAATTGCGCTGTCCAATTCACCCTTCAGTTCGAAGGCGAGGCCTCGGCTGTTGTAGGTGCCGGCCTGTTTGGGATCGATCTGGATTGCTTTGCCGAAATCAGCGATCGCTTTGTCGGGCTCGCCCTTGTTGCGATAGGCGATACCGCGATTGGCGTAGGCGACAGCCGCCTGCTTACTGTTTGCCGGCGTCTTGGCAAGGATCTGTGAACAGGCGGCAATTCTCTGATCGGGATTGCCTTGTTTGCAGTCCTGCACAACGTCAGCGCTGGCAGGCACCGTTGCGGCGGCCAAGACGACAAGGCCGCAAAGCAATGAACGAAGGCTTCTCATGTGCGCCACCCATGCCGTTTGCGCCAAATGCGCCTGGGATGCCAGATATCAAAATCGTCGCGACGGGCGCTTTGCGATGGCCAGCTTCGTGCCAAGCGCCTGACGCCCACTCTGTGAACGCATAGTGCGCGCGATCCACGCCCCGGGTCAATTGTGCGACCAAAGGAGTCTGCATGGACATCGCTTCGATCCACGCGCTCGTCACCGCACTTACCGCCGCCGGGAGTGGCCTGACCGGTGCGTGCTGCGCGATTTGAACCGCGGGCGCAGGCGTCCGCCGCGTGAGGCCGCGCCCGTCATGGGGCGTCCGTCCGACAGCATCTCGAATCTAAGGGCGCCGGCGGCCGGTATGGCCTCGATCAGCTTGACCTCGACATCGTCGCCGAGCCGGAAGCCGAGACCGGAGCGGTCGCCGATCAGCGCGTGCTGCGTCTCGTCGTGGCGCCAGTAGTCGCCACCGATGGTGGCAGCCGGAATGAAGCCGTCGGCGCCTGTCTCGCGCAGCCGCACGAACAGGCCGGAACGGGTCACGCCGGCCACCCGGGCTGGAAACTCGGCGCCGATCCGGTCGGCCAGAAAGGCTGACAGCAGCCGGTCCGAGGTCTCCCGCTCTGCCGCCATGGCGCGCCGTTCGGCCTCCGAGATCGACTTGGCAATGTCGGCCAATCGGGGCTCGACCTCCTTCGGCAGACCGTCGTCACCGAAGCGCAGCGCCCGGATCAGCGCCCGGTGTACCAGCAGGTCGGCATAGCGGCGGATGGGCGAGGTGAAATGGGCATAGCGTTGCAGATTGAGGCCGAAATGGCCGATATTGCGAATGTTGTATTCCGCCTGTGCCTGCGACCGCAGCACAACCTCGTTGACGAGATCGGCGACCGGCAGGCCTTTGGCTTGTGCCAGGATGCGGTTGATGTCAGCGGGTTTAAGGCCATCGCCCTGCTTGAGCTTCAGGTCCAGCGAGGTCAGGAACTCGCCGAGTGCCGCCAGCTTCTCCGGCGACGGCCGGTCATGGGCGCGATAGACGCAGACGGTGCGCCCTTCCTCGAGTGACTCGGCGGCCGCGACGTTGGCCTGGATCATCATTTCCTCGATCAGCCGCATGGCTTCGAGGCGCTCGGGGATCATGACGCGCACGACGCGACCTTCGCCATCCATGACGATCTTGCGTTCAGGCAGATCGAGGTCGAGCGGATTGCGCTGCAGGCGGCCCTTGAGCAGCGTCTGGTAGGCGGCCCACAGGGGCTTGAGCACCGGGTCAACAAGGGCCACGCATTTGTCGCTGGGCTTGCCGTCGATCGCTGCCTGCGCCTCCTGATAGGAGAGCTTGGCGGCCGACCGCATCAGCGCGCGATGGAAGGTGTGGCGCCGCTTCTGCCCGTGCTGGTCGAACACCATCTCGACGGCGAGGCAGGGCCGCACCTCGCCTTCGCGCAGCGAGCACAGATCGTTGGAGATGCGCTCGGGCAGCATGGGCACGACACGATCGGGGAAATAGACCGAGTTGCCGCGCAATTCCGCTTCCCGGTCGAGGCGCGTGCCCGGCCGGACGTAGAACGCTACATCGGCAATGGCGACCGTTACGATTTGGCCACCTGGATTGCGCAGGTCGGGATCGGGACAGGCGTGCACGGCGTCGTCGTGGTCGCGGGCGTCGATGGGATCGATGGTGATGAGCGGCAGCTTGGTCAGGTCCAGGCGGCCACCCGGCGTCAGGGCCGGCAGGTGCTCGACCTCGCGCAGCACAGCCTCGGGAAACTCGTCGGGGATGCCATGCGCGTGTACGGCAATCAGGCTGATCTGGCGCGTCTGGGCCGGATTGCCGAGGCTCTCGGCGACGCGGGCTTCCGGCAGACCATTGCGATGCCGGCGCTGGATGTCGAAGCGCACGAGATCGCCATCGCGGGCATCGCCGTCGCTGCCGGGCGGCACCGGCCAGGTCTTTAGGTCCTTGCGATCGACGGGATCGATGGTGCCGCCGCCACGGGCGCTGCGACGGAAAATGCCGAGCAGCCGGCGCTTCTCGCGGGCGAGCTTCTTTATCGGTTCGGCTGCATGCGAATAGCCCTCGATGTCACCGCCATCGATGCGCCGCGTCTTGGCCAGCACCCGGTCACCGGGGGAGAGGGCCATGTCGTGGCTGCGCTTGGGATCGAGCGGCACCGTCAGCAGCACACGGGGCTTCGGGCCGCCGTCGTCCTCCCACTCGACCGGCTCGGCGATCAACTCGCCGTCGTTGTCACGGTCCACCACTTCGAGCAGTGCCACTGCCGGCAGCTTGCCCCGCTGCTTGATGGCCTTGCGGTTGCCGACCAGCTGGCCCTCGGCCGTCATGTCGGCGAGCAGGGCCTTCAAGGCGATGCGGTCGGAGCCCTTGACGCTGAAGGCGCGTGCGATCTCGCGCTTGCCGACCTTTTCCTGCGCGTCGGCGATGAATGAGAGAATCTGCTCGCGCGTCGGCAAGCCGCCATCGGCGCCCGGTAGGGGCTTGGCGCGTGTCGTCTTGCGGCCCGCAGCCTGCTTCTTCTTCGCCATGCCGCGGGGGTGCTCCTGATGAGTTCGTCAGTCCTTGGCGCGCTCGACGTATTCGCCGTCTTCCGTGCGCACGACCACCCGGGTGCCGGATTCGATGTGCGGCGGCACCATGACGCGAGCGCCGTTCTCGAGCTTGGCGGGCTTGTATGACGATGATGCGGTCTGGCCCTTGACCACAGGATCCGCCTCGACAATGCGCAACGTAACGCGGGCCGGCAGCTCGATCGCGACGGGGGTGCCCTCGAACAGCTGGATCGAGCAGGACATGTTTTCCTGCAGCCATTGCGCGCTGTCGCCAATCAGGTCCTTCGGCAGCGAGATCTGCTCGAACGTATTGGGCTCCATGAAGTTGAAGCCCATGTCGTCCTCGTAGAGGTAATTGTAATTTTTTTCGTCCAGGAAGGCGCGCTCGACGCTTTCTGTGGTGCGGTAACTTTTGACAATCTTCACGCCGTCGGAGATGCGCCGCATGTCGATATGGGTCGTGGGCGTGCCCTTGCCCGGACGGATGCTGTCCGCCTTGAGCACGGTGCATAGGGCGCCATCGATATCCAGCACGTTGCCCTTGCGCACCTCGCTAGCGATGACCTTCACCACGGCAATTCTCCATATCTTTCAAGAGGGTGGCGCAACATCGGGCGTGCTGCCGCGATGGCCCGCAAGGCGCGCGCCGCTCAGGTTGGCGTGTTCTTAGCTGCTTTGCGCCGTTGGGCCAAGCGTCTTCACGGTCTGGGCTTTTTGGGGCGCGAGCGGCCAGAACTGCCGCAGCGTGCGGGCAGCCTACCCGCTGAGCGTGCGCATCCTGCTTTGGTGCGCGCGTTAACACAATCTTCATCAAGGTTCCGCATCATTTACGTGTGCTGTTGCGACCACCGATACCGGCGCGACGGTCATGCATCTCATGTGCAGCACGGCGGTGCAGCATTTCGAATGCGCTCGGGGAGCTTCAGTCCTAGCGTTGCATCATATGAGCCATGACGATGGGAACGACCAAACCGCCGATTGACCACCGTCAGGACGACGACGGTGGCGCCGCTGTTGCTGCGCCCGATGCTGCTGCGGAAAGCTTTTTTGCCGAGCTTGCCCAACTGGTCGACAGCGGAACAGATGGCGATGCCGACGCGGCTGCCGTGCCCCCGGTGTTCGCCAACGTGCCCCTGTGGGAGCCCTGGCGCGAGGATCGGGTATTCCAGCCCCGTCCGCCAACCCCCTTGCCGCGGCGCCACGGCATGGCCGCTCCAGTTGCGACTGCAAATGCGCAGGACGTCGGCGAGGCGGCCCTGGGCCCCATGACGCCGACGCCGAACGCCGTGGCGCCGAGTGGTTTTCGCCGCATGCTGGCGCCGGTCGCCATCGTCAGCAGCCTGGCGCTCGCGGCCTTGACGCACGGGGCCGTCGCAGATCGCAGTGGCCCCGTCGGTGGTTCGCCGGCGACGGTGAGCCCATCGAGCACTGAGGCGCCCTTCTCGCTGACGGGCGCGTGGCGTGGGCTGCCTGTCTCCCCCAATCGAGACCCGGCAGCCGTGCCGGTGGACGAAGCGTTGATCACGGCCAATCCGCCCCCGTTGCCGGCGTCTCCGCCCGTGGATTCGGCGGATGCCCGGGTGGTGACGCAGCAGCCCGACACGCGATCTGACCCTGGCAAAGATGGCGGCGAGGTGGGGTTGCCCTATCTGCAGGTGGCGATCGACGCCATTGGCGCGCTGCCGATCGAGCCGGCTGTGCTCGCCGCGCGCGAGCCTGAGACACCCAGCGAGCGCACGGCCGAGACCGGAGGCGTAACCCTTGTGGCGCCGCCGGCCGAGAGTGTCGAGCACCCATCGCGCCAGATCGCGACGCCGTTGACAGAGCTGATGCCGGTCGAGCCCTGGTTTGTTGCCCGAAGCGCCGGCCTGGTGGTCGCGGTGCACAATAGCGTAAACATCCAGACCGGAACCTTGGCCGAAGTCCTCAAGGCGGGCATGAGAGCGGCCACCGTGAGCCCAGCCGGCGTCGACTCGAAGTCTCAGCCAGCGGTGGTGACAACACCGGTCAAGGCCAAGAAGCCCGCTCCCGAACCCGAAGAGGAAGCGCCGCCGCCCAAGGCCAAGCCCGCGCCCAAGCCGGCCACGCCGTCATTCAACGCCTTCTCGGCTCCGGCTGCGACCACCAAGACCTTCGATGCGTCGATGCGCGACTCGCCCTGAGTGCGGATTGCGGCTCAGATCGCCCGTTCGATGGCGACTGAGCGGCAATCCATTTCATATTCGAGCTCGACCACCGGCGGCCGCGCCAGGTGCCAGATGACGCCAGTACGCGCGGCGCCACGCCTTACGATCTCGGACCCCAGAAACGGGTGGATGTCGTGAATGGTGTAGATCTGCGCCGCCGTCGTATCGCGCCACGCAAAGCCGAGCAGCCCCATGCGCCGTTCCATCTCGCCGAGCACGGAGCGCGCCTTGTCGGCCATCGCGTCCGGGCTTGTCTCGCCACGGCGAACGATGAAATTGCCATAGGCACCCTTGCCCTCCGGCGCCTCGCCGCTGCCGGAGATCACGAACGACGGCGTCTTGGCCTTGGAGGGCACGGTATAGGAGAAGGCGAAGAAGCCCGGCTCTTTCGGTGCGTCGAGCAGCGGGCACACGTTGGAGCGCGCGACGGGATTGAATTTGCTCGCGGTGTCGTAGATGCCCCAGCGCGCCAGCGTCTCGCAGTAGAGCTGGTTGAAGGCGATGAAGCCGGCCTCCGAAAACTGTCCCGGTGAGCGCAGCTCGCAGGCGCAGAACGCTGTCAGCGGGCGGCCAATGCTCTTGAGGTAGGCCTCGACGCGGGCAAAGCCTTCGGCCAGCGGCAGCCAGGATCGGAACGTCACGCGCTCGATCTCGAAGCCCGGTAGAGCTGCCGCGCCGCCAGAATACTGGAACACGGCGGGAATGGTGGTGTAGTTGCCGGGGGCAAAGGGGCGCGTTGCGGACATCGGGCTCACTCCTCGCGTTTGGTGCGCGTGTATCGCATGTATCGCTGGGCCTATTCGGCTGCTGTCTGCTGACGCCGCGCGGCTCCGGGGGCCGGGCCCTCGTGCAGCAGCTCCTGCCAGCGGCCGGGATCGTCACGGACAGTCTTCGGCATCTCGGCCATCGGTGCCACGCTGAGGTTCCGCCCGCAGATGCTGCGGCCGTCCTCGATCATGCGCTGGATATTGGCGAGATTGTTGAACTCCGGCGTATTGCGCTCCTGATGCGCATAGCTCTTGATTTTGTACTGGATCTTCTCGGGCGTGTTCATGAACGTGAAATGCCAGCCGCCGTGTTCGATCAGGCGGTGCGTCAGCGGGCGGCCGACGCGGAACACGTTCTTGGCCACATTGATCGCCTGATTGACGGCAAACGGCAGGCTGCGGCTCTGGCGGGCCCGGAAGGCGCGCAGATCCTGCAGGCCCGGCATGTGCTTCTTCTGGAGGGCGCGCACGGCACACAGCCCCACCCACTTGTTCTCGATTTTGAGGTTCAGCTTGTAGGTGTAGTAGTCGCACTCGATGAACCAGATGTGGCCGGCGACGTTGGCTGGCGTCAGTGAGGCAATGTGCTCGGGGTAGGGGATCTCATCGACGTCGGAGATCATGACGACGTCGTCGGGCGCCGCCGCGGTGAAGCCGCGTGCCACAGCATTGCGCTGAAACGCCTCGCGGTCCCAGGCGTCGCCGTCGGCCGGGAGATCGTCGACGACGACGTGCATGATCTTGGGCAGGAATTCGGCGAAGCGGGCCTTGTTGTCAGCGAAATGCAGCGGCTTTGGCTCGTAGGCAAAGGTGCGCGTTGCCTCGACGATGACGAAGCGATCGACCACGGCGGACAGCTCCTTGAGCCGCAGCTCCAGGATGTCCAGCTCATTGAAGAAGGTAAAGCCGTCCCAGATCGCCATGCTCAATCCGCGTTTCGCCGCAGGATCTCGCCCGCGTCTCGCTACTCATGGCGGCCAGTCTAGGAGAGTTGGGTGATGCGGACAATCCAGGCCTTGCGACGGTCATGGGCAGGGCATGGCTGCGCAGCTTGGCCGCGCAACCCTCCAGCACGTGTGGCGTTGGCGCAAGTCACAGGGCCGGCGCGCATCGTGCACCTGCGTTGGCAATTCCCCGATTGCGTCGCCTTACTTCTTCGACAGGTCGTTCTCGCGTGCCATACGCTCGAACGTCTCTGACACGCCCTTGATGCGATAGAGGTTTTGACCTTCTTCCGGGGGCAGCAGGCGAATGATCTTGTACTCGCGCGAGGAGGCTGCCATGGCCGAACGGCCCGGTGAATAGCTGACGGTCTGGCCAACCTTGTACTTGTGGATCGTCATGTGGAACTCCCATACGGGTTAAGCACTGGCGCGCGTGGTCGCGCCGTTCAATGTCGTGAGCCGTCCTCGTGCGTCATCGGGCGGCGCCTGTGGCCTTGAAGGCCGCCCCGCAAGGCGCAGATGATGGAAACGCAGGCGTCTTGGCCGCCGGTCGTGCGTGCAGGCCTCTTGCCCGGACGTTTCCGGTTGGTGCGGCAACGGCTTGCGCCTGCCGAACCGGGCCGTAGCGTCGAAAGGCGTCGGCCAGCCGGCGCGAAGTGCGCTTCAGCCCCGGATGCCAAAACCGCGCTTGCGCTTCTGGCCACCGAGCGTCCGCTTGACGGCGCCCCCTTCGGCGGCGGCCTGTTGCTCCTGGAAGACTTTCCGCTTGGCGGCTTGTGTCTTACGCAGCTGGATGGTGACCGCTGCCTTCTCGCGAAAACCCGCGAAGAACCAGATTCCAACGGCTGCCGCGAGTGCCACTGCAATGATCATATATGACATTCGACGACTCCACCATGCCAAAGCGCCCATACCCGAAGTATCGGGGCCATGACACGCGGTTGGCCGCGGCGGGTCACGAATGTTGACCTTGCGGCACAATGCTTAACAACTGTGCCGCGGTTGGCTGGCGCGGGCCGTGAGATGGTCATAGGCTAGGCCTGAATGACGGACGGGGATGGGCGAGGGAACGCGAGGCCATGCAACTCGACGCACACGAGACGGCCATGCTGGCGGGCGACGAAGGTCCAGCGCGCCAATTCGCCATGCAGCAGATCATCAAGGTCGGCCGCTTCTTCGATGCCAAGGATACGGTCGCCATCTCCCAGGTGCACATCATGGCCGACCCGGAAGCGCTGGGGGAGGCGGGCGTCGCCTTCCTGGAGAGCCTGGCCGCGATGCCCAAGGCCGAGCGCCGCGTCCGGGTGCCGACCGTGACCGACCCGCGCGGCGTTGATTTCGCTGCCTATAAGCGGCTCGGCCAGACCGAAGCCATGGCCAACCTGGAGCGGCGCGCCACGGCAGCCTTTGAGGCCTTGGACGTGATGATGACCAACACCTGCATCAATTACCAGTCCGTGATCCCGCCGGTGAAGGGTGAGCATATTGCCTTCGGCGATACCGGCTCGTCGATCTATGCCAACAGCGTGCTGGGCGCGCGCACCAACTTCGAGGGCGGACCTTCGGCGCTGGCGGCGGCGTTGACCGGCCGCACGCCGCGCTACGGCTTTCATCTCGACGAACGGCGCCGCGGCACGACACATTTCGAGGTGACGGAGCGCCCGCGCGATCTGGCCGAATGGGGGGCGCTTGGTGGCATTGTCGGCCGGGTCATGCAGTCTTATTGGGAGGTGCCGGTCATCTCTGGCCTTACGGCACCCATCACGTCGGACGAGATCAAGCAGTTTGGCGCCGCGTTGGCCTCCTTCGGCTCGACGCCGCTGTTTCATATGGTCGGGGTGACGCCCGAGGCCCCCTCACTTGGCGCGGTGTTCGATGGCCCGGTGCCGGCGGCGCGCAAGATCGGCAAGACCGATATCGACCAGCTGATGGCCTCCTACCGGCCCAAGGACGACAAGCTGGATGTGGTGGTGTTTGCCGCGCCGCAATTGTCGCTGTTCGAGATGCAGACGCTGGCGGGGCTGCTTGATGGCAAGCGGCTTGATCCCAAGGTGGCGCTGCTGGCGGCAACTTCGCCCGACATCAAGTCGGCTGCCGACCGCATGGGACTGACGGCAAAAATCGAGAACGCGGGTGGAACCGTGCTGTCGGGCGTGTGCTTCTACCAGATGTACGCGCGCGAGATCGGGCAAGCCAACGGCTGGACGCGACTAATGTCCAACTCGGCCAAGATCGTCAACATTCTCGGCGGCTATGGCTATGAGCCGATCCTCGACAGCATGGAGGCATGCGTGGCCAGCGCCGTGGCGGGACGGATCGTGGGAGTGAAGGCATGAGCGGCGGTGGTGCCCCAGTTGACGGCCGCCGAAAATGACAGCCTTCACCGACAATCTGGATCATGTGCTGGACTTGCCGGCTGCCCCTTACACCTTGCCGACTTCCGGGCCGATAGGGGGAGGACGTGCGGTATTCAGCGTCAGCGTGGCGCGTCAAGCACGGCCCGTCGCGCACACATTCGAGCATTGGTGCGAGGAGGCCGGCCGATTGCAGGTGGATCTCCCGGCCTTCAATTGGCAGGCGATCGCAGACTTTCGCCCGGATCATCCGATCGTATTGATTCACACCGGGTCGTCAGTCCAAGCCTTGATGCAGCTGCGTGAGACCCATTCGGTGCCATGTCCACTTGGCGTGCGAGGACCACAGACCTATATCTCGTTGCTTGAAGTGGCCCCGTGGAACCGGAATGATGCAGCCTCGCGAAGGTACAGGGGGCTGGGTCAGTTGATGTTGCGTTTCGCGTGTCAGCGATCGCGGCAATTGGGCCATGACGGCCGCATAGGTCTCCATGCCCTGGGAAGTGCAGAAGGTTTCTATGACCGATTGGGTTTTTCTGCTCCCCTTTGCCCGAATGAGTACCATGAGATGTGTTTCGAGTTGCCACCCGAGGCCGCTTTGGCTTTGATTGCAGAGGAGGTTTGACATGAAGACGCCATTCAAGCTGTCTGCACCGCCATCGGGATGGCTCGACCGCCTTCCGGACGGGGACTACACGATTGGACGCGGTGCAGACCCGCGAGGATCGGGCGTGGGGGAAGCGATGATGACGCCCAAGCGGCCAGCCCGCGGTGCCAATCGCGCTTCGCGCAAGGCGTCCTCGAAGACAAAGCGTAAGCGTTCGGAACAGGTGGCCGAGTGAACCCGGCAGCCCCCACGCAACGCACTTTTCTCGGTCACCCCGGTCCCGGCTCGACTGTCACGGGCGAAGCCCTGGTGGCTGCCGACAATTTCTCGGCGCGCTACGATCTCGATCTCACCAAGGGCATTTTCTCACGTCCCGCCCACAAGCTGGTCGGCCAGAGCTACGTCGGCAAAATCCTGGTGCTCAACATCGCCAAAGGCGGCGTGGCGACGGCCTGGATGCTGCGTGCCATGGTCGAAAGCGG
This sequence comes from Hyphomicrobiaceae bacterium, assembly GCA_046154645.1. Taxonomy (GTDB): domain Bacteria; phylum Pseudomonadota; class Alphaproteobacteria; order Rhizobiales; family Hyphomicrobiaceae. The sequence continues at coordinate 62,494 of JBJXDZ010000046.1, forward strand.
GTGGGCACCGAAGGCGCTGATTCTGAACTTCGCCAATCCGATCATGGCGCAGGGCGCCGCGTTCGCTGATCTGGCCCTCGTCGATCGCTTCGACGTGGACATCACGGGCGCCCTTCGCAGTGGCGAGATGGTGCGCGTCGAACCCTCGCAAGGGCTCTTGAGTGTGGTCGATTGAATCGCGACAAGATTGTGACAGTTTTTGGCTGCCACTTTAAGATGCAGCTTGGCGTCCATCTTTTCATAGACAAATCAATTCTCTAGATGCCGTCGACATAAAACGCATAGCTCGTTGACATTATTGTGCGTTGCGGGATGGCATGCCAGATGCCACCTTCCGAGCAAGGCAAAAACAGCCGCCAACCGATAAAAGGAGTTGGACTCATGAGCACCGCAGCACCCAAGTCGTTCGACGCCGCATTGGATTTTATGCCCGCCACTGCCACGGGTGGCAAAGGCCCACTCAGCGCCATCAAGACGTTTTTCAGTGGCATCACCGAAGGCCTGGAGGCCGAGCGCCTCTACCGGCAGAACCTGTCGCGCGGCATGACGCCGACGGCCGCCGCCGCGCTGGCCTTCGACACCGCTTTCAAGCCGCGTTGACGACCCGGCGCCGACGGCGCCGGCGGAATGGTGTTTCCTCCCAGACGTGAGTACCCTGGACGCGCCGGTGAACCCGGCGCGTTCTTTTTTGCTTTGACGCGGGGGTGCTGTTTCCCCGCTTCCCGCCAAGCCTCGCCATTGTCATAGTGGACGGAGGGCATTCTGGTTCGAGGTCAGGCAGCGCCATGCAGATGGACCGCAAGCGGTCGCAGCTTCTCGTCATCGACGTCCAGGAGCGACTCGCCCCGCACGTCGCCACCGAGCGCGAGGTCATCGCCAATGTGGCGCGGCTGCTGCAGTACGCCCAGCGCCTCGATGTGCCGGCGACCGTCAGCGAGCATTACCCGAAGGGCCTCGGCGCCACGGTGCCGGAATTGCGCGAACTCGCCGGCAACACGACGCCCGTGCTCGAGAAGATGGCGTTCTCCTGCTGGCGCGACAACTGGCTGCACACCCGCATCGAGGGCCTGATGGCCAAGGGCCGCGATCAGGTGGTGGTCGCGGGCATGGAGACGCACGTCTGCGTCACACAGAGCGTGCTCGATCTCATCGACAACGAATTCCAGGTGTTCGTGGTCGCCGATGCAGTGGGCTCGCGCGACACGCGCGTGCGCGATATCGCCGTTGACCGCCTGCGGGCGGCCGGTGCCACGATCGTCGCCCAGGAGATGGTCGCCTTCGAATGGCTCGGCCGTGGCGACGATGCGGCGTTCAAGGACATCATCGCCCTGGTCAAATGACCGCCCAGCCCAACGCCAAGGAGTGAGACACATGCGATTGAAGGACAAGGTTGCCATCGTAACGGGTGCCGCATCCGGCATGGGCGCCTCGACGGCGCGGATCTTTGCCCGCGAAGGCGCCAAGGTCGTGCTGACGGATCTGAACGAGGCGGCGGGCAGCAAGCTCGCCAAGGAGATTGGCGGCACGGCGTTGTTCGTCAAGCATGATGTGGCCAGTGAGGCCGACTGGAACAAGGTCGTCGAAACCGCCGTCAAGGCCCACGGCCGCATTGATGTGCTGATCAACAACGCTGGCGTCTCCGGCAGCGATCCCGATCGGCTCAGCATGGCCACCTGGGATCAGCAGATGTCGATCAACGCCAAGGGCGTCTTCCTCGGCATCCGCGCCGTGATTCCGGTCATGCAAAAGAACAAGGCGGGCTCGATCGTCAATATCTCGTCGATCTCGGGCATCGCTGGACAGAACTTCGTGCACATGGGCTACAACGCCGCCAAGGGCGCCGTGCGCACCATGTCGAAGGCAACGGCCGTGCAGTTCGCCGCTGACGGCATTCGCTGCAATTCCGTGCATCCGGGCCTCATGCCGGCCATGCAGACGTCGCGCTTGAGTGCCGATCCGGAGGTGCGCGCGCGGATGCTGAAGGCAGTGCCCATGCGCCGCGAGGGCCGTGTGGAAGAGGTGGCCAACGCCAACCTGTTCCTCGCCTCCGACGAGTCGTCCTACATCACCGGCACCGAAATCATCGTCGATGGTGGCTTCCTGGCTCAGTAAAGGTGGGCGTAGCCTTGCAGCTTATCCCACAGGCACGCCGGGTTCGTACTTGACGCGGCGCAGGACGAGGGTGGTTTTGACGCTGGCGACGTTGCGCAGCGGCGTCAGGTCGCGCAGGATGAAATCCTGGAACTCCGAGAGTTGCCGCGCGGCGCATTTGAGCAGGAAATCAGCGTCGCCCGAGAGCATGTAGACCTCGCGCACCAGCGGCCATTTCAGCACCTGGTTCTCGAAGTCGCGCAGCTCCGGCTCGCCTTGTGCGCGCAAGGTGACCATGGCGAAGGCAGTGACCTCGAAGCCGGTCAGCGCCTCGTCCAGCACGGCGTGATAGCCACGGATGAAACCCGCCTGCTCCAGGGCCTGCACCCGGCGCAGGCACGGCGGTGGCGACAGGCCGACGCGGGCCGCCAGCGCGACGTTGGTCAGGCGGCCGTCGGCCTGCAATTCCTTCAGGATGCGCCAATCCGTAGCATCGAGGCGGGCGCGCATCGGGTGTGGACTCCGGGTAAGGCTGGGGTGACGCGGGGTGGGGAGGCACGGCGCGGGTCCCGGTCACTTCTGTAAAATATTCCCCATTCTGGCGCAAGAAAATTGCGCGAACGGGCGGCTGGAGCGGTAAATACGGATGTCTCGAGACCACTCATCGGCCAATTCCCCCCTTGCCGGCCGTAAGGCGTGGCTGATCACCGACGACAAGGTCGGCATGCAAGTGCAGGTGAAGGGCGTTGCCGATGCGCTGGGCCTCGACTGGGTAGCCAAGCAGGTGGCACCGAGCGGCCTGTTCAAATTCACCGCTCCCTGGGGGCCGCCCGACCGTCGCGACCGCTTCGGCGCACCGGGCAGCCAGTTCGAGCCGCCTTGGCCTGACCTTGCCATCGCCACGGGCCGCCTCAGCATTCCCTATATTCGGGCGCTTCGCCGGCACGCCGGCATGGCCACCTACACCGTGGTGCTGCAGGACCCGCGCACGGGGCCTAAAACGGCGGACCTCATCTGGGTGCCGGAGCATGACAAGCGCCGCGGGGCCAATGTCATGACCACGCTGACGGCGGCGCACAGCTTCACTTCGGCGCGCATTGCCGGTTTGGCCGACACGGAACCCGCCTGGCTGGCAGCCCTGCCAAAACCGCGCATTGCCATCATTCTCGGCGGCAACAATGCTGTTTACCGCTACACGAATGACGACGATGCTAGGCTCGGCGTGGCGCTGGCGTCGATGGCAGGCCTCGGCGCCAGCTTCATGGTAACGCCGTCGCGACGCACGCATCCAGGCCTGCTGGCGGCCGTGGAGCGCGCGACAGCCACGGCGCCGCGCTATATCTGGAACGGCGAGGGCCAGAACCCGTATCCGCAGTTCCTGGCGCATGCCGACCAGTTCGTGGCCACCGGCGACAGCGTCAACATGACGGGCGAACCGCTGGTGACGGGGCGCCCCGTGTGGGTGTTCGAGCCCACGGGGGGCAGCGCCAAATTCGCGCGCTTCCACGCGTCGCTGCGGCGCTATGGCGCCACACGTTCGCTGCCGAACACGGTTACATCGCTGGAGGCGTGGACCTACGCGCCGCTTGATGCCGCCGGGGCAATCGCCCGCGAAATCGAAGTCCGCTGGTTGCGGCGGCAGGCCATGCTGGGCGGTTGAGTTGGCGGTGCCAGGCTGAAGCCAGGCACCTCGGCACGGCCCGGTCATCGCGTCGGCAACCGCAGGGCCAAATGGTGAGTGGGCAGCAAAAGGCGCAAGTCGCGCCGAATGTGGAAGCGGGCATCTGAAGGCGCAGCACGCGCCGGATGCGCAAGTGGGCATCTGAAGGCGCAAATGAAGAGGAGATCTCGATGACGCATCTCAACATCGACAAGCTCAAATCGGCGCAGATCCAGACGGCGCCCTACATGTACGCGATCGTTCCGGGCTTCCTGTCGCCCGAGAGTGTGCGCGCCATCAATGCCACTTACCCGAAGATCGAGAAGGGCGGCAGCTATCCGATCGAGAGTCTCGAGGCCAGCATGGCCATTAAGGAAGTGATCGACGAACTCGACGGGCCGGCGTTCGAGCAGGTTATCGCCGAACGCTTCGGTGTGGCCTTGGCGGGGCGGCCGAAAATGTACTCGCTGCGCGGCTATACGCGCGCCAAGGACGGCCAGATCCACACGGACTCCAAGGACAAGATCATCACCGTGCTGCTGTATCTCAATGAGAACTGGCAGCAGCCGGGCGGGCGCCTGCGCATCCTGAAGAATGGCAACAGCGTCGAGGATTACGTTGCCGAGGTGCCGCCGGACAACGGCACGCTGCTGGTGTTCAAACGCTCGGACAACTCCTGGCACGGCCACCATCCCTTCGATGGTCCGCGCCGCTCGCTGCAGATGAACTGGATGACCAGCGAGGGCTCGAAAGGCTTCCACGCCATCCGCCACAAGATCTCGGCGGCGGTCAAGAAGGTGATGGCTGGTTGAGCGCTCGCCGTCAGGTCCAGTTGAGCAGGATGATGACGCCGACCACGATGAGGGCGATGCCGAGTCCTTCGCGTGAGGCAAAGCCTTCCTTGAACAGGCTGCGCGAAACGAGGCCGGCAAAGAAGATCTCGACCAGCGCCAGCGTGCGTACCTTGGCGGCGCTTTCGACGGCAAAAGCCAGGAACCACATCTGCGAGGCAAAAGCGCCGAGGAAGCCCGCGAGCAGCGACGGCCGCCACGCTTTGACCAGATCAACCAGCGTCTTGCGGTTGAACAGCACCAGATAGAGGCTTTGCACCACCACCTGCAGCAGGAGGCCCGTGACCAGGATGGTGGTGGCGCCGACGATGAAGTTCTTGTGCGCCAGCGACAGGATGGCGCCGCGATACCCAACAGCAGAAGCGCCGAACATGGCGCCCGCGAGGAGGCCAAGCAGGATCGGCTTCGGGCCGACCGCATCGGCAACACCGCTTTTCGGCCACGACATGATCAGCACGCCAAGCGTGGCGATGACAATGGCCGCACCCAAGGGCAGCGTCAGGTGGTCACCGAGGAAGACCAGGCCAAACAGCGCCACATGCACCGGCTCGATCTTGTTGATGGCCGTGATCAGCACGAACGACTTCTCGCGCATGGCCGCCAGCAGCAAAGCAGTCGCCACGATCTGCGTCATGGCGCCGAACAGCACCCACAGCATGATGGTGCCGTTGATGGCAGGTAGAGGCTCGCCGGTGACGAACAGGACGCCGGCCAGAAACAGCAGCGCGAAGGGGAGGCCATAGAGGAAGCGCACCATGGTAGCGCCGAAGGTGCCGACCGTGTTGGTGAGCTCGCGCTGCATGGCGTTGCGCAGCGTTTGTCCGCCCGCCGCCAGCACGGTGAAGATGACCCAGAGCCAAGCCGTCACAATTTTCCCCCTGCACGCCCATTCGCGCCAAGCGTAGCGGAATCGCGTTGCCAGATGCTACTCTAGATCGCGGCGCGTTGCCGCAAGACATGCGGTCCGAGGAGATTACCCCATGGGTCAGCAGTTCCCCGCCATCAACGATAGTCATCGCGACTTCATCGAACGGCAGAAGATTTTCTTTGTCGCCACCGCCGCGCCGACCGGTCGCGTCAATGTATCGCCGAAGGGCATGGGCTGCTTGCGTGTACTCGGGCCCAATCGCGTCGCCTATCTCGATTCGACCGGCAGCGGCAGCGAGACGCGCGCCCATCTGCAGGCGAGTGCGGATCGCCGCCTGACCCTGATGATGTGCGCCTACGAGGGAGATCCGGTGATCCTGCGTCTCTATGGCCGCGGCACATCCCATATGCGCGGCACGCCCGAGTATGCGGCACGCATTGCCCAGTTCGAGGCGATGCCGGGCGCGCGGCAGATCATCGAGCTCGAGGTCGAGATGGTGCAGACGTCCTGCGGCATGGGCGTGCCCCTGTTCGACTACAAGGAAGATCGCCAGAACCTCAATCGGTACTGGCTGCGTCAGGGTCTCGACAACATTCGCAAATACTGGGCGCTGAAGAACACCAAGAGTATCGATGGCCTGCCAACGGGCTTCGATGCCGAGACCAGGGCTCAGTGAAGGAGACGGCCGCCCGCGAGCCTTGAAGGAGCGGGGATGAGGGTGGCGCCAACGACGATCCAACCACAGTCACGGCGGTGAGGTTGATTGAAGCATGAGCAGCAAATCGATCTGGCTGTTGTTCGTCGTACTGCTGGCGTGTCTCGCCCCGCATCAGAGTCAAGCGCAGGCGCAATCGCGAGTGCCCGGAACGGCTGAGCTGGCGGCAATGGGGCTCAAGGAAGTGAAGCTCCGGCACGGCAATCGCGAACGATTGTTTCTGGTGCAAGAGCCGCCCGGTCCGGGTGCGCCGACTGCAGTCATTGTGCTGCTGCACGGTGGCACGCAAAGCATGCGCAAGGTCTTTGGCGCCAACGCCGGTGCCAGTCGGGAGTGGCTGACGGTTGCCCGTGCCAACAGAGCCTTGCTGCTGGTCCCCAACGGCACCAATCCAGAGTCGGGCGATGCCGCCGGCGACAATCAGTTCTGGAACGACCTGCGGTCCGGCCCTGATGTGCGCACGACGTCGGTCGACGATGTGGGCTTCATCTTGAAGGTTCTCGATTGGGCCCGCGATCGCGACCCGGGGGCAGTGGTCCCGGTCTATGTTACGGGTGCGTCGAACGGCGGCATGATGACCTATCGCCTGCTGATCGAAGCGCCGCACCGGTTTACGGCTGCTGCTGCTTTCATTGCGTCACTGCCAGCCAACCTCGGCGGCCTGAGCTTGCCGAAGCGAGCGACACCATTGCTGATCGCCAGCGGCACCAAGGATCCGCTGGTGAAATGGGAAGGCGGCGAGATCGCGGGCAAGCGAGGGGCGGTCGTATCGGCCACCGACAATCTCGGCTGGTGGCTGCGCGCCAATCGCGCCGCGGCAACCCCGGCGGAAACAACTTGGTTACCCGACGTCGACCCCCAGGATGGCTGCCGCATCCAGCGACAGACTTTCCCGGCGAACGACGGCGGGGCGCCAGTCGTGTTCTACACCCTGCAAGGTGGCGGCCACGCCATGCCGTCACGCAAGCATGCGATTCCCGATACCTTCTTTGTCCGCCGCTTCATCGGCCCGGTGTGCCGCGACCTGGAAACGGCCGAGCTGGCGTGGGAGTTCTTCCGCTCGCACGCTCGCGCCAACTGAAGCGCCCGGTGCCGGTGGTGGCTCGAGCGCGTGCCGTATCAACCGTCGAGCTGCCACACACCGGTGGCGAGGCGGCAGGCAACGCCTTCGGTTTTCCGAGTGATGGCGCCGGCCGATAGCGAGATCACGATGTGGCGGCAGATCTTGCCGCTGGCGTCTTTGAACGAGGCCGTCGGCTGCACGACGCCCGAAAGCGCGCCGCCTGGGCGATGCCAGACATAGGTCGAGCCGTCGCCGACCTCGGACAGGGCCACGTGCACGGCTTCCAAGGTGGCAAGCTCGTCGCGCTGGTCGAATTCGGGTTTGGCGTCGGCAAGCTTCGGCCGCGGCCACAGCTTCTGACTATCGGGTTTGCGATCGCTCGGGCACGTGCACGATTGTGCGGAGTCGCCCGGCGGCGGGGCTTGGGTTTGAGTTTGTGCGCCGTCCTGGGCCAGGGCGGCGCCCGGTCCAAGGAAGACGAGTCCGGCGAGAAACACCGCCGAAGCGATGCCGCACAGAAGCGGCGCGAAATCGTGACCGACATTGGAAGACTGACGCATGCGCTGACTCGACTCACAAGAACGCAACTGAATTGCCGTGCCCGCGAGTGCGGACACCACACCAGCAAAGATTATCGGCACATGGTTAAGCGAGCGTTGCCGCGCGTTCGATTGTGGGTGGAAGGGGGCAAGCTTGCAGCGATTTACAACCGCCCCGCGGTGATCTTGTCGCCTTGCAGGCGTTTTTCCTCGGCGAGGGCTTCGGCGAGCTTGACGCGGGCGGCCTCGGCCTGGCGCTGGCGGTTCCAGAGCGAGGCATAGAGGCCGTCCTTCGCCATCAGCTCGCCGTGCGTGCCCTGCTCGACGAGGGTGCCCTTCTCGAGCACCAGGATGTTGTCGGCGGCGACGATGGTGGAGAGCCGATGCGCGATGACCAGCGTGGTGCGGTTCTTCGCGACCCGATCGAGGGCGTCCTGGATTTCCTTCTCGGTGTGGCTGTCGAGCGCGCTGGTGGCTTCATCGAGCATCAGGATGGGCGGCGCCTTGAGGATGGTGCGCGCAATGGCGACGCGCTGCTTCTCGCCGCCCGAAAGCTTCAGGCCGCGCTCGCCGACCATGGTCTGGTAGCCCTCGGGCAAGGTGCGGATGAAGCTGTCGATCTGGGCCAGGCGCGCAGCTTCCTCGATCTCGGCTTCCGTTGCGTCGGGGCGGCCGTAGCGGATGTTGTAGAGGATCGTGTCATTGAATAGCACCGTGTCCTGCGGCACGACGCCGATGGCCGCCCGTAGCGACGCCTGCGTGACGTCGCGGATGTCCTGCCCGTCGATGGTGACGCGGCCGCCGGCAACATCGTAGAAGCGCAGCAGAATGCGGCTGATGGTCGACTTGCCCGCGCCGGACGGGCCGACGATGGCGACCATCTTGCCAGCCGGCACCTCGAAGGTGAGACCGCCCAGGATCTCGCGCTCGGGATCGTAGCGGAATTTCACATTCTCGAAGCGGACGGCGGCGCCGTTGACGGCCAGGGCCTTGGCCCCCGGCTTGTCGGCCACCTCCGGCGCCTGATCGAGCACGTCCATCATGCGCTCGATGTCGGTGATGCCCTGCTTGATCTCGCGATACACCATGCCCATGAAGTTCAACGGGATGAACAGCTGCAGCATCAGCGCATTGACCATGATGAACTGGCCGAGGCTCGCCGTGCCCTGGACGACGGAGGCCGCCGCCATGGCCATGCACAGCGTCATGGCGATGGTGAAGATGATGGCCTGGCCGGTGTTGAGAATGGCCAGCGACGTGTAAGCCTTGATCGAGGCGCCCTCGTAGCGCTCCATCGAGCGGTCATAGCGGGTGGCCTCGCGCTGCTCGGCGCCGAAGTATTTTACCGTCTCGTAGTTGAGCAGGCTGTCGACGGCCTTGGTGTTGGCGTCGCTGTCGCTGTCGTTCATGGTGCGGCGGATGGTGACGCGCCACTCCGTCGCGCGAATGGTGAAGTAGAGATAGGCGACGATCATGGCGAGGACGACGACGACGTAGCGCCAGTCGAACTCGATCGCCAACACGATCATCACCAGCGCGAACTCGACGATGGTTGGCACCAGCGTCATCAAGGTCATGCGCGTGATGTTCTCGATGCCGGTGCGGCCGCGCTCGAGCACGCGCGTAAGGCCGCCAGTCTTGCGCTCGAGATGAAAGCGCAGCGATAACCGATGCATGTGCTCGAAAGTGGTGAGTGCGAGCTTGCGCACCGCATGCATGGCGACCTTGGCGAACAGGCCTTCGCGGGTCTGCGTGAGCACCACCATGGCGATGCGGGCGAGGCCATAGACGAGCGTCGCGAGAATAGGGGCGCCGATCAGCCAGCCGATTGCTTCCTTGTCGGGGAGGCGCCCGCCGGCTGCGGCCACCAGTGCATCCGTCGCCCACTTGAACGTGTAGGGCATGCACACCGTCACCAGCTTGGCGATCAGCATCAAGCCGAGCGAGAGCGCGACGATGCGCTTCAGGTCGGGGCGATCGGCCGGCCAGATGTGGGGGGCGAGCGCGCGCAAGGCGCGCAGCTGCCCCGGGTCCGGCTTCAGCCAGTCAAGGAAGCTGCCGCGACCAGGAGAGGGCCCAGCGATGGGATCGGTTTTCTGCTGCATGATGGCTGGTCATAAGGCCAAGGGCCGGGCCTGTCGACTGACACGGCAACCTGTCCAGCCTCGAACCGAACGTGCCGCAGCGGGCACACGCGACGCGGGCGCCACCTCGGTGTGTCGAGGGGCGCCCGCTGATGGGTTGGACCTCAGACCCCGTCCGTCTCAGCCGGGGATGTAGATCCGCTGGCAGGGATGGATGACATCGCCGATCTTGGCGTTGGCGCGGCGAATCTGGCGCCAGCGGACAGGCTTGTTGTAGTGCGCCTGGGCGATGGACCAGTACGAGTCGCCGGGCTTCACGATGTACCAGTTGCCGGCCGAAACCACGGTGCCGGCGTTGGCGCAACTGGCGGCAGCGGTCGGACGCGGCGTGGTGCGGACGGCACTGCCCTGCTCGGGCACAGCCGGCTGGCGCCGCGGCGCTGCGGGTGCTCCCGAGCGGCGAGCGTCGGCGATCTGCTTCTGCTTGGCCGTGTCGAGGGCACGCTGGGCGGCGATGGCGGCCTTCCGCGCCTCATCCTCCAGTTGCTTCTGGGCGGCGCGGCGCTGCGCTTCGGTGGCCGCCGCGTCGGCGCGCTGACGGGCCGCTTCGGCAGCCTTGGCGGCGTCCTGCGCCCGGCGGGCTTCGTCGATGGCCTTGACTTCGGCCAGGCGCCGCTGGTCGGCTTCGCGCTGGGCGAGTTCGGCCAGGCGACGCGTTTCGGCTGCTTTCTTGGCGTCTTCGGCGGCCTTGGCGTCGGCGGCTTTGCGGGCCTCGACCTCATTGCGCAGGCGGGCGTCTTCGGCCGCCTTTTTGGCCGCGTCGGCGGTGCGTTGATCGATCAGGCGTGTCTCGTCTGCCTTCTTGGCGGCTTCGGCGGCTTTGCGGGTCTCCTCGGCACGCACGGCCAGGGCCTCTTGCGCCTTGCGGGCCGCTTCCGCGGCGGCAGCTTCCGTTGCGCGGCGGGCTTCGGCAGCCTTGGCCTCGGCAGCTTTACGAGCGTCCTCGATGCGCTTGGCCTCTTCGGCCTTGCGGGCATCGGCCTGGCGCTGAGCTTCAGCTATGCGTTGGGCCTCGGTGGCCTTGCGGGCCTCCTCCTGCTTGCGTGCTTCGGCGAGGCGCAGCAACTCGGCCTGACGGGCCTCCTCGATGCGCCGCGCCTCAGCCGTTTTGGCGGCCTCTGCGGCCTTCGCGGTTTCGGCAGCCTTACGTGCGTCCTCAGCGGCCTTGGTCGCTTCGGCAGCTTTGCGGGCGTCCTCTGCAACCTTGGTGGCTTCGGCGGCCTTGCGCGCGTCGTCAGCGGCCTTGGTGGCGTCGGCTGCTTTCTTGGCTTCGGCAGCCTTGCGGGCGTCCTCGGCGGCCTTCGCAGCGTCGGCCGCCTTGCGGGCGTCGTCGGCGGCCTTCGCAGCGTCGGCCGCTTTGCGGGCGTCTTCAGCGGCCTTGGTAGCGTCGGCGGCCTTGCGGGCGTCCTCGGCAGCCTTGGTGGCTTCGGCGGCTTTGCGCGCATCCTCGGCAGCCTTGGCGGCCTCCGCACGCTTCAGGTCGTCGGCGCGCTTGGCATCCTCGGCCGCGCGGCGGTTCTCAGCCAGACGCCGCTCCTCGGCGGCCTTGTCATCCTTGGCGGCAACATCCTTGGCGGGGGCCGGCGGTACTGCAGCTTTCGGCGGCGCCGGTGCGGTGGGGGGCACTGGCGGCGCGGTCGCCACGGGTGGTGTTGGCGCAGGCGGCGTTGCAACCTTCGGCGGGGCCGGTGCGGGCGCAGGCGCAGGCGGCGGCGTCACGACGGGTGGCGCCGCGGCGACGGTCGGTGGAGCTTTCGGCGCCTCGGTTGCGACCGTCGGCGTCGTCGGCTCGGACAGCTTGCGGATCACATTGTCCTGATAGCTGCGGCCGGCGCGGTTGAGCCAATCCATGAACTGGTCGTAGACGCCGGCATCGGGGGCAAGGGCCGGGGCCGGCGGTTGCGGCGCGGTTGGTGCCTGGGCAATGACCGCCGGCTTGGCGGGAGCCGTTGGCGCCGACGGCGCTGGCGGCGCGGTTGCTGTCGGGGCGGATGGCGTCGCGGGCGCGGATGGTTTCGGCGCTTCCGCAACCGGTTTGCTCGGCACTGCCGATGGCACGGGTGTCGGCGAGGCGCCGGGTGTGGTCGGCTGTGCTTTCGGCGCCGGCTCAGCCGTCCTGCGGGCGGCGTCCTGGGCGGCCTTCTGGCGGTCGGCCTCGAGCTTCTTGGCGGCGTCCGTCACCGGGTTGGGTGCGGTCGGCTCAGACAGCTTGCGCATGGTGTCTTGGTAGTCGCGCGAGGCCCGGTTGAACCACTCCTGGAAGGTCTCAGTCGTGGCCTGGACGCGGGTCACGCCGGCATCCGGGGCGACGGGGCGCATCACCTGCGCCAAGGCAATTCCGGTGCACAGAATAGGTACCGCACCAGCCCCTCCGACGGTGAGGATGGCCAGCAGAGGTCCGACGTGTTTGATGCGCTTCATTGGTCCGCCGCCTCCAGTTTCGATCACTGCTACGCCGCGTTGGACAGCAGCGCGAACGGGATGTTGGCCCCGGTCGCTCCTAGCCCATCACAGCACTCATGGCCAAAGTTAATCAATTCCTTACGCAAACGCCAATGGTGTTCGCACGCCCGAGGCGGGCAGACGTGAACAGGGTTAACGCCGGGGCCGAGAAACCGACCGGGCGCAGACGCCGCATTTCTGTCGTCGAGCCGTGGCTAAAGTTGCAGGTGGCGATCGTAACCTGCGGTGGCAACTTTGGCGAGGAGACACGAAATGGCAACCCGCTCGCGGCAAAATGGTACACCTGTTGTTGCCGCTGCCGTCCGCGCCGCCGCTGCGGACGCTGAACTTCCCCTGTCTGGCGCCGAGAGTTCATCGATCAATCCCATGCCCAAGAAAGCAACGCCCAAGTCCGCCGCCAAGTCGAAACGGCCAGCCGCTCTGGCCGGCCTTGCCAACATTTGTGTCTTTTGCGGCTCGGGCAACGGCCGCAACCCGGTTTACGCGGCGGCCGCCAATGCCCTCGGCGCTGCCATGGCCAATGCCGGCATCGGCCTCGTCTACGGCGGCGGCAGCCTCGGCCTCATGGGCGAGACGGCGCGCTCGGTGCTCAAGGGTGGCGGCCACGTCACGGGCATCATCCCGGCGTTCCTGTCCGAGAAGGAGCGCATGCTGCGCGATGTCAATGAGTTGATCGTGACCAAGGACATGCACGAGCGCAAACGCCTGATGTTCGAGCGCTCGGATGCCTTTGTGGCGCTGCCCGGCGGCATCGGCACGCTGGAGGAACTCGTCGAGCAGCTGACCTGGTCGCAGCTCGGCCGACATTCGAAGCCTATCGTGCTCGTAAACGTCGATCATTTCTGGGATCCACTGATCGGCCTGCTCGACCACATGCGCCAGGAAGCCTTCATCCGGCCGGGCCTGGAAGTGGGCTTTATCGTTGTCGACAGCGTCGAGGCGGTGGTGCCCGCCGTGATCGCGGCCGTTCGCTCGGCAACGCCGAAGGTGCCGGACCCGGCCTTGCCGGACAAGTTCTGAGCCGGCTCACGTCGGCTTGGCGCCGTCATCGCGACTCACCATATATCGATGGGACCGGTCCACCCTGACGGGGCCGGTGATCGGAATGGTGATATGAGCCCGTTTCTCGACCACGAGCGGCTTGCCGCCCACCAGTGGTGCAACACCGCGCATACGAGCCTGCTGATTGCGGGCATCGGCGCGGTGACGCTCGTCAGCGCCTTTCTGATTGCGGGCTGGCTCGGTGTACTCGTTGCAGCAGGCGTGGTGGCGCTGGTCTTCGCGGTTGGCCCGCGTGTGTCGCCGGAGCGTGTCATGCGCATGTATCGCGCCCAGCGCGTCGATCCGGCAGGGGGTGGGCAATTGACGCGGCTGGTCGAAATCCTGGCCGACCGGGCCGAACTCAAGGCGCATCCCCGACTCTACGTCGTGCCGAGCCTGACGCTCAATGCGTTCGCCACCGGAACGCCCGACCATGCGGCCATCGCCGTCACCGAGGGCCTGTTGCGGCGCCTGTCGCTACGCGAAATCGCCGGCGTGCTGGCGCATGAGATCAGCCACGTCCGCAACAATGACCTGTTCGTCATGGGCCTCGCCGATGCCATGTCGCGCCTGACGCAGCTGCTGGCCTACCTCGGTTTCGGACTGGCGCTGCTCAACATTCCGGCCATGCTGCTCGGTCTCGACACATTCTCCTGGTTCGCCATCCTGCTCCTCTACCTCGCACCAACTGTGGCGAGCCTGCTGCAACTCGCCCTGTCGCGCTCACGCGAGTTCGATGCCGACATGGAGGCTGCGGGCCTGACGGGCGATCCCTTGGGGCTCGCTGCGGCGCTGAGTTTCCTCGAGCGCAACGAGGGCCGTTTCTGGGAGGATCTCATGTTCCCCGTGCCGGCGCGGCGCATCCCACAGCCCTCGCTGTTGCGCTCGCATCCCGAGACGGCTGAGCGCATCGCGCGCTTGAAGGACGTCGGCACGCTGCCATCAGCCCCGCCCATCGTGCTGGTCGAGGAGCCGATGTTCACGATGGTCGGCCATGGCCTAGGCGAGCTGGCGCCGCGCTATCGATGGCCGGGGTTGTGGTATTGAGCGTTCATTGTCAGAGTCCGGTGCGTGGTCGCTAACCTTCCACAGGGCCGAATTTGGTCTGGGACGGGATACAGCCCGCGTGCCAGACTGCTGCTTCATGTCAGTTTGTGCCGTATTCACGCCCGGTTCAGCCCCTATGCGGCAGATTCGTGCCTCGACCGTGCTGCTGGCACGGCCATCCTCCCCGTCATCGACCCGGAAAGCTCCTTCATGATGCGCGCTCTGCGATCCCCCTTCCTGGCGCTGTCGCTGTTGCTCATGGCCCTGCTGGTGATCCCCACCGGCGGTGCCCGGGCGCAGGAGCGCGAGATCGACATCGAGACTTTCCACCAGGAACTCGATCGCTATGGGCGCTGGTTCGCCCACCCGACGCACGGCTACGTCTGGTCGCCTGACGTCGACGACGATTGGCGTCCCTACTCGCGTGGGCAATGGGTGTTCACCGACGAACACGGCTGGTATTGGCAGTCCGAAGAGCCGTTCGGTTGGGCTGTGTTCCACTATGGCCGCTGGTTTCTGGATAGCGACGCAGGCTGGGTGTGGGTGCCGGGCACTGAATGGGCGCCCGCTTGGGTGGCCTGGCGCCACAGCGACGAGCAGGTCGGATGGGCACCGCTGCCGCCGGAGGCCGAATGGCGCGGCGATCACTTGAACTTCTCGCAGCGCTATTACGATGCGCCGCGCTACACGGCGGCGTGGTGCTTCGTGCCGGTGGCCTTGCTCACGTCCGTGGCTGTTTATCGCCACATCGCGCATCCGTCGCGCAATGTTTCGTTCGTGCGCCAGACCGCCTGGGTGCCGAGCCATCGGTCGGTCGATCGCCGCATCTTCAATGTCGGCTTCGATCGTTATCGCTATGAGCGCATCACGCGCCGGCCGGTGACGCCACTGCGCATTGTCGACGTGCCCCGCCACCAGGATTACGGCCGTCGCGCCGGCCTGGGCCGTGGCAATGAATTGCAGGTCTATCGTCCGCGCTTCTCCGCGCCGGCTGCCGTGCGGCCACCGCCACGACTCGTCGAGCCGCCACGGCGCGACAATCCGGGCTTCGGCCGTCCGAGTGGCGGGCCGGGCGGTGGCTGGCCGCGTCCCGGTAATCCGCGTGACCAGCAGCGCGATGCGGGTCCGAAGCCGCCGGCGGGCACGCCGGCCAACCCGGATGTGCAACGCCGCCGTCCATGGGAGGCGCGTCCGCCGCAACAGCAGCAGCAGCAGCAGCCGGCGACGATCCCGCCGCCGCAGCGCCAGGTGACGCCGCCGCCGACCGTTCCACCACCGCAACAACCGGCCAACGTGCCGCCGCCGCAGCGCCAGCTTGTGCCACCGCCGCAGCAACCGGCCAACGTGCCGCCGCCGCAGCGCCAGTTTGTGCCACCGCCGCAGCAACCGGCCAACGTGCCGCCGCAGCAGCGCCAGTTTGTGCCACCGCCGCAGCAACCGGCCAACGTGCCGCCGCCCCAGCAGCCTGCAACGATTCCGCCGCCGCGGCAGCCGCCGGCACCACCTCCGGTCACGCGCGGACAGCCGCCGCCCCAACAGGGTGCCGGGCAACCTCCAGGCCGTGGTCAGGGCCAGGGCGGCCCCGGGGGCCAGCAGGGCGGCCAGCAGCCGCCTGCCAAAGGTGGCCAGGGTGAGGCCCGCAAGCGTCCGCCGCAGCCCGGCGAGAAGCAGGACGGCCAACGCCCGGCGGGCCCTGCCACCAACTGACGTCGGACAAAAAACCAGCGGCCCGGAACCATCTCCGGGCCGCTTGGCGTTTCGGCACGGGTGGCTGGCTCATCCCTTGAGTGCCGCCTCGATCTCTTCGCTCAATAGCCCCGCCGCCGCCAGCACCTCGCGGCTGTGCTCACCGAGTGCGGGCGAGCGTGGCCCTGCCGCCGTGCGCGACGCCGACATGCGGAACGGCGGGTTGAGCACCTTGAAAGTGCCACCCGCGTCAGCGACCTGGTTGAAGGCCGCGCGATGCTCGAGTTGCGGATCGGCCATCGCCTCCGCCACCGTGCGATAGGCCGACGCCGGCACGCCCGCCTTGTCGAGCGCCGCCAGCACCTTGTCGGTTGGCATCGAGGTCGACCAGACCTCGAACTCGTCCATCAGCAGGCCCCAGTTGTTGCGCCGATCCAGGTACTTCTCGAAGCGCATGTCCTTGATCCAGTCTTCGCGTCCAGCTGCAGCCGCCAGATTCTGGAACGTGCGTTCGCTCGCCACGGCGATGTTGACGAAGCCGTCGCCGGTCGCCACCGGTCCGAAGATCGGCCGGCTCGGCGGCGGCGGCAGCTCGAACTGGGCTGCTTGCATCTCGGTCAACGTGAGGCTCAGCATGCTCTCGAGCATCGAGACGTCGAGATGCTGGCCCTTGCCGGTCGCCGTCCGCTGATGCAGGGCCGCGCCGATGGCCCCGAAGGCATAGGTGCCGGTGAGCACGTCGGCGATGAAGATGCCGCAGTTGTCCGGCTGCTTGCGCCCGCGCTGGTGCGCCATGTGCGCGAGATCAAAACCAGACGTGGCGTGCACGACCGGCGCGTAGGCCGCGAGATCGGCGGCGGGACCGGTCTGGCCGTAGCCCGAGATCGAGCAGTAGACGAGGCGGGGGTTGCGTTGGGCCACGCTCGGGTAATCCAGCTTGAAGCGCTGCATGACGCCCGGGCGGAAATTCTCGACCAGAACGTCCGCGGTCTCGATCAACCGCAGCACGGCTGCCTGAGCCGCCTTGGCTTTCAGATCCAGCACCACGCTTTTCTTGCCGGCATTGAGCTGGCCGAAACTGGTGCTGGCGCCTTTTCGCAGCGGCAGGCGCGTGCGCATCATGTCGCCGTCGCCCGACTCGATCTTGATCACGTCGGCACCGAGGTCTGCCAGCAGCCGCGCGCAATGCGGCCCCGCGATCGTGGTCGTGAAGTCGAGGACCTTCAGTCCATGAAACGCAGCCGTCATCGTCCCTCCTGGCTCCCGCACGTCGCGATGTGCTCCATGCATGGGCGCCAAGGTTCGCCGCTTTGCCGTCGTTAGGCAAGCTTTGGCGCCGATGGTCGGGTCGCGTTTGCCCGTGCGCGGGCGCCCTTGATCATCGTCAGGCCGCATGTGGTTGCGCGACTGTGGCCTTGCCGCCGGAGGTCGGGGGCTCAACCACGGGCGGGTCGATGATGAGCTTCCAGACGATCTCGCAGACGGAATGCTCCTTCCAGTAGTAGGTGTGGCCGCCCGGCGCGATGCCGCGGTTCTGCACTTCGAGCAGCGGCGCCAGATCGACCATCTGGCCAATCGGGTCGTCGACCCGCCAGATGTTGGTCCAGGTCTTGACCTTCTCGATCGGCTTGGCGCCGCGGCTGTCGTCGCTCATGGCTTGGCCGTCATCGCTGAAGTAGTACTTGTAGAGATGCGTCAGCGGCGAGCCGAGCGTGATGACATCGATGCGCTTGATGCTGGCCATGCTGCGGAATTGCTCGCGCCGGTCGGCAATCAGCAGGTCATGATCGAGCAGATAGTCGCGCATGATCACGGTGCCCTGGCTGTGCGCTAGGAAGATCAAGCGGTCCACCCGCTGGTTGGCGATGACATCTTCAATGAGGGCCTCCAGCCGGCGCTGGATGCGCATGCGGCGGCGGTAGCGCTTGCGTGGCTGCGACGTCGTTTCCGCTTGCAGGTTGCCGCCGGCAATGCGCATGGCGAGCGAGCGCGGATTGCGGTCGTACTGGTGGTCGACCAGATCGCGGCCGATATGCAGGACGGCGTCCGACGTCTCGATGATGCGCCCGAGGATGAGCATGAAGACGATCAGGGCGCCGGCGCCGAGATGCTCGAGCCCGCTTTCGCGCAAAGCGCCCAGGAAGGCGCTCGGCAGCCACAACTTGGCAGCAACGCCCGGCACGTAGATGATCGCCGTGTTGAGCAAGGCGCCGGCAAACAGCATGGCCACGATCAGCGGGCTCGCGATCAGCCGCGGCAGGTGCAGTTTGCCCTCGGCAGCCGACTTTCGGAACGCGCCCTTCATGCCGCGGCGGAGCAGCGCCAGGGCCATGGCCGTCACCAGCAGCATGGCGAGGGCGAGAGCGTTGAACGCGCTGATCTCGAGCAGCAGGCGCTTCAGCTCGGCGAGCTGGCAGGGCGCGGGGGCGCGGGCGAAGAAGTCCGGGTCCTCCCACCAGGCGGAGACATTGCGTTGGGTACCCTCGGGGCACGCCACGCTGGCGGGCTGGTTCATGGGGGCCACCAGCGTCGTGATGACCAGGATGCCGAACGCGGCGAACAGAAACTTGACGAGGATGGCCAGGATCAGATTGAGCGAGATGGCGGCGGCCGGGCGGGCCAGCGGCGGTGATGGCCCGCTGCGCGGCACGGAGTCGCGCTGCAAGGCCCTCACCAGCAGCATCGGAATGGCCACCAGGAGCCGTTTCAAGCCCACCAGCAGCACCAGCAGGACGGCCAGAATGATCGGCACGGTCCACGCCGTCCAGGCGATCAGCAGCAGGAGAATGCTCTTCACCAGATAAGGCTCGGGCGTCGTGGGCAAGGGTTGGCCGCCGATTGTGCCAGCGACAGCGAGCAGTCCGAGCAGGAACATCGAGCACAGGCTCGCCGACAGGGCCAGATCGGCCAGACCCGGCCGGCCGTGCACCAGCTTGCGGCACAGGATGATGCCGGCCACGGCAATAATGGCCAGGGTGGCGGCAATGCTGTAGGGCAGCCACCACATGGCGCCTGGCTGCTTGATGATGATGGTCAGCAGGGCCGTCATGAAAATCGCGGTGTTGAGCCCGGCCACCGGCCAGCGCATGAGCCAGCTGGTCGATGAGATCAGCCACCGGATGAGGCGATGGATGCCACCGGTGCTATCGCGCATGAGGGCACGGCCGAGAAAGAACGGCGCTTCCAGCACCAGCTCGAAGATGGAGAGCAGCCGGGACGCAATGGTTGAGCCAACGTTCGACATGTCGGCCCAGTAGAGCTCGGTGAACAGCACCTCGCGGCCATCCAGCGGCCAGCGCCGTGTGAACGACTTCCAGGTTCGCGTCGGATCGCGGCTTTCTGGGTCGCGCACCCGTTGCACGCGGCTTTGCGGATCGAAGGCGATGCAGGCTGGCACTTGGCCGGCGGCGAAGGTTGCGAGCCAGTCGGCGGCGGCACCGCGAGCGACAATGGCAGCAACCGCTTCGACCAGCGCGTCGCGGTTGGTCCGGCGCAGATCGGCAGTGAGAAACTGTGGCAGCTTGGCCAGATCCTCGCGACCGGTGACTTGGCAGAAGGCCTTGAAATGCGCGTCGCAATCGAGCGCCAGCGCGAGATGCCGGGCATCACTGGCTCGCACCACCACCATCATGTCGCGATCGGTGTCATTGGCGGTGCTTTGGCCCCTGTCGCGGTAGGCGGCCCAGCGTTCGAGATCGGGAACCAGATAGCTGTCGATCCAGCCTTCCTTGGCCTCGCCGACACCGTGCACAACGACGACGCCAATTCGTTCGGGCTGGGCGCTCATGGGCGACTCCCTGCAACAAAAACGTAGATCTGCAATTCAACGGCAACAATTACGGCATGGCTTGGGAAAATAGTGAAGACATCTTGCGGCAGAACAGCGGCGGTGTCGCGCGAGGCCTGCTTCGTCCGACTTCGTTTGCAACCTCCGTTTGCAGGTGATGGGGGCTGGTCAAGTCCGGGACCGGCACCAGGCAACGCCCAGGTGACGCCGGTCCCGAATGATCTGGACTGTTACTTGCCCAGCATCGAGCGCACCAGCCCAGCGATGATCATGAGCACGCCGCCGCCGATGCCGCCGCCCGCAACTTGACCAAGCAACGCTGTGACGTCCACGCCGCCCGTCTTGTTCACGGCAGCCGCGCCGAGCGCGGGCACCAGCATGCCAAGGATCTTGCCGCCGACGCCACCGCCGACGATGCCGGCCAGCGAGTTGCCAAGTGTACCGAGGCTGAGATTCTTCATCAGCGAGCCGACGATGTTGCCGCCTGCAGCACCGCCGACCAGCGAGATGATCAAGTTGATGATGGCTGGATCCATAGTGTCCTCCCAAGAATGCGTTGGTGATGAGCGGTGAACTACTGAATTTGATGATTACGCCTCTGCCGCACGAAAATGAAGCTACGCCTTTGCTGCGTCGTCGGCGTGACAATTCGCAACCGCTGGGCAAGCCGTGCCCCGGAAGGCGAAGGGAGGATCGCTATCCGGGGCACCGTGATCACCGACGGGGGGCGGTGACCGGCTCACGAGACCCGGCGTGGGACGCGCCGGGATGCGGTTCGCCGGGGGGAACGGCGACCGAATTTGATCGACTTCGACACCGGCTGGGATGGGGCCGGGACGGGTGCATGGGGCGCAGGACCACCACTGCCATGGAGAGCTGTCGAAGCCTTGGACCTGCACCTTGCGGCCACCGTCCCGGCACTTGCAGACCATACAGAACATCGTTCAAGAGCGCAACGTGAACATCGATCAAATGTGCCTCACAGGCGCGTCATCGCCCATTCCGTGCCGCGCCCTGCGCACATCGGCCGCGCCGAGGGATCCCGTGACGCCGCCACCGGCCTCGGCTATGAGGGTCGCCGAACGCGCGCCGCCATTCCGCCGTCATGCGCCCGCCCCTGGAGCCCTCATCGATGTCCGCCGACCCGTCCCTGATCGACCGCCTCGAACGCCTGGCTGCTGCCCTCGAGCGCATGGCGCCGCCCATGGCACCGCCGATCGATTTCCAGTCGGCCGAGGCCTTCGTGTGGCAGTCGGCGCCCGAGGCGTTCATCCCCGTGCCGCACGTCAACCGGCAACCGTTGCAATTGCTCAAGGGCATCGAGCGGGCCAGCGATCAGCTGCTCGACAATACTTTGCGCTTCGCCAAGGGCTTTCCAGCCAACAACGCCCTGCTGTGGGGCGCGCGTGGCATGGGCAAGTCGAGCCTGGTCAAGGCCGCCCACGCTGATGTGCGCCGCAAGCTCAAGACGAGCCTCGCCAAGTCGGACCTGAAGCTCGTGGAAATTCATCGCGAGGACATCTCGACCATGCCGCGCTGCCTGACGCACATGCGGCTTGCCGGCGACAAGCACGGCCACCGCTTCATCGTGTTTTGCGACGACCTTTCCTTCGACAAGGACGACACCTCCTACAAGTCGCTAAAGGCCGTGCTCGAAGGCGGCATCGAGGGCCGGCCGGAGAACGTGATCTTCTACGCCACCTCCAACCGCCGCCATCTGATGCCGCGCGACATGATGGACAACGAGCGCGCCACTGCCATCAATCCGGGCGAAGCGATCGAGGAAAAGGTGTCGCTGTCTGATCGCTTCGGGCTGTGGCTCGGCTTTCATAACGGCTCGCAGGACCAGTACCTGGAGATGGTGCGCGGCTATGCGGCCCATCACGGTCTCAAGCTTGCCGACGCCGAGCTCGTGCGCGAGGCCCTGGAGTGGAGCGTCACCCGTGGCGGCCGCTCGGGGCGTGTCGCCTGGCAATACATCCAGGATCTCGCAGGACGCACCGGCAATATCCTGAAGATGGAGTGATCGCGCGCGCGCTTTTGTTGGCGCCTTCGGATGCCCACGGCGCATCCGGCGCGTGCGCCTTGGGGCAGTGGAGTCAGACCCTTGGGTCTGACCCCGGTTCATGATTGCCCCCCGCCATCAGCGCCTTGGCCTTTTCCAGCGCCATGAAGCTGTTCGAGGCGATGATCACCTTGTGGCGCCGCAACAGGCCCATGCGGTGCATCGCCTCGCGCGGCTGGCGCTGCAGTCCCGACATGACGATGCGGCAGCCGTGCTTGCGGCAGTCGAGCAGCAGATCCTCTAGCGCCGACAGCGCCGTGGCATCGATCAGCGGCACGTCGCGCATGCGCAGGATCAACGCTTGCGGAAAGGGCTTTAGCGTCTGCATGGCTTCCGTAATGGCGCTGGCGCCGCCGAAGAACAACGGCCCGCGCATCTGGAACACCGCAATTCCCGGCGGCAGCGGCGTATCGAGGATTGCGGAGCGGGGCGCGTCCTCGTCTCGTGGTGGGGCCTCACCGCCGGTTGCCACGCGGCCACCCGTGCTCTCCGCCATGCGGTGCATGAACAGCATGCAGGCGAGCACGACGCCGACGGCGATGGCGACGTTGAGGTCGACCAGAATGGTCAACACCAGCGTGACGAGCAGGACCAAGCGGTCGTCAGTCGGAGCACGGCCCAGAAAATGCGCGATCTCGCGCCAGTCGATCAAGCGCCAGGACACGTTCAGCAGCACGGCGGCAAGGCACGGCAACGCCAGATAGGAGGCGAGCGGCGCCAGCAACAGCATGAACAGCAGCACGAAGATCGCATGCAGGATGCCCGCCACCGGCGTCTTGCCGCCAGCGGAGATGTTGGTGCCGGTGCGCGCGATCACGCCCGTTGCCGGCAAGCCGCCGAACAGGGGCGAGGCAATGTTGGCCACGCCTTGCGCCAGCACCTCCACATTCGAGCGATGCCGGCCCCCGGTCTTGGCGTCGGCGGCAACGGCCGACAGCAGCGACTCGATGCCAACGAGAAAAGCGATGGTGAACGTCGACGGCAGCACCTCGACGATCTTGCTCCAGCTGAGGTCGGGCAGCACCGGCGCTGGCAAGGCCGTTGGAATGCCGCCGAAGCGCGAGCCGATGGTCTCGACCTGCAAGGCATCGTGTCCGATCAGGTAGGCCCCGCCCGACACGGTACCGACCGCGATCAGCAGTCCCGGCCATCCCGGCCGCCAGCGCTTCAGGCCGCTGATGATGGCCAGCGTGGCGAGGCAGGTGAGCAGTGCCCACGGGTTGATCGTCGCGCGCAACTGCCACAGCGTTTCGAGCTTGGCCACGATCTCGGCCGGCACGCTGCCCTTGATGCCGAGCATGTCCTTGATCTGGCTGATCGCGATGATGACACCAATGCCGCTGGTGAAGCCCAGGATCACGGGACCGGGCACATACTTGATGTAGGTGCCGAGTTTCAGCAGGGCCGCGGCGACCAGAATGAACCCGGCCAGGAACGTTGCGGTCATCAAGCCGCTCTCGCCAAACTTGTTGATGACGTTGGCGATGATGACGATGAAGGCCGCGGCCGGGCCGCCGATCTGATAGCGGCTGCCGCCGAGTGCCGAGATGAAGAAGCCTGCGACCACGGACGTGATGAGGCCGCTGGCTGGCGCCACGCCGGCCCCGATCGCGATCGCCATCGACAGCGGCAGGGCCAGAATGGCGACGGTCAACCCCGCCATGGCGTCGCTGGCGAAGCGGCCGGCCGTGTAACCCTCGCGCAGCGTGATGACCAGCTTCGGCACGAAATGACCGAGGTAATCCGTCAACCGAGCGCGATCGCCAGCCGTCGCGGGCTCAGGAGTGGTGTTCGGTCCAGCCATGGCGTGGTCCCCCGTCGCGTCACGCGCCGCGCACGACTGACTGTAGTCGGGCTATCCAACAAGACAAGTCGCCAAGCCGGCGCTGTTGTGGCGGCACAGTCCGGCCTGCATCGACCGGTGCGTGATGGGCGAAACGTATCCCCGTCAGCCCGGCTCGTGTTACACTTGACCTCGTCCAAGTCTTGTTAACTATATTCTATAGCAACCCATACTATAAAATTCCGCGCCGACGATTTGTATTTGACAGCGCAACGCTACTTTGCTACATTTTGTGTATAACGCGACATTTGGGTCAGCGCCCACAAAGAAGTCCCGGCTCAGCCACAATTGGCGCTTTTTTGCCACAATTCCCCTGAGCCCGCGCAACTTACCCCTACGGCACGTTAACGCACGCCGCATGTCCCATCCGGGCCTGCGCGGTGTTTGGCGTTGTCCCTGGCCATTTTGCCCTTCCCTGCGTTGCGACGCCAATCCCTGGCGCCTCCGCCAACCCCATCCGGAGCCTTCATGCCCGCGCCCCGACCGGCAGCGCCAGATCCGCACGCGCCCGACCTGATCGAACTGCGCCGCCGCTACGAGTTGACCGACGATCCCGCAGCCGACATCTGCCGCGATCACGCCATCACGGCCAGCCAACTCGCCTACGCTGCCAGAAAGCACAAATGGCGCCGCTCCATGCCGCGCCCGTTCCCCGCCGGCCGCCGCACGCCCGCGCCGCAGCCAGCGGACGCCAAGCTTGTAACGGTCACGCCTGAGCTCGCGCCGCCGCGCGTCAAACCGATCACCAAGAACTCCGCCGCCGCCCGACGGGCCCTGCTCGACCGTCTTGCCGCCGCCATCTCCCTCAAACTCGAGCAGCTGGAGCGACGCATGAGCAAGGATCTCGCACACCCCGACACCACCGAGGCGACCCCCACCGACCACGAGCGCGAAACCCGCGCCATCGGGGCGCTGATCGACAACCTCGGCAAAGTCACGGAGATGGACACTGCAACCCCTCGCGCCTCACCCAAATCCGGACGCGCCAGCGCCGCCGCCACTGCTGGCCACGCCAGCTCCACCGCCGATCTTGCCGGTGAGGCGGATCGCTACCGCCGCGAGCTTGCGGCTCGCCTGCAAAAACTTATCGACGCTGCCCGCGCCAAATCTTGAGGCGGCCCTCGCCGATACCCCCGCCTTGGCCGATCTCGTCGGCAGCGATGATGCCGCCGCAGCCCACCTGCTGCACGATTGGCAAATCTGGGCCCGCGACGATCAGCTGCCCCCGCTGCACACCGCCGATGGCACGCCCTGGCGCACCTGGGCCTATCTCGGTGGCCGCGGTTCCGGCAAGACTCGCGCCGGCGCCGAGTGGGTGCGCGCCATCGCGCTTGGTTTGTGGGAGGGCGAAGCGACAGCCCGCCGTATCGCCCTCGTCGGTCCAACGCAGCAGCACGTTCGCGCCGTCATGATCGAAGGCGTCTCGGGCCTGCTCTCCGTCCACCCGCCTGAGCAGCGCCCGACACTCGAGATTTCCAAAGCCCAGCTCGTCTGGCCCAACGGCGCCATCGCGCAATTCTTCTCCGCCGAAGATCCGGAGGGCCTGCGCGGTCCACAGTTCGACGCCGCCTGGTGCGACGAGATCGGCCGCTGGAAGCGCGAGGGCCCAGCCTGGGACATGCTGCAGTTCGGCCTGCGTCTCGGCCCCAATCCGCGCCAGGTCGTCACCACGACGCCGCGCAATTCCAAGCTTCTCAAACGCATCATGGCGGATCCAGCCACCGCGCTGACCCGCGCCCGCACCGCCGACAACGCCGACAATCTGGCGCCCTCATTCCTCGCCGAGATCACACGCATCTACGCCGGCACCGCGCTCGGCCGCCAGGAGCTCGACGGCGAGATCGTCACCGAGCGCGCCGACAGCCTCTGGCATCGCAAATCGCTGGTCGACACGCGCATCACCACGGCGCCCGACATGAGCCGCATCGTCGTCGCCGTCGACCCGCCCGTCACGGCGACCGCCAACTCCGACACCTGCGGCATCGTCGTCGCCGGCCTCGGTCCCGACAAGCGCGCCTACGTTCTGGCCGACCGCTCCCTGCAAGGCCGCGATCCCGCCACCTGGGCCCGCGCGGCCATCGCCGCCTATCACGACTTCCGTGCCGACCGCATCGTCGCCGAGGTCAACCAGGGCGGCGATCTCGTCACCAACATCCTCTACCAGATTGATCCCAACGTGCCCGTGCGCAAGGTCTACGCCACGCGCGGCAAGTTCATGCGCGCTGAGCCGGTCGCAGCCCTCTACGGCGAGAACCGCGTCGTCCATGTCGGCGAGTTTCCAGCCCTCGAAAACCAGATGTGCGACTTCGGCCCCGAAGGTCTCTCCGAAGGCCGCAGCCCCGACCGCGTCGACGCCCTCGTCTATGCGCTGACCGAGCTGATGCTCACCGTCCGCACGAGCCCCCTCGTCCGCCCGCTCTGACCCACCTGTGTCATTCCGGGGCTCGTCCCCGGGACCCATCCAGCAGCGCGCACAGCGCTGGTGGCTGCATGTCAACCGCGCAGACAACAACCAACACCCACGTGCGGCGCGGTGAAAGCGTCCGTGCAGCTATCGCCCGTCCCAACCTCTCCGCCTCGGAGCCCCGCCCGTGCTTTTCTCTCGCGACTGGCTCGCGGAACGCGATGCCATCCAGAGCCAGCTCGACGCCATCCGCGTCGCAGTCTCCCTCCTCAAACACCACATCGCCGACCGCAAAGCCAACTTCAATCCCGCCCAGCTCCGCGACGGCCTCGGCCGCTGGACCGGCGGTGGTGGCGAACTGATCCGCGTTTCAGATAACCAGCCATCGCCGCTGAAGCGGCTCCATCCTGACACCACATACGATAGTGACTTGCAGGCAAAACGTTCACTAACCTTCTGGCGAACACAGCCAACTGGTACCATCGTCGAGAGTCTCAAACCCGGCTCGCTAAGTCCATTGGCCGCTAAGCCAGACGGTACAATCATGCAAGGTAACACTCGGATAAAAGTCCTTCAGGAGCGGGGGTTCGATATCGACAAGTTGCCGAGGGACCCTCACCCTTCGTCAGTGCCACAACCAGGGAGCCGTCCTCGTGGCGGGGGCAGCGGTGGGACAGGAGGCGGCGGTGGGGGACTGCCATTTGATCCACTCACGCGCCGCAAGCCCTACAGCTAATCCCAACAACCTCCGCGCCATCGCTATTCTTGAGCCACGAAAGGAAGCCCATGACCCACTCCGAAACCACAGCCTGGTTCGCAGCCCTGCCCGGGAAGGCCCAGCTCTTCTTCCTTCTGGAAGTCGTTTCCGCACTCACCATCGTCGTGCGCGACGTCTCGACCCTGAACGACAAAGACCAGCTGCTGCGCGCCTGCTGGGCCATCTCCGAGCTCAACCATCGCCTCGTTGCCAACGTCACGCAGGCCATGGCCAAGGCGCCGCGCTATCCCGACGATGTCATCATCGGCATCATGTTCGACACCCTCGACGCGCCTGAGCTGCAACCCTACACCCGTCACGTCGTCGACACCGCCGCCGTTATCACCAACCGCTACCTGCCGACGCTGACCACCTGAGCCGTCGAACGCTCGGCAGCAATGGCGAGCTTAAGGATCCATCGGATACCAACCCTCATCGCGGACGATCAACGCCCCATCGCCAATACTCTGAAGCCTACCGCGAGCTTACCGACAAGTTCGTCAAAGACAACAAGATCGACAAGAAATCCAATGACTGGACGCCAAGCCCATGCTCTCCTGGAGGCCGTCTATAAGAGCAACGATCCCCGCATCCGTGATTTCAATGGGTCGATTGAGATATACATTGCGACGAAACAGCCACGGGGCAGAGTAGGGCTATCGCATTTGGCGGAGCAGCTTGAGGCGGTAGTCCTCATTCCATCCGGCGCGTTTCAATTTCACTCTGAGCGATCCCTTGTCGCTGTCGGCTGCGGCGAGGTCGCGGGCGCGGCGGCGG
>JBJXDZ010000047.1:0-84451 GCA_046154645.1 Hyphomicrobiaceae bacterium
TCGAGTGCACCCTGGTCACCGCGGCGGGACAGCCACAGAATAACCCCGCCACCCCCGCCCGGGGATAACTTTGCCAAACCGAAATTTCCGCCGTGGTTAAAATCGCAATGGCTCGGCAGGGCTCGGGGAACGGCGCGGGGTCAGACCCCTGGCGATTGCGTCAGCAGGTCAACTGCTGCGTCGCGTGTCAGGGGTCTGACCCCTGTCCAAGCGCCTGTCCAAGCGCAAGCGGCCGTCGGGGCGCGCCGTCGATGCGGAGCATCGCCAACAAAGACCGTAGGCTCTGGCTTGACCCGACCTACGAAAATCCCCGCCGTCACCATTGCGCGACCATCACCGCGACGCTCGCGAACATGTCTGTCGATCTCGGGTTCCGCCCGTCGCGTGGCACCGCATTTGCCGGATCCACATGGACCCAGCTACACTGGCCGCCGCACCACCAGCGAACCCCCTTCGGCCTGCAAGGATCCTCACATGCTCAAAATCGGCTGCGGCGCTGGTTTCTCGTCGGACCGGCTGGAGCCGGCCATCGACCTCGCGCGCGACGGCGGGCTCGACTATCTGGTGTTCGAGACCTGTGCCGAGCGCACGCTCGCCTTCGGCCATCGCGACCGCAAGCTCGATCCCAAGCGCGGCTACAATCCGCAGCTGGCGGCGCGCCTGCGCGGGGTGCTCAAGCACTGCAAGGAGAACGGCACGCGCATCGTCACCAACATGGGCGTCGCCAATACTCCGGCTGCCGCCGAGCTGGCCGTCGAGATCGCCCGCGAACTGGGCCTCAAGGGTCTCAAGGTGGCAGCCATCACCGGCGACGATGTCTCCGCGCAGATCACGCCCGACACAAAACTCTTCGATCACCATGACACGCCGGTCGGGAACATCGGGCTCCCCCTGGTCGGCGCCAATGCCTATCTCGGCATCGACGCCATCCTGCCGGCCCTCGACGATGGCGCCGATCTCGTCATCACCGGCCGCGTCGCCGATCCCTCGCTGTTTCTGGCACCCATCGTGCACAAGTACGGCTGGCGGCACGATGATTGGGCAGCGCTCGGCCGCGGCACATTGGTTGGCCACCTGATGGAATGCGGCATGCAGATCACCGGCGGCTATTACGCCGACCCCGGCGTCAAGGATGTGGCCCGGCTTGCCGATTGCGGCTTTCCCATCGCCGAGGTGGCGAGCGACGGTAGCGCCGTCATCACCAAGCTTGCTGCATCCGGTGGCCTTGTTTCAGCGCGCACCGTGAAAGAACAGCTGCTCTACGAGGTGCACGATCCCGCCCGCTATCTCACGCCCGACGTCGCCGCAGATTTCTCCAAGGTTACCGTCACCGAGCAGGGCCGCGATCGCGTCGGCGTCGACGCCGCCACCGGTCACAAGCGGCCCGACACACTGAAAGTCACCATCGGCTTCGACCGCGGATACTATGCCGAGGGAGCGGTGAGCTACGCCGGCCCGAATGCGGCCGCCCGCGCGAGATTGGCCGCCGACATTCTGCAGGAGCGCCTATCGCGCCATCCCGACATCGCGCGGGAAATGCGCGTTGATCTCATCGGCCTGAACTCGCTGCATCAAACGGCGCGCGGCCCGGTTGCCGGTGGGCAACCGAAGGGCCAGGACGGAGACGTCCGCGTGCGCGTCGCCATGCGCTCGGCCGATCGGAACGCCTGCGAAACCATGCTCTGGGAGGTCGAGTCGCTGCTCTGCTGTGGTCCCGCTGGCGGTGGCGGCTATCGCGGCCAGGTGACACCCTCGGTGATCACGCATTCCGCATTGCTTGCGCGCGAGCGCGTTCAGCCCCGCTGCACCATGTTCGTTGCTTGAGTGGAACCCTGCCCCATGCCAACCACACGCCGCCTCAAACTGCATGACATCGCCCATGCCCGAGCTGGCGACAAGGGCAACACCTCCAACGTCTCGGTCTGGGTCTATGATCCCGGCGACTATCCGCTCGTCAAAGAGCAACTCACCGCCGCCCGCGTCAAAGCTGCCTTCCCGCAACTCATCCAAGGCTTCGTGCAGCGCTACGAGATGGACCATCTGCACGGTCTCAACTTCGTCATGCAGGACGCGCTGGAGGGCGGCGTCAACACCTCGCTCGGCCTCGACAGCCACGGCAAAAGCTGGAGCTACCTGCTGCTTGGCCTCGAAATCGAGGTGCCAGAGAACCGGCGTTAGCGGTGAGCGCCCTGCAAACGCAAAAAGGGCAGCCGAAGCTGCCCCTTTTTTTCCGTCACCGTGAACCCCGAAACGCAGAAGGGGCCGCTTTCGCGGCCCCTTTGCTTGGCTCGGCCAGTCTAGGCCGCTTCTGATCTTGTCGCTGGCAGCTTCTTATCCTCCTCTGCCTGCTGACCTGATCTCAAGGCAATTCCGATGTACCTGACGCGACCTGCAATCTTGGCTTTCTGCACGCCTGTCTCACCAAACTCTCGACCAAAGGTGGGTAGTGCAAGTGGCTCCTTATCCTGTTCCTCACACCAAGCGCAGTAATCCTCGTAGAGTGCCGTCGCTGTCAGACTAGAACCTTCTGTCGTCTCGATCTTCTCCTTGTAGAACCGCTCAACGTCGGTTTCCGGTGCCACAAGCCGGGGCGCCGCAACGGGCGTCGACTTGTTGTCGTTCGCAATCCCGAAGGTCTTCGGCGTGGCGATCAGTGGCGCGGCAATCGGTGCCGAGCTGACCACCTGGGCCGGCTGCATGAGCGGCACCGACGGCGCGTTGCGGTCGTAGAGCCGCCACGTGCTGAAGGCAACGTACATGCCGAAGCCCGAACCAACCTCGAGAAGCAAGGCAACAAACACCGCCAGTGTGGTCTGCATGTCGTCGATCTTAACGCTGAGGCCGAGTGCGCTGGCGAGCTTCGCCAACACAGCAGCCTGAGGATCAGCATCCGCCATCACGGAGCCGCCCTGCGTCTTGGCCAGTCCGGCCTTGATCGAGGCAACCTGCTTACCGAGGACATCCGCCTGCTGTGCCGAGGCCAACTCGGCAGAGAGCGCGTGGAAGCGCTGGCAGAAGTCACCATTGGCCTTGCCGGTGATCTCCGTGCAGCCGCGAGTCCAACCCCAGACGCGATGGCTCTTGATGCCATCGACTTCGCTCTGGACGGTCATCGCCGGGCGGTGCTGAGGGATCCAGCTGAGCTGGTCCTCCGCACGCTTGAGCTCCGTGCGCAGGTCCTGGTAGGACGCTGTAGCGACCGTGCGCTGACCGGCCGTATCCTGGCGGTTCAGCATGGCATGTCCCAGCGCAGACGTCAGCGAATAGGCCGTGACGACCACCCAGAGTACGGCCGAGGCAGCTGCCTGCGACCACATGCGGTTTCGGATTGCAGCAAAGAAGAAAAACGGCACCAACGCCTTGAAGCAGTCCGCAGCTGCACTGGCAGCTCCATAGATCTGCCCGTCCAGCTCGGTTTTCCCGAGACTGAAGCCAAAGCGCCAGTTCATCGCAGCGGAAACGGCTAACAGCACGCCCGCAGCGAGAACGCCTAGCACGCCTAGTACGTGTCTCATTCGTAGAGGCCCCCTACCCCTGCAGTACATCGGCCTACGCAATTGCATGTGGCGGATGCGGGAAACGCGCACTCGTCTTGGCCTGCGCCACTCTGCCTGGCGCATACCGAAGATTGTCGGTCGGCGATACTGCGTCCGTTGAGCCCCTCTTGCTTCCAGCGGAAGTGAGGTCGGGCAGTTGAACCAGGCCGGCTGTCGGCCACGTCCGAAGGAGCATGAAGTTATGCACAAGATGCTGCTGCCGCTCAGCTTCAGCTTGTGCACAGCACGCCAGTCTTCGGCGTACGCGATGCAACAGAATTACAACACTATTCGACCAACCGGACACTAATCGATTCGTTAAGGAAAGTCAGGCGGATAGTTGATGTCTCGCGGCCGAGGTCGGGCAGACTGACGGCGCGACGTGGCTGGTTCGCCGCACATTCATGCTGCTGACACTGCTGCGCTGTATCCACACGTCACCCACAGGCCAAGGCCGATATCCACAGCCCCAGGGGTGGCCTACTAGATCTAGGCTGCAAGGACACGAGGAAGACGAAATCTTGATTCTGCCCATCGCGACGTGCAACCGGCGCGCGAGTTGCGTGCCCCGCAACGGCTCAACTCGACATGACCACAAGGATGGCCATTTGCGCCGTGACGGCTAAAGTGCAAGTCCGAAACAAGCGAACTTGCCGGTTGAAAAAGGCAGCAAGCTGAGAAATAGTGAAGAACCAATTAAGCCTATGCCAAAGCACCGGTCGCAGCCCACGTCGGCGGGCCTATTGGGGCTATACCAACCCTCGACGGTGCGACGCGCATTGGTGCCTTGCGGGATAGGCAGCACCTGCCAGCGGTTTCGGCTGGTGTCGTACAGAGTTGACCAGGAATCGGTCGGAGTTGCGTCATGAGCAAGCTGCTGGGTGTTGCCTGTGCTGTGGTTGGAGTCGGATTGGCCGGGTATGCGTGGCTGCCGGGCAGCGGCGACACCGAGGCCAGCGAGCGGCTGGCCAGCATGGTCCGCATCGCAACGGATGTCGCCCCCCGCGAGCAACGAGTGGTGCAGGTCGCTGCACCCCGCGATGACACCGGTGGCCCCCAGATCGAGACTCCGGCCCCACGCCCCGGCACGGAGCGGACGCGCACCGGAGTTGAGAACGATGTGCCGTCGGTGGCCCGGCGCCAAGTCGCGGAGCGTGATGGGCCGCGGCCCACGGAGCCCGCCGGTCGGGACACGGGTGCCCGCGGTGTTGCACCGGAAACGCGGCGGATTACGTCCGTGAAGCCCGCTGATGAGGCCTCGCGGCGCTCCCTGACCCGATCCATTCAGGCGGAACTGAAGCGTGTCGGTTGCTTCGAAGGCGAGGCGGACGGCACATGGTCGCCCGCCACTCAGCGCGCCATGAAGACATTCACCGAGCGGGTGAACGCCAGCCTGCCGGTGGAGGAGCCCGACTATATCCTCCTTACCCTGCTGCAAGGCCAAACGGCCCGTGCCTGCGGCAAGGGTTGCCCGGCTGGACAGGTGGCCGTCGCCGATGGCCGCTGCGAGCCCCGCGCCATCCTGGCCCAGCAGACCGAGCGCCAGACCAAGCAGCAGCAGGAGCTGGAAGCGCGGCGCGCCAAACAGGAAGCGCAACGTGTTGCCCAAGCGGAGGCAGAGCAGCGCACCAAGCAGGAGGCCGAGCAACGCCGCCGCGATGATCTTGCCAAGCAGGAAGCACAGCGCATCGCCAAGGCGGAGGCCGACCTGCTGGCCAAGCAAGCAGCCGATCAACGCCGGCGCGATGAGTTGGCCCGGCAGGAAGCGCAGCGTATCGCCAAGACGGAGGCGGATCTGCGCGCCAAGCAGCAAGCTGAGCAACGCCGCCGCGATGAGCTGGCCCGGCAGGAAGCGCAGCGCGTCGCCAAGGCCGAAGCTGACCTCAAGGCCAAGCAAGCCGCCGACCTGCGCCGCCGCGAAGACCTCGCCAAGCAAGAGGCGCAACGCGTGGCTAGGCTGGAGGCCGAACAGCGCGCGAAGCAGGAAGCCGACCAGCGCCGGCAGGCCGTTGCGGCCGTCATTCCGCCCTTGGCCGCCCCGCCGCCAAGCGGCCTCGGCATGACCCCGCCGCCCGCCACCGCAACGACGCAACTGCCACCCGTGATCATTGCCCCGCTGCCGCCTGAGCGGACCGCCACTCAGCCAGCCGACCGGCCTGCGTCTCCGGCGGTCGATGCCCTGCCCGGCGCAACGGCACCGCCAGTCATCCTGGCGACGCCACCACTGCCATCGACTGACACTATCCCGCCGCCGCCCAAGAAGAAAGTTGCTGCTCCCAAGAGTCAGACCGAGCCGGAGCGCGAGCCACCACAACGCGAGCAGCAAGCGCGTGAGCGTACTGCCCCAGTCCGCCAAGCCGAGCGCCGCCCGCCGCCGACACCGCGTCCGGCGCCCCAGCGGGTAGCACAACCGCGCTATGTGGGACAGTTCGTGCCGCCGCCCTCAGGCCTCGGTCGCGTCACCGTGCAAAGGGCCGCTCCGACCTATGTCGCACGTTCGCCGGGACCGAGCTTCCGCAGCTCGATCTTCTTCAATCTCGGTCGCAACGCCCCTTGATGGCATGAGGCAAGCACAACCGAGCCAGGTCGTCTCGATCGGCGAATGCATGGTCGAGTTGGCCCGCGGCAGCGACGGCCGCTTCGGCTTGGCGTTCGGTGGCGACACCTTCAATACCGCGCTCTACATGGCCCGATCTGGCGCCAGGGTCGCTTATGCCACGCGGCTGGGCCTCGACCCCTACAGCTGCGCCATCGTCGCCCTGGCCGAGAGCGAGGGCATCGCCACCCACCTGATGCAACGCGCCGATGGGCGCATGCCCGGGCTCTATCTGATCGAGACCACGGCCGGCGGCGAGCGCACATTCCACTACTGGCGGGACCGTTCTCCGGCGCGCGAGTTGTTCGATGGCCCCGAATCGGCGACCGTCGCCGACGCGATGCGGGCAGCACAACTGGTCTATCTTTCCGGCATCACGTTGTCGCTCTACAGCGCGGCCGCCCTGGACCGCTTCGGTGCGGCGATAGAGGCGGCGCGTGCGGCCGGCGTCCGCATTGCCATGGATGGCAACTATCGCCCGCGTGGCTGGGGTGGCGACCTGCCGCGCGCGCAACGTGTCATGGCGCGGTTCTGGCGGCTTGCCGATGTGGCGCTGCCGACGTTCGATGATGAGGCCATGTTGTGGGGGGATGCAACGCCGGGCGAGACCATCGCGCGCCTTGCGGCCCTCGGACCCAAAGAAATCGTGGTCAAGCAGGGTGAGCAGGGGGCGATCGTGTTCGCTGGTCAGGTCCCGTGCCACGTGCCGATCCCGCAGCGCGTCGCCGCCATCGATACATCGGCGGCCGGCGACAGCTTCAACGGCGCCTACCTTGCAGCCCGTCTGGCCGGTATCGAGCCTGAGGTGGCCAGCCTCGACGGTCATCGCCTGGCCGGCGTCGTCGTGCAGCATCGCGGCGCCATCGCTCCGGCCGACGCCACAACCCCTGTGATCGTCAAACGCGGATCCTGAGGGCGGCGGCCGCCCGTGCCAGCTGTTCGATCTCGTCCCACGCACCGCTGGCCAGCGCCTTGGCCGGCACCATCCACGAGCCCCCAACCGCGACGACGTTGGGCAGCGCCAGATACTGCTGTGCCTTGACGGCATCGATGCCGCCCGTCGGACAAAAGGTAATCCCCTGCAGCGGCGCCGCCAAGGCCTTGAGCGCCGCCATACCGCCAGAGGCCTCGGCCGGAAAGAACTTGAGCACGTTGAGGCCCAGATCGGACAGCGACATCGCCTCGCTCGCCGTCACCGCGCCGGGCAAGAACGGGACCGGCCACCCTTGCGCCGCCTCGATGAGACGGGGCGTCATGCCGGGCGAGACGATGAACCTTGCACCCGCAGCCATCGCCTGCTGCGCCTGCTCCGGCGTCAATACGGTTCCGGCCCCGACCATCAGCCCCGGCACCTCGGCCCGAATGCGCCGGATGGCCTCCAGCGCGACCGACGTGCGCAGCGTCACCTCGACGACCTCGAGACCACCGGCCGCCAGGGCCTTGGCGAGCGGCATTGCCTGTTCGATCGCATCGATGGTCAACACTGGCACCACGGCAAGGCGGCGCAGGACATCGCCGAGCGCAGTATTGAGCTTCGATTGCATGCGATATCCTGCCCTGTCCGTGGTCCGTGGTCCGTGGTCCGTAGTCCGTAGTCCGTGCCGGCAACCCGCGCTCAATTCAGGCGCAAGTCCTCGATGTGCTTGGGATCGGCCTTGATCTCACCGCGCTCGACGCGTTTGACCAGTTCGGTCAGCTTGGCGTTGGCCGGGCAGGCCTTGCCGATCTTCTCGCCCTCGCGCACCACGTAGCCGTTGAGGAAGTCGATCTCGGTGCGGCGCCCCTTGGCCATGTCCTGCCCCATCGAGGGCTTCTGCTCGGCGGACACACGACCGGCGTCCTTGAAGCGCTGCTCCTCGTAGGCGCGCACCGACGCCATATCACCTTCGCCCGCCTTGGCGATGACCTCGGCATCCAGATGCAGGATTTCCTCGAGCTTGTAGCCATGTGCCTGACCGACGCGGATCGCCTCACTGCCAAGCCGCACCGCGAAACGTCGGATGGCCTCGTTCTGCAGCATGGCGCCGCCGCCGAGTCCGGTGCACGCCGAGAGGCCATTCTGCATCACGTTCGCCACCAGCTTCGACCAGCGCTCACCCCACAGATTGCTGGTGACCTTGGCGCTGTCGGCGGTGCCGACGAGGCGCACGATTTCTTCGGCACGCGGCGTAATCAGGCCATGCGGCTCGCCTGCGCGATAGACGGTGTGGGCCGCACCGCCCTTGCCGGCGCCGCGATGGATGTGACCTGGGCCCGAGAGATTGACCGTGATGGACGAGGCGATGCAACCGAGCGTCTTGCCCCAGCCGACCACCGAGGCGATGGTCGCCTCGTTCATGCAGTTCTGCAGCGACACGGCATAGCCGTCCGGCGCCAGGTATTGCTGGATCATCATCGTCGACCAAGCCGTGTCGTAGGACTTGACGCAGATGAAGGCGATGTCGAACGGCTTCTCCTTGGCGAACTGCTGCACTTGCGTCAGGTGCAACGCGCGCGCCGGCACCATGAACTCGGGCACATCCTTGGCGTGAGTGACGCGCAGACCGTGCTTGTTGATGTGATCGACGTGCTCGGGCCACGCCTCGACGAAGGTCACGTCCTCGCCGGCCTTGATCATGTGGGCACCGGTGTAGCCGCCGACTGCGCCTGCGCTGACGATGACAATTCTGTTCTTGGCCATGTTCGTTTCCTCTTCGCTTGTTGGTTCAGACTTACCGAGCAGCAAAGTATCGGCTGAAGCCCCCTCACCCCGACCCTCTCCCCAAGGGGAGAGGGGGACGTGGAACTCGTCCGCTGGGTTCTAGCCTCTCCCCTCGGGGAGAGGCCGGCGCGCCTTCATTCCAATCTCTATCGCCGAAACAACCAGCGCGCCGGTTGAGGGGGCGCTCGCTGGGACAACACGTTCGCTCTAAGCTATTGCGATATCCGCAGCACGTCTTTCCAAAGGCCACGCCGTGCCCCGCCTTCGTCGTTCACCACACGGCACTCCTTATCGAGCACCAGCGTGGCGCGCTCCTTGAGCGTGTAGGCGGGCCAATGTGGAATGGACGCGTTGTCGGGCTTGCCGGTGCGCGCAAACGCGGCCCAGGTTGTCGAGATGCAGCGCGCCAGGGCAAAGGTCTCCGGGCTGCGGTCGGTGGCGCCGACGACGTCCAGGTTGTCGAACACGAACGGTACATCGAGGGCGTGATAAGCCTTGAGCTTGCCGCCAAACACGGGCGTTTCCCAGTCGAATGAATAGGCCCAGACCGGCGCGCCGCCACGAGCTGCCAGGCGTTCGGTCTGCAGGTGCGTGCGAACGCGGAAGTTGGAGTCCGTCAACGTCGTGATCTGCCGCTCAGCGGCGTTGGCCTGCGGATGCAGCTGCTGGTAGTGGGCCATGACGCGCTCTGTCGCTTCGCCCGCAACCTTGGCCACCCGCTCGCGCAGCTCGGCCTCGGTCAGTGTTCGGTGCCAGACTTTGTCATCGGGCGCAAAGAAGATCGCGCTCTCGTCCTTGGTGTCGCCGATCATGACGGGGATGTCGCGGGAGATGTCCGGCGCCTTGGGATCGAACGGTTGCTCGGGCAGCACGTCACCATCGACGACGGGGCCGAAGTCGTAGCGATCGAGCAGCGGATAGTTGGTCGGACCGATGCGTTTCTGCGCTGGCGCAATGGCCGCAATCAAGCGCTGGAAAGGCATCGTCTGCAGCTCATCCAGTTGCTTGCGGCCAAGACCCAGCTCGGCCAACACGGCATCCGCGAGTTTGGCCGCCCGCTCGCGCTCGATCAGCCGCACGACCGAGCCGCTCATGATGATGGCGCGGTGAAAGAGGCCCTTCGCCCGCGGCATGGCCAGTAGCGTCGAAACTTTGCCGCCGCCGCCGGAATGGCCGAAGATGGTGACGTTGCCCGCATTGCCCCCGAAGTTCGCAATGTTGTCACGCACCCACTGCAGCGCCGCGACCATGTCGAGTGTGCCGGCATTGCCCGAATGCGCGAAATCAACGCCACCGATGTCCGCCAGATGCAAATGCGCCAGGATATTGAGGCGCTGGTTGACCGTGACCACGACCACGTCCTGGCGCGCGGCGAGATGGCGGCCGTTGAGGCGCGCCGAATTCGCCGAGCCATAGGAGAAGGCGCCGCCGTGGAACCAGACCATGACCGGCCGCTTGCCGTGGCCGACAGCCGGCGTCCACACGTTCAGCGTCAGGCAATTCTCGGTCTCCGCCGTCGTATCGGGCTCGCCGGAGAGGTTGGACAGCTCCGGCCGCTGCACCATCGACGGCGCTTGCGGCGCCCGCCCCTCATAGGCAAGTGCATCGCGCACGCCGGACCACTTCGCGGGCTTCTGCGGCGGCATGAACCGGTTGCGGCCCGCAGTCGATGCACCGTAAGGCACGCCCTTGAAAGCATCCACCCCCGCAGCCCGAGCGCCCCGAAGTTTGCCGGTTGTCGTCTCGACGATGGGTTCAGCAGAGATTTCGGCCATGGCGCACCCCTGGATGTTCTGTGGCCGCGATCATAGGCCGATTGCCACGGCGGCGTCGATGGCGGGGCTGCTATGCCGTGGCGCGCCTCAAGCCAGCTGGAAGGCCTCGAAGCGATCGAGTGCGTCCTCAATGCGCGCCTTGAGTTGCTTCGACGCCCGACGTTCGATCCACGTCCACTGCTGGATCAAGAGTTGCCGCTGCGCGCGATCCGTCTTCAAGTCCAGCGCGGCAACGATCTGGTCGCCAACCAGCACCGGCAACGCGAAATAGCCGAGCACGCGCTTCTCCTTGGGCACATAGGCCTCGAAGCGATGCTCGTAGCCAAATACCTGCAGCAGGCGCTTGCGCTGAATAATGAGAGGATCGAAAGGGGACAGAATGTGCACCAGGTCGGCTGTCGGAGCGGGCGGCATATCGAGGGCGGCTGATTCTATCCAGTGCTCGATCCCGTCGCAGCCTTCCAGTTGTACGGGCCGGAGCTGCTTGCGCCGCACCTGCGCGTCGATCTCGGCGCGCACGGCGGCTTTCCGCTTGGCGTCGAGATAACAGATCGAGTCGAGGCTCACGACACCTTGGGCCTTCAGCGCGCGTCCCAGCACATACGCCGCGATGTCCCGCGGTGACGCTGGCGCCGGCCGCTTCTCCCAGCCGAAGTGGCGCCCCATCAATTCGTAGCTTTTCAGCATGCCCGTGCGCGCGCTCACCGTCACGTCACCGGAATAGAACGCCAATTGCAGTGCGCGCTTGGACGGCTTGCGACTGGCCCAGGGATGATCCTTCTCCACCAGCTCGTCGTCGTCGATGTCGCGGATTGTGAGCGGCCCGTCGGTGCGGATACGGGTGAGCACCTTGCGACGGTCCTGCGGCTTCACGGTTGCAAAATGCGAGCGCGGCTCGCGCGCATGTCGGCGCATCTCCGGGAGGTAGTACCGCAACGCACTGGTCGGCACATAGGACAGCGCGTGCGTCCAGTACTCGAACACGGACTTGTCGAGGCTCTGTGCCTGCT
The DNA here is from genome assembly GCA_046154645.1 of Hyphomicrobiaceae bacterium. Lineage (GTDB taxonomy): Bacteria > Pseudomonadota > Alphaproteobacteria > Rhizobiales > Hyphomicrobiaceae. The sequence goes on from JBJXDZ010000047.1 coordinate 11,619, forward strand.
GCAGATGCGCGCGTTGATAAGCCGGAATGCGCGAGAACAGGATGTGGTGATGACAGCGCTCGATGACGTTGATGGTGTCGATCTGCACATAGCCCAGGTGCTCGACGGCACGGCGCGTCGCGTCGGGACCATCGCCGAAGGGTGTCGCGGTGTCGAGCCGCTGCGCGCGCAGCCAGATGCGCCGCGCCTCAGCGGTGGTCAATGTCAGCGGTGACGTGGCGTTGGGTGGCATGGTGCGCGGCAACATGCCAAGGCCCGCCGGGTCAGGCAAGCCCTGGCATGACGGCTGGCGGTGGTCCCCTCGCCATGGCACAGTCGGGGCCATGCTCTCCGCTCAGACTGCGTGAAAGGTTCGTCCTCATGGCCATCATCGATTCCCAAGTGCATGCCTACGAGCGCAATCATCCAGGCCGCCCCTGGGTCGGCGTCCTCCACGGCCCGCCCGAGGTGACCGGCGACGACATGGTGGCGGCGATGGATGCTGTCGGCGTCGATGGCGCCCTGCTGGTCTCGCCCTATGCCATGTACCGCTTCGACGGCAGCTACGCGGTGGAGGTACACAAGAAGCATCCCGGCCGCTTCGGCCTGATCAAGCCGGTCGACACCACCAATCCGGCCGTGGCCGAGGTGATCGCCGACTGGGCCGCCACCGACGGCGTCGTCGGCGTGCGCATCATGATGAACCGCGACCTCTCGACCGACCCGGCGGATCCCGGCATCAATCGCGTCATGGTCGAGGCGGCCAAGCACGGCCTGCCGGTCAACGTGCTGGCCTGGGGCCGGCTGGAGCAGGCAGCGGCTGTCGCCGCGCGCAACCCGAACACCTCGATCGTGATCGATCATTGCGGCCTGCAACAACCGTTCGAGCCGCCCGCCCCGGCACAGCCCTTCGCCGATCTGGCCAAGGTGGTCGCGCTGGCCAAGCTGCCCAACGTCGCCATCAAGATCAGCGGCGCCTGCACGCTGTCGCACGAGGCCTATCCCTACAACGACATCTGGGAACCCGTGGGCCGCCTCACCGATGCGTTCGGCCTCGACCGCTGCCTCTGGGGCACCGACTGGACCCGGGCCGTCGCCTTGCTCACGTACGCTCAAGGCGTCGATGCGTTCCGCGTCACCAAGCGCTATTCCGACAGCGACCGTGCCAAGCTGATGGGGGGATCGCTGGCGCGCATCTACGATTGGTCGCCGTCGAAAGATTGAGCCGCACCAAAAAATGGCAAAGAGCCCCGCAATACATCGCCTGGGGCTCTTTGTCTTCGCTGCTCGTCGTCCGCAGCTTAGGTCTGCATGCCCCACTTGCGCACGGTGCGGCCCTCGATGAAGCGGAACACCACGTTCTCGATGAAGAGACCGATCAGGATCACCGCGAAGAGACCGGCAAACACAGCGGGGATCTCGAGCTGGTTCTTGGCTTCGTAAATGAACCAGCCGAGGCCACCTTTACCTGACGCCGCGCCATAGACCAGCTCCGCCGCAATCAGCGTGCGCCAGGCGAAGGCCCAGCCGATCTTGAGGCCGGTGAGGATCGACGGGAACGCCGCCGGGATCAGCACCTTGAACACCAGCCGCAAGCCGCCGAGACCATAATTGCGGCCAACCATGCGCATGGTATTCGACACCGAGCGGAAGCCGGAGTGCGTATTCAGCGCCACGGCCCACAGCACGGAGTGCACGACAACGAAGATGATGCTGTTGTCACCGAGGCCGAACCAGATCAGCGCCAGGGGCAGCAGCGCGATCGCCGGCAGGGGATTGAACATCGAGGTCAGAAGCTCGAGCAGATCGTTGCCGATCCGGGTGGTGATGGCGAGGGTCGTGAAAACGAAGGCCAGCAACAATCCCGTGCCATAGCCTTGCAGTAGCAGGCGCACGGAAGTGGCGACGCGGCCCGGCAATTCACCGGCGGCGATCGCCTCCCAGAATGCCTGCAGAGTGGCGCTGAGCGTCGGCACCAGCAGCGGATTGTTGAGGCGCTGCGCATACACCTCCCAGATGGCGCCGATGATCAGGAGAATGCCGAGTTTGCGCAGGAAGCCATTGTTGTAGAGCCGCTCAAAAATCGTCAGCGGCTGTTCGACGACACCGAAATCCTTGGTCAGCTCGCCTTCCAGAACGAACTCGGGACGATGATTGTGGACAGTGGCAGTCTTCACGACGGGCGTGTCGGTCATGACATCGGCCCTCCTGTCACAGGTGGCGCAATTTTGGCGGCCACTGCGGCGGTTGCCGCAGCTTTGACTTTGGCGGGAGTGCCCGGCGCGGCCATTTCCTCGACCTGATCGGCGAACAGCATGTTGTGAATGCTATCGGAAAGCTTCAAGCCTTTGGCGTCGACAGGATCGGTGCCGTCGCTGTTCAGCTCCGCCTTCACTTGCCCCGGATGCGGCGACAGCATCAAGATGCGATTGCCGATCAGCACCGCCTCGGGAATCGAGTGCGTCACGAACAACATCGTGAACTTGGTGTCGTCCCACAGCTGCAAGAGCTCGTCCTGCATCTTGCGCCGCGTCAGCGCATCGAGCGCCGCGAACGGCTCGTCCATCAGCAGGATGTCGGGCTCCATGGCCATGGCGCGGGCGATGGCGACGCGCTGCTTCATGCCGCCCGACAGCGTATGCGGGTAGGCGTCGGCGAACTTGGCCAGGTTCACCTTCTCGATGTACTGCATGGCCCGCTCCTCGGCGGCCTTGCCGCGCAGCGTGCCCGAGGCTTCCAGCCCGAACATGACGTTCTTCTTCACCGTCTTCCAGGGCAGCAGCTGGTCGAACTCCTGGAACACCATGCAGCGGTCGGGACCGGGTTTGCGGATCACCTGGCCCTTCAGTTTCAGCGTGCCTTCCGTCGGCGCCATATAGCCGCCTACCGCCTTGAGTAGCGTGGACTTGCCGCAACCCGATGGCCCCAGCAGCACGAAGCGGTCGGACGGGAGCACGTCGAAGCTGACGCGATAGGTGGCGGTGACCAGATGCTCCCTGGTCTTGTACTGCAGGGTGACGCCCTTCACCTCCAGCAGCGGCGCCGTCATCGGCATCGAGTTCACGGGGCTCACTCCATCGGCTGTAGGATCGGGGTGCACCGAGACTCGGCTGTGTTCGAGGGTGCACCCCATCTGACCCTGACCTGTAACGACTTCGGCTTCAGCTGCCAGCCAGCCCATGTGCCTCGGGGAAGAACATGTCCTTCCAGGTGTCCGGCTTGGTCTTGACCACGCCGACCGAGTGCATGAATTCCATCACCTTGTAGACCTGCTTCGGCACCTTGGTGAATTCCAGGTCCTTGGAGCTGACCAGCGCCGTCACCTCGTCCTCGCTGAGGCGCTTCTCCTTCGACATCTCAATGAAGAGCTTGGCCGTGCGCCGCTTGTCGGCATCAATCCAGGCGAACGCCTCGTCGAAAGCCTTGTTGACGGCGGCGAAAACCTGCGGGTTCTCCTTGCGGAACTTCTCGTTGCTGGTGAACGTGAGGCCGCAGAAGGGGCCGCCCATGATGTCGAAGGCGGTGATCACGGTCTTCAGGCCGGCCTTCATCTCACCCTCGTGGAACGGCGAGGTGGCGAAGTGCGTGGTGATCTCGTGGTTCGGGCTGGTGACCGCGGCCAAGGCCTCGGGGTGCGGCAAGGCGACGATGATATGATCGAGCTTGGTGTGCTGGCCTTTGCCCCAGACCTGCTCGCAGGCCATGTGCATCATCAGGGCCTGAGTGGACACCTTCAGCGAGGGAATCGCGATCCGGTCCTTCTCGGTGAAATCCTTCAGCGACTTGACGTTGGGGTTCTTGGTGTTGAGCCAGATGTTGTTGTTGGCGACCGAGCCCAACGCCTTGACGCCGATGTTGCTGCGTGTGCGGTCCCAGATCACGGCCATGGACGGCACGCCCTGGCAGGCAAAGTGCAGGCTGCCGGAGATCATGGCGTCGTTGAGGGCGGCCGGACCACCGAGCTTGGCCCACTTGACCTTGGTGTCCTTGAGGCCGGCAGCGGCGAGATGCTTCTCAACCAGCTTCTCGGCTTCCATGACCATGGCCGGAATGTAGACGGCGCCGAACTGCTGGCCGAGCACCACCTCGGCCACCTCGGCCCGCGCTGGACCGGCGACGGCGGCCATGGCCACGCCGGTGGCGCCTGTGACTACCGTGCGTCGTGATAACGTCATCTGAATGTCTCCCTTTGGCTGTGATTTTTGGCGTCCCGGCTCAGGTGGCCGTGGTTGTGGTGGTTTCCCGGAGAGGGCAACACGCCTCGTCCAGAGTCACGCGGCTGATAGCACGCAAGCGAGCGAAAATCGAGGCGCGGGCCGTCAGCTGCCCTCGCGGTCATGCAGCAGAGGGAAGAAATAGTCTTTCCAGCTCTTGGGATGCGGCTTGATGAAACCGGCCTTGGCCATATAGTCCGCATAAACCATGGTGCGCACCGGTGCGGCCTGGAAGATGGCGCCGGGCTGCGTGAGCAACTGCACCACATCCTCCGCGGTCGCCTTCTCCTTGACCAACTGCAGATAGGTCACTGCCACCGTCTTCGGATCGTTCTTGATCATGGCGACGGCTTCATCGTAGGCGGCCAGGAAGGCGCGCACCGTCTTTGGGTTCTCGTCGTAGAACCTGGTAATGGCGTAGGCCAACGCCACGTGAGCGTCGCCGCCGAGGGCATCCTTGGATTCAAGTACGGTGCGGATCGCCGGATCCTTGAGGGCGATCTCCTGGAAGGGCGACGCCGCAAAATGACTGGTCACCTCGTGACCCGGATTCATGAGGGCAGCGAGTGCATCGGGATGTCCCATCTGCACCTGATTGGCCAGCAGCTTCTCGTTGGCCTTGTCATCGCCGTAGACCTTTTGCAGCGCAATACCGAGCGTGATCGCCTGCATCGACATGCGCACCGTCGGCAACGCAATGCGGTCCTTAGCGGTGTAGTCCTTGATAGTCTTGATGTTCGGATTACGCGTGATCAGCTTGAACGGCAGCCCGCTGATGCCCTGGAAGGCTTTGACGTTGCCATTGGTCTTGCCCCAGAGCAGCAGCATGTTGGAGACGCCGCTGGTGACCACCTGCACGTTGCCCGAGAGCAGCGCGTCATTGGCGGCGCCCCCCGACAGCAGAGTGACCCACTCCACCTTGACGTCGAGACCCGCCGCCTTGGCGTGCTTCTCGACGAGCTTATGATGCTCCATCAGCAGCGTGGGGGTGAACAGCAACCCCGGCTGCTTGGTGATTTTCAGCTCGGCCACCTCGGCCAGCGCCGGGCACGTCGCCAGCACGGCGGTGGCGAAGGCTGCCAGCGCGTGCTTCCAAGCCACTTTGAACCCTGACATTGCGTGTCTCCCGACAGAATACATTGGCTGCACCGTGTGACCCGGCGCTTGTATCTGCTCGGCAGAATGGACTTCCTCGGCGACCGATGCAAGACGGCTCCGAACGCCACGGCAGCTCGGACACGGCGGTCCCGACTGGTCCTCGCCGCGAGGCTTGGCGCTGGAATTGGGCCGCGACGCCCAACGGAACGCCGACGTCAGGACTTTTTCGATGCCTCGTAGCGCGCCTTCGTCTCCGCGTTCATCGGGTACAATCCCGGCAAGGCCACGCCTTTCTCAACTTCGTTCATGATCCAGGCTTCCTGCCGCTCCTGCTCGGGCGCGGCGGCGACCACCTCGTCGACCAGCTTCTGCGGGATCAGGACGGCGCCGTCGTCGTCGACGACGATGACGTCATCGGGGAACACGGCAACGCCGCCACAAGCGATCGGCTGCTGCCAACCAGTAAACGTGAGGGCGGCGACCGAAGGTGGCGCTGCGCCGCCGCGGCACCACACCGGCAGCTTGGTGCCAAGCACACCGGCCAGATCCCGCACCACGCCGTCCGTGACCAGTCCCGCGACGCCACGCTTTTTCATACGGGCGCAGAGGATATCGCCGAAGATACCGGCATCGGTGACGTTCATGGCGTCGGCCACGGCGATGCATCCGGCCGGCATGGCCTCGATGGCGGCCCGGGTCGAGATCGGCGAGGCCCACGATTCAGGCGTCGCCAGATCCTCGCGTGCCGGCACGAACCGCAAGGTGAAGGCACGGCCGACGAGGCGCGGCTGGCCTTTTGCAAGGGGCACCGTGCCGCGCATCCACACATTACGCAGCCCCTTCTTCAACAGGATCGTGGTGATCGTCGCCGTGGTGATCACTTCGAGCGTCTTGACGATTTTGTTGTCGAGCGGGATCGGCGTGTGGACTGCGGTCATGGTGGCGTTCCTGCGGGCTGGCACGGTTTCGGATCGGGTCGGGAGCCCTTTAAGCAGAGTTACATCGGCCCGCCAACTCTCAGGCGTGCGTCCGCACCGTCGCTCAGCGCCCGAGTACCGACTTGACGAGGCGTGGATTGCGGACTTTCAGCTCCGCCAAAATGTGGGCACGCAGCCGCTGCCGCAGTTCAGGGTCCTTCTCGTCATTGACGTCGCCAGCCCGGATATCGGCGGCCAGCCGCTTCAGCGTGCCATCGCCATCGTCGTAGATGGTATCGAGCAGGGCGAACTGCGCTTCCTCGGCTTCCCCCGTGATGTCGCGCCGCGCAATTTCCAGCGCGTTGACCATCATGGCTGCGAGATAGCGCTTGTCGGCCGGCAGAGCCGGTGCGATCTCCCCTTTCAGCGCCTCCGTGACAAGATCGAGCAACGCGTCGGCCCCAAGCGTCTGGCGTGCCATCAGCGTCCTCCCTTGCTCTCGATACGGGCTATGAGATCGAGCGCGTCCAACTCCATTTCCGGCGGCATCAAGCCCGTCAGTGCCAGTTCCAGCGAGCGCTCACCGCCTTTGACGAAACGGTCACCCTGCGCCAGCGCAATCGTCGCCCACCGTGCCGCCGCCTGCACCTCGAAGTACTGCAATTCCGGTGCGGTGATCTTCACTGGCGAATGCTCGTTGTAGCCCTCGAGCAGAAACGCCAGCTTGGCGATGCCGCCCGCCACCTTGGCGTCGTTGCCAAAGCGCCAGCAGCGCGCAATGAACCAGCCGAGATCCTCGCGCGGATCACCCCAATGGCAGAACTCCCAGTCCAGAATGGCGGTAAGCCTGCCGCCATCGATCATATAGTTGCCGGTACGCAGATCGCCGTGCACCAGCGTGGTGAGTTTGGGCTCCGGCGCGGTCTTGTCCAGCCAGGCCAGCACATACTCCAGCGCGGGCCGCGGCGCACTGGCCTTGTCCAGCACCGCCCGGCATTCCCCGACGATGCGCCGCGACGGATTGCCGAGCGGGCGCGGCAGGAACGGCAGCACGCCGTCTTTCGGCAGCACGGAATGCAGCTTTGCCATCTCGGCGCCGATGTCGCGGGCAAGCGTATCCCCGAACGTCGCCAACTCCGGATCGCGCACGATGCGCCGGCCCTGCGCCATGCCGGTGACGAACTGCTGCACGGCGAACGGCGCGCCAATGAGGCCAGCATCGTCACACACCGCGATTGGTTCGGCCACTTTGACGCCGGCAGCATGCGCTGCAGCGATACAGCGGAACTCAGCCATGCGGTCCAAGCTGACGGAGAGCACCGCCGCCGCATTCGTGCGCAAGACCCAGCTGTGGGCACCTGCCCGTTTGCCGCCGTCGACCGTCACTTCGAGTCGCCAGTTCTGCTGCACCGCGCCACCCGTCAGCAGCGATGCGGCCGTCACAGTCACACGCGACGCGCCAAGCTCCCGCGCCAGCCACGCGCCGAGCGCCACGCGCCGCGTTTCGTCGTCCAGCGCGCGTTTCGGTGTCTCGGTCATCCTGTCCCTTACTCCGTCGGCAACAGGTGGCCGCCATCGACCACGATCGTGCTGCCCGTCATGAAAGAGCCAGCCTTCGAGGCCAGCAGCAGCAGTGGCCCATCCAACTCGTTGACCTGTCCGAGACGGCGCATCGGCACGTGCGCGATCATGCGCTTGCCCGCTTCGGTATCCCAGAAGCTGTCGTTGAGTTCGGTCGCAATGTAGCCCGGCGCCAGCGCGTTGACGCGCACCTTGTCGCGCGCCAACTCCAAGGCCATGGTCCGCGTCAAGGCGAGCACGGCCGCTTTCGAGGCCGCATAGGCGCCGAGCGTCTTGATGGCGCCAAGCCCGACGATCGACGCGATGTTGACGATCGAGCCGCCTTTGCCGCCCGTCACCATGCGCCGGGCTGCCTCTTGTCCGACCCGGAACACGCCATCGAGATTGACGTCCATGACCGAGCGCCACTGCTGCTCGCTCATACGCGTGATGAAGGCTGGATCGGTGATGCCGGCATTGTTGACCACGATGCCAAGCGGTCCCAGCGCCGCCTCCGCCGCGTCGAAACAGGCCTTCACCGACGCCGGTTGCGTTACATCCAGCGCCACGGCATGCGCCGTGCCGCCATTGGCCTTGATGCGGGCCGCCAGCGCCTCCAGCCGGTCGACGCGCCGTGCCGCAATCGCCACCTTGGCACCGGCCTTGGCCAGCACCAACGCAAAGTGTTCGCCGAGACCCGACGAGGCACCGGTCACCAGCGCCGTTTCACCCGCGAGAGAGAATGTATCTGTGGTCATGTCATGCTGCTTTCCACTTTCCCCTGTTCTTTACGGGGAGAGCGATGGCGTGGAGGGTGGCAGACAGCGGTAGCCCTCCACTGTCTTCCCGGAAGTCGTACGCGCGCTGTCTGTGGCGCCGATGGTTGCCAAGTGGCAATCAGCGCGCGTACGACTATCTGGGATCTCGCCGTCTCGGACAAGGCTCAGAGATCCGCCCCAAAAACCGCTCTTGCCCCTGGTCCGCGCATCATCGGTCGGCTTGTCCTGACCGGCAAGATCCCGGCTCTTTGTCGCGCCACGCGACGGTGGCGCAGCCTCGGCCGGGAAGACAAGCGGAGCGGTGGCAAGCGTGATGAAGAGGCGGGCTGACGGGGGCCGATCTCACGTGACGTGTCTCAGAACTTACCGACGTAGTCGCCTTTGCCGACCTCGACGCCATTGTGGCGCAGGATGTTGTAGGCCGTGGTGATGTGGAAATAAAAGTGCGGATAGGCGTGCGTCATCAAGTATTGATGACCCTTCAGGGTTTTCGGCTGGCCACCGATGGTCAGCGCGATGTCCTTCATCTCGGAACCGTCGATCTGCGCCGGCTTGAATGAACCGACATAGTCGATCGACTTCTGCAGGCGCGCACGCAGTTCGGGAAGCGTCTTCTCGTTGTCCTCCCACTTCGGCGCATCCTTGTCGACGCCGGCGAGGCGCGCCGCCGCCATCTTCGCCATATCGGACGCGATCTGCACCTGCCGCTTCAGCGGGAACATATCGGGAGCCAGGCGATCGTTGGCCAGCACTTCGGGATCGATCTTTTTCGCCGCGCAGTGCGCTTCGGCCTTCTCGATGATGCCAATCAGGTTCTTCATCAGGCGCTGCATGACAGGAACAGACGTCTGGTACATGGACACGGACATGGGGTGGCCTCGCAATTGTGAATACGGCCCGCGAGCAGCGGGTCGGCCGGCATATAAGCGGCTTTGGGCCCATGGCGCAAACCCCACTGCCGGAGAGCAAGCCTCGACACCGCAAGGCCTGCCTATTCAAGGTTGCTGGCAAGCGGCGTTCTGCTGGATACTTGGAGTACCGCGAGACTGCCCCCAACGATCCGGACGTGCCATGACCAAGCTGATGCATCTCAACCTGTTCATTCAAAGTCGCGGCCATCACGAGGCATCCTGGCGGCATCCAGGCGCGTCAAAACTGCCGCTGACCGACATCGACTACACCGTGCAGATGGCGCGCAAGGCCGAGGCGGGACTCTTCGACTCGATCTTTCTCGCCGACGTGCTGGGCCTGTGGAACGACGTCCGCGCCACCCCCTTCAACTGGCTCGAGCCCATCACCACGCTCGCCGCCGTGGCCATGGCGACGCAACGCATCGGCCTCATCGCCACTACCTCGACGACCTATACGGAGCCCTACAACCTGGCCCGCCAGTTCGCCTCGCTGGATCACATCAGTCGTGGCCGGGTGGGGTGGAACATTGTCACCACGTGGTCGCATCAAGCCGGCGCCAACTATGGCGGCCTGCAGGTCAGCCATGCCGACCGCTACGAGCGCGCCGAGGAATACATGGCCGTGGTCAATGGCCTCTGGGACAGCTGGTCCGATGATGCCGTCATCGACGACCACGCCGGCGGCCTCTATGCCGAGCCGAGCCGCGTGCGCGCCATCGACCACAAGGGCCCCCATTACGAGGTCAAGGGCCCGCTCAATCTGCCACGCTCGCCGCAGGGACGGCCCGTGTTCGTGCAGGCGGGATCATCCGACACAGGCAAGCGCTTCGCCGCGCGCCACGCCGAGGCTGTCTTCACGGCCCATATGGAGCAGTCGACGGCCAAGGCCTTCTACACCGATCTCAAGGAGCTGGTCGCCGAAGAGGGCCGCGATCCCGCCGGCGTGCTCATCCTGCCGGGCTTCAGTCCCATCATCGCCTCGACCGAGGCGGAGGCCGGGCGCTACGCCGACGAGCTCAACGCCATGGCCGACGTCGAAATTGGCCGCTCGCGCATGTCCGGCCGTTTCGGTGGCTTCGATTTCTCCAAGATCCCCTTGGACAAAGTACTGAGCCCCGACGATTTCCCACCGCCCGATACGGTCGAAGCCTCGCGCAGCCGCACCGAGGTGATCGTCAATTTCGTGCGCAATGAGCGGCCGACCCTGCGCCAGCTGCTGGCCAAGCTTGCCGGTGCGCGCGGCCACTTCATGTATACGGGAACGCCGGAGGGCTGCGCCGACCTGATGCAGGAATGGATCAGCAACGGTGTCTCGGACGGCTTCAACCTGATGCCTCCGGTGCTGCCCGAGATGCTCGATGTGTTCATCGCCGAGGTGGTGCCGATCCTGCAGAAGCGGGGCCTGTTTCGCAAGGCCTATGCGGCCGAAACCCTGCGCGGCCACTTCGGCCTCACGCGGCCCGCCGTTCGTTTCGGCGCGACGTGAGCGGGCTTGGCAAGGCTCTTAGCAAGGCTCACCCCTTGGCTTTGGCTGCGGCTCCCGTCGCGCGATCGCCGGCCAATTCCTGCGGCCGGATCCAGGTGAAGACGCCCAATGCCAGCACCATGAGCGCAGCCACACTCGCGAACGCCGCCGTCCACCCGGCCGGTGACATGCCGCCGGAGAGATCGAGCGCCCAGCCGACAATGAGCGGGCCGACGAACCCGCCCGCATAGCCAAGCATGGAATGCACGGCCAACGTGGCACCGCGGCGCGAGGGCTCAGCCGTGCCAGCCGCGCCGGCCGTCAGCGACGAACTGTCGAGCCACACGATGATGCTGTACACAAGCAGCAGCCCCACCGCGAGCGGATACGAATACGAGCCCGCATATCCGAGCACCGCCGCCAAACCGATCGAGGCCAACATGGCCAGCGAAATCAAACGGCGGCGGCCATAGCGGATCGCCGCCTCGTTGCCGGCGACACTCGCCAACGTGCCGACCAGCCCGAGCGTCGTTGCCACCACCGCCGGCGACACTGCCGATCCGAGATAGCCCGTCCGCGCCGCCACATAGCCGAGGAAGGCCACGGCCCAGCCGCGCAACGCGCTCATCTCCAAGGTGTGAACGCAGTAGGCCGTGGCATAGGCCATCGCCGAGCGATTGCGGAACACGGGGCGGAAGTCGAAGGTGCCTTGCCCGTCGTCGGCGGGCTTTGCCGCCTTCTTCGCCTGTGCCGGCACCAGCAGCGCCACCAGCAGCCAGGCTACCGCGGCACTGATCCCCGCCGCATAGAACGCCGTCTGCCAGCCGCCGGAGCGCGCCAGCAGATCACCTGTCGCAAACGACAGCGCGCCTGAAATGCCGATCGAGGCGGCGTGCCCCGTCACCGCCCGCGACATGAGTTTGGCATCGACCCGGTCGGCCAACAGTTTGAGGCCGGTCATGTAGGTGCCAGCCCAGCCGAGCCCCGTCAGGCTGCGAAACACCAAGGCCGACCAGAAGCCCTCGGCGTAGAGCGCGAACAGGAGGTGGCCCACGACCGTGGCGCCGACGCCGAACAGGTAGATGCGCTTTGGATCGATACGGTCGGTCAGTGTCACCAGGACGGGCACCGACACCATGTAAGCACCATAGAATGCCGCCGTTATCCACCCCGCCTGGCTGTTCGACAGGCTCCAACGAGGGATCATCTCCGGCAACAGCGCCGGCCAGAAGAAGGCACCGATCTGCACCAGAACCTGCGCCGCGCACACAAAAGCGACCAGCCGCGCCGGCGTGATCAATTTGGCCGACTGCGTGCCCGGTTCTGACATCCTGCCTCCATCAGCGCCGGTAAGGGTAGCAGCGGGCCGGATCGAGCGTCATCTTGAAGTGCGCGCCCAGCAGTTTGATGGCATCGCCATAGGCCGGATAGGGATCGCCATTGGCCTCGCCCACCACGATCGGCCGGAAGGTCTTGTCTTCCTTGGCCCCCGGCGGCAGCATGGCCGTCACCAGCGGCTGCCCGTCGCGATTGCGCAGCGTGATGAACAGCGGCATGGCGCGCTGGATGTGCGCCTTGAGCCCGATATTCCGCTCGATGTAGAGGCCTGACGGCGGCGGCACATAGCTTTTCGCAGCCAGTTCCCGTGCCTGCCGGAAATACTTGTCGACGGCATGCTTCATGGCCGTGGCCTCGACCTGCGCCTCGCCCTCGGTTTCCAGGCGAAACCAGGTGTTGGGCGGCGCGTCGCATACGAACTGCATCGTCGACTCCCGAAGGAACGCTACGAGGCGGAAAGCTTACGGCTCCTCATCGGACAGTTCAACCCACTGCCGAAGCGCAGCATACTATTCCGGCAACGCTGTGATCCTGTGGCACAGTCGACGGCCGCGCCAGTCGGACGGGTGTTGTGGCGGCAGTTGCGTTGGCACCCACCCACCATTGCCCTCGTGCCCCGCGCCAACCTCCTGTAGGTTGACCACCCGACCACCGATCGAGGCCACCGCCTTCATGTCCCGTGACCAGTATCCCCGCTTCGACACATTGGCGCTTCACGCCGGCCAACAGCCCGACGCCGCGACCGGCGCGCGGGCCGTGCCGATCTACCAGACCACCTCGTTCGTCTTCGACGACACTGAGCACGCCGCAGCGCTGTTCAACCTGGAACGCGCCGGCCACATCTACTCGCGCATCTCGAACCCAACCGTCGCCGTGTTCGAAGAGCGCATGGCGGCGCTCGAAGGCGGCGTCGGTGCCGTTGCGACCGCCAGTGGCCAGGCAGCCCTGCATCTCGCCATCGCCACCTTGATGGGGGCCGGCGCGCACATCGTCGCCTCGACCCGCATCTACGGCGGCTCGCACAACATGTTCATGCACACGCTGCCGCGTTTCGGCATCACGACGACGCTGGTCGATCCGCGCAATCCCGCCGAATTCGCCAAGGCCATCCGGCCCGAGACGCGCCTCGTCTACGCCGAGACACTCGGTAATCCCGGCCTCGAGGTGCTCGACATCAAGGCCACGGCCGATGTTGCCCACGCGCACGGGCTGCCGCTGATGATCGACTCTACTTTTTCCACGCCCTATCTCAACCGGCCGTTCGAGTGGGGCGCCGACATCGTCATGCACTCCGCCACCAAATTCATCGGCGGTCATGGCGTGGCCATTGGCGGCGTCGTTGTCGATGGTGGCCGTTTCGATTGGAGCGCCTCAAAAAAGTTTCCGACACTTACCGAGCCCTACGCCGGCTATCATGGCCTGACCTTCGCCGAGGAGTTTGGTCCCTCCGCCTTCGTCATGCGCGCGCGCACCGAGGGCCTCAGAGATTTCGGCGCCTGCATGAGCCCGCAAACGGCATTCTACCTGCTGCAAGGGCTCGAAACGCTGCACGTCCGTATGGGCCGCCACGTCGTCAACGCAGAGGCCGTTGCCAAGTTTCTCGCTGGTCACCCAGCCGTCGCCTGGGTCAAGTATCCAGGCCTCGAATCCCACGCCGACCATGCGCTGGCCAGAAAGCAGTTTCCCAAAGGTTCGGGCGCCATGCTGAGCTTCGGCATCAAGGGGGGACGCAAGGCCGGCCGCATCCTGATCGAGCGCCTGAAGGTGTTCTCGCACTTGGCGAACGTTGGCGATGCAAAGTCACTGGTCATCCATCCCGGCTCCACCACGCATCAGCAGATGAGCGCCGAGGAGTTGTCGCGCGCCGGCATCGGCGAGGAACTGGTCCGCCTGTCGATCGGTCTCGAGGATGTGAGCGACCTCACCGAAGATCTCGATCAGGCCCTCAAAGCCGCGCAGAAATCCTGATCAGCGAGCAGCAATCAAAGATGAAACTTTCAGTCCTCGGCCACGACGTCTATGCCGCGACTGGCGGCCAGACCTTCGACGCCTCCAAGCCCACGATCGTCTTCATTCATGGCGCCGGCCTCGATCACACCTGCTGGGGACTGCAGAGCCGCTGGTTCGCCTGGCATGGCTGGTCGGTGCTGGCGATCGATCTGCCGAGCCATGGCCGCTCGGGTGGTGCGCCACTCGCGTCGATCCCGGCCATGTGTGATTGGGTGCTGGCGCTGCTCAAGGCCGCAGGCGTTGCGAAGGCCGCTCTCGCCGGCCATTCCATGGGCGCGGTGATCGCTTTGGAAACGGCGGCCAAAGCGCCGGAGTGCGTGACGCATCTGGCCCTGCTCGGCATCGCCGCCGCCATGCCCGTACATCCCAACCTGCTCGCCGCTGCCCGCGAGACGCCGGCCAAAGCCTACGACATGATGACCGGCTGGTGCTTCGCCAATGCCGCCAAGATCGGTGGCAACACGGCGCCGGGGCTGTCGATGACCGGCGGCGCGCGGGCCCTCTTCGACCGCAACGCACCGGGCGTGCTGGCCGCCGATCTCGCCGCCTGCAGCGCCTGGACTTCCGGCCTCGATAGCGCGCGCAAAATCACGCTGCCGACGCTGCTCGTGCTCGGCGCGCAGGATGTCATGACGCCTGCCAGGAAGGGCCAGGAACTGGCGGCCGCCATCGACGGCGCCAAGGCAGTGGTGCTGCCCGCCTCAGGCCATATGATGATGCAGGAGGCCCCCGACGCCACGCTCGACGCGCTCATCACTCATCTCGGTCACCGCTGACAGGAAACCGCCACATGGCTCGCCTCGAAGACTTCGACGACATCAATCGTGCGCACCTCGAGCACATGGAGATGCCGCGGTTTGCCACGACACCGTGGACCAAGACCAAGCCGCCGTCACAACTGCGCGTGGCCCTGATCTCGACGGCTGGCCTGCAGCGGCGCGGCGACCGACCCTTCGGTCGCGGCTCTGGTGACTACCGGTTGCTGCCGGGCGATCTGGCGGCCAGCGATCTGGTCATGAGCCACATCTCGACCAACTTCGACCGCACCGGCTTTCAAGAAGACCACAACGTCGTCTATCCGATCGATCGCTTGCGCGAGTTGGCGGACGCCGGCGTCATCGGCTCGGTCGCCGCCATGCATTACGCCTTCATGGGCGCCACACCACCCGCCGCCATCGAGAAGTCAGCGCGGCAGCTGGCTGCCCTGCTGCGCAAGGATCAGGTTGACGCCGTGCTCCTCGTGCCGGTTTGACCCGCCTGCACGCGTGCCGTCGGCGCGCTCGCCCACTATCTCGAAAGCGAAGGCCTGGCCACCGCGGGGATCAGTCTCATTCGCCTGCACAGCGAGAAGATCCGCCCGCCGCGCGCGTTGTGGGTACCTTATGAGCTTGGCCGCCCGCTTGGCGCACCCAACGACAAGACCCGGCAAACCAGCGTCCTGCGGGCCTTGATTGCGCTGTTCGAGGCGCCGTCGGGTCCGGTGCTCGAAGATTTCCCCGACGATGGCAAGACGGCCGCTGCGCCAGAGGACCTCTCGGGGATGGCCTGTCCGATTACCTTCAAGCGAGGCGCCGACGACACGTCGCTCGCGGCCGAAGTGCGCGGTGAGATTGCGCAACTGCAGCCCTGGTACGACCTCGCCCGCGAACGGCGCGGCCGCACCACCTTCGGCGCCGCCGGACTTGAGATCGAAGATCTGGTCGAACTGCTGATCGCCTGGGCCGACGGAACACCGCCCACGTCACCTGCAGCAAGCTTAGCACCGGAGAACCAGCTCAAGCTGGCCGTCGAGGATCTGAAGGCCTTCTACCTGGAGGCCGCGAACGCGCAGCCGACACCCGGCGCATCACCGCTGAGCAGTGCCGAGCTTGGCGACTGGCTGTGGCGCGAGACGGCTGGGGGACGTTTGCTGGTGGCAGTGCACCGGGCCTGCATCGCCTCGGCGCATCCGGCCTGGCGTGTGGTCGGCGCCAACTTCATCGTGCCACGGTCGCAGTGGACCCGGCTCGGCATCGATGCCAGTGCTTGGCTCGACGAAAAGAAGTGAGGCGCTTCGCGGCGACATGGAACCGCCGCGCCGTGACGGCGTCCGGAGCAGGCCCTGGACAGGCCCGCTCCGGTTCAGCTCAGGCCTTGACCGCCACGACGGCGATCTCGACCAGGATCAACGGATCGGCGAGCTTGGCCTCGATGCAGGCGCGGCCGGGCAGGTTCTGGCCACCCGTCCACTCGTTCCAGGCCACGTTCATCTTGTCGCGCAGGCGGATGTCGGGAACCCAGATGGTGGCGGAGATGACTTTCGACTTGTCGGTGCCGGCGAGTTTCAGCAGCCGATCGATTTCTTTGAGCACCTGCCGCGTCTGGTCGGTGACATCCGTCGCCGTATTGTCGGGCGTGATGCCGGCTGTGTAGACGAAGCCGTTGGCCTCGACACACTTGGAGAGAATACCTTTGGATTCGTGCCGCTTCAGCGTCATGGGGGGCCTCCTACACAATCGTTGCATGGCTGTGATAGCGGCCAAGTTCTAGCATGCTGGCGGCGCGACGCCAGGGGTTGCGGCTGTGCTCCGCGATGCCAGATGCTGGCGCCTCGGCTGGCGTGCTATCCAATGGCCACCCCATTGCCTCCCTGAACGGATAAGCCCCCACAACCAGGAAAGACGCGTTCATGCCCCAACCCGTGATCGGTTTCATTGGCCTTGGCCTGATGGGCGTGGGCTTCACCAGGCGGCTCACGGCGCAAGGCTATGGCGTTGTCGGCTGCGACGTCGTCGCGGAGAAGGCAGCAGCGGCCATGGCCTGGGGCGTCACGCGCTGCGCCTCGCCGGCCAGGATCGCGGAGGCGGCCGATATCGTCCTCATTGCGGTGACGACACCGGCCGATCTCGTGTCCATCGTCGAGGGACCCGACGGCATTCTGTCCGCCGTGATGCCGCGCGCTGCGATCATCGTCGATCACTCGACCACCGATATCGCGACCACCCGCCGCCTCGCCGACATGCTGCAGAAGCAGGCTGGCATGGGGTTCATCGATGCGCCGGTCTCTGGCGGACCGGCCGCCGCCGAAAGCGGTACGCTCGCCATCATGGCTGGCGGCCATGACAGCGCCATCGCCGCCGTCCGCCCAGTGATGGAGCGCCTTGGCCGCTTCACGCATATGGGCGCTATCGGTGCCGGGCAGGCAACGAAGCTGGTCAACCAGGCACTGGTGCTGACCAACTACTGCGTCATCGCCGAGGCGCTCCGTCTGGCCGAAGCCTATGGCATCGATGCCGCGAAGGTGCCCGAGGCGCTGGCCACCGGGCATGCCGGCTCGAACCTGTTGCCGGTGCTGTTCCCGCGCATGCTCGAGCGGGATTTTGCCGCGCGCGGCTTTGCCCGCCAAGTGTTGAAGGATTTGGAGCTGCTGAACGACGCCGCCCACGAAAAGCGGTTGGCACTGCCCATGGCCGGCCAGGCGCTGACGCTCTACCGCCTGCTCAACGCTGCCGGCAAAGGGGAGCTGGACGGGTCTGCCATCCTGACGTTGTGGCCCGATCCCGCAACCGGCTGAGCGGTTGCCCCCCGTCGTTTCGAAAAATATCTGCTGTCAATCAATTCGTTACGCCTTGTCCCTAAAGTTCAGTCTCGGTTTGGGTCAAATTGGAGTGGGGACATGCAGAACCTCTTGCGTCGTGACCTTGGACATCTGGGATTGTGCCTCGACGAGATGATCGCCGAGGTCGAGGCTCAACTGGAAACTTTGGAAGCTGTGCAGGCCCTGGCGCAACTCGAAACGCGCGAGGCCCTGGGCGAAACGCTGACGGCGGTGTGCGGGCCATCCCTGCGCGCCAGCCTCAAGCGGCAGATCGCCTCCCACCCGTTGACGACAGCCCGTCGCAAGCTCGCGGAGTTGCAGCTCATCCTGTCGCCACTCGAGGTGGTGAGCACGCCGCAGGACGACACCGCAACCGTTGCTACCGTGACCGACCTTGCCGCCTATCGGGCGGAGCGGGCTGAGCCCGTCGCGGCGGCCGTGGTCGCCATTCCGGCCAGTCCACCTGCAGCCCCGCGGCGACTGGGCCGCACGCTGGCGATGCTGGCCCTGTTGGCCGCAACCGGCCTCGGTTCCCTGTCCGTGGCCAGCCAATTGGGCCGCATACCTGGCTTCGACATTTCGGTAACCGCCATCCCGACGCCCAGCGCGGCGGCCCGCGTTGATCTCGTGCACGGTTACTGAACGCCGCGTCACGTCTGTCTGAAGGAGCCCGACCAATTGGCCGTGCCGTCTCCGTCGCACCCATAACTGCCAGCTGACACATCGTGTCCGCTTGCCCCGCACGCCAGCCTGTGGCACCCCTTTGTCCGGACACCTTTGGACAATGGCGGGGACGCCTCGTGGACACTTTCGATTATGTGATTGTTGGTGCCGGCTCGGCCGGCAGCGTACTGGCCAATCGACTGTCGGCCAACGGGCGGCACATGGTGTGCGTGCTCGAGGCAGGCCCCAGCGACTGGCTGCCGTGGATCCATATCCCAGCCGGCTTCATCAAGACATTCTACCACCCCAAGGTGAACTGGCTCTACGCCATGGAACCGACTGAGTGGACGGGCGGGCGTAGCATCCACGCGCCCCGCGGCAAGACGCTGGGTGGCTCATCGTCCATCAACGGCAACGTCTACAACCGTGGCCAGCGGCTGGATTTCGACACCTGGTCGCAATTCGGCAATCGCGGCTGGGGCTACGCCGACGTGCTGCCCTATTTCCGGCGCCTGGAGAACCGCCTCGGCGAGGGTGACCCGACGTTCCGCGGCAAGGATGGCGCCCTCACCGTCTCCGACTGCGATTGGATTCATCCCCTGTGCGAGGCCTTCATTGCCGGCGCCGTTGAATCCGGCATCCCGCGCAATCCCGATTACAACGGCACCACCCAGGAGGGCGTTGCCTATGCCCAGCGCACCATCCAGAACGGCCGCCGTATGAGCGCGGCGCGGGCCTTTCTCCATCCCGCCAAGAGCCGCAAGAACCTGACCATCCGCACCCACGCGCACGCCACTCGCATCCTGCTCGAAGGCAAGCGTGCCGTTGGCGTGCGCTATGCCCGTGGCGGCCGCGGCGGCAGTGAGATCGAGGTGCGCGCCACCAAGGACGTGATCCTCTCCGGCGGCGCCTATAACTCGCCGCAGCTCATGCTGCTGTCGGGCATCGGGCCGGGCGAGCAATTGCGCCAGCATGGCATCGCGATGCAGCATGGGTTGGCCGGCGTTGGCGAGAATCTGCGGGACCACTACGCGCCCCGCTTCGTCGCCCGCGTCAAGAACATCGAGACCATCAACGAGCGCGTGCGTGGGCTCAATCTGGTCGGCGAGGTGGCGAAGTGGGCGCTCACGCGCAAGGGCGTTCTGTCGCTGTCGCCGACGCTGGTCTACGCCTTCTGGCGCTCGCACCCGGACGTTGCTAACTCCGACATCCAGCTCACGTTCACGCCGGCGAGCTACCGCGAGGGTGTGCAGGGCGAGCTCGAGAGGGAGCCTGGCATGACGGTCGCCTCCTGGCAGCAGCGCCCCGATAGTAAGGGTTACGTGCGCCTACGCTCGGCCGACCCCTTCGCCAAGCCGGTGATCAATCCCAATTACCTGGCGGAGGCCTCCGACCGCCGCGTGCTGCTGGCTGCCATGAAGCTCGCCCGCAGCCTGCTCAAGACCAAGCCGCTCGAGCCTTACTATGCGCACGAGGATTTCCCTGGCCCCAAGGTGCAGTCGGACGACGAGCTGCTTGGCGCTGCCAAGGAGCGGGGCACCACTACCTTTCATCCCGCCGGCACCTGCCGCATGGGCCCGGCCACCGATCCCCTCGCCGTCGTCGATGACCAGTTGCGTGTGCACGGCCTCGACGGCTTGCGCGTCATCGACGCCTCGATCATGCCAACGATGCTGTCGGCCAACCTCAACGCCGCCACCATGATGATCGCCGACAAGGCCTCAGACCTCATCCTCGGCAAGGCGCCACCCGACCCGATCCTGCTGGCGGGCTGAAAGAACACCAATGGCGCACCAGTTGCTGTGGATCGAGGTGATCGTCAAACTGGCGGGCGGTCTGCTGCTGCTGCTCGCGCCCCGACTATTGGCCCGTGCGCTCGGCCTGCCGCCGGCCGAAAGTCCATTCTGGCCGCGCCTGCTGGGCGGCGTGCTGATCGGCATCGCCGCCGCCGCCTTTGTCGAGGTCAAGCTCAAGACCGGCAGCGGGCTCGGCCTCGGCGGGGCCATCGCCATCAACCTGGCCGGTGTTGCGTGCCTTGGCGCCCTGCTCATTCTGGGACAAGGCGGCCCATTGCGCCGTGGCCGCGCCGTGCTCTGGCTGGTAGCGGGCGTCTTCGCCACCCTGGCCCTGGTCGAGATCGCCTGGCTGTGAGCCCGCCCAAGGCCGCGTCCAGGCCACCGCGCACGGGGGCGCGCCCATACCCCGGTCACGAAATCGTTATGGCATAGCTTTTGCTCCCTCGCTTCCCGAGCCCGCCTGTTCCCGGAAGTGAGACGACGCATGGCCAACGCCTTATTTCAGCGCCTCGACAATCCCCTTGCATCGCCCGCGCCGGATCTGGCTCTCAGCTTGAGCACCGGCGACACGGCCCAAGCGGCGCCCATGCGCCTCGACATGACCCTGATCGACACGATGGCAGGCTTCGAGGCCCTCGAAGCCGAATGGACCAGCCTGCTGGCGCGCAGCCTGCAGCCGCACCAGGTGTTCCAGACCTTCAACTGGCATTGGCACTGGTGCCAGCACTACGCGGCCCGCCCTGGCATCCGTGGCGCCACCCTCGCCATCGTCACAGGCCGCCGCGCAGGCCGCCTGGAGCTGATCCTGCCCCTGGCCATGACGCGTATCGCGGGCCTGCGCCAGCTCTCCTGGATGGGTGAGCCGGTGTCGCAATATGGCGACGCCATCGCGGCGCCCGAGGCTGCCGACCTCGCCACGCTGGCTGCAGCCTTCGATTTCGCGGTCAAGGCCACCGGCGCCGACGTCGCTAACCTGCGCAAGGTGCGCGCCGACGCCCAGATCGCGCCGCTGCTCGTGGCCCGCCATGCCGACATCATCGACAGCGAGGAGGCACCCTACATGAGCCTCGCCAATGCACCTGACTACGAGGCTTACGAGAGCCGGGCTCCGTCCAAGCGGCGCAAGAACCGCCGTCGTCACATGCGCCGGCTGGAAGAGCGCGGCAGCGTCGTCTTCGAGCAACTGAGCGGCACCGACTTGGCAGCCCACCTCGCCGACTATGCGATCCGCCTGAAGCGGGCACAGCTGAAAGGCAAGGGCGGCGTTGCCCCCACGCTCGCCGATCCTCGCTTCGCCGCCTTCTTCGCTGACGCCGCCCACAGCCGCGGCCGACCGGTCGGTTGCCAGGTCATGGCGCTGCGCAGCGGCAACGAAATCGCCGCCATGCAGATCGTGCTCGACCACGGCACGCACCGCTTCCTGCATGTCGCCGTGTTCGCCGGCAAGTTCGAGAAATGCGGCGTCGGCGGCCTGCTGCTCGAGCATGCCATCGCCAACTGTTTCGCGAGCGGCATCACCACCTTCGACCTGCTGGCGCCGAAGCACGAATACAAGATGGATTTCGCCGACGGCACCGTGCTCGTCAACGATCATGCCGTTGGACTTACATTCGCTGGCCGCGTTTACGTGCGTGGCATCCTTGGCATGCGCGCCAACGTCAAGACCGCCATCGAAAGCCTCCCCGCCCCCGCGCGCCGCGTCGTCGGTGATGCGATCGCCCGCGTGCGCCGCCGAGCCTGAGCCGTGCAGGCCGCCGACGCGAACAGTATCTCCAACAACTGGCGCTTCGACGGGGTGTGGCTGGAGCCTTAGGCCCAGCCTGGCCTCATCTCCGGCGCAGCCGGCTGCAGTATCGCCGGAACTCGACAGGCGTGAGCCGCGTTGCCTTCGACCAGCCTTTGTCGCAGGTCTCGGCCGTTACCTGCACCGGCCGCGCATTGGGATAGATCACCGCCGGTTCCCGAGGCTTCAGGGGCGCAATAGGCGGTGGTGACGGAATGGCACCGCGCGGCCAGATCGGCGTGCCGGTCGCCTCCCCGGGCCGCCCCGAATACTGCGGAATAGGCCGGGCATAGGGATCGGCCGGCACGCCCATGGGCGAGGGCACGTACCGGCCTTCGCGGTCGTACTGTGCCTTGGCCGGCGTCAGCGAGGCGACGCAGACCAGCGCTGCAATGAGGACCCGCATGGACATTTCAATAGTCATGTCCGTTATATTGGGCGTCGCTTCGTTCCTGCCAAGCGCTGAGACGGCGCGCGGACAACCGCAAATGGCGTGTCCCACCCCAAGGCCGGGCCGAACGGGCGAGATCAGGCCTGCGGCTACTTCTTGGCAGGTGGCGCTGCCGGAGGCGTCCCGGCCGGCGGCGTGGCGCCGGGAGGTGTCTCAGCCGGCGGTTCGGGGGTATCGTAGTAGAGGTAGCCTTCCTCGATCGATACCGCCTCGTTGCCTTCCAGCTCGTACTCGTCCTCCTCGCTGTCGTTGAGGCGGATGACGCAGCCCTTGGCGCACAAGTTCTCGAGCACCTGGTTGGCCTTGAGGACATGGTCCGACTTCTTCGCCCCATCCTCTTCGATGATGGTGAGCTTGTGGTCTTTGTCGTCACGGTTGGTGATGGTCACCGCACAGGCCGACTGGACGCTCAAGCACAGCGTCAGAAGCATTGCCGCAGTCGCGGCCGAGGCGCGAAACGTCATGGCAGGGAACTCCGCTTCCCGAATCATTGCTGCAACGTTGTAATGCCTCTTTTGGGCATTGCTACGCCTTAGTCCAGCCGAATTGCCGCAGCCGAGGGTCGCATCGCCGGCCCATCACCTGTGCCATCACCAAACATCCTATCTCGTTGGCCGGACAGTGAAACCGGGAACCTCCAGAGGCGCCTCATTGAACTCCTTGACCATGGCCACGGACGCAGAAACCGGCCCGCTGTGACATTTTTGGATCATGGCAGCGACCTTGTCCTGCGGCCCCGCAATGACGGCCTCGACACCACCATCGCGCCGGTTGGCAACCCAGCCGTCGAGCCCCAGCGCCCCGGCCGTCGCCACCACCCAGGCGCGAAAGCCCACGCCCTGCACGTGGCCTTCGATGCGCAGGCGCACGGTGCGGCGGTCGGCGTCGGCCATGGCAGCCACCTCAATACCCGAGCGCCATGCCGTCCTTGCGCGGGTCGGAGGCGCCGACCAGGGTGCCGTTGGCGCGGTCGAACATGACGATCTGGCCGCCGCCCCAGGGCTCCGGCCGGCGCTCGACCGGATGACCCATGGCCTTCAGCGCGTTGGCGACGTCGGCTGGCACCGAGTCTTCGACCCACAGCTTGCCGCCTTCGAAGAACACGCGCGGATTGTCAAGCGCCTCCTGCGGGTCCATCCCGTAGTCCAGCATGTTGCTCATGACATAGACGTGCCCCATGGGCTGAAAATTGGCGCCCATGACGCCGAACGACAGCCACGGCTTGCCGTCTCGATAGGCCATGGCCGGCACCAGCGTATGCATGGGCCGTTTGCCCGGGGCGATACAATTGCGATGCTTGGGATCGAGCACGAAGCCCTGCGCCCGGTTGTGGAACACGACGCCGGTCTTCTGCGTCGCGAGCCCCGAGCCGAAACCCGAGAAAATCGAGTTGATGAACGACACCGCCATGCCGTCCCCGTCGACCACCGTCATGTAGATGGTGTCGGTACCTTTGGGCTCGGGGATGGGACCCAGATCCGCCTTGCGGACCTTGCGATCGATGCGCTTGGCAAGCTCGTCGGCGAAGGCGTCGGATAGCATATGCGCCACCGGCACGTCGGCGCGCTCGGGATCAGCGACGAATTGGTCGCGCATGGCGAAGGTCAGCCGGACCGCTTCCATCAGCACGTGATAGCGCTCGGTGCTGGCGGGGCCGTCGCCGAGCTTGCCGCCGATGCGATCAAGGATTTTCAGCATCACCAGCGCCACGATGCCGTGCAGGTTGGGCGGCAGCTCGTAGAGCGTCGTGCCCTTGTAGTCGACCGAGATCGGATCGACGTAGGAGCAGCGCTGGCCGGCGAAATCCTCGAGCGTATGCAGGCCACCGAGCCCCTTCAGCTCCGCCACCATGTCCGCCGCCACCTCGCCGGTGTAGAAGCCGTCGCGGCCCTGCTCGGCGATGCGACGCAGCGTCTTGCCCAGCGCCGGGAACTTCATGATCTCGCCGACGCGCGGAATGCGGCCATCCTTCAGCAGGTGCTTGGTGGCGCCGACATTGCCTTTGATCTTGGTCTCCAGCGTGGCCCAGTCATGCGCCACACGGGCATGCACCGGAAAGCCCTTCTCGGCGTACTCGATGGCCGGTGCCAGCACATCAGCGAAGGTCTTGCGGCCGTGGTCCTTCAGGAGGGTCGCCCAGGCATCAATGGAGCACGGGATCGACACCGCATGCGGCGTCTGCGTCTCGATCTGCTTGATGCCGGCCTTCTGGTACCACTCTACGGTCGCAGCCTTCGGCGCCCGGCCTGAGCCATTCAGCGCAATCGGCTTCTGTCCCGGCTTGGCGATCAACGCGAAGCAATCGCCGCCAATGCCCGTCATGGCCGGCTCGACCACGCACATGACCGCCGTTGCCGTGATCGCCGCGTCGACCGCGTTGCCGCCTTGCTTCAGCATGTCGATGGCCGCCACGCTGGCCAGCGGATGCGACGTCGCGCACATGGCCTTGGTGCCGATGACGGGTGACCGTCCGGGGAAATGGAAATTGCGCATCAGACGGGTCTCCTTGGCCCAGACCGGCGCGCCGACTCTGTCGTCAGGCGCCTTTGGTCTGAGGGAAATACTGCGGTGCCTCGCCGCGAGCAAACATCCCGTAGTCCCGGGACACCAGAACCAGATGCGCTGCACTGACGCATGGGTCCTGGTCAGCCATGGCCATCAGACCTTCTCCGACCTCACGCCCAGCGACGTCGGCGACGAAGGCATAGGCCTTATCGTTGTAGACGCTGCGCCAGCCCTCGCCAGCGATGCCATCGGGATGGAACAACGCCCCTTCACTGCGCACCACGATCATCCAGCGTTCAGGCGTCCGCGCGGTATCGTTGTAGGTGAGCCCCGGCTCCAGCTTGGCAACCAGCCGCCCCGCCATGTCCGCCGCAACCGCGCCAACGCGCAGCCGGTAGTCTTCGAACACCTCACGGCGGCCCGCCGTCTGCGCCCCATAATGGCGCCCGTTGGCTCGCCAGCGCGCCAAGCTGGCCTCGTCTGCCCACAGTTGATGCGAGAGCATGGTGCGGGGCCGGCTGAGGCTGCGGAAACGGTCCAGATAGGCGACGCCGCCGGATGCCTCGAGCTCGGGCTTCAAGCCGCCGGCAATCTCCAGGTAGCGATCGTCCTGGCCGGGCCGTGGTGTCACTTCGAAGAACAGCGCGATCATGGGTTCCGCTCCCTGGTTGCCGAGCCATGCCAGTGTGCCGGTCCAGCGCCGTCGTGACCAGCGCCAACACGCCATCGGGCCAACACGCCATCGGTCGGTCCGGCCTCCTGGGTCGCGTCGGGTCGCGCCTGCGCTTCGCTCCGGCTTGACGCCGACCTCCGCACGCCAAGGCAACCCGCGTTCGGTCGGGTCAAGACCTGCTCTTTCGCGACCCGACACCAAGTCCACCAACATCAATGCGATCAGCGCAACGCTTGCGATCGCGGCTGTCGGGCGGCGACCCGACAACCGCTTGCGCCGTGGGTGCCGCCGCTGAACCACAGGCTCAGTTGGTCGCCTTCTTGCCCCAGAGCTGCTCCGTCCGGGCATCACGACCACAACCGGCACGATACGAATAATACCGGCCCGGGCTCTTCTTGTAGAAGTCCTGGTGGTAGTCCTCAGCGGCGGTAAACTCGCTCGCAGCGAGGACGCGTGTCGCGAGCGGCTTCTTCAAGGGACCGTTCTTGTCGAGATCAGCTTTGATGCGCTCGGCAATAGCGCGCTGTGCGTCGCTGTGCGCGAACACGGCGGTGCGGTATGGCTGGCCGCGATCGCAGAACTGGCCACCATCGTCATAGGGGTCAATGGTACGGAAGAACTGCATGACCAGCTTCTGATAGCTGATCTTCTTCGGGTCGAAGCTCACCTGCACCACCTCGAGATGTCCGGTGTCACCCGCCACTACCCTCTGATAGCTGGGGTTCTTGACGGTACCGCCCATGAAGCCCGAGATCGTAGTGACCACGCCCTCCATCTTGTCGAAATCGACCTCGACGCACCAGAAGCAGCCGCCCGCAAAGGTCGCGACTTCAAGACCTTCAGCGGGTTTGGCCGGCGGTGGTGGTGCGGCCGTCTGCGCGAATGGTCCCCCCAATGAGAGGCCAAATCCGAGGGCAGCCAGCAGCAGTGCCAGCATCGTCAAGCGGCGAGTCATAGGCATTCCTCCAAGGCAGGGCCCGCTGCGGCGTGGAGCAACGCAGGGGCAATGGTGACGGGGACACGTGGCATCGGTCCGCGCCGGGGCTTCGGCGAACATGCCCGGCGCAAACGTGGGGTCCGGTTCAGGACTTCTTGTCGACCACGGCTGCCGGCTCGGTGCTGGGGATGAATTTCATCGCCACGCCGTTCATGCAGTAGCGCAGGCCCGTCGGTTGCGGACCATCGTCGAAGACGTGGCCCAGATGACCGCCGCAGGTGGCGCAATGCACTTCCGTGCGGACCATGAAGAAATTGCGATCCGTCTTGGTGCCGACGGCTTTATCGAGCGGCTTCCAGAAGCTCGGCCAGCCGGTGCGGCTGTCGAACTTGGTGTCCGACATGAACAGCGGCGTATCGCAGCCGGCACAGTTGTACTGGCCAGGCCCATACTGCTTGTCGAGAGGGCTGGTGAAGGCACGCTCGGTGCCATGGTCGCGCAGGACGTAATACTGCTCCTTGGTGAGGATCTTCTTCCACTCCTCGGGCGTGCGGGTCACGGGGAAAGCTCCGTTGGCAGGGGGGTTGGCCTTGATCGGGTCGGCAGCACGAGCGGATGTGCCGAGAACGAGCAGGCTGGCCGCGGAGGCCAGGCCGGCTGAGCTGAACGTGCGTCTGGAAAACATAGGAGGTATCACCTCTTGGCGCCAGGAGGACGAGGGCTTGTTGCGACCCCGGGATCGACGCACCCGGACGACGGCGATTCTGGCCGTTGATGGATATACGAGCCAGCCGGCGGAATTACGAAATCACGTCTACTCAAATTTCGGGGAGCGGCGGTAGGCCCGCGCAATCGGGTTCTGCAGTCCGGCGCGCGCCCGGGCAAAGGCGGCATGCGGGCTCTGGCGCTGGCGAATGAGTTCAGCACCCGCCCACAGATGGGTGGCGTGTGTCAATTCGGAATGACGTTCCCAGTCGAGGATGCTCATGTCGTCGGGCAACGGCGGCACCAACAGCAGATCGTCTGCCCGCATATGCCGCTCGAACTCCTGCCGGTTGGCCATCAGGCTGCGCAGCAGCACGGAACCGAGGCCCGGCGCCTCAGGCAGCGGTGCCGACCGAAACGGTGTCAGCAGGCGGCGGACCAGCTGCCCCCGCGACGGTAAAGCGTCGTAATCGACCGAAAAGCGCTCAAGCTCTGGCACCTCGAAGGCGATCACCACGTTCGGGCCCTGCTTGAGTTCATGCATGACGCGGACCGGCACGTTGTCGAGCAGGCAGCCGTCGACCAGCATCTGGCCATCCTCGGTGTAGGTCGGTGGCAGCAGTGCAGGGATCGAGCCGGATGCGCGGACGGCCTGCCACAAGTCGCCCGACGTGTGGCGATGCAACGAATAGCGCGACAGGTTGGTCGAGACGGCGAAGAAGGGAATCCACAGGTCCTCGATGTCGATGCCGCTGTAGTAGGGCGCCACCTGGCGATCGAAGTGGGTGTGATCGAAGATCGAGTAGATCGGCCACGTGTAGCGGCGCAGCGCCCGGTTGGTAACGAAGATGTCATGCGTGACCCGGTCGATATCGTCGGGTGACAAGCCCATGGCAAAGGCCGCCGTCATGGCACTGCCGCCTGAGGTGCCGCCCATGATGTCGAAGCCCATGCCGGCTTCCAGCATGGCCTTGTAGATGCCGATGTGGGCGGCACAGAACGCGCCGCCGCCGCAGGCGACGAGGCCTAGCGCCTCCCCCCTGACGAAACGCACCAGCCGGTCGACATCAATCCGGTCGCTCAGCGCCACATGATGATGCAGATGCACCTGCCGTCCCGCGAGCCAGTGCCGCGTGCCCTGCGGCGAGCGGCGGCGCTCATGCACCAGCACCAGCCGCTGCGCCCTCTGGCTGAGCAGGGACGACGCCAGCCGCTCATGGGCGTTTTCCGCCACGGGCTCACGCGTGATGGTCTCAGCATGGCCAACCCGGAGCACCAGATCGGCTTGGCGGATTGCCTTCTCGGACCAGGGCGTCAGCGTTGCATCCGCAATGAACAGCACCGCGTCGTTGCGCCCCTCCAGCGCGTTGAGGGCAACCGTTGCAGCCCCGCTTGCGAGATCGACGCCGCGGCCGACCACGTCCTCGAACGTGTCGCGGTCGACGACCACCGTTCGCCCGACGGCTTGAAAGGCCGACGCCAGGAGCTGGACAAAGCGAGCTGGAATCGGCCGCGCTCCGGCCGGAATGACGGCAATCGTGCGCGGTGGCGGTTCCAGTTGCGTCCGCCGGCCGGCCGTCTGCTCAGCCAACCGATTGGCCAGCGTCGCCGTCAGGGTGCGCCAGATGCCGGGCAGGCGCTGGCAGAGCCGGTCGAAATCAGCCCGTCCGAGCCGCAGAACCAAACTGTCACGGGAAGCCACCACCGTCGCGGTGCGCGTGCCGCCGGCCAGGAACGCCATCTCACCGATGGGCGAGCCTGGACCGATCTCCGCCACCACGCCATCGCGGCCGGCGAGGCGCACCTCGAAGCGGCCGGTCACGACGATATAGAGGTCGTCGGCTTCCTCGCCCTGTCGCACCAGCACGTCGCCACGCCGCAACGCCAGCTTCTCGAACTCGGCCTCCATGGCCGCCCGGTCCACCGCCGACAGATCGCGGAAGATGCCAATGCTCGAAAGACCCTGTGCCGTATCGCCCGACGCCATGTCTGTTGCCACACTCGACCAGCCGTTCGGCGCCAGACACGGCGCCAGCAAACCATCAAAGCAGGCTGGAGCCGGTCGCGCGATGGCAATCCGGTTCCTGCGTTAGCGTGCGCGCACCACCTGGATCGGCATCCTGCCATTAACGCCTGGTTAACGCTTCGCCGCCTACGCCGTCCGATACCCACTCGGCGGTCCGAACAAAGTGAACGCAGAGGCTTAACACGAGTTTTAAGCCTTACCGTTACGCTGCCAGCGAGGGCACAGCCATGCGCGCCCGCCGGAGACGCTGTACCCGATGGCCACTGTCAAGCCACCCACCCTGTCGATCCTGATCGTGAGCTACAACACGCGCGCCATGACAGTGGCGTGTCTCGATTCCATCGCGAGCGAGGCGCAGCACGTCAGTTATGAACTCATTGTCATCGACAATGCTTCGACGGACGGCTCGCCTCAGGCCGTCGCAGCCCATGCCTCCAAGCCGACACTGATCCCGCTGACGCAGAACATCGGTTTTGCCCGCGCCAACAACGTCGCCGCCCGGGCAGCGCGAGGCGAATACATTCTCCTGCTCAACCCCGATACCGAGATCCGCCACGGCGCCATCGACAAGCTGGTCGGATTCGCGCGCCGACGTCGCCAATCGCGCATCTGGGGCGGCCGCACCATCTTCGCTGACGGCCGTCTCAATCCAGCCTCGGCCTGGGCCCGGCAGACGCCGTGGCGCCTCTTTTGCCGCGCGGCCGGTCTCACCGGCCTCGCCCCCAAGACCTCCGTGTTCAATGGCGAAGCTTACGGTGGCTGGCAACGGGACGGCGAGCGCAACGTCGATATCGTGTCCGGTTGCTTCCTGCTCATCGAGCACGAGTTGTGGCGCGAACTCGGCGGTTTTGATCCCCTCTATTTCATGTACGGCGAGGATGCCGACCTTTGTCTCCGAGCCAAAACACGCGGCGCCAAGCCGCGCACCACCGATCTCGCCACCATCGTGCACCATGGCGGCGCCTCGGAACCGGCCCGCGCGGACAAGATGGTGCGATTGCTCACCGCCAAGGCGACATTGATCCAGCGCCACTTCCAGGCGCCATTGGTACCGCTCGGCCTGGCGCTGCAGGCGGCGTGGCCGCTGTCGCGGGCTATTGCCTACGGGCTCGCAGCCATTGTGCTGCCGACCTCGCAGCAGGCGGCGACAGCCCGGGAATGGGCCGAAATCTGGCGCCGGCGCGATGAATGGTATGCGGGCTACGAGGCATCGCCACATGCCAACGTGCCGTCGGCGACAAAGCGGGCCACCGCCACTTGAAGCCGCCGCTGCCTCGCAGCTTACAGCCTTTTGCCCCAAAGCTCCGCACGGATCGCGCCAGCGCCATGATCTCCACCCCACAATCCAGCGACGTTGCCACCCGGCCCGTCTACACGATCGCGACGCTGGTCAACGATCCGGCCCAACATGCCGCCATGTGCGCGAGTTTCCGCACCAACGGCTTCAGCGAGCCCCAGTGCGAATTCGTCGCCACAGCCAACCCCCGCTCCGCCTACGCGGCCCTGAACGACATGCTGGCTGCTGCCCACGGCCGCTATGTCATTCTCTGCCACCAGGATGTCCGGTTGCTCGGGGACGATCGCGCCGTCCTCGATAGCCGTCTCGCCGCCCTCGAGGCGCTTGACCCCGCCTGGGCGGTCGCCGGCAACGCTGGTGGCGTCGGGCCCGGCCGCCTGGCCATGCGCATCTCCGATCCGCATGGCGACAACCAGCATGTCGGCCCACTGCCGGCACGCGTGCAGAGCCTCGATGAGAACTTTCTGGTGGTGAAGGCGCAGGCGCGCGTCGGCTTTTCGCGCAACCTCACCGGCTTCCATCTTTACGGCGCCGACATCTGCCTCGCCGCCGATATCATGGGCTATACGGCCTACGTTATCGATTTTCATCTCCGCCATCTCAGTCCCGGCCGCAAGGACCAGAGCTTCCGCCACGCCGAGGCCGACTTCCGCGCCAAGTGGGCGGCGGCTTTGCGACCACGCTGGCTACAGACCACCTGCACGCTGCTCCGCCTTGGCGCACCCGCGCCGGAGCGTTGGCTCGGCCGCACCCTCGAGCGCCCCTACAGCAGTCTGCTGCGTCGCACCCGCTGGTCGCACCCGGCGTCTGCCGCGAAACGACCGGGGCAAAACCAACGATGACGCTGAAGGCACAACGTCGCCGCAAGCTGCTGGCCTTCCGCATCGCGGGCCAGGGCGCCATGCTGTTTACCGGCTTCGCGCTGGCGCAAGCTTGTTCGTTCGCGCGCAACGCGGCGCTCGGCTACATCCTCTCTCGCGGTGATTTCGGCATTGCGGCGGCCCTCACCGTCACCTTGCAGTTGATCGAGACACTGTCCGACATCGGCGCCGATCGGTTGCTGGTCCAGGCCGAGGATGGCGAGCAGGCGGGCATGCTGGCGACGGCGCACACGTTGCTGATTGCCCGCGGCTTGGTAACGGCCGTCATCCTCTATCTGGCGGCGCGGCCGACGACGGCTTTCTTCCGGCTTGAGCAGCATCTCGGCCTGTTCGAGGCCCTCGCGCTGGTGCCCCTGATCCGCGGCTTCGTCCATCTCGACCAGCGCCGCCGCCAGCGTCAGCTCGACAACTCATCTTATCTTGCCACCGAGGTTGGCTCGCAAGCCCTGGCGCTCGCGATGTTGCCGTTCCTGCTATGGCTCTCGCCTGGCCCGCATGTGGTGATCTGGACCGCACTGGTGCAGGCGGTGGGCGCGGTGAAACTGTCGCACGCGCTGGCCCAGGTCTCCTGGCGGATCGATTTCAACCGCGAGCGAATCAAGCGCTTCCTGGCCTTCGGCTGGCCGATCTGGCTCAGCGCTTTCCCACTTATGATCGTCTATCAGGCCGATCGCTTTCTCGTCGGCCGCGCCTACGGCATGGAGACGCTTGCCGCCTACTCTGCCGCCTTCATGGTCACGATGGTGCCGGGTCTTGTCGCCGCCAAGGTCGGCCATGCCCTGATGCTGCCGCTGCTCTCCGACCGACGCGACAATCTCGAGGCCTTCACCGACCGCTACCGTCTCATGTACGAGGCCACGGTGCTGCTGGCTGCCGCCTATCTCATGCTGTTCATGCTGATCGGCGGCACCGCGCTGGCGATTGCCTTCGGACCCAATTATCGCGGCCTCGATACCGTGGTCGCGTGGCTCGCGGTGATGTGGGCGGTGCGTATGATCCAGGCCCCGCCTGGCATGGCGCTAATGGCCGCCGGGACTACCAAACCGCTGCTCTGGGCGGGCCTCATTCGCGCCTCGGCGCTGCCTTTGTCGGTGGCGGCAGCCCTCCTCGGCTGGGGCGTCGAAGGCATTGCCGCTGCCGGTGTGGCGGGCGAAGTGGCATCGCTGATTTATGTCGCCATCGCCTTGCGCCAGATCCGGCCTGAATTGTTCGGCATCACGCTCGGGCGCGGCCTGGTGCTGATCCCGGTGGGCGCGGCGGGCCTGCTGCTGCTCGCTCATTCGCCGCCCGATCGGATGACGCTGGCAGCCATCCTGCAATGCTTCGGCGCCTTGGCAGCTATCGCCGTCGTCGGGCTGCTGGTGATGCCGGAGTTGCGCCGGGCCGCGCGCCGGCGCACACGACCGGCCCGCGCCGAGGTCATGCCCGCCACCTGAGCCGTGCGGTGCCGCGGATCAGGACGTCTTCTTGGTCATGCCGCGACGAATGACGGGCGTGTAGCGATCGCCATCGCCGCGCTTGACGGCCTCCTCGAACAGCTCCGCGACCAGATCAGCGCCGCGCGCGCTGACGCCCTGCTCCTTGGCCAGTTCCCGCGCATAAGCCAGGTCCTTTTGCCCGTAACGCACCGAAAACGCCTCAGTCGGATAATCCTGTGGCACCAGATGTTTCATGCCGTGATTGCGCAGCACGAAACTATCAGCCGAGCCCTTGGCCATGGTCTCATAGAGCAGCTTGCCATCGACACCAGCGGCTTCGGCGATCGAGATGGCCTCGGCAATGGCCATGGTGGTCTCGAACACCACCATGTTGTTCATGAGCTTGACGACCTGACCGGCACCCACGTCACCGCAGTGCGTGACCTCGGTGCCCATGGTGGCGAGGATGGGTTTTAGTCGCTCGAAATCACCAGCCGTGCTGCCAACCATGATCGACAGCGTACCATCGACGGCGGCGCGACGCGTGCGGGCCACGGGCGCATCGGCGAAGGCCACGCCTTTGGCCGCAAACTCCTTGGCCAGTTCCTTCATGAGGCGCGGCGGCGCCGTCGACATGTCAACGACGGTCTGGCCCTTGCGCACGAGGCCCATGAGGCCACCATTCCCGCGCGCGACAGCCTCCACCTCTTTGCCGCCGGGCAGGCACATGAGAATGACGTCGGCAGCCTTCACGGCGTCGGCCAGCGACGCTGCGGCAATCATGCCGTCGGCCTTGAGGCGGGAGACTGGATCGGGCTTCGTGTCGAAGCCGACAACCTGCCATTTGCCCTTCTTGATGATGTTCCGGCACATCGCCTCGCCCATCACGCCGAGGCCGACGAAAGCAACAGTCTTGATGTCCATGGCAGTCTCCATTGCTGTCGCGGCGCCAATGACGCGCGGTGTGAGATCGACGGGCTGATTGATGCGAGGACGGCTAGATCAGCCGCGCCCTTCGTAGGGCATGTTCGTCGCTTTGATGGTCATCTCGAACACGTTGGTGTCGAGCGGCAGTGACGCCATGTAGCGGATCGCGGAGCCGCAGTGCTCCACGTCGAACACCGGCTCCGGCATGATGTCGCCGCGGGGCTGCGGCACGCCGGCCTTCATGCGCCCACCCATGTTGGTGTCGGCGTTGCCGATGTCGAGCTGACCGCAAGCGATGTTAAAGGGCCGCCCATCCAGCGCAATGCACTTGGTGAGGCCGGTGATGGCGTGCTTGGTGGCGGTATAGGCCACTGACATCGGCCGCGGCGTGTGCGCCGAGATCGAGCCGTTGTTGACGATGCGCCCGCCCTGCGGCTTCTGCTCCTTGAACATGCGGATCGCTTCCTGCGCGCACATGAAGCAGGCGGTGAGATTGAGATCGACCACGCCCTTCCACTTCTCGAGCGGAATGTCCTCCATGGGACCGGCGGGCAGGCCCATGCCGGCATTGTTGAACAGGAAGTCGAGGCGGCCGAACGCCGTCTTGGTCTCAGAGAACAGGCGCTTGACCTGCTCCTGGCTGGTCACGTCCGTCGCCACGCCGAGCATTTTGCCGCCGCCCGCCTTGGCCATACCGACCGTCTTGTCGAGCTCGTCCTTGCGACGGCCTGCCACGACGACGTTCCAGCCGTCCGCCTGCAGATGCAGCGCTGCCGCCCGTCCGATACCGGTGCCGCCGCCGGTGATGATCGCGACCTTGTTGGCTGCCATGGCTGACACGTCCTTTGCTGGGATATCGATTGAACTTGCAGCGGCACCCCGGATGGGAGCCCGCATTCAGGCTGCAATCGATCACGAAACCGTAGCTGCGATCAAGGCCGGTGTGCAGCGGTCGTCATCGCACGGGGACAAGCGGCAGTCTTCTGCGTTAGGTTCCTCCCCCACCATGTACGCTTGCAGCGCGGGTTCCTGCCATGGCCAAATCGCTCATACATCCAGCTGTCCCAGCGCTGATCGGCCTCGATTGGGGATCGAGCACACTGCGCGCCTATCTCTTCGCCGGCGACGGCAGCATTCTGCACCTGCGGTCGGCACCGCTCGGCGTGCTGAATGTTCCTGATCGGAATTTTGCCGCCGCCCTGGCGCAGACGGTCGGCGATTGGCGGACGGCCCACGGCGGTTTGCCGCTCATCGTGTCCGGCATGATCGGCAGCACCATCGGCTGGCGTGAGGTGCCCTATCTCGCCTGTCCGGCCGGCCTCGACACGCTGGTGCAGGGATTGCGCGATCAACAGCGCAGCGCCCATGCCGACGGCCTGCTCATTGTGCCGGGCCTCAGAACGGCGGGCCAAGGGCCAGCGGGCGCCGCGCCAGACGTCATGCGTGGCGAGGAGACACAGATCTTCGGCGCCTTGGCTCGCCACCCCGAGTTTGCACGCGGTTGCCGCCTGATCCTGCCGGGCACGCATTGCAAGTGGGTTGCGATCGCGGACGGTCGCATCGCCAGCTTCCAGACCTACATGACCGGCGAACTGTTCGCCGTGCTGCGCGATCACTCGATTCTCGGCCGACCGGCCCAAGCCGCGACCATCCACACCGGCGACACGGCTGGCCCGCGCGACATCGCCGGAGCAGCCTTCGAGCACGGCGTGCGGGCCGCCTGCAGCAGCCAGACCGCCGAACTCGCACCTTTGCTGTTTTCCGTCCGCACCCGCGTGCTGATGGGCGAAGTCACGCCCGCAGACAGCCTCGACTACATGTCCGGCCTGCTGATCGGCAACGAGGTCCGCTCGGCGCTGGCTGGTCCGCCGACCACAGCATCACCCCCCATGGCTCTGATCGGCGATGCGGCCATCTGTGCGCTCTATCAGCGCGCGCTGGCACTCGTCGGCCATCCAGGCGTCGCTGTCCTCGATGCCGCTGCCAGCAGCGGTTTATGGCATCTGGCCGTGGCCAGTGGGTTCGTGGCAGGCAGATCCGCGCCCGTCGGCCTCACTGTCTCTCACAAGGACCCTCGCCCATGATCCGCGCCGCCCTGGCCAAGCTGCCCTTCATCGCCATCCTGCGTGGCATCACGCCGGACGAGGCCCTCCCGATCGGCCGCGTGCTGGTCGACGCCGGCTTCACCGTCATCGAGGTGCCGTTGAACTCGCCGCAACCCTTCGAGAGCATCGCGCGGCTAGCCGACGCGTTCGGCCAAAGCTGTCTGATTGGCGCTGGCACGGTGATGTCGCCCGACGATGTCAATCGTGTGCGCCTGGCCGGTGGCAAGTTGATCGTCATGCCGCATTCGGACAGCCTCGTCATCGGGACGGCGAAGGCTCAGCGCCTCATTTGCTTACCCGGCGTCGCGACCCCGACCGAGGCTTTCGCCGCGCTGGCCCTCGGCGCTGATGGCCTCAAGATGTTTCCCGGTGAGATGCTCGGGCCACCCGTGGTCAAGGCCTGGCGGGCGGTGCTGCCCAAGGACACGCTGCTCATTCCCGTCGGTGGCGTCGCGGCGGCGAACATGGCGGCGTTTGCCGCTGCCGGCGCCAATGGATTTGGTATCGGTTCGGCACTCTATGCGCCCGGCATGTCGGCCGCCGATGTCGCCAGCAAAGCGGCAGCGCTGCTCGCCGCCCGCGCGACCTTCATGCTCGCCTGACGCCAGCCCTTATCGCGCCAACGGCGGCGGGTCCTCGGCCATCACGCGTTCGGCGAGCGTATTGTCGACCGCCACCTCGAACGGCGTCCCCGTTGGCACGAAGCCCCCGGAGACGAGACTGTCGCGCAACCGGTCGTAGCCCACCCGCGGCAAGCGTGGATTGCGGCCCCAGATGCCGAGGCCCTTGTAGCGCTCGATGGCCCTTGTCAGGCGCGGCACCGGCACGGCCGGGAAGTACGGCGCGATGATGCCGGCGATCATTGCCGCCGGCGTGGCGTTGAACCACTTCTGCGTGCGGTAGATGGCGCGCACCAGCCGTGCGCAGTCGTCGCCGTGCGCCGCCAGAAACGGTGCTCGGGCATAGAATGTGGTGTAGCTGGTCGCCCCGCGCGTGGCGGCCGCGTACCAGATATGGCCAGCACCTGACTCGACCAGGTCCTCGACGAACGGCTCGAAAATCTGAATGACGTCGGCATCGCCACGGCGAAGTGCAGCGGCGTTGTCGGCCATGCTGCGGTCGGCGACCCGCGTGAGATTGGTGGGATCGACCCCGGCCAAGCGTAGATCGTGCTGCAGGCACATCCAGGGCGTCGGCACCTCGCTGACCGTGGCGACGCGCAAACCCAATAGATCCTGCGGCCGGTAGCCGGGATTTGGCGTGCGCCCGACGAGGAAGAAGGGATCCCGCGTCACCACTTCGCAGAAGCACCGGATGTCGCAATCGGGCTCGCGCGCATACGTCTGGTTGACGCGCATCGGGCCGCCCCAGGTGACATGTACCGTGCCATCGTTGAGACCGCGAGCGGCAACGTCAGGGCTCGCCGCGCTGACGAACGACACTTCGATCCCCTCCTCGCGAAAGGCATCGAGCGCCAGCGCAGCATAGAATGGCGCATAGAAGACGGCACGCAAGGATTCCTGCAGCACAATGGCCATGCACCGTCTCCTTCCCGGACAGGCAGCAGAGGCACATGATGATGGCGCCCCCGTCGTTGATCAGGCTCTGAGCTTCTGGTTCTTCAATGGAAGTGCGCGCACCGGTCGTCCCGTCGCGGCGTGGATCGCGTTCATGACGGCTGGCGCCACGACGCAGATCGTCGGCTCGCCAACACCGCCCCAGAAGCCGCCGGAGGGCACCAGCACGGTTTCCACTTTCGGCATTTCAGCGAGCCGCAGCATTTCCTGCGTATCGAAGTTCTGCTCGACGATGCGACCATCCTTGACCGAGCTCTCGCCATAAAGCGTGGCGCCGAGACCAAATGCAACCGAGCCCTCGACCTGCGCCTCGACCTGATCCGGGTTGACCACGTGACCGCTGTCGAGCGCGAACACCAAGCGGTGCACCTTGAGCTTGCCGCGCTCACTGACCGAGACCTCGGCGACGGCGGCGGAATAGCTGCCATAACCCTTGAACTGCGCAATACCGCGATGCACGCCGGCCGGCAGCGGCTTGCCCCAGCCGGCTTTCTCGGCCACCGCATTCAACACGGCCAGATGCTTCGGGTGCTTGCCCATGAGGACACGGCGGAACTCCAGCGGGTCCTTGCCCGCTGCCTTGGCCGCCTCATCGATGAAGCACTCGAGATAGACCGCGTTCTGGTTGGTGTTGACGCCGCGCCAAGGGCCGACCGGCACGTGCGTGTTGCGCATGGCGTATTCGATGGCGAGGTTCGGCACGGTATAGCCGATGTAGGCATCGCTCGGCTGCGCGGTCAGTCCTTGCAGCTGGCGCGTGTCCTTGCCGTCCTTGATCACCGACGGGTTCGAGAACGCATTGATCGACTGTCCGGAAATGCGCATCGACAGCGCCGTCAGATTGCCCGCAGCATCGAGACCGGCTTC
This sequence comes from Hyphomicrobiaceae bacterium, assembly GCA_046154645.1. Taxonomy (GTDB): domain Bacteria; phylum Pseudomonadota; class Alphaproteobacteria; order Rhizobiales; family Hyphomicrobiaceae. Next base: position 50,078 of record JBJXDZ010000047.1, read on the forward strand.
CATCCGGCACTGGGAAATCGGCCGGTAGAAGTCCTGGCCCATGTCCTCTTCGCGGCTCCAGATCAGCTTGATCGGCACACCGGGGATCTGTTTGGCGATGCTGGTCGCCTGGCGCACGTAATCCTGGGTGCCGCCACGCCGGCCGAAGCCGCCGCCGAGATCGTGCTTGTAGACCTCGCACTTCTCGAGCGGGAGACCGGCAACCTCGGCCAGGGCTGCCAGCGAGGCTTCACCGTTCTGCGTCGGCACCCACACCTCCGCCTTGTCGGCGGTGACGCGGGCGACACAGTTCATCGGCTCCATGCAGATATGCGCCAGGAACGGCGTCGCATAGACGGCCTCGACCTTCTTCGCCGCCCCCGCGAGCGCTGCCGCCACATCGCCGTTCTTGTTGCTGGCATAGTCGCCCGGTGCGGTCAGGCCTTCGGCGAGAAAGGCCGCGATGGTGGCGCTTGACGCTTTCGCGTGCGGGCCCTCGTCCCACACGATCGGCAGCGCATCGAGCGCTTTCTTGGCCTGCCACCAGGTATCGGCGACCACGGCGAGCGTGCGCTCGTTGACCTTCACCACGTGCCGCACGCCGGGCATGCCCTTGATCTTCGTCTCGTCATAGCTGGTCAGCGTGCCACCAAACACCGGACAGGCGCGAATGGCGGCGTTGAGCAGGCCCGGCAACTTGACGTCGATGGCATAGACCTTGCGGCCATCGAGCTTCTCGGCTGTGTCCAGGCGCTTCAGCGGCTTGCCCGCGATCTTCCAGGACTTGGGATCCTTGAGCTGAATGGTCTTGAGATCGGGCACCGGTAGCTTGGCTGCCGCCGCCGCGATCTTGCCGTAGGTGATCTGCCGCTTCGATGCCGCATGCCGGATGACACCCTTGTCCACGGTCAGCTCGGCTACCGGCACCTTCCACTCCGCGGCGGCGGCCTGCAGCAGCATGGTGCGTGCGGCGGCACCACCTTGGCGCACGTATTGCTCGGAGGTACGGATGCCGCGGCTGCCGCCGGTGCCGAACTCGCCCCAGACACGTTTGCGCGCCAGACTCTGGCCGGGTGTCGGCATCTCGGTGCGCACGTACTTCCAATCGCACTCGAGTTCCTCCGCAACCAGCTGGGCGAGCCCCGTGAGCGTGCCCTGCCCCATCTCGGAGCGCACCACGCGCACAATCACCTCCTCGTTGGGCATGATGACCACCCAGGCGCCGATCTCGTCGGGCTTGGTTGCCAGCGCCTTTGCCGGCACAGCCTTCTGGGCCAAAGCCCGCGGCACATCGGTGAGCGGCACGCCGACGGCGAGACCGCTACCGGTCGCCGCCGCGCCGAGCAGAAGACGGCGGCGCGATACGGATTGTTTGCTGCTGGTCATGGCTGCCGCTCCTCAGGTCTTTTTCTTCGCACCGGTCCCGGCAATGTCGCCGGCGGCCATGTGGATGGCAGCGCGAATGCGCTGATAGGTGCCGCAGCGGCAGATGTTGGTCATGGCCTCGTCGATATCGGCATCCGTCGGTTTTGGCTTCTTCTTGAGCAGAGCTGCCGCCGCCATCAACTGGCCCGACTGGCAATAACCACATTGGGGAACGTCGAGAGCAGCCCAGGCCTTCTGCACGGCGTGCGTGGCCTTCGGCGCGAGACCCTCGATGGTGACGATCTTGTCGGTCGGCTTGAGCGAGCCAACCGGAATCGAGCATGAGCGCTGCACTTCGCCATTGATGTGCACCGAGCAGGCGCCACATTGCGCGACACCACAGCCATACTTGGTGCCGGTGAGCCCGGCCTGTTCGCGTAGCGCCCACAGCAAGGGCGTATCGGCATCGACCTTGAGATCGAGTGCCCGACCGTTGACGTTCAGCTTTGCCATGCGGCGCCTCCTCGAAATTGTCAGCTATGTGATCGCTTGGACCCGAGCATAGCCCGATTGCGAGCGAACTGCATACAGGCTCAGGGGAGCTTGCTGCGGGGACGGCAGTCGGTCGTCGTCAAGGCGCTCGCCGTAAGGTCAAGGCTTCCACTGCAGGAAATTGGCGATCAGTCCAAGGCCCAGTTTCTGGCTCTTCTCGGGATGGAACTGGGTGCCGGCGATGTTGTCGCGTCCGACCAGGGCCGTGACCGGCCCACCATGCTCGGTCTCGGCGATGATGTCGTCACGATCCTTCGCCGCCAGATGATAGGAATGCACGAAATACGCGTGCAGACCTGCCGGACCGGTGGCGAGGTCCTTGAGCAAGGCATGCGGGCGCGCCACGGTCAGCGTGTTCCAGCCCATATGCGGAATCTTCAGCGCCGGGTCCGTCGGGGCGAGCACGCGCACCTCGCCGCCGATCCAGTCGAGGCCATCCGTCGTCACATGCTCGAGGCCGCGTGTGGCAAGCAATTGCATGCCAACGCAGATGCCGAGGAACGGGCGGCCCTGCTGGCGCACCGCCGTTTCGAGTGCCCCACGCATTCCGGGCACGGCATCGAGCCCCCGCTTGCAGTCGGCGAAGGCTCCGACGCCCGGCAGCACGATACGGTCGGCGGCAAGCACTTCGGTGGGGCTCGCCGTGACACTGATGGTCGCATTCGCCGCACACTCGCGCGCCGCCCGCTCGAAGGCTTTGGCGGCAGAGTGCAGATTGCCGGAGCCATAGTCGATGATGACGACGCGCTGCATTCTCTCTGGCCCTTCAGTTGCCCAGTACCAACCGGGCGGCATTCTCTGGTCCGTCTGTTGACTGTCGCTCTTTACGCCTTCGGATGCCCACTGCGCGTCCGGCGCGTGCGTGCGCTATCGCAACCCACCCAGAATGCGCGGCGTGCGCCAACCCTTCGGACGCTGCGCTTCGGGGCGCGTCATGGGGCCAGACGTGCCATCGCCAGCAATGGAACTGCCGCTCAGTGCGCTCGCCCGGATTGCCGGAATGCCGGGCAGCCAAGTCTCGAAGAACCGCCGCTCGCAATCCTCGGCGTTGCGGCCGTTGACCGAGCCGATCATGCTCCAGCCATGCCGTGCCAACGTCCAGCGCTTGATGCTGTCGGCCTCGAAGCCGACGATCAGATGCAGCGCGCCCATCAGGATGGCAGCCGGTCGCTGGCCAAGGCCCAGGGCCCAGAATGCCACCTCGATCAAGGCAAGGGCCGAGAGATAGAACACCAGCGCCAGCCACAACTTGTTGACCAGCATCCAGAACGGCGTGAACGCCGCGGCCCAGATCGAAAAGCCATCCTTGACGAAGGCCAAGCTGTCGGCCCGGTCGAGACGATCGGCGGGCGTATCGGGTGGCTCATGCACAGTGTAGGTGATCATGGTGACGTGCTCTCTTGCTTGCGTCTTCGGATGCCCATTACGCATCCGGCGCGTCAACCCGTCAAAGTCCCCTTGGTCGAGGGTACCCGGCCGGCTTGGCGTGGATCGGGCGTGATGGCTTGGCGCAGCGCCCGGGCCAGACCTTTGTAGCAGGTCTCGGCGATGTGGTGATTGTTCTCGCCGTAGAGATTAGCGACGTGCAGCGTGATGCCGGCGTTCTGCGCGAAGGCCTGGAACCATTCGCGAAACAGTTCCGTATCCATCTCACCAAGCTTCGGTCGCGTGAACGTGACGTTCCAGATCAGATACGGCCGCCCCGAAACATCGATCGCCACCCGGGTCAGGCATTCGTCCATCGGCAGCTCGACAGAGGCATAACGGGTGATCCCGACCCGGTCACCCAGCGCCTTCGCCACGGCTTGGCCCAGCACGATGCCGGCATCCTCGGCGGTGTGGTGGTAGTCGATATGCAGGTCACCCTTGGCTTCCAGCGTGATGTCGATCAGCGCATGGCGGGCGAGTTGCTCCAGCATGTGGTCGAGAAAGCCGATGCCGGTCGAGATCTTGTAGGCGCCGCTGCCGTCGAGGTCGACGGTGGCCGTAATCGCCGTCTCCTTGGTCGTGCGCGCAATCGTTGCCGTGCGGGTCAAAGGGGCCTCACCTGCCATGCTCTGCTGAGACCTGAGCCTCTAGCAGTTTGCTGGCTGCGGCGCCAGTTCCGGACGTCCCCCGCGCGCTCAGTTCCGTTTTGGTTGCGCGCCGGCCTTCTCGGCCAACAGCAGTTCTTGCCGGAAGCGCTCCCACGGAAAGAGCGGTCCCGGATCCTGCTTGCGGCGGGCCTGCTGCCCCCCACACGCGAACGTGGACTTGTCGACGTCCTCGTGGCCCTTGATCTCGGACAGCGGGATGCGCCACCGGCCCTGCACGCCGCGAATGACCTTGATCAGGGCTTCGATCTGCTCTCTCGTGTAGGGCTCACGGCCATCGCCGGCATTAATCAATTCGATGCCGATGGCCCGATCATTATGACCGACGGTGTGAATTGCCACCTCGTCCTCGGGTACGCTTTTGGCCACCTCGCCGTCCCGCCCGATGATGTAATGGATCGACACCTGCCCGCTGGCTTCAAAGAACCGCTTCATGGTTGCGACAGTGCCGGCGGGCGAGAACACCACTTTGCCGCCCTTGCAGAACGGCCCGCCGGTGGCGTGCACGATGATCTCGGTCACCTTGTCTCGCTTGGCGCCACGCCCTCGGGCTTCGGCATCGGTGGCAATCGTTGCAGCGGCGACAAGACCAACAATGGTCAGGGCCGCCACACCCTGAGTTCTGAGCTTCGACATTGAACGCATGACTCCCGGCGACAGCCCAAGGTCACGTCTAGCGTTGGATTTCGTCGCCAATGGGTGCCAATCAGGGAGAAACCGCGGCACACTGCGGCCTGCTCGTCACACGGGTTGTGCCGTTACCTCGCTGATCCAAGCGAGGAATTCGTTCGAACCGCCCGCCACCGGCAGCACGACGAAGGCTGGATTGGTATAGGGGTGCAGCACTTTCGCCGCCGCAATGGCCGACGGGGCGAGCAGCGCTGTGGTTTTCAGGATCATCACCGTTTCATGGTCCCGCGACAGCTTGCCCTCCCACACGTAGAGCGCCGTCATGCCCGGCAGAATGTTCGCGCAGGCAATCAGACGGCGCGCGAGGAGGTCACCGGCAATGGCTTCGGCTACCGCAGGTGAAGGACAAGTTGCATAGATCACAACGACTTCGCTCATGATGCCGTGAACTCCGGGCTTGCTGTTGCGCTGCACATGGGCGAGCTTCCAAGCCGCCGCGCGGGATCCCCGGCGGCCCAACAGACCGGCGGACCGCAAGCATGGCAAAAAAGCGCACCACGTTCGAGCGGATCGCCTTCGTCGGCAGCGACTCGATCGAGGCCCAGGCCGCCTTGACACGGCTTTCCGCCCTCTACGGCAATGCCGATCCCAAGACGGCCGACGCCATTGTGGCGCTCGGTGGCGACGGCCTGATGCTGCAGACCTTGCACCGCTTCATGCACGACCGCATCCCGATCTACGGCATGAACCGTGGCTCGATCGGCTTTCTGATGAACGTTTATCGCGAGGATGATCTGGTCGGCCGCCTGGCCCGGGCGGAGACCACGCGCATTCATCCCCTGGCCATGACGGCGACCGACAAGACCGGTGCCCAGCATCAGGCCTTGGCCATCAACGAGGTATCCGTATTCCGCGAGACCTACCAGGCGGCCAAGCTGCGCATCACGGTCGACGGCCAGGAGCGACTCGACGAGATGATATGTGATGGCGTGCTGGTAGCGACGCCGGCTGGTTCGACAGCTTACAACCTGTCCGCGCACGGCCCCATCCTGCCGATCACGGCCCGGTTGCTGGCGCTGACGCCGATCAGCCCGTTTCGTCCCCGACGGTGGCGGGGTGCGCTGCTGCCCGACACGGCCACGATCAGCATCGAGGTGCGGGAATCCGACAAGCGGCCGGTCAGCGCCGTCGCCGACCATGCCGAAACGCGTTCGGTGACCCACGTCCAGATTGCTTCGGCCCGACATATCGAGCTCTTGATGATGTTCGATTCCGATCACGGCCTCGCCGAGCGCATCCTCTCGGAGCAATTCCGCTACTGAGGCCCTCGTGCCACCATCCGGGACCTGCGACCTTGGCCGCGTTGCCAGGGCCAGAGCCGGGCGCTAAGAGCGAGCAGGCGGTGGATTCGGACGCCAGTGTCCCCTGGAGCGCCATGACGAGCCCGGTCATCGACAACTACTTCGTGTGCATCGGGGCACAGAAGTCCGGCACGACTTGGCTCGCCCGCATGCTGGCGACGCATCCCGATCTGTTCGTGACGCCGGTCAAGGAGATCCACTATTTCGACCACGTCGCCGGCATCACGGAGCATCTGAGCCCCAAGAAGCGCCGCTCGCGCTATCGCAAGTACCACCAGCGTATGTGGACGCAATGGAACCAGTTCACCGAACACCGCAGCCAGTGGGCCTGGTATCGCCACTATATGGGCAACCCCATCGACGACGCCTGGTATGCGGGGCTGTTCCATCATCGCGGCCCGAAGCGCTTTGCCGGCGAGATCACGCCTGAGTATGCCATTCTCGGCCGCAAGGGGCTCGCGCACATCAAGCGGCTCTCGCCGGATGCCCGCGTCATGTTCATCATGCGCAATCCCGTGGAACGGACCTGGAGCCAGGTGTTGCACCAGTGCCGGGTGCGCGGCCTCGATGCCACTCGACAGTCGACGGACGCGCTCATGACCATGCTGGCCGAGCCGCGCTTCGGCGAGCTTGGCGACTATGCCATGACCCTCGACGACATGGCCGCCGTATTCCGGCCCGACCAGGTCCTGCCGTTGTTCTACGAGGAGATGCACGAGGATCGGCTGAAATCACTGCAACAGGTGTGCAAGTTCATCGGGGCCGGTTTCAGCCCCGACTATTTTTCTGAGCTCGGCCGTCGCTTCAATCGCAGCCAGGAGGCCGCCCTCCCCGAGGCTGTGCGCGAGCAACTGCGCCAAGCCTACCGCCCGCAGGCCGAGGCTGTGCGCCAGCGTCTGGGCCGCCTGCCGGCCGCCTGGCGCAAGGAGTTCGGACTCTGAGCCGACCTCAGGCTGCGTCCGCAAGGCGGGCCAATTCCGCAACAAGCCCGCGAGCGCCTTTGAGGCGGGCGTTGGCGCTGTCCCATTCGGCGCGGAAGACCAGCTTCATGTCCGGCTGCACCTTCACCATGCCTTTCGAGGCCGCGATCATTTTCACCAGGCCATCGGGATTGGTGAACTGCCCCTTGCGGAACACGATCGAGGCGCCGCGCGGCCCGGCATCCAGCGATGCCACGCTAGCTCGACGGCACAGCGCCTTGATCTCGACCACGTCGAGCAGATGCTCGACCTCCGGCGGCAACATGCCGAAGCGATCGACCAACTCGGCGCCGAAATTGTCGATTTCCTCGCGCGTCTTGAGGTTCGACAAGCGGCGGTAAAGACCGAGCCGCACCTGCAAATCGGCAATATAGCTCTCGGGCAACAGCACGGGCGTGCCGAGCTGGATCTGCGGGCTCCACTGCTCGTTGGCAGCCTCGAGATCGCCGCCCTTGAGCGAAGCGATCGTCTCCTCCAGCATCGACTGGTACAGCTCGAAACCGACCTCGCGGATGTGCCCGGACTGCTCGTCGCCGAGCAGATTGCCGGCGCCGCGAATGTCGAGATCGTGGCTGGCCAGCGAGAACCCAGCGCCGAGGGTATCGAGGGATTGCAGCACCTTCAGGCGTTTTTCGGCGCCTTCCGTGAGCTTTTGGCCGACCGGCGTCGTAAAATAGGCATATGCACGAATCTTCGAGCGGCCAACGCGGCCACGCAGCTGATAGAGCTGTGCCAAGCCGAACATGTCGGCGCGGTGCACGATCAACGTGTTGGCGTTGGGAATGTCGAGGCCGGATTCGACGATCGCGGTCGACAGCAGCACATCATACTGGCCCTCATAGAAGGCGGTCATGACGTCCTCAAGTTCCGTCGGCGCCAGCTGGCCATGCGCGCGGGCAACCTTGAGTTCCGGCGTGTGCTCGGCCAGGAACTCCCCGACATCGTCGAGATCGGCGATGCGGGGCACCACATAGAACGTTTGCCCGCCCCGATGGCGCTCGCGGCGCAAGGCTTCGCGCAGGATCACGGGATCGAGGGGCGAAATGTAGGTGCGCACGGCGAGGCGATCGACGGGCGGCGTGGTGATCAGCGAGAGTTCGCGCACGCCACTCAGCGCCAACTGCAGCGTGCGCGGAATTGGCGTCGCCGTCAGCGTGAGGACGTGCACCTCTTCCTTCAGCTGCTTCAGGCGCTCCTTGTGACCGACGCCGAAATGCTGCTCCTCGTCGATGATCAGCAGGCCGAGCCGGGCGAAATCAACCGTCTTGCTCAACAGCGCATGCGTGCCGACGACGATATCGATGGTGCCGTCCTTCATACCGGTCTTGACCTCAGCCAGCTCCTTCGTCGGCACCATGCGCGAGGCGCGACCCAAGCGCAGTGGCAAGCCCTGGAAGCGGGTCGAAAACGTCTTGTAATGCTGCCGCGCCAGCAAGGTGGTCGGCACGACGACTGCGACCTGCAAGCCTGCCATGGCGGCGATGAACGCGGCGCGCAACGCCACCTCGGTCTTGCCGAAACCGACGTCGCCGCAGACGAGACGGTCCATCGGGCGGCCTGAACCCAGATCCTCGATGACGGCATCGATGGAGCTGGCCTGATCCTCCGTTGCCTCATAGGGAAAGCGCGCCACGAACTCGTCGAAAGCCCCAGCTGGTGGGGCAAGGATGGGCGCTTCACGCAACTGCCGCAGCGCCGCGATCTTGATCAACTCGCCCGCAATCTCGCGCAGGCGCTTCTTGAGGCGTGACTTGCGGCCCTGCCAGGCGAGGCTGCCCAGTCGATCCAACTCCGCAGTGGTCTCGTCCGAGCCATAGCGCGAGAGCAGATCGATATTCTCGACCGGAAGATAGAGCTTGTCGCCGCCGTGATAGTGCAGCTCCAGGCAATCGTGCGGTTCGCCGAGCGCCGTGATCGTTTGCAGGCCGACGAAGCGGCCGATACCGTGATCGGCGTGCACGACGAGATCGCCGACGGAGAGCGAGGTGGCCTCCGTAATGACATCGGCGGCGCGGCGCGATTTGCGGCGCGGGCGCACGAGCCGGTCGCCGAGAATGTCCTGCTCGCCGATGACGGCAAGATCCGGCGTTTCGAAACCTTCCTCGAGGCCCAGCACAGCCAGCATCGGTGTCGTCGCCGGAATGGTCAGTGCCTCGTCATAGCTCTCGATGCGCCGCAAATCAGCGAGGCCATGCTCGGTGAGCAATGTGGTCAAGCGTTCGCGCGCGCCAATGGTCCAGGCGGCGACGATGACGCGTTTGCCTTGACCCATCAATTGCTTGATGCGGGCGACGACAGCGCCGAAGAGATCGCCGCCTTCAGCCGTGCGCTCCGTCGCGAAATTGCCGCCGCTGCGGCCGCGGAATGCCCGCACCGATGCGCCCGGTGAGGCATCATCACCCTGATCGAACGGCGTGAGTAACCGCCATTCGCGCGCGTTGAGCAGGCGTTGCCATTCGCCCTCCGAGATGTAGAGGCGCTCGGGCGGCAACGGCTTGTACGGCGGCGCACCGAACTTGGTCGCCTCCAGCGCATCGACGCGGGCCTCGTAATGCTCCTTGATCTGCATCAGGCGATCGGCGATGGCGCCACCGGCCATGTGATCGAGACTGACCGGCGCTTCGGGCAAATAATCGAGCAGCGTCTCCATGCGGTCGTGGAACAATGGCAGCCAGTGCTCGACACCGGGATAGCGGTGCCCGGCGCTGACCGCCTCATAGAGGGGATCGCCCTCCTTGTTGGCGCCGAAAGCCGCAATGTAGGCCTGCCGGAAGCGGCTGGTGCCGTGCTCGCCGAAGGCCACCTCGCTCATTGGCGTCAGAAGCAGGCGCTGCACCACCTTGGCGGTGCGTTGCGTCTCGATGTCGAAGCTCTTGATGGCCTCGAGCGTATCGTCGAAGAAATCGAGGCGAACCGGGGTCTGCCGACCCGGCGGGAAGAGATCGATCAGGCTGCCGCGCACGGCATATTCGCCGGGCTCCATGACGGTGCCGGTGCGCACGAAGCCGGCACGCATAAGGCGGTCGATCAGCTCGGCGCGGTCGATGCGCTGTCCCGGTGCGATCTGCTTCAAGGCGCGCTTGATGAAGTCACGCGGCGGCAAGCGCTGCAATACCGCATTGACGGTGGTCAGAACCACCGTCGGCTCCTTGCGCGATCCGGCCGCCAGCATGGCCAGCGAGGTGATGCGCTTGGCCACGATCTCGGAGTTGGGCCCGATACGGTCATAAGGCACGGTGTCCCAGGCCGGCAGCGCGATGACCTTGGTCTTGGCCGAGAAGAAGGCGAGAGCCGCTTCGAGTTCACCCAGGCGTCGATCATCACGGGCAATATGCAGGATGGCCTGCGGCGAGCCGAGCCGCGCCGAGGTCTCCGCCGCCAGTTGCGCCAGCACAAAGCCGTCGTAGCCCTCAGGCACGCCGGTGAGCACCTCTGGGCCAGCTGCCGGCCTGGATTTTGCCGCCGCTGTCACGCTGCGCCAACCTTTTCGGCGAGGCCGTGGAAGGCGCGGATGCGCGCAATCAGCGGCGTGAAGGCACTGCGGTCAAACCCCTCGCCGGTCATGAGCCACACCTGCAACGAGGGATCGGGCAGCGCCAGAAACTGCTCGAACTCGTCCATTTCAGGTTCGTCCATGGCCGCAAGCCGCGCCTCGGCATAGCGGCCCAGCAGAAAATCCATTTCCTTGGTGCCACGATGCTTGGCCCGGTACAGGGCGCGACGGCGGCGCTCCTCGAGCGGCTTTGGCGGCTCAGTCATGTCGCGGATTCCCTGGGTTGGTGGACCTATCCACAGCAACGCGGCAAGGCGGCCCCGTGGTTCACACGGCCCGCCTGTCATCTGTCCCGTGGCGCGTGGTATAGCGCTGGACTTGGGGCCAGGGAAGGCCCCGTTTGGACCCGTCCCGAACCTGTTGCCCCGAACCCTCGAGTCACATGCGGCCAGCCTCGTACAATCCGCTGTTTGCTTCCGCCGAAAGCCTGACCGGCATCGGCCCGCGGCTCATTGTGCTGCTGCGCAAGGCGCTGCGGCTGCCCCCGGGCATCAGCGAGCCAAGGGTGGTCGATCTGCTCTGGCATTTGCCGACCGGCGTCGTCGATCGCCGCGCCGAGCCGACCATCGCCGGCGCCACGCCAGGGACCATTGCGACGCTGAAGGTGCGTGTCCTCAAGCACCGGGCACCACCGCGCGGCAATACCAAGGCGCCCTACAAGATCGCCTGCGAGGACGACACGGGGCGGCTGGATCTGGTGTTTTTCCATGCCGAGCATCGCTTCATCGAGCGGCAATTGCCGGTCGGCGAGATCCGCTACGTCTCGGGACGCGTCGAACGCTACAATGACATTCTGCAGATGTCGCATCCCGACTACATCGTGCCGCCCGAGCGCCGCGATGACCTGCCGCTGATCGAGCCGGTGTATCCACTGACCGCCGGGCTCTCGGGAAAAGTCCTGGGCAAAGCCATTCGCCAGATCGTCGACCTCATTCCGACGGTGCCGGAGTGGCAGGAACCGCAATGGCTGGCTGAGCGCGGCTGGCCATCGCTCAGCGAGGCGATCCGACGTCTGCACACGCCGAAGGACGCCAGCGACGTGTCGCCGGGGGCCGCGCCCTGGCTGCGCCTCGCCTACGACGAATTGCTGGCCGGGCAGCTGGCGCTGGGCCTTGTGCGCGAAAGCAACAAATCGCGACCCGGCCGCAGCACGATCGGTGACGGCCGCATCCGCGCACGCCTCGCCGACGCCCTGCCGTTCTCGCTCACCAATTCCCAGCGCACCGCCATGACCGAGATTGCCGCCGACATGGCGGCGCCAACGCGCATGCTGCGCCTGCTGCAAGGCGACGTCGGCTCGGGCAAGACCATGGTGGCACTCATGGCGATGGCCATCGCCGTCGAATCCGGCGGGCAAGCCGTTCTGATGGCGCCAACCGAAGTGCTGGCGCGCCAACATGCGGAGACCATTGCGCCGCTCGCCGAGAAAGCAGGCCTCACGATCGGCTTGCTGACAGGACGCGAGAAAGGCAAGCCGCGACGCATTCTGCTGGAGAAGCTCGCCGCCGGCGAGGTCGATATTCTCATTGGCACGCATGCCGTCTTCCAACCCGACGTGACGTTCCGTGATCTCGCCTTTGTGGTCATTGACGAGCAGCATCGCTTCGGCGTGCATCAACGCTTGGCGCTGCAGGCCAAAGGCGGCGCTGAGGGCGTCAACGTGCTGGTGATGACCGCGACGCCCATTCCGCGCACGCTGCTCATGACGCACTACGGCGATCTCGATGTCTCACGCCTCACCGAGAAACCGGCGGGCCGCAAGCCCGTGACCACGACACTGGTCTCGACCGAGCGCATCGAGGATGTCGTGGAGGGCTTGAAACGCGCCGTGGCGCAAGGCGCGCAGGTCTATTGGGTGTGCCCGCTGATCGAGACCAGCGAGGTGTCGGAGCTGGCAGCAGCCGAAGCCCGGCACGCGCATCTGGCGCAGCATTTCGGCGATAAGGTGGGCATCCTGCACGGCGCCATGAGCGGCGCGGCGAAGGATCAGGTCATGGCCGAGTTCTCGTCGGGCAAGCTGTCGCTGCTGGTTGCCACCACGGTCATCGAGGTTGGCGTCAACGTGCCCAATGCTTCGGTGATGGTGATCGAGCACGCCGAGCGCTTCGGGCTCGCCCAGTTGCATCAGCTGCGCGGTCGCGTCGGGCGTGGCTCCCGGCAAAGCTATTGCATGCTGGCGTGGAAGCCACCGCTCGGCGAAACCGCGCGGAAGCGGCTCGAAATGATGCGCGAGACCGAGGACGGCTTTCTGATAGCGGAAAAGGACCTCGAATTGCGCGGTGGCGGTGAAGTGCTGGGCGCTCGCCAATCGGGCATGCCCGAGTTTCGCGTTGCCGACGTGCCGGGCTTTGCCGAGTTGCTGGCTACCGCCCGCGATGACGCGCAGATGATCCTGGCCAAGGATCCGGGGCTCACCTCACCCCGCGGCGAGGCGCTGCGCATGCTGCTTTATCTTTTCGAGTGCGACGAGGCGGTGCGCCTGTTCCGAGCGGCGTAAGAGGTGTCACGAGTGGGCGCGGGACGTCCACGCGCCTCGTGAAGGCTGCCGCAAACCACCCCTCGCGCCCGCCTCTCCCTCACTGCAGTCCGGCCAGACCCATGGCTTTGCCATAGCGGCGGCTCGATTCGAGGAAGTCGCCATACTTGCGATGCACGGCGGTGTGCTGCACGCAAGCCAGCAGCAGTCGATCACGGTCGAAGGCGCGGTTCTTGGCGTAGTCCTCGAGCAGCAACTGGCCAAGTTCCTGGTTGTGCGGATCGTTGCCAATGCGCGAGGCACACAGCGCCAACTGCTGGGTCAACGGCACCGTGTCGCCACCGGCTGCAAGATAAGCCCGCGTCCAGGCAATCGCCTGCGGGCCATCGAGGGCCACGGTCGCCGCCACGATGTGCTCGAGCATGGCGGCCGGGTTCTTCGATGACGCGCCGGCGGGTAGCTCGGCCCTGATCTCGCGATAGTCGTTGGTTTGGCGACCGTGCCACGCGTTGCGGTTGAGATAGGACGTGGCGACATAGAGCAGCTTCAGGCGCTGCGCATGCTCGAAGGTGTCGTAGAACCAGCCGAGCGTGTTGAGATACTCGTAGCAGTGCTGGGGAATCGAGAAATTCAGCGTGTCCTGCGTCGCCAGAAGTACCTGTGCGCCGCCGATCTGGAGCACGTCGAGAATCTGGCGCGGCCCCTTACCGGCGAGCAGCAGTGCACTCAACGCCTCCTGGAATGCGGGTTCATGGCCATTGAGAACCACGTCCAGGAAGGCTTCCGCCTCGTCTTTCGACAGCGGCTTGGTCTGGCGCAGGATCTCGGCTTCCTTGGATGTCGCGCCGCCATAGGGAATAGCCGAGATCTTTTGCTTCTCGATGTAATGCGTGATGCAATTGCACGCCATCTCGTAGGTCGAATACCAGCGCGGGCCAACGGCGATGTCGAGCGCGCCGGCGTAAAGCACGTGGTGTGCGTTGTCCCAGCCGACGAAATTGCCAAGCTCCACCGTGGCGCGGGCGCGGAAGGCTTTGTGGCCCGTGGTGTATGAGCGGTTGAGATAAACGCGGTCCTGCAGATCGATCAGACCGGCGAAACACATCTGCGCCAGCGCTGCCTTGCGATGCGCGGGCTCCTGCATGATGCCGAGGAAGACGCGATAGGCCTCCAGCACATGGCCGCGATGGACGAGGTCCAGCCAGCGGTCCAGCTTGTCGTCGATCGAGCCTTCGATGTGCTCGGCCGTTTGATCCGGCCAATGCACCACGGGGGTTACCGGCTTGCCTTCGATTGGCTTGCCGCTGCGCGCGTAGTGGCCCGGCGCCTTGTTGATCTTCTGGTTCCAGATGTCGAGGCCGGTCGGGATGTACCAGACAGTTTGGGCCATCGGCAGGCCGGCCAGCTGGGCCGGCAGCAGCTTGGTCAGGTGCGTGGTGGCACGTGCCGACAGCAGGCAATGGTCATTATTGACGAAGTTCACGAAACCCTGGTCGATGCGCTCGTGATAGGGCACGTGCGTTAGCGGCGCGTGGATGCGGACGCCTTCGTTGACGATCTCCGGCAACGGCCGCCCCAGCTTCACCAGTCCGTAGTAGGCCTCGCTGGCGCCGACCTGATCACGCGCGAGGATCCGATCCTCCATTTTCTCGTAGAGGGCGCGGGCACCCGTGTCAGCAACGGGCGTGTAAGGCGTGTCCTGCGGCATGTGGCATCCCTCGCTTGACGGAGCGTGATCACTGCGCGAGCCGCCCCGGCTTGGACTCGAGAGGCGGTCCGTGAATGGCAACGACGGAGCGAAAGTATGGCACGCGTTTTCGCGAGCGGGTAGCGGCAAACGTGTGCCGCGGGCGCGTCACCCATATGCGATTTCAGAATGCGGTTTACGGTCGGCCCGGCGCGCGACGGCGCTCAGCTTGACCCGCTCATGCTGCAGTGCACACGCCCGACCGGTCCGCATGTCGGTGCCATCATGCCTGCTGGGACCCGACCCTCGCTTCGCTGGCGCAACATTGACACGCGCGCCAGCCCTCAAGGATACTTTCCCCGCTCAGACACAACGAGCGGTGGGATTTCGCATTCGGGGAGTTCACTCGTCATGCTGTGGCGTAAATGCAAAGCGGGTGTCGCGACGACACTCTTCACGTTCGCCCTGGCTGCCACGGCGTTGGCGCAGTCGCCGCCGGCCCAGAAGGGCACGCTCATTTTCGCCGTCGAATCGCTGGCCGCCCAAACCCTCGACCCGATCCTCGAGGGGCGCCCCGGCAATGCGGTCTACCAAGCGGCCATGTTCGACAGTCTGGTTGGTTTCAACCTGGAGAAGGGCGGCGTCGGTCCCGGCGTTGCCGAACGCTGGGAGATGTCAGCCGATGGCCTCGCCTGGACGTTCTACCTGCGCCCAGGCCAGAAGTTCCACAATGGCGATCCGCTGACCGCCCACGACGTCAAGTTCAGCCTCGAGCGGCAGATGTCGCCGAAATCGCTGGCTGCCGCGGCCGGCTCCATGCGTCGCTCAATCAAGAGCATCGACGTGGTCGACGAACTTACCGTGCGCATCAATACGACAAGCCCACAGATCGGCTTGCCGCCGTCCCTCAGTCGCGCCGTGGCCCCTGAGGGCGCCATCATGCCGAAGGCCTATTTCGAGAAAGTCGGGGAGGAGGAATTCCGCAAGAAACCGATCGGCAGCGGTCCCTGGAAGTTCCTGCGCAACGTGCCCGGCGATCGCATCGAATTCGAAGCCGTGGATTATGCCCACTGGCGCGGCCGGCCGCATTTCAAGCAGTTGCACATGCTGCAGATCCCTGAAGAAAGCACCCGCGTCGCCATGGTTCGCACGGGCGAGGCCGCGATCGCATCGATCAGCCCTGAGACCGTGCTCGGGGCCGGCCGTGGCGGTCTGGAAGTGCTCACCGTGCCCGCCACTATGCAGGCGATCTTCCAGTTCTATGGGGTGTGGCGGCCGTCGGTGAAAGACGATCCCATCACCAAGGTGCGCGTGCGGCAGGCCTTGTCACTGGCCATCGATCGCGCCCAGGTGATCGAGCACGTGATGGCCGGCAAAGCCGACGTGCCGCGCCCCTTCTCCACCTTCGCTTACACCGACAGCCTGAGCATCGACCGTTGGAAAAAATGGTCTGATGAGAACTACCGCTATGATCCGGCGCTGGCCAAGAAGATCTTGGCCGAAGAGGGCTATCCGAACGGCTTCGAGCTGAAGTTTGCCAATACCGCGCTGCCGGGGACGCAATTCATGGTCAACATCGGCACCGTGATCGCGGACATGTGGACCAAGATCGGCGTCAAGGTCACCGTCAAGCACTACGAGTGGGGCGCCTTTCCGCCGCTGCAGAAGGGCGACCAGCCGAACCTGACGGGCTGGGCCTCGATGTACCGGACGGCCGGCCGGCCAGATGCACCCTGGCGCTACTACTCGGCGTTTGCCCCCGACAGCAGCGAGCGCATGCTCGGTGACAAGGACAACTGCCCGGAGCTGTGCAAGAAATTCAACGACATCTACAAGGACGTGATCAACGAACGCGATCCCGCCAAACGTACGGCCTTGAACGACCAGATGGTGCAGCTCATCGCCGACCAGTGGATCGTGATCCCGATCATCGAGGGCATGGGCTATTACGCCATCAACACCAAGAAGGTCGGCGAATTTGCCGCCATTCCTGGCCGGCACGAGCTTGGCGATGTGTTCGAGCGTGTGCCGCACCCGGACCAGAAGCCGTGGAAGAAGAAGTGACCGGGATCCGGACGTCGCCGCCACTGTGAATGGTGTGAGAATGTGGGCTTCGAGGATACCTGCGCATGAGCCGCTTCATCGTTCGCAGGTTGTTGCAAGGCCTTGTGCTGCTGGTGCTGGTGTCGACGGTGGTGTTCTTTCTCGGGCGGCTGACGGGCAACCCCGTGGACATGATGCTGCCGGAGGATGCCACCGCTGAGGATCGCGAGCGCTTGATCCGAACACTGGGCCTCGATGGCTCGCTGTTCACGCAATACGTTGCGTTTATCGGCAGCGCCCTGCAAGGCGATCTCGGCACCTCGATTCGCATGCGCCAGCCGGCCGTCGAGGTTTTCTTCTCGCGCCTCCCCAACACACTCGCCATCATCCCCTGGGCACTCATCCTGGCCATGGTGGTGGGCATCCCGCTCGGCGTTGTGGCAGCGCTCAATCGCGGCCGCTTTCTCGACCGTGCCGCCGGCACCGTTGCCGTGCTTGGTGTGGCCACACCCAACTTCTGGCTCGGCATCGTGTTGATCTACTTTTTCAGCGTCGAGCTCGGCTGGTTTCCTTCGGGACGCATGGGCGGGCCCGAACACTACGTGCTGCCCGTGATCACGCTCGGCACCTTTCTGACGGCGGGCTTCATGCGGCTGACCCGCTCCAGCATGCTCGAAGTGCTGGAAACCGAGTACGTCAAGCTCGCGCGCATCAAAGGGCTGAGCGAGCGGGTGGTGATCTGGAAGCACTGCCTGCGCAATGCGCTGATCCCGATCCTGACGTTGTGGGGCGTGTTCGTCGGCAACCTGATCACAGGTGCCATCGTGACCGAGACGGTGTTTGCCTGGCCCGGCGTCGGACGACTCACCTACGAAGCGGTGATCTACCGCGATTTCCCGCTGCTGCAGGCCGTGATCATCCTCAAGGCCATACTGATCCTCGCCATCAACCTCGTGGTCGACATCCTCTATGCCTATGTCGATCCGCGCATCCGTATGACGTGAGGACGAGCGATGCGCCGCGCCCCCTGGATCCCCGTCATCATCATCGCCACCATGCTCATCATGGCCGTCTTCGCGCCGCTGCTGGCGCCGATGGACCCGATCGAGCAAACGCTGCGCGACAAGCTACTGCCGCCCTATTGGATGGACGGCGGCAACAAGAAGTACATCCTCGGCACCGACGCCTATGGCCGCGATATTCTCAGCCGCTTGATCTACGGCGCCCGCGTCAGCCTGCTGGTGGCGCTGCTTGCCCTGACAGCGGGCGGCGGCATCGGGCTGCTGATCGGTGTCGTGGCAGGCTACATGGGCGGCATCATCGAGAACGTGTTGATGCGGCTGGTGGACGCTGCCTTCACCTTTCCAGCCATCTTGTTCGCGCTGCTGTTGGCGGTGACCATGGGGCAGGGCCTGACCACGCTGGTGATTGCGATCAGCCTGCTGCTATGGGCGAGCTTTGCGCGCGTCATCCGAGGTGAGGTGCTGAGCCTGAAGCAGCGCGATTTCGTGGCCCTCGCGAAAGTTCGTGGCTGCTCGACGCCGCGCATCATGCTGACGCACATCCTGCCCAACGTGCTGAACACGTTCATGGTGCTGGTGACGCTCAATATCGGGGTCGTCATCATCGCGGAGGCGTCGCTGTCGTTCCTGGGCGCAGGGATTCCGCCGCCAACGCCCACCTGGGGCCTCATGGTATCGGAAGGACGCGGTCGCATCGCCGAGGCCTGGTGGGTGTCGCTGATCCCCGGCATTGCCATCACGCTGCTGGTGCTCTCCGTCAATCTGTTCGGTGACTGGCTGCGCGATCGGCTCGACCCAAGGCTGCGCCAGCTATGAGCACGCCCGTCAACAAGGAGACCGTGCTCGAAGTGCGCGACCTCGCAACGCACTTCTTCCTGCGCCGTGGCGTGGTGAAGGCCGTCGATGGCGTGAGTTTCGATCTGCGGCGCGGCGAAGTATTGGGACTGGTCGGTGAATCCGGTTGCGGCAAGAGCCTGACTGCGCTCTCGATCATGCGGCTGTTGCCGAAAGGGAGCGCGCGCACAGTCGCCGGCTCCATCCGTCTCAACGGCGAGGATATTCTCAAGCGCAGCCAGAACGAGATGCGCGAGATTCGCGGTCGTAAGATCTCGATGATCCTGCAGGATCCGCAGACATCGCTGAACCCCGTGTTCACGATCGGCGAGCAGTTGCGCGAGGCTATCTACCGTCGCACCCGCGGCAAGACGGCAACGATCATGAAGGAGGCCGTGGCGGCGTTGCGGCGCGTGGAGATCGCAGCCCCGGAGCAACGCATCGGACAGTATCCGCACCAGATGAGCGGCGGCATGAAGCAGCGCGTGGTAGGCGCCATCTCGATCAGCGGCGAGCCGGAGGTGCTGATCGCCGACGAGCCGACAACCGCACTCGACGTCACGATCCAGCTGCAATACTTGAAGCTCCTGAAAAAGCTGCAGCACGAGACCGGCACCGCGATCCTGTTCATCACGCATGATTTCGGTGTCGTGGCGCGCATGTGCGACCGTGTCGCCGTGATGTATGCTGGCCGTATCGTCGAGTGCGGACCAGTGGCGCAGGTGTTCGACAGCCCGTCGCATCCCTACACCAAGGCGCTGATCGCCTCGGTGCCGAAAATGACCGGGGATGCAGGCCGGCTGGCCACCATCGAGGGGCAGCCACCGTCGCTGATGAACCTGCCAGCGGGATGCCGGTTTGCGGCCCGCTGCTCGCTCGCCGATGAGCGCTGCCGGGCCACGTATCCAGGCACCACCGCGGTCGGGCCCGACCACACCGCCGACTGCTGGAGGCTTGCTGCGCCATGAGCACCGGGCCACTGCTGCAGGTCGATCGCCTGAAGAAGCATTTTGCCTTCACCAAAGGCATCATGTTCCAGAAGACGCTTGGCCACGTGAAGGCCGTCGACGACATCTCATTCAGCATCGAGGCGGGGAAAACGTTGGGTCTGGTGGGCGAGTCCGGCTGTGGCAAGACCACGACGTCACGCATGATCCTCAACCTTGAGGCGCCGACCAGCGGTGAGGTCCGCCTCGATGATGTGCCAATTCATGGTCTCGAAGGCGAGGCATTGCGCGGCTTCCGGGCAACTGTGCAGGCAGTTTTCCAGGATCCCTGGTCTTCGCTCAATCCGCGCATGACGGCTGGCCGCATCATCGCCGAAAGCCTGATCGTCAATGGCTGGGACAAGGCGCGGATCGAGGCGCGCGTGCGCGAATTGCTAGGCCAGGTGGGACTGCGCGCCGATCAGGCGCAGCAATATCCGCACGAGTTCAGCGGCGGGCAGCGCCAGCGCGTGGCCTTGGCTGCAGCGCTCGCCTCGCGGCCGAAGCTGATCGTGCTCGATGAACCGATCTCGGCGCTGGATGTCTCGATCCGGGCGCAGATGATGAACCTGCTCAAGGATATCCAGGCCGCCGACAACGTCGCCTACCTGCTGGTGGCGCATGATCTCGCAACCGTGCGGCACATGGCGGACCACACGGTCGTCATGTATCTCGGCAAGATCGTCGAGCAGGCACCGACCCGCGCGCTGTTCGAGAACGTGCAGCATCCTTACACCAAAGCTCTGTTCTCGGCAGTGCTGATCGCCAAGCCGGGGCAATTGACCGACGAGGTGGTGCTGAAGGGCGAGATTCCTTCGCCGCTCAATCCGCCCAGCGGCTGCCGTTTCCACACCCGCTGCCCATTCGCGGTGGCGCGCTGTTCGGCAGAGGAACCGGCACTGCGGGAATTGTCAGCGGGGCATCGGGTCGCCTGCCACCTGGTCGATGGCGGCACGCCCGCCGCTGCACAGACCATCAGTGATGCGGCGATCCGTTAGTGGACGGTGGCGGTGCGAATGTGCGAGCTGTGCGGGAATTCCCGTGCCCTGATGGCGAGCTGACCGGAGACCCTGCATGACCGAGTGGATCGAGAGCTACCGTGGCACGGTCAGCGCCTGGGAATGCGACATCGTCGAGCATTTTACCATCGCCTACTACTTCGACCGTTTCGCCGACGCGACGCGGACGTACCTCGAGCTGATCGGCGAAGGCGAAACCTTGGGTCGCACCGTGGGCACCGGTGCCTCGCGCATGGTCGCCACTTTCCAGCATGAACTGCGGGCAGGTGCCGCCTTCCACATGCAGAGCGCGGTGGTTGGCATCGATACGACGACGCTGCAGCTCGGACATCAGGTGATCGATTCGACGACGGGCACCGTTGTGACCTGGGTTGCCGAGACCTTGACGCTGCCTGCCGCGATCACGGCGGCCAGCCGCAAAAGGTTGCAGGCTCTGGCTATCACATGGCCTGGCCCTGAGATCCCCGCACCGACGATCGCCAAGGCTATGGCTGGATCGCTGACTGCGCGCGACCGGGTCAAGCCTTGGGAGATTGCTGACAACGGTGTGCTGTCCTTGCCAGACTACGTGCATCGCTTCTCGGGAGCGGGCATGCATTTCCTCACCTCGATCGGCATGACCGCGACCTATATGCAGCAGAACCGCCGGGGCTTCTCGACGTTCCTGCTCGATCTCAACCTGGTCTCCGGCGCCAAAGTCGGCGACCGGATCGATGTGCGCACCACCGTTGCCCATCTCGGCAACACCTCGCTCAAGTACGTGCATCGCATGACCGGTGCCGACGGACGCGAGATCGCGTCGATGGTGCAGGCCGGCGTGCAACTCGACCTCGACGCGCGACGACCGTCAGCCATCCCCAAGGAGATCCGCGACGCGATTTCACGGCAACTGGCGCAAGGCTGAGTACGAGTTACTGCAGGCAGCGGCACAGAGGGAATACACATGGCGAAGATGTCAGAGACCTGGACATGGCTCGACGGGGATTGGCACACAGGTAACGTGCTGGTCGCAGGACCACGCACACATGCGTTCTGGCTCGGATCGTCTGTGTTCGACGGTGCGCGCGCCTTCGAGGGCGTCACGCCTGATCTCGACCGGCATTGCGAACGACTCAATCGCTCGGCACGGGCACTGAGCCTCCGGCCGACGCATACGCCGGAGACGATCATGGGCCTGGTGAAAGACGGCCTCAAACGCTTCGCATCAAAAGAAGCGATCTATATCCGGCCGATGTACTGGGCTGACGATGGTGGTGTCGGTGGCTCATCGATCCCGCCCAATCCGGAGACGACGCGGTTCCTGCTCTGCCTCTATGTGGCGCCGATGAACCCGCCAAAAGGCTTTTCCGTGACGGTGTCGCCATTCCGCCGTCCCTCGCCGGAGACCATGCCGACCGATGCGAAGTCAGGCTGCCTCTATCCCAACAACGCACGCATGGTGATGGAAGCCAAGTCGCGCGGCTTCGACAATGCGCTGGTGCTCGACATGCTCGGCAACGTGGCTGAGGCTGGAACATCCAACCTGTTCATGGTCAAGGACGGCGTGGTGAAGACGCCGGTACTGAACGGCACATTCCTCGCCGGCATCACGCGGCAACGCACCATCGACCTGCTGCGTGGCGCCGGTGTGCAGGTGGAGGAAACCACCCTCAAAGTCGCGGATTTCATGGATGCCGACGAGGTGTTCTCGACCGGCAACAACTCGAAGGTGGTGGCCGTCAATCGGATCGAGGGACGCGAGCTACAACCGGGTCCAATGATGCTGAAGGCGCGCAAGCTGTATTGGGACTGGGCTCATAGCGGCAACTGACGCCAGCGAGTGTCTGCCTGCTAAAACTCGCCTAAAGATCGGATAAGAGTCGCCATGCCGTCATTATCGCCGAGGCAGGACGAGCGCGCCGTGGTGCTCGTGCACAGCTCCGATCTCCACATCGACGACGACATCACGCCCGGCCAGTACCACGGTCTCGATGGGCTCCAGCACGTGCTCGGCGCTGCTCACACTGTCAATGCCGACGTCGTGCTGCTGGCCGGCGATACCTTCGACAACGGTCGAGTCAGCGAAACTATTGCGCGCCGCGCTGGAGCCCTGCTGGCCGAGGCCCGCATGCCGGTGATCATGCTGCCCGGCAACCACGATCCGGCGATGGCGGACGGCATCTACCATCGCTCCGGTATCCTCGGTCTGGAGCAGGCCATGGTCATCGGCCACACGCACCCGGAATGCATTGTGATGGCTGACCTCGATCTCGAGATTCTCGGCCGCCCGCATCGCAGCCACAATGACATGTCGCCGTTACCCATCATCCCACCCCGCACCACGCGCTGGCAGGTGATCATCGCGCACGGCCACTATGTGCCGCCCGAGGATTGGGCCGACGAAACGCATCGCTCCTGGCTGATCAGCGAGGCTGACCTTGGCGCGACGGGCGTCGATTATGTTGCACTTGGCCATTGGGACCGCCCGGTCGCCGTTGGGGATGGCCGGGTGGCTGCCTACTATTCAGGTGCCCCTGATCTGGCGCAGACCGTCAATGTGGTGCGGTTGGATCCCAAGGCCGGTGTCTCGGTCGAACGCCGGCCCCTCGCCATGCCGTTCGCGCGGCGTTGGTAGACGTAGCAAATGCACAAATCAGCGGATTGCCACAGACGCAGGCATTGCGCACGGCCGCAGACCGTATCAATCTCCGGTACCGACGAAGGAGCGCAGACATGACAACCCCCCATGGTCCCCTGCAAGGCGTCAAGGTCGTTGCCTGCTCGACGGCGCAGGCCGGCACGGTACCCTATATGCTGATGGCTGATCTCGGCGCCGACGTGATCAAGATCGAGGTGCCCGAGGGCGGCGACAACTCGCGCGTCTCCTCCATTTTGCCGGGCCACCCGAGCAGCTTCTTCGAGACCAACAATCGCGGCGTCAAGAGCGTGACGCTCAACCTCAAGTCGGCGGAAGGCCGCGCCATCCTGCACAAGTTGGTGGCAGAAGCCGACATCTTTGGCCAGAATTTCCGGCCGGGTGCGGCCGAGAAGAATGGCTTCGGCTACGAAGGTCTGAAAAAGATCAACCCGAAGCTCGTCTACATCTCGATCTCGGGCTATGGCCCGAACGGACCACACGCCGACCTGCCGGGCACCGACTCCATGGCGCAGGCGCTCGGCGGCATCGCGCAGGCCTACGCACAGCCGGGCCAGCCTATGCGCACCGGCATCGCTTCCGTCGCCGACGAGACGTGCGCGATCCTGGCTTTCGGCGGCGCGCTGGCAGCCTTGACACACGCGCGCACGACGGGTGTTGGACAGAAGGTGGAGCTGTCGCTGCTTGGCGGCATCATTCGGCTGTTGGGGTGGACCTTCACGACCACGCTATGGCGCGGCACTGATCCCGTCACCGGTCAGGCGCGCGTTGCTGGCACTGTGGACAAACCGGCGATGTCGGCGAGCTTCAACGACAAGGATGGCCGCCCGTTCGTGTTCCAGCTGGCCCGCGACCAATGGAAGGAGGCCATGGTCTCCCTCGGATTCCATGACCGCATCGTGGCGGCAGGTTTCGGTCATCTCGGCGTCGCCATGGAGTCGGCGAGCAAACGGGCTGAGCTGCTGGCCCTGCTCGACACCCTCTTTGCTACCGGCACGCGCGATGACTGGGTGGCCAAACTGCGCGGCGGCGATATCGTCTCGGCGCCGATCAACACCATGCTCGAAGCCTCGGTGGACCCCGACGTGGTGGCCAACGGCTACGTCACCGAGGTCGATTATCCCAAGCACGGCAAGCGACTCAAGGTGCACGGCTCGCCGTGGCAGTTCTCGGAGACGCCAGCCGTCATCGGCGTGGCGCCGGAACTGGGCGAACACAACGAGGAGGTGCTGGGCAGGTTCGGCTACAGCCCCGCCGACGTCGCCAGCCTGAAAGCGCGCAAGATCATCTGAGGCGGGGGCGAGGCGCGGGCAACGCGCGCATGACCGGACGCGCGGCGCTGCCCTTCAGGAAGCGTCCAGAACGTAGCCCGCGCCGCGGACGGTGCGGATCGGATCCGACTGCGGGCCGCGGATCAAGGATTTGCGCAAGCGGCCAATGTGGACGTCGATGGTGCGCTCGTCGATTTCCGCCGTGGTGCCCCAGACGCGGTCGAGCAGCTGATTGCGGGAAAGCACGCGACCGGCGCTCTCCATCAGCACCTCGAGCAGGCGGTACTCCGTCGGTCCGATGGAAACCTCCCGGCTGCCCCGCATCACACGATGCGCCATGCGATCGAGGGTGATCTCGCCTACGGTCAGCGAATCCGCCATGCGCTCCGGCGCCGAGCGCCGCAGCAGAGCCTTCACGCGCGCCAGCAACTCCGGTACCGAAAACGGCTTGGTGACATAGTCGTCAGCCCCGGTTGAGAGGCCACGCACGCGGTCCGTTTCCTCCCCCCGCGCCGTCA
This sequence comes from Hyphomicrobiaceae bacterium, assembly GCA_046154645.1. GTDB lineage: Bacteria > Pseudomonadota > Alphaproteobacteria > Rhizobiales > Hyphomicrobiaceae. The sequence continues at coordinate 75,082 of JBJXDZ010000047.1, forward strand.
GCATCAGGATCGGCACTTGCGGTACCTTGCCATTCCGCCGCAACCGCGCGCACAGCTCGATGCCGGTCATCTCCGGCAACATCCAATCGAGAATGGCGAGATCGAACAGCTGCTCCGAGAGCAGCAACTCCCCTTCCTCGGCGGATGGCGCCGTCACCACGTCGTAACCTGACGCCGCCAGATTATAATCGAGCAACGTCACCAGCGACTTATCGTCTTCAACGACCAGAATGCGTGCCGGCATCGTTCAAGCGCCTGGTTGTGTGATCAGAACAGTGCTCGAGTCGTCACCCTTCGGGCGGTCGTCGGTCAGCACCGAACCGGTCACCAGAAAATGGATGTTCTCGGCGATGTTGGTGGTGTGGTCGCCGATACGTTCAAGGTTCTTGGCACCAAACAGGAGGTGCGTGCACACGCCGATGTTGCGGGGATCCTCCATCATGTAGGTGAGCAATTCCCGGAACACGGAGTTGTAGAGTGCATCGAGCGCGGCATCGCCACGCCAGACCGCCAGAGCCTTGGCGTCGTCGCGCGCGGCGAAGGCATCGAGGGCATCCTTCAATTGCCGATGCGCCAGCTCGGTCATGTGGCCGAGACCGTTCATCAGAGGGCGCGGCCGGCTTTCGCCCGAAACGGCAAGCGCCCGCTTGGCGATGTTCTTGGAGAGATCACCGATACGTTCCAGATCGCCCGTGATCTTGAGCACCGTCATGATGTGGCGCAGATCGTTGGCCATCGGCTGGCGCTTGGCAATCATCGTGATTGCGCGATCCTGCACCTGATGCTCGAGCTGGTCGATGGCATGATCGCTGGCGATGGCCCGCTCGGCGAGCTTCGGGTCGCGGCGATCCAGAGCCGCAAACCCATCGGCAAGCAGCTTCTCGGCAAGGCCGCCCATCTGCGCCACCAAGCGATCGAGCTCGGTGAATTCGGCGTCATAAGACTTAACGATGTGGCTCATGGGTGCGTCCTCAACCGGTTCGACCGGTAATGTAGTCCTGCGTCCGCTTATCCTGCGGGGCCGAGAAAATCTGATCCGTCCGACCGGTCTCGACGAGGGTGCCGAGATGGAAGAACGAGGTCTGCTGCGAGACGCGCGCCGCCTGAGCGAACGAATGCGTCACGATGACGATGCAGTAATTCTCCCGCAACTCGTCGATCAACTCTTCGATGCGCGCCGTCGCGATCGGATCGAGCGCCGAGCACGGTTCATCCATCAGGATGATGTCGGGATCGACCGCCACGGCACGCGCGATGCAAAGCCGTTGCTGCTGGCCGCCGGAGAGGCCGGTACCGGTATCACTGAGGCGATCCTTGACCTCGCTCCACAGACCCGCACGCGAGAGGCTTGTCTCGACAATTTTGTCCAGCGCCGTCTTGTCCGGCGCCAGACCGTGAATGCGCGGTCCGTAGGCGACATTGTCGTAGATCGATTTCGGAAACGGATTCGGTTTTTGGAACACCATCCCGACCCGCGCCCGCAGTTGGACCACATCGAGATCAGGGTTTGAGATATCCTGGCCATCGATGGCGATCTTGCCGGTCACGCGGCAAACCGAAATCGTATCGTTCATCCGGTTGATGCAGCGCAGGAACGTGGACTTGCCGCAGCCGGACGGACCGATAAACGCGGTCACCGTCCGGTCGGGAATGGAAGTGCTGACGTCCTTGAGGGCGTGCTTCTCCCCATAGTAGACATTTACGCCTTCGGCGGTAATCTTGTTGCTGGCACCCGGCACCCGCAGCGCACCAGCCGTAACGACCTGCATATCCATGACTTGGTCCTCGCTCGATATCGCGTTACTCACCAGCGCCGCTCAAACTTCTTGCGCAACCAGATGGCAGCGCCATTCATGACGAACAAGAACACCAGCAGCACCATGATGGCCGCCGCCGTCTTGGCCTTGAACCCCTCTTCGGGGAGATCCGACCAGAGATAGATCTGCACCGGCAGCACGGTCGCTGCTTCCTGGAACGTCGAGGGGATATCGACGATGAAGGCGACCATGCCGATCATCAGCAGCGGCGCCGTTTCGCCCAGGGCGTGCGCCATGCCGATGATGGTGCCGGTCATGATGCCGGGCATCGCCAATGGCAGCACGTGATGGAACACCGCCTGCTGGTGCGAGGCGCCGACGCCGAGGGCGGCCTCCTTGATCGAAGGCGGCACGGCCTTCAGCGCAGCGCGCGACGCGATGATGATCGTCGGCAGCACGAGCAACGCCAGCACGAGGCCACCAACCAACGGCACCGAGCGCGGCAAGCCGAAGAAATTGATGAACATCGCCAAGCCCAGCAAACCGAACACGATCGAGGGCACAGCGGCCAGGTTATTGATATTGACCTCAACGAGGTCCGTGAACTTGTTCTTCGGCGCGAACTCCTCGAGGTAGACGGCTGAGAGCACACCGATCGGCAGGCACAGCGCCAGCGTGATGAACAAGGTCAGCGCTGTTCCGGTCAGCGCCCCAAGGATGCCGGCAAGCTCGGGCTCGCGGCTGTCGCCGGAGGAGAAAAAGCGCCAGCTCAGGCCTTTTTCGACCACGCCCAGGGTGCGCATCCGCTCCAGAAAAGCGACCTCCTGGTCCGTGACCTTGCGATTGCTTTCAGGCGTCGCGTAGGTCACGAGCTGCCAGTCACCGGGCTTGGCTTCGCTGAGTGACGTCAAGGGCAGCAGGATTTCGCCGGACACGTCGGCATCGTTGATCTTGGTGAGCTTGACCAACCCGCCGTTCATGGCCACCAGCAAGGTCGGCATCTTGCTGTCGAGATCTTCCGCCACAGTCGGCTTCTCGAAGCGCGCCCGCGCGGCGGCGGCTTCATCGCGCAATTCCTTGACCTTGTCGGTCACTTGCGGACCGCCGATGCGGGCCAGACGATCGGCCTCGTTGGACAACTGCGTGGCACGCTCCGCCAAAGTCTTCTTGATGCGCACCAGGTCATCGGCAAAGTCGTTGGAGGCCGAGAGCAATTTGAGACCACCATCAGCGGCGATGGGCGTAATGATGCCACGTCCCGGGCGCGAGGTGATCGGCGTGCCGGCTCCCTTGTAGTAGAGATCCGCCGTGGACGAGAGCAGTAGCGGCACCTTGAACTTGGTGTCGATCGCCTTCGGGTCGGCCACCAGCTTGGCGCGGATCACGTCTGGCGCGCCATTGCTCACCAAGCGTGTCAGCGTGCGCTCGCCGGAGCGGCTCTCGATGCCGGGAATGGCGGTCTTCAAGGCTGCGCGGACGACGGGAAAGTAATCCGCCCCCTTGATGTCGGCCACCTCTCGCTTGGCGCCGAGACCAAGCAGGTCGGCCTTCGCATCGACCTCGAGTTGCAGCGAATGCTGCCAGAGCGCCGGCCAGCCGGCAGTGACGATGTTCACCAGCAGCAAGGCGAGGAACACCGCGGTCACGCCCAATGCCACAAGCCCGTAGGCACGGAAGCGAAGATCCGCCCCATACCGGCGCTTCAGACGGCTGGCGGCATACTGCGAGCGATGCGGCGAGACGCGAGTGTCGACCGCCGTCGTCGAGATAGTGGCAAGATCAGTCATATTGCTCTCTGTAGCGTCGGACGATGCGGAAGGCGATCACGTTGAGCACCAGAGTGACAAAGAACAGCACGAACCCCAGCGCAAACGCTGCCAGCGTCTTGGCGCTGTCGAATTCCTGGTCACCGACGAGAATGGTCTTGATCTGCACGGTGATCGTGGTCACCGCATCAAGTGGATTGAGAGTCAGGTTGGCGGCAAGCCCAGCTGCCATCACCACGATCATGGTTTCGCCGATGGCCCGGCTGATGGCCAGCATGAATGCCGACACGATGCCGGGCAAGGCCGCTGGCAGCACCACCTGCTTGATCGTCTCGGAGTGGGTCGCCCCAAGCGCATAAGCGCCGTCGCGCAGCGACTGGGGCACCGAATTGATGACGTCGTCAGACAGCGACGAGATGAACGGGATGATCATCATGCCCATGACGAGGCCGGCGGCGAGCGCCGATTCCGAAGCAACCGACAAGCCGAAGTATTCGCCCCAGCCGCGAATGAGCGGTGCCACCGTCAACGCCGCGAAGAAGCCGAGCACCACGGTCGGGATGCCGGCCAGAATTTCCAGGATCGGCTTGGCGATGGCGCGCAGCCGCGGCGTCGCGAACTCGGACAGATAGATCGCCGACAGCAGGCCCAGGGGCCCCGCCACAATCAGCGCCACCACCGTGATCAGCAACGTGCCGGTAAGCAGCGGAATGAAGCCGAACGCCGTCTTGATGTCGCCCTGGTCGGCGCGCAGAGCCGCCTGAGGGTTCCATTCGGTGCCAAACAGGAATTGCGTGACCGTCGGTCGTCCCTTCAGGGCCGGATCGAAGAAAAAGCGGTAGGTCTCGAACAGCACCGAGAACACGATGCCGATGGTGGTGAGAACCGCCACCGTCGCACACGTTGCCAGCACGGCGAGCACCACCCACTCGAAGGCATTGCGCGCCCGGAAGGCCTTGCCCACCCGGCCGACGATGAAACCAGCAGCAAGGAAAGCGAGGCCGATACCGATAGCCAGCATCACGTAGTTGCCAAAACTGACGGAGCTGCTGTAGGCGTTCGCCGCCGCCTGAAGGTCTGGCGTGATGGCGCCAGCATGGCGGCCCGAGGCGACGTTGACGATTTCGCGCAGCGCGGTATCGCGTTGCAGCGATGAAGAAATCGTATCAGGCGGCAGCAGCGACAGGGCCTTCTGCGAAGCCATGCGCCCGATGGTAAGCGACCCGGCGACCAGCACCGCGAGCATCGGGCCGATAACCGCCACAGATGCCAGAAGCCCATGATAAATCGGCATTGAGTGGAGGCTGCCCGGCCCTCCGGCCGCCAGCGTCGCAGCGCGTCCACGCGCCACAAAGAATGCCGCAAATGCGAGGGCCGCCAGACAGAGGACATAGACATTTGGCATCGGCACTCTCGCCCCGCCGGGCCTGTCGCCCGCGAAAATCAACAAAGCTATCCACGCACGGGCCGCTCGCGCCGACCGTGGCCCACAACCAACCGGCCGGTGCGTCGCCCGTTGGCGAGTTCACCCGACCGGTTGGTGAAACAAACTGCCGGCCGCACCTGCCCGGAACGCGAGACTACCCAGGTGCGACCAGCGATGGCGTGCAGCCTTACTTCACGTCGGCTGCCGTGAGAACCTTCAGAGCCTTGGCGTCGGCGGCGACCTTCTCAGCTTCGGCTTTCGGCAGCGCCACGAGACCTTTGCGCGCCAGATAACCGTCCTTGGACATCGCCTTGGCAGAGACGAACTCTTCAACAAACTTCTCGATGCCCGGGATGACGCCGACGTGCTGCTTCTTGACGTAGACGAACAGCGGGCGCGAGCCCTTGTACTTGCCGGCAGCAATGGCGTCATAATCAGGCGTGGTGCCGTCGATGGCAACGCCCTTGAGCTTCGCCAGATTCTCCTCCAGGAACGAGTAGCCGAAAATTCCGAACGCGTTCTTGTTGGCCTCGAGCTTCTGGACGATCACGTTGTCGTTCTCGCCAGCCTCGACATAGGCGCCGTCTTTGCGGATCGACTTCCAGAGCTTCTCGAAACCCTTGGCGTCAGCCTTCTGCATATCGGCGAGCGCGGGCAACGCTTTTGCGCCGACCTCCAGGAACAACTCGTGGAAGCTGTCGCGCGTGCCGGACGTCGGTGGCGGCCCCAGCACCTCGATCTTGATGTTCGGCAGCGACGGATCGATGTCACTCCAGTTCTTGTGCGGATTGGCGACCAGCTTGCCGGCCTTGTCGGGCACGGTCTCGGCCAGCGCCAGGAACACCTGCGCCATGGTCAGGTTGATGGCCGGACCGGCCTTGGACTGGGCGATGGTCAGGCCGTCGATGCCGACCTTGATCTCGACGACGTCCTTGACGCCGTTCTTGATGCATTCCTCCAGCTCGCCCTTCTTCATGGCGCGCGAGGCATTGGTCAGGTCCGGGTGGGTGACGCCGACGCCGGCGCAGAACAGCTTCATGCCACCGCCCGTGCCGGTGGATTCGACGACCGGGGTCTTGCCGGCGCCGGTCTTGCCGAACTGCTCGGCAACGGCTGTCGTGAAGGGATACACCGTCGAAGATCCGACGATCCGGATCTGATCGCGCGCCGAAGCCGGGGTGGCGACGATGAGCGCACCTGCCGCGAGGGCCGCCGCTGAATATGCCGCAGACTTGAGAGTCACGTTGATCTCCGCGAGTTCTGGTCGAGAGCCGACGATACAAGACCGTGGCCCCTAACGCCTCCCCGATACTGGGGATACCTCCTCTGATAGGGCATGGACGCAAAGAGATTATGACAAATTAATTTTATGAAATATAACAATTTTTATTGCCCTTGCCTGGGTCGCGGCAAAGTCACCGTGAACGTCGAGCCAACGCCCTGTGTGGAGCGGATCTGCAGCATCCCCTGGTGGCGGTTGACAATGTGCTTGACGATGGCGAGGCCTAGCCCTGTGCCGCCGCGTTCGCGGCTGTCCTTGGCACTGACGCGGTAGAAGCGTTCGGTCAACCGCGGCAGATGCTCAGGCGCGATCCCGATCCCGTCATCGGACACGTCCAGGGCAATCCTGCCGGCCTCCTGGCGGACGTGGACGTCCACCCGCCCGCCCTTGCGGCCATACTTGATGGCGTTCTGGATCAGGTTCTGGGCCACCTGCGCCAGCTCGTCACGGTCTCCGATAACGAGTACCGGGCCGTGGCCGACCTCGACGGACAATTCAATCGGGACAGCTTTAGCCAGCGGCAGCAACATATCCACCACGTCCTCGACCACGGGCACCAGATCGATGGTGTCCTGCGGCGCCACGTGCTCGCGCATCTCGATGCGGCTCAGCGACAGCAGATCATCGATCAGGCGCGCCATGCGCTCAGCCTCCCCCTGCATGATGGGCAGGAAGCGTGCACGCGCCACGGGATCGTCCTTGGCGGCCCCCTGCAGGGTCTCGACGAAGCCTTTGAGGGAGGCAAGCGGAGTGCGCAGTTCATGACTGGCGTTGGCGACGAAATCGGCTCGGAGGCGCGCCAACTGGCCTTGTTCGGTGAGGTCACGGAACACCACCAGCAGTGCCGGGCCGTTGGCGCTGGCGAGATCGGACAGCAACGGCGTCACCTGTCCCGTCAGCACCCGCTCGACGGGCACCGGGATGTGCATCTCGAAGCTCTGTGCCACCCCGGTTGCAAACGTCCGTTCCACCGCAGCGAGCAACTCAGGGGCTCGGCTGATCTGCGAAATGTGTTGCCCGGTCTCGCACTGAAACAGGCCGCGAAGGGCGACGTTGCCATCCAGCACGAGACGATCGTGATTGAGCACCAGCGCCGGATCGAGCAGGCCGGTGAGCATCGCTGCCCACAATGGCCGGTTATCGCCGCCGGGATGCGATTGCTCCTGCGACGGCAATGGCTGGCCGGCGCCCGGCTCCCGCAACAGGCCTTTGCGCATCAGTTGGGCCACGCCGCGGGCGAGACCCGAACGCACGCGCAGGCGGATCACACCGGTGCGCGCCGGAAGCTGCTCCAGCCATCGTCGCAGCGCTCCATCCATCATCGCCAGGCCTGTTGATTGGTCCGCATTGCGAGGACCCTATGCCGGGCCACCCGGATATGGCCACCGCCCGAAGCTCGAACGGCTCCAACCGCCCAAGGTCGTGGTGAGCGGGGAGGGGATCGAACCCTCGACCACATGATTAAAAGTCACGTGCTCTACCACTGAGCTACCCGCCCGCTCGGCGGTGCTTGTAGTCGCGTTCCCTGAGCCTGACAAGGCACGTGGTCAGCCCGTAGCCAGCCGCGTGCGACTTGGGTCGCACGTACGGCGGCTAAGTCCCTGCGCGGCGCCAGCGGCAGCATCCTCATAAGCACGGCCTGAAGCCACCGATATCCGGCCGGTGAGCGCGTCCTGCCGGCACACGCCGTCCATCCTGGAGGGCATTTGCAAGGCAATGGAATTCTCTGCATGCTGCATCGCACAAGTTCACCTTTCATCACGCCTTGGTGAGGCGCGCTTCCCTTCGCCGGCGAATAGGCCTAGGTATCGGCTCACGGGGCGCAACGACCCCGGCACGAGCCTATATTATCAAAAATAATCAACACGTTGCGATCAAGGAGCCCAACACCATGAAGAGCATTTTTGCCACCCTCATCGCGCTCGGCCTCATCACCGGCGCAGCCCAGGCCCGCAATCCGCAGGACATCTTCACGGATCTGCAGCGTACGGCGCCGAAAAGCATCTTCGACCAACTGAACGAGACGGCGCCGCGCACGATCTTCGATGACATTCGGGACAGCGCCCCGCGCAGCATCTTCGATGACATCCGCGACAGCGCGCCGCGCTCGGATGGCGTGTTCGGCGAGCTGGAGCGCAATGCGCCATAACGCCTGAACGCATTGGCTAGGGCGAGGGCCCGGCGGGAGCGATCCTGCCGGGCCTTCGGCGTTTGGCAAACCGGACGCATTCTGCGTTGCATCCTCAGCGCCAGCAATAAGTTCCCTTGGCAACAGCCCAGATGCTACTATCTAACACGCATCTGTTTCAGCTTGGATATGGCATGGCCCTGCTTCTCGACGGCGCCCTCGGCGCCCGCGACATGATCGACCCCTTCGGCCGCCACGTCACCTATCTGCGGGTGTCGGTGACGGACCGCTGCGACTTCCGCTGCGTCTATTGCATGTCGGAGCACATGGCGTTCCTGCCCAAGCGCGACTTGCTGACCTTGGAGGAGCTCGACCGGCTGTGCTCGGCGTTCGTCGCCAAGGGCGTCCGCAAACTCAGGATCACCGGTGGCGAGCCGCTGGTGCGCAAGAACATCCTGTGGCTGTTCGAGGCGCTGTCGCGGCATCTGAAAACCGGTGCGCTGGATGAGCTGACCTTGACCACCAACGGCAGCCAGCTGCCGAAATATGCCCAATCACTCAAGGGCTTGGGCGTCAAGCGCATCAACGTCTCGCTCGACACGCTGAAGCCAGACCGCTTCAAGGCGATCACCCGCTGGGGCGATTTTTCGGGCGTCATGGGCGGCATCGACGCCGCCGAGAAGGCCGGATTGCAGGTCAAGCTCAACGCGGTGGCGCTGAAAGGCGTCAACGAGGACGAGATCGCGGACCTGGTTCGCTTTGCCCACGGCCGCGGCTTCGATCTGACGCTGATCGAGACCATGCCGCTCGGCGACATCGACGGCGACCGCACCGACCAGTACCTGCCGCTGTCGATGGTGCGCGCCCGGCTGCGCAAAACCTGGACGCTGGACGACACCGACTACAAGACCGGCGGCCCCGCCCGCTACTACACCGTGGCCGAAACCGGCCGGCGCATCGGCTTCATCACGCCGATGACCCATAACTTCTGCGAAAGCTGCAACCGCGTGC
>JBJXDZ010000048.1:0-23032 GCA_046154645.1 Hyphomicrobiaceae bacterium
CGCCCGTATGGATTCCAGGCGGGCCGACGATTCGGCCGTGCCTCAACCTACCCCGAAATGGGGAAAAAGCGAGGCGGGATCAGCGAAGCGGTGAATGGCGGGACGCGTCGGATCCTGTCGCGTCGCAGAAAGCGCGGGCTGGGACGGGCCCAGGCGGAGGCTTGAGCGCGCTGACCGGACCCGCGCGAGATAGCTTCAATTTTATGGAATTCTTCATTGAATCAATTAGGTAGACGGGCGTTAAGCGATGTCCTGGGGGGCCAGAAAGGGTATGAGTAGGCTGCTCGTTGCAACCCAGGGTTTTACGGGTTGCCGTCGGCATTCGTCCTCAACACGGCGCGGCACGCGTCCCGCCCAAGACAAGAAAAGCTGGAGCACCATGTCAGCGACCATAATGGAAGGCCGGCTGCTGGCAGCGTTGCTGGCCGACACAGCCCTGGCGCAACAGGGGTTCACGAGCGTGATCTCGGCCACCGGCGGCGTCGTGATCGAGCGTCGCGGCCATTGCTTTGGATTGTGGCGTTGGAACCATGGCATGTTCAACTTCGTTGCCGCCGGCTACAGCGAGTCCTCGGCCGAGATGGAGACTGTCGCCGAGGCGTTGCATTTCACGCGGCAACGCTGCCTAGCGGCTTGAAATCCTGCGAGCTTGGCCGGCTGGCCGTTGCATCGTGGACGATTGGACGGCCACCACCTGTAATGACGAAAGTGTAATCCCGTTTCGACCCTCGTTTCCTTGCGTGCCTTGGGCCAGTGGACTACACACGGGCGCAAGAGCAGTCGGGTACTGGCCAGTCAAGAACGCCGGACCAGCACGCGGGAGGTTGCGTCACGTGAGTTCAGCTGCAACGGTAGCGCTGTCAGCCGGCGCGCCTGGCGCGGTCTCGGCCCTGGATACGGTTCCAAAGCTCCTGCTGCGCAATGCGCGGACGCATACGGATCGGCCGGCGTACCGGGAAAAATCCTTTGGCATCTGGCAAAGCTGGACGTGGGGACAAACCCTGGACGAGATCCGTTGCTTTGCCATCGGATTGGCCAAGACCGGGCTCGGCCGAGGCGAGACCGTCGCCATTATAGGCGATAATCGACCGCATCTTTATTGGGCGTTTGCGGCGGCGCAAAGCGTCGGCGCCGTGCCGGTGCCCATCTACCAGGATTCGGTGGCACAGGAGATGGCCTTTGTCCTTGGCCACGCCGAAGTGACCTTCGCCATCGTCGAGAACCAAGAGCAGGTCGACAAAGTGCTGTCGATTGCCGACCAGCTGCCGAAGCTCAGAAAGATCGTGTTCAGCGATTCCAGGGGCCTGCACCGGTACGATACGACGAGTCTGCTGTCGATCGAGGCCATTCAGAAAATCGGGCGCGACGAAATGCAGGCCAACCCGGCCATGGCCAAGGCCTGGGAGGACGAGATCGGGCTCGGCAAAGGCTCGGACGTGGCGGTGATGCTCTATACCTCCGGCACGACGGGACAGCCGAAGGGCGTGATGCTGACGCACGACAATGTCGTGATCTCGGGCGCCAATGCCAACGTGTTCGACAAGTTCACTGCCGACGACACCATGATCGCCTACCTGCCCATGGCGTGGGTCGGCGACCACATCTTCTCTTACGGGCAAGCGTTCTCAGGCGCGCTGTGCGTGTCGTGCCCGGAGAGTCCGGAAACCATGCTGGAGGACCGGCGTGAGATCGGGCCCACCTATTTCTTCGCGCCGCCGCGCGTATTCGAGACACTGCTGACGCAGATCATGGTGCGCATGGAAGATGCCAGCGCGTTGAAGCGCGGCATGTTCAAGTATTTCCTCGGCGTCGCGAAACGGTCGGGGGCAGCGATCCTCAATGGTGAAAGCGTGTCGCTCAAGGAGCGGCTGCTGTACGGCCTCGGCAACGTGCTGGTCTATGGACCGCTGCGCAACCGCATGGGATTTTCGAACCTGCGCGTTGCTTACACGGCGGGCGAGGCGATCGGGCCGGAGCTGTTCTCGTTCTTCCGGGGCCTCGGAATCAACCTGAAGCAGCTCTATGGGCAAACTGAAGCCAGCGTGTTCGTGACCCTGCAGCCGGACGGCGAGGTGTTTCCGGAGACCGTCGGCAAGCCGGGCCCGGGCGTCGACATCCGGATCGAGGACAAGACGGGCGAGGTGCTGTTCAAGAGCCCCGGTGTGTTCCTGCGCTATTTCAAGAACGAGGAAGCGACGGCCGCGACGAAGACGGCGGACGGCTGGGTGCGCACGGGTGATGCCGGGTTCATCGATGCGCGGGGACATCTGCGCATCATCGACCGGGCCAAGGACGTCGGCCGGCTCAACGACGGGGCCATGTTCGGGCCGAAGTATCTCGAAAACCGGTTGAAGTTCTTCCCAGAAATCAAGGAAGCCGTCGCGTTCGGGCATGGCCGGGATTTTGTCACGGCCTTCATCAATATCGATCTGGTGAGTGTGGGCAACTGGGCCGAGCGGCACAACGTCATCTATGCGAGCTACCAGGAGTTGGCGGCGCATCCGGATGTCTACACCATGATCGAAAAGCGCATCGACGAGTTGAACCAGTCGCTGGCTGGCGAGGCGATGGTGGCAGGCTCGCAGATCAAGCGGTTCCTGATCCTGCATAAGGAGCTGGATGCCGACGACGGCGAGCTGACGCGGACGCAGAAGGTGCGGCGCAATTTCATCGCGGATCGCTATGAGCCGCTGATCAAGGCGCTCTACGACGGCTCGGCACAAGGTCACATCGCGACCGATGTCACCTACGAGGACGGGCGTAAGGGGCGCATTGAAGGCACGGTGCGCATCGTCGACATGAAAACCTATCCACCGGCGCCGGCCGTGCTGAAGGAGGCCGCCGAATGAATGTGCATGTGGAGCCAACGCAAATCCGGGCGGCACAATCCGATGCAGCCAAGGATCGCCAGATCGGCGGCGTGATGCTGAGCGTGGAGAACGTGTCGCTGGCGTTCGGCGGCGTGAAGGCGATCAGCGATGTGTCGTTCGACATTCGCAAGGGTGAGATCCGCGCCATCATCGGTCCTAACGGCGCCGGCAAGACGTCGATGCTGAACGTGATCAATGGTTTCTATCATCCGCAGCAAGGGGTGATCACCTTCAAGGGCGAGAAACGCAGTGAAATGCGGCCCTACGTGGCGGCGAGCCAAGGCATCTCGCGGACGTTCCAGAACGTGGCGCTGTTCAAGGGCATGACGACGCTCGACAACATCATGGCCGGGCGCACATTGAAGATGAAGAAGGGGCTGTTCTGGCAGCTGTTGCGGGCGGGTCCGGCGGTCCAGGAAGAGATCCAGCATCGCGCGGCGGTGGAGCGGATCATCGACTTCCTGGAGATCCAGCACATTCGCAAGACGCCGGTCGGCAAGCTGCCGTACGGCCTGCAGAAGCGCGTCGAGCTTGGCCGGGCGCTTGCGATGGAGCCCGAGCTGCTGCTGCTGGATGAGCCGATGGCGGGCATGAACCTCGAAGAGAAAGAGGACATGAGCCGCTTCATTCTTACCGTGAACGACCAGATCGGCACCACGATTGCCTTGATCGAGCACGACATGGGCGTGGTGATGGACTTGTCCGATCGCGTCGTCGTGCTCGAGTACGGGCGCAAGATCGCGGACGGCACACCCGACGTGGTCAAGAACGACCAGAAAGTCATCGACGCCTATCTCGGCGTTTCGCATTAATTCAGGAGCCGCCATGTCCGGCGTTGCACTCGTAGTTCCAGGCGGCATTGGCGCGGTGCTCGGAGCGCTGATGTTTCTGCTGCTCAAGGGCGATCGGAAGTCGCTGATCGATACGATCGTCCATGCCTTTCTGGCCGCCGTGGTGGGGCTGTTCATCGCCTTCATCGTGGTGAAAGCGATCGGCAATCCGGGTGGCTTCATCGAGATCTTTCTCGGCGGCTTGCTGTCGGGGGTCCTCTATTCGCTGGTGGCGCTGGGCTTCGTGCTGATCTTCAAGGCGTCGGGCGTATTCAACTATGCGCAGGGCGCCATGGTGCTCGTGGCCGGGCTGGCGCTGGTGCGCTCGCTGGACTTCATGACGGGCAAAGGCTTGCCGTTCTGGATGGCGGTCATTCTGGCGATCATCTTCTCGGGCTGCGTGATGGCGCTGTGCGCCTACGTCATCGAGCGCTGGGTGCTGCGGCCGCTGCTCAACCAGGACGGGCTGATTCTGTTCATGTCGACCATCGGCGCCACGTTCGTGCTCGAAGGCCTGGCGCAGATGGTGTTCGGTTCGAATGTGTATCCGCTGCGGCTGTATCCGTCGGATGCGTGGATTGTGGCGGAAGGTATGTTTCCCGGCGGTGTGCTGGTCAACAAGCTGGACGTGGCAGGTGGGTTGATTGCCGGTGTGCTGGTGGCGGGACTGGCGGCGTTCTTCCAGTACACGAAGACGGGCCGGGCACTGCGCGCGGTGGCCGACGATCATGCGGCGGCGCAGTCGGTGGGCATTCCGATTTCGTGGATCTGGTTCATCGTGTGGCTGGTGGCGGGTCTGGTGGCGCTGGTGGCGGCGACGGTGTGGGGCACCAAGCTCGGCGTGCAGTTCTCGATCACGTTCCTGGCGCTGAAGGCGCTACCGGTGCTGATCATCGGCGGCTTCACGTCGGTACCGGGCGCCATCGTCGGCGGTCTCATCGTCGGCGCCGGAGAGAAGCTGGCGGAAATCTACCTGGGCGACATCATCGGCGGCGGCATCCAGGACTGGTTCGCCTACGTGGTGGCGCTCGGCGTGTTGCTGGTGCGGCCGCAAGGCATCTTCGGCGAACGCATCATCGAGCGGATTTGAGGCACGTCATATGCTGTATCGCGAGACCGGCCAGTTCAAGTCCGACTACGTCGCCGACATGGCGATCTTTCCGATCCGACAGGATCGGATTGCGCTCTATGCCCTGCTGGCGTTCGCCTTCATCGGCGTGCCGGTGATGGCCACGCTACACATCTGGCCGTTCGGCAAGGATTATATGCTGGGCGCCATCCTGGTGCCGTTCCTGATCATGTCGGTGGCGGCGATCGGCGTGAACATTCTGATCGGGTATTGCGGGCAGATCTCGCTCGGCTCGGGCGCGTTCATGGCGATTGGCGCCTACACCTCCTACAAGTTCAGCACGGGCATGCCCGAGATCGGCGTGCCGGCACTGCCGGTGCTGCTATCGATGCTGATGGGCGGTGCCTGCTCGGCGCTGGCCGGCATCCTGTTCGGTATTCCGTCGCTGCGGATCAAAGGGCTGTATCTGGCGGTGGCAACATTGGCGGCGCAATTCTTTTTCGACTGGGTGTTCGCGCGCGTGAAGTGGTTCACGAACTATGCGCCGTCCGGTTCGGCGAACGCGCCGACGCTGAACTTCTTCGGTTGGACCGTGAATACGCCGCTCGAGCGCTACATGCTGTGCCTGATGTTTGCGACAGTGGTGGCGCTGGCGGCGAAAAACCTGGTGCGGGGCAGCCTTGGCCGGCAATGGATGGCCATACGCGACATGGATATCGCCGCCGAGCTGATGGGCATCCGGCCGTTCTATGCCAAGCTGACCGCGTTCGCGACATCGTCCTATATCCTGGGGCTCGCCGGTGCGCTGTGGGCGTTCGTGTATCTCGGTTCGTGGGAACCGCTGGCGTTCTCGATCGATATCTCGACGCAGTTGCTGTTCATGGTGATCATCGGCGGGCTGGGATCGATCCTCGGTTCGTTTCTCGGTGCCGCCTTCATCCTGGTGCTGCCGATCATGCTGAACCTGATCCCGTCAGAACTCGGGGTGCCGCTGTCGACGACGACGATCAAACATCTCGAGTTCATGATCTTCGGCTCGCTGATCTGCATCCTGCTGGTGAAAGAGCCGCACGGGTTCGCGCGGCTGTGGTCGCTGGCGAAAGAGAAACTGCGTTTGTGGCCGTTCCCCTACTAGGGCGCGGCGTGCTCACTCCGGAGACCGCCAGCGGCGCGGCGCCTGCGGAGAGTTGCGACACCAAAATGCCCGCAGCAAGGTCCCGCCGGCAACGGTGCGAGATCCAAGAAGGAGGAAAGTGCATGATGAAGAAGCTTCTAGGGACGGCCATCGTCGCCGCCTCGGCGCTGGTGCCGGCGATGCCAGTCATGGCGCAAGGCGCCAACGAGCAGTTTATTCCGGTGCTGTCGTATCGCACCGGCGCCTATGCCGTGAACGGCGCGCCGTTCGCCAACGGCATCGTCGACTACTACAACCTCATCAATGAGCGCGACGGCGGCATCGGCGGCGTCAAGATCGTGTATGAGGAATGCGAGACGGGCTACGCCACGGACAAGGGCGTGGAGTGCTATGAGCGCCTGAAAGGCAAGGGTGCCACAGGGGCTGCCTACATCATTCCGCTGTCGACGGGCATCACCTTCGCGCTGACGGAGAAGACGCGCACCGACAAGATCCCCATCGTAACGATGGGCTATGGCCGCGCCGACTCACGTAACGGGGCCGTGTTCGAGTGGAACTTCCCGCTGCTCGGCACCTACTGGTCGGCGGCTGACATCGCGATGCAGCATATCGCCAAGGAACTTGGCGGCGACGCCAATCTCAAGGGCAAGAAGATCAGCCTCGTCTATCACGACAGCCCCTACGGCAAGGAGCCGATCCCGGCGCTGGAAGTGCTGGCGACGAAGCTCGGCTTCACCTTCAAGGCGATCCCTGTGACGCATCCGGGCTTGGAGCAGAAGTCGCAGTGGCTGGCGATCCGCCAGGATCGCCCGGACTACGTGCTGCTGTGGGGTTGGGGTGCCATGAACGGCGCGGCGATCAAGGAAGCCGTGTCCGTGGCCTTCCCGCGCGACAAAATCATTGGCGTGTGGTGGTCGGGCGCTGAGCCGGACGTGGCCCCGGCTGGTGACGACTCGAAGGGTTACAAAGCGCTGATGCTGCAGCATGGCGCTGGCGAATTCGCTGTCCATGCCGATCTCAAGAAGCACCTGGTGGACAAGGGCAAGTCGCTGGCCAAAGAGGACTGGGCGCAGATCCTTTACAATCGCGGCCTGATCAACGCCATGCTCGGCGTCGAGGCGATCAAGAAGGCGCAAGAGAAGTTCGGCAAGAAGCCGCTCACAGGCGAGCAAGTGCGGTGGGGCCTCGAGAATCTGGACCTTTCCGCCGACAAGCTGAAGGCGCTGGGCTTCGAGGGCATGCTGCGGCCGATCAAGACGACCTGCGCCGATCATGAGGGTACACGCGATGGGCGCGTGCAGCAGTGGGATGGCAAGGCCTGGAAGACGATCTCGGACTGGTACACGGCACGGGCCGACGTGGTTGACCCGATCGTGGCCGATGTCTCTGCCAAGTATGCCACGGAAAAGAAGTTCGACCCGCGTGACTGCTCGAAAGTGAACTGACGCGAGAGGGACCAGGGACAAGGGAATAGGGACCAGGGGCGGCACGTCGCCAATCCTGGTGCTGGCTTTCCAAGCCCTGGTCCACCTATTTACACGGAGCCAACGCCATGTCCCTTGCGCCAGTCGCTGCCGCTTCGCCTGCCACACCGATCCTGGATGTGAGCAACATCGAGGTGATCTACGACCACGTGATCCTGGTGCTGAAGGGCGTGTCACTCAAGGTGCCGGCCGGCGGCATCGTGGCCATTCTCGGCGCCAATGGCGCGGGCAAATCGACGACCCTGAAGTCGATCTCGAACCTGCTCAAATCAGAGCGCGGCGAGGTGACGAAAGGCCAGATCCAGTTCAAGGGCGAGCGGATCGACAAGCTGACGCCGAACGATCTGGTCAAGCGCGGCTGCATCCAGGTGATGGAAGGGCGGCATTGCTTCGGGCATCTGACCATCGAAGAGAATTTGCTGACGGGCGCCTTCACACGAACCGACGGGCGGGCTGGTGAAAAGCGGGAGCTCGAGAAGATCTACGCCTACTTCCCGCGGCTGAAAGAGCGGCGCACGTCGCTGGCCGGCTATACGTCGGGCGGCGAGCAGCAGATGTGCGCCATCGGCCGCGCCTTGATGTCGGGACCGAACATGGTGCTGCTGGACGAGCCATCGATGGGTCTTGCGCCGCAGATCGTCGAGCAGATCTTCGAGATCGTGCGCGATATCAACGCCAAGGAAGGCGTGTCGTTCCTGCTGGCCGAGCAGAACACCAACATGGCGCTGAAGTACGCCAGCTATGGCTACATCCTCGAGAATGGCCGCGTGGTGCTCGACGGCGACGCGGCAGCGTTGCGCGACAATGCGGACGTCAAAGAGTTCTATCTCGGCATCGGCGGCGGCGAGCGGCGCAGCTTCCGCGACGTGAAGAGCTACAAGCGGCGCAAGCGCTGGCTGGCGTGACGGCTGATCTGCCTTACGCGCGCTACGGCATGGCTTGCCGCGGCGTGGCGGATTGTGGGAAGCTTGGGGCAGAAGCCGCCACGTTGACCCCATATCCAGAGGAGCGCCGCACATGCCCATCGAGCGCATGGACCATTTCACGATCGTGACCAAGGACGCCGAAGCAACGGCCAAGTTCTATGGCGAGATGCTCGGCTTCACGTCCGGGCCACGGCCGAACTTCGGTTTTCCCGGTGTGTGGCTCTACAACGGCGGCAAGCCGATCCTGCATGTGATCCAGAAGCCGACGATCCCCGAGGGCGGCGGCGTGCTCGATCACATGGCGTTCTGGGGTACGGATTTGCCGGGCTATATCGGCAAGCTGAAAGCAAAGGGGCTCAGCTACGACCTGCGGCGATTGCCCGAGAATGGACCAGGCGCTGGGGTTTGGCAGCTGTTCTTCCTGGATCCGAACGGGGCCAAGGTGGAGATCGACCTGCCGGCAACCGAAGTGGCGCCGGTTGGCGCGTGAGGTCAGGGCGGGTCGGCCGGCGGTTCTGTCCACAAGATTGAGGCTAGGCCCACTCGCAGGTGAGGCGCGAATCAGATCGTGTCAACCGTTGATTGTGTTGGCGTTGTGCGGTGGTTTATCGCCGTGACAGCGCCCGCCTGCAACGGGAGGCACGCGCTCCATGGCCAATTTTCCGACCCATATCGCCGTTGGCACGATCACCAGCGGCATGCTGGCTACGCTGACGCTGGCCGCCGATGTGGTGGCACCCGAAAATCTCGTGGCGGTGACGGTGGCGGGCGTGCTCGGCAGCGTGTTGCCTGACATCGATCTCAAGGATTCACGGCCAAGCCGGGCGCTGTTCTCGGGGCTGGCGGCGTTCTTTGCCTTTGCGACATTGTTTATGTTGGCCGGCAAGCTATCGGTCGCCGAGCTTTGGCTTGCGGCGCTGGCGGCTTTTCTCGGCGTTCGCTACGTGGCGCATTTCATCTTCCACCGCATGTCTTATCACCGCGGCATCTATCATTCGCTGCTGGCGGCGGTGTTCTTCGCGCTGCTCACGGCCGCGATCTATTCATGGATGCTGGGGCGGCATGAGGGGGTCGCCTGGCTGGCAGCGGCGTTCATGTTCTTCGGTTACATGACGCATCTGATCCTGGACGAGATCTACAGCGTTGACGTTATGGACACACGGATCAAGGCGTCGTTCGGCACGGCCGTGAAGCCGATCGACTTCAACAAACCCTGGCATTCGGTGGCGATGGCGGTGGCGACGGTGGCGGTGTTCATGGTGACGCCGCCGACGAAGACGTTCGTCGATGGCGTGTCGTCGAAGGCGCTGTGGGCCGGCCTGCAGCAACGGCTATTGCCGCGCGACAAGTGGTTCGGCGTGGTGAGCCCATTGCAGCGGCGCGCGGAGACCCTGCGGCAAGCGGATGCGCAAGCCGAGCCGGTGGCGGCGCCGGCAACGCCGGCGGTGGTGCCAGAGGCGGTGGCACCGATCACAGTGGCGCCCGAGAAGCCTGCCAGCGAGTAGGACAAGATCAGGACGGCGTCGCTTCGTGGTGCTATTTCTGACTCGTGCCAGGGATAGCAGGGGGCGGCAGTGCTCGAGCCGATGACGGTGCCAGCATGGGTGGCGATGGCCGGCGCGGTGCTGGCAGCGCTGGCGGTGTTCGATCGGTGCTTGCGGCCCGCGGTGCGCTATCTGCTGGCGCGTCGCCGCGAACTGCGCCACGAGCGATTGAACGCCAAGTTGAGCCTGCCGATCCGGCCGTTCAAATTGGCCGGGCGGCGGGCGCTGGTCGAGCAATTGATGCTCGATCCCGACATTCTGGCGGCAATCGAGGAGGAGGTGCGCCGCAGCGGGCGACCCGTGCGGGCGGTTACAGCCGATGCCCGGCGCTATGCCTTCGAAGTGGTGCCGGCCTTCAGCGCGGCAACCTATTTCCGGTTCGGAACGGCGGCGGCGCGCGGGCTGTCGACATGGCTTTACCGCGTGCGGCTGCTCGGCGCCGACGACAAGGCACTGGAGCAGATCGATCCGCAGGCGGCGGTGGTGTTCATCCTCAATCACCGATCGAACATGGATTATGTGCTGGCAACGTATCTGGCGGCGTCGCGCTCGGCGCTGAGTTATGCGGTGGGTGAATGGGCGCGCGTGCCCGGACTTGAGCAGCTGATCCGGGCGATGGGGGGCTATTTCGTTCGCCGCGACAGCTCCAATCCGCTCTATCGCCGCGTGCTGTCGCGCTACATTCGCATGGCGACGGCGGCGGGCGTGACGCAAGCGGTGTTTCCGGAAGGCGGGCTGTCGCGGGATGGCGGCTTGCAGCCGGCGCGGCTCGGCATCATCAGTTACATCATTGCGGGTTTCGATCCGGCAGGTGGGCGCGATGTGGTGTTCGTGCCGGTGGGGATCAACTACGACCGCGTGCTCGAGGATCGGGTGCTGATGGCGGCCGCGTCGACGCCTAAGGGCGAAAAGCCCCGCTTCGCATTCAATCCGTGGATCTTCGTGCAGCTGTTATGGCGCAATCTGGCGGGGAGGCTGGCCGGCAGCTGGTACCGTTACGGCTATGCGGGCGTGGCGCTGGGCCAGCCGATCTCGCTGGGCGTCTGGCTGCGGGACCGCGGCATCGATCCAAGGTCGGCCACCACAGATGTGCGGACGGCCGGCATCGAGCGGTTCGGCCGCCACTTGATGCATGCGGTGGGTGAGGTGGTGCCGGCCCTGCCGGTGGCGCTGGCGGCGACGGCCGTGCTGCAGGCACGGGGCCAGCCGGTGTCGATGTTGGAGCTCAAGGCTGACGTGCTGGCGCTGATGACGGCCTTGCGGCGGCGCGGCGCGGTGGTGCATGTGCCGCGAGCCGATGAGGATTATGCGGTCACGTTCGGCATCCGGATGCTGATGCTGCGCGAGGTGCTCGAGGAACGGGACGGATTGCTGAGAGTGACGCCGCGCGACGACGGGCTGCTGGCGTTCTATGCCAATTCGATCGCACATCTGGTGGGCGATGCGGCAGAGGCCGGCATGGCGGCGCCGGCGCCATTGACGTGAGGCCATGCAGCCGCAGACGCGCTGGCCGCAGGGAGACGGGCGGGCAAGCGTCAGGGACGGTTGGCGCCGGTGGTGGCGTGATTGACGGCGAGGCCGGTCAGGTAGTTGGAAATGAGGTCGCGGACCAGCAGGCCTGCAGCTTCCGTGGTGACATTGGACAGCTTGTTGGCGGTGGCCAAGGACGTGATGCCGTGCACGCCGGCCCACAGCACACGGGCCGAGCGCTGGCGGGCCGCATCGGCACCGGCCGGGAACAGCGGCGCCATGGCGCTCTCGACGCGGGTCATGAGCAATTCCAGCTTCTGCTGGTACCAGGGAGGGGTGTCGGCGCCGCCCGGCATATAGTGCTCGAACAGCAGGTTCCACAGCTTCGGCCGCTCACTGGTGAAGGCCAGATAGGTCTCGGCGAGGCGGACAACCTTGTCCTTGGGATCGCCGTCCTTCAAGGCCTCGGTCAGGCGCTGGTCGAGCGCATCGAGGACGCGCGCTTCGACATGGAGCACCACATCGTCCAGATTCTGGAACATGTTGTAGATGGTGCCGGGCGAGTAGCCGATCCGACGCGCGATCTCGCGAGCCGACAGGCCGGCCAATCCATTGGTCTCAATGATGGCTTGAGCGGCGTCCAGAATAAGCTGGCGCAACTGCTCGGGCGTATGAGTTGAGCGGCGTCCCATGGGTGGTCAACGTCCTGAATGCTGATCTTGAGCAACGTCCAGTTTAAGGCGTTAACCCTCGTCTCGGCAATCAAAGATCGTGGCCGATGCCAGAAAAGTGTTTCATCGACGCGTGAACGCCCGACTGGAAGCCAGCCGGGCGTTGATCAGGTCGGTGCAGCGGGCAGGTGGCTCAGAGAGCGCCGCCGGTGACGCAGTTGATCGGGCTCAAGTGGACGCAGCTGGCGTTGCGCGGCTTCAGGTAGAACTTCTCATTCAGATCGAACGCCGACGAGATGAAGTACTTGAAGATGATCGGCTGGTAGTTGTAGGTCGCCTCGGCAACGATCACACTCTCGCCGGCCGACAGCAGGCCCGCGGGGATGCCGGCGTAGTTGGTGTTGCGCGGGTAGGGCGTGCCGCCGCGGTTGTCACGCGACCAGTCGACGACATAGTTGGTGGCGGCCGGATTGCCCGGCACGGACTGGGCCTTGACGCTGACGATCTTCACCGTGAGCAGGCTCAAGTCGTAGGGCTCAACCAGCTGCTCGATGATCTTGAGCTGGCTGTCGACCTGGGCTGCCGTCAGGCCCGAGGTGGGCGCGCGGGCAATGAGATCGGCGGTCGAGCTTGCCGACTGGGTGACGCGGCGATCGACGGTCAGCGCCTGGCTGAACTCGATGGCGCCGACGAACAAGAAGAACATGATCGGCACGATCATCGCGAACTCGATGGCGGCGACACCGCGATCATCCCGATCCAGACGGGCGAGAAGGCCTGTGAAGGTCTCCGCCATCCGGGCTTTCAAGTTGAGGCTCATGATACTGGCTCCCTGCCGAATTTCGAGGTGACGGCATTATTCAAGCGATGGCCGAAACCGGACTCAGTTGTAGGGTTCGGTGCGGAACGTGGTGGTGGCCTGGATCAGACGCGAGCCGTTGCCCATGTCCGAGAAGTTGAGGAACGGAAGCGACTTGGCGAACTCCCATTCGAAGCAGACCCAAACGAGGACGACCTTGCTGGCGCCGCCAGGGGTGTACTGGGTCGCGGCCGCCAGGTTGCCGCCGCCGTCGAGGCATTTCGGCAGGGCGTCGGCGGTGATGTCTTCGCTGTCGTCGAAGCTCTTGACGTTGACCTTGAGCTTGCCGGCGCAATCGATGTGGCCGGGGACGAGCTCGCAGATCTTGGCCTTGAACTGGGCGTCGGTCATGGCCGCCTGCTGGGCCTGGCCGGTGCGCAGGAGGCGCGAGGCCTGTTCCACCGCGTTCTCGATGGTGAAGGTGGTGAAGAAGTAGAGCCCGATGCCGATGATGCCGAACAGCAGCATGAAGAAGGGCGCTGCCACGATGCCGAACTCGAGCGCAGTGACGCCGCGGTCGTCGGTCCGCCAGCGCCGCATCACGCGCGCGGCTGGGGATGCTCCCGCCGCCTTTGATACTTCCATCTCAGTACTCATGACTGTCGCCTCTCAAACGCCGCCACTTCAAGCGATCGAGCGCCGATTTGACACGAGCGAGGTGAACGATTTGTTTATTTGTCAATTTGGCTGTAAATTAGGTGAATGAATGATTAACTTGGCGTCGAGTTGGTTAAGTTATATTAAATATATGTCCGAGTTAAATGATACTTCATCTGGATTTATAGAACGACATGACTTTCGATCGGAATAGCGGCAAATTCTATGTGACCGCGAACGACCCGCCTGCCAGTCAGGTTCGGCGCTTCACGGTTCAGCCGCTGCGTTTCCCGCCGGAGACGACTTGGCGGCTTGATGCGGATGCAACGTCCGCAGCACTGGCGCGGAGCGCGTATGCCCCTGCTCGCTCCGCGCCATTGCATTCAGAGGGGGCAGCCGCACCGCTGGCTGCCTTGCGTCAGGCTTCGTCCAGGAGGTGCTGGCGAAGCTCCGTCTTCAGGATCTTGCCATAGTTGTTCTTCGGCAGTGCATCGACGAAGCGATAGCCTTTCGGGCGCTTGAAGCGGGCGATGTTGTCGAGGCAGATCCGATCCAGCTCCGGGGCCGTGACGGTGCTGCCCGGGCGGCGCACAATGAAGGCGATGACCTCCTCGCCCCAATCGGCGTGCGGACGGGAAGCAACCGCACATTCGAGCACCCCGGCATGGGTGATGAGCACCTCCTCGATCTCGCGCGGGTAAACATTCGAGCCGCCGGAAATGATCATATCCTTGGAGCGGTCCTTGATGGTGAGGAGGCCGTCGGCGTCCATGGCGCCGAGATCGCCGGTCCACAACCAGCCGTCGCGCAAGGATTTGGCGTTGGCGTCGGGGTTCTGCCAGTAGCCGGCCATGACGCAATCGCTCTGCGTGATGATCTCGCCGATCTCGCCGAATGGACAATCGCGACCCGCCTCGTCGACGATACGGAAAGCGCAGCCGGTGCGGGCATAGCCGGCCGAGCCGAGGCGGGCTTCGAAGCGAGGATGATTGGTGTCGGCGTGCAGGGCCTTGGAGAGACCGGTGATGGTCATCGGGCTCTCGCCCTGGCCATAGAGTTGATAGAGCTTGGGTCCGAAGATCTGCAGGGCGCGCTTCAGATCGGCGACGTACATGGGGGCGCCGCCATAGATGATGCACTTGAGATTGCGGGTGTCGGAGCTCGCGGCGGGTGGGTGGTTGATGAGGCGCGAGAGCATGGTCGGGGCGGCGAACATGGAAACGTTGGGGCGGCTGGCAATCTCGGCAAAGATGCGCTCGGGCTCGAAAGAGCCGGGTACGATGACGTTGGTGCCGCCCTTCGAAATGAACGCCATGCTGTAGAGGCCGGAACCGTGCGACATGGGGGCTGCATGCAGGATGGTGTCTGTGTGGTCGAGGAAATCGATGTCGGCGTAATAGGCCTGGGTGGCGAAGAGAAGGTTGCGATGCGTGAGGACGGCGCCTTTCGGGCGGCCGGTGGTGCCACTGGTGTAGAAGAGCCAGGCGGCGTCGGTGGGGGCGGGCGGCGGGCCAGCAAAGGCTGCATGGCCGAGCAGTCGCAGGTCGTCAGCGGAGCCGGTGACGATGACGCGGGGAAGGGTGGTCCCGGCCGGCAGATCCGAGAGCTTGGCTGCCAGATCGGGCGTAACGAACAGCAGTCGCGCGCCAGCGTTTTCGAGGATCCAGGCCAATTCCTTGGGGTGCAGTTTGTTGTTGATCGGGACTGCCACCAGTCCGGCGCGCCAGATGCCGTAGAGCACGGGCAGAAACTCGAGGCAGTTCTCCATCCAGATGCCGACGCGGTCACCGCGGGCGAGGCCATGTCGGGACACCAGCGCAGCGGCGATGCTCGAAGCTGCGGCATCGAACGCGCGATAGGTGAGCGAGCGAGCTGCCTCCGTGATGGCGAGCCGGTCGGGCTGCTGGCGCGCGACGACGTGGAGGATGTGGGGCAGTGACATGGCTCGACTCTGACCGTGGAAAATTGGGATGATCTCACTGGTGCCATTCAATGCCCGATGCCGCAATAGTGATTGCTGCACGGCGGGCGCATGCTTGATCGCGCGGTCGAACGGGTGAAAACTTCCGGTCAGACTTGGCCCGGACATG
Source organism: Hyphomicrobiaceae bacterium (assembly GCA_046154645.1). Lineage (GTDB taxonomy): Bacteria > Pseudomonadota > Alphaproteobacteria > Rhizobiales > Hyphomicrobiaceae. Next base: position 15,546 of record JBJXDZ010000048.1, read on the forward strand.
GCAAGGATGGTTCGCATGCGTAAAGTATTGGCATTCATCATCATCGTCGTAGTGGGATTTGGAATTCAGCTGCAAACTGCCGCCGCGCAACCACTGGTGGACGTGACCTGGTTGAAGGCACGGCTTGGGCAAGCGGAAACCGTGGTGCTCGATCTGCGGGGCAGCCGACAGCAGTATCTCCAGGGGCATATTCCGGGCGCGGTGTTCACCGATTATGCCAAGGACGGGTGGCGGGAGAAGAACGCTGCCGGCATCGAAGGCATGCTGCCGCCGCCAGAAAAAGTCGGGTCGCTCATCGGCGGGCTCGGAATCGACAACGCGACGCACGTGGTGCTGGTGGCGGAAGGGCGAAGTGCGGCCGACATGGGCACGGCGACCCGCATCTACTGGACTTTCAAGGTCATGGGGCACGATCGGGTGTCGATTCTCGATGGCGGCTATTGGGCCTGGACCGCTGACGTGGACCAGGCCAAAAAGCCGGTCAATCGGGTGGAGACGACGGACGTGCGACCGACGGCGAAGGCGTTCAAGGTGACGCTGCGCAAGGAGATGCTGGTGGACAAGGCCGATGTGCAGAAGGCCATGGCCGCCAAGACGCCGTTGATCGACAATCGGCCGACGGATTTCTACATGGGCCTGATGCGCAGCCCGGCGGCGAAGTCAGCCGGCACATTGCCCGGTGCGCAGTCGATCCCGGAGTCGTGGCTGACGGTGAACAACGGCGGGTACTTTCGCAGCAAGGCGCAACTGGCCGCGATCTACAAGACCGCGAATGTGTCGACGACAGGCGAGCAGATCAGCTTCTGCAATACCGGGCACTGGGCAAGTCTCGGTTGGTTTGTGTCGTCGGAGATCCTCGGCAATACGGCAGCCAAGATGTACGACGGCTCGATGGCGGAGTGGACCGCCGACCCGAGCCTGCCGGTTGAGCAGAAGATCAAGGCGGAGTAGGTTGACGGTGAAACGCCCGCCTGCGGCCGTCAATTGGACATCGCCATGAAACTCAAGACCGAGCTCGAGACGATCAAGTTTGTCATCACGCCCGAGAAGATCGGCGTCATTACGCTGAGCCGACCCGAGGTTCGCAACGCCATGAATACGGCGATGATGACGGACCTGCGCGATTGCTTCCAGCAGTTCTACATCGACCCCAATGTGGCGTTCTGCCTGATCGTGACGGGCGAGGGCGATCAGGCGTTCTGCTCCGGCGGCGACCTGAAAGAGCGCAAGGGCATGACCGACGAGACATGGCGGCAGCAGCACGCCATCGTCGAGCAGATGGTGCGCAATATGCACGATTGCCCGATCCCGGTGATCGCAGCGGTGAATGGTGCGGCGTATGCAGGAGGCATGGAGATCGCGCTAGCATGTGATTTCGTTTATGCGGCGGACCATGCGCGGTTCGCGCTGACGGAGGTGACGCTCGGCATCATTCCGGGGGCGGCGGGAACGCAGAACCTGCCGCGGGCGGTGGGTGTGCGGCGGGCGAAAGAGATCATCCTGACGGGGACACCGTTCGGGGCCGCCGAGGCGCTCGAATGGGGCATGGTCAACAAGGTGGTTCCCGGGCCGAAGCTGATGGATGCGGTGATGGAGACGGCCAAGAAGATCGCGGCCAATGCACCCGTGTCGGCGCGGCAGGCGAAGAAGTCGCTGGACAAGGCAACGGAGCTGGATCGCTCTTCGGGCTATGCGTTCGAGATCGAGGCTTATAACCGCACGGTGGTGACGCAGGACCGCCAGGAAGGCATCAACGCCTTCAACGAAAAGCGGAAGCCGAAGTACAAGGGGCAGTGATGATGAGTGTGGCAGCGGGCACCATGTTGGTGGCGCCCGCCTGATCTCTCACGGCTTATCGCAGAAGTTGCAACTCATGCGGCAACGGGGGCGGCTGCCGCGATTGTCACAGCGATTGAGGCATTGGTTGATGCTGCAGTTGCGGGCGACCGTGTCCGTCGGATTGGGCGTGAGACCGGTAGCGCCCGGTTGCGCTGCAAACGGCAAGGTGACGGCGGCAGCGGCTGCAACGATGGACAGCATTCGCATGTGATCCCCTCATGTCTGCCTGTTCCGTGCACGGGCAGGAGCCGCAGATCCGCTGGCGGCGGACAAACCGTGCAGCCGCCGACTGTCATCATGGCAGGCATGCAGATTGGTTAATCCTGACGGGTGGGGCAGGTGGTCAAAGGCGACCGGGCACGGCGCAGCGGCGGTCGGACCGGGCTTGCACGGTGGCGGTTTTCGCTCCATTGAAGGACCGGAGAATTCAAGGCGACTGTCGGCACCGGTGCCCGCATGGTGGCGCGGCATCGCCAGCGCGAACGACTGTCGCATAGAGCGAGGAGATTGATCATGGCGAAGCCCGATATCATCGTGCGCGAAGTGGGCCTGCGGGATGGCCTGCAGCTGGCCAAGACCTTCGTGCCGACGGAGACCAAGCTCGCCTGGGCGCGGGCCGTGGCGGCGGCGGGCGTGCCGGAGATCGAGATCACCAATTTCGTGCCGGCCAAGGTGATCCCGCAGTTCGCGGACGCCACCGAAGTGGCCAAGGGGGCGCTGACGATCACGGGGCCGAATGGGCCGAAGATCACGGCGCTGGCGCCCAACCGCAAGGGTGCGGAAAACATGCTGCTGGCTGGCGTGCGCAACATCAACTTCGTGCTGTCGGTGTCCGAGGGGCATAACCAGTCGAATGTGCGCAAGTCGACGGACGCATCGTTCGCCGAGTTCGAGAACGTGGTGGCGCTGCGCAAAGAAAAGCCGGAGTGGAAGAACGTCCGCATCCAGGGCTGCTTGGCGACGTCGTTCGGGTGCACGATCGAGGGCCGGGTGGATCCGGATCGCGTGCTGAAGTTCGTCGATCGGTATCTGGAGCTGGGTGCCGACGAGATCACGCTGGCCGATACGGTTGGCTATGCGAGCCCGAGCGAAATCGGGAACCTGTTCACACATACGGTGCGGCTGGCAGCGGGCAAGCCCGTGTATTCGCATTTCCACGATACGCGCGGCCTCGGCCTCGCCAATGTGTATGCTGCGCTGGAAGCCGGCGCGCATGGCTTCGACGCCTCGACAGGAGGGCTTGGCGGCTGCCCGTTCGCGCCGGGCGCCTCGGGCAATATCGTGATGGAAGACTTGGTGTTTCTGCTCGAGAAGGAGGGCCTGAAGACCGGTGTCGATCTGGAGAAGTACCGGAAGGCGCGCGAGATTGCCGAGAAAGCGCTGCCGCAAGAGAATTTCTACGGCACCATTCTGCGCGCCGGGCTGCCGAAGGGCTTCACGCCGCCGACGAAGCTGATGGCGGCGGAGTGAGGGAGTAGGCAGTAGGCAATGATGTCATTGTCGGCTGGTCTATAGATCCTTTCGACGGCGTTCCGATTCTCGTCGTGGCTTCAATGTTGGACGGTCGTTGCGTGCGGAGCACCGCGCGCGTGCGATGTCGGCGGAGAAGCACAGATGGGCGTCGAGCTCGGCATGTTCGAGGCGTTCTGGCGCCGCACATCGCGGCCTATCGCGAGGCCTACAAGAAGAGCGGACATCCCGGCGAAGGGCGGATCTATCTGCGCATGGCCGTTTATGTCGGGGAGACGTCCGAGGCGGCACGCCGTGAGCCGGAAGCGTCGATCATGCCGTTTTATCGCGAGCTTGGGGCGCAGATCGCCAAAACTGCAGCACTTGCGGGCGTGCTGGCCGGCGAGAACCGGGGAGCGCGCGGCGAAGCGCTGATGAACGTGACCTATGTGGAAACGCTGGAGCAGAAGGTGATCGTTGGCGCGCCGGACGAAGTGGCAGTTTGCATCAACGAATTGAAGGCGACGCTGGATCTCGATGGCATTCTGGCGGAGATGAACTGCGGCGGCCTGATCCCGCACGATCGGGTGATGTCGTCGATCCGGCTGCTGTGCGAGAGGGTGGGACCGCAGGTGCGGTGAGGCGCGGTTGCTATCGTCAGAGCGGCAGGGTGCCGATGGAAACGGCGAGGGCGGGGACGAAGGCCGGTGTCAGCAGATCCGTGGCCTGGACGACGTCGATCTGAGCATAGCCTTGGTCACCTGGCTGGCGGTGCACCGTGGTTTCCCGCGTTTTCGCGTTGATCACCCAGTACTCGCGGACGCCAAACATCGCGTAGACCTTGGCTTTTGTATCAAGATCCCAGGACAGACTTGAGTCAGCGATTTCGACGACCAGCAGCACGGTGTCGCCGCCCACCTCATTGACGCGCAGAGTGGCCGGAAACAGGATGATGTCGGGTTCCGGCTCGTATTGATCACCGAGCGTGAGCGGTGGCTCCTCGGCGAATTTCACGTCTGGTGGTAGCCGGCGTGCCCAATAGAGCACGAGCTCGTTGCGCAAAACTTCGTGCCGGGCCCCTTTTGGCGACACCTTGACGATCTCCCCCGCGATCAGCTCGACTCGCTCGTCGTGGCCCAGAATACCGGCAGTCTCGAGTTGGCGCAGCTCAGCCGCTGTCCACAAGCGCCGGGTGACGTCGGCGGGTAACGCCACTGGTGCGGGTGCAATGTTGGCGCGGATGTTCATGTCCACCAGTCTAACATGCTTGGCACGCGCCGGCGACCCGCCGTCGGTGATATGCCTTGGCCTCGGCGCATTCAACCGAGCGCGGCCACAACCTGCGCGTCGGTGGGGAAGTCGCCTGATACCTTCTTGGAATAGGCGAGGCGGCCGTCGACCTTGATCTCGAACACGCCGCCGCCGGACTTGCGCAGCGTGACCGTGGTGCCGGGCTTGCGCTTCTGGATCAGTTTTTGCGCCTCACGGGCGCGTGGCTCGTAGCCTCACTGGCCGCAGTATTCGATCTCGACCTGCATCGTCTGCCTCCTGGTTTTGGCCATGAACATGGCGATCCCGGGCCGATCCGGCAAGGGCGAAGGGGCTGACCTATGCAAAAGTTTGCCGTTGCTGGCCGGCGACTGCAAACCTGCGGCTGTGAGTGCTGGACCATTGGCCGGCGGGCGGCGTACAGAAAGCCGGAAACCCCTGCCACTGCCCTGGCAGACCTGCGCCGTCACCCTTGGAGCCGCTGCGATGACCGATACCACCTTGACCATGCCCGCCGAGATGCAGTGGAGCGAAATCCGCGACGGCGTGCGGCAGGTTTGCGCGGCGTTTCCGAACGACTACTGGATGAAGCTCGATCATGCTTCGGAATATCCAACCGCGTTCGTGACAGCGCTGACGGAGGCGGGCTACCTCGGCTGCCTCATTCCGGAGACCTACGGCGGGTCGGGGCTGCCGCTTTCGGCGGGGTGCGCGGTGCTGGAAACCATCCATGAGACCGGGTGCAACGCAGCTGCCTGTCATGCTCAGATGTACACCATGGGCACCGTGCTCAAGCATGGCAGCGACGAGCAGAAGAAGAAGTATCTGCCGGGGATCGCGTCGGGTGAGCTGCGCCTGCAGGCGTTCGGCGTGACGGAGCCGACGACGGGCTCGGACACGACACAACTCAAGACGCGGGCGGAGAAGCGCGGCAACAAGTATGTCGTCAACGGGCAGAAGGTGTGGACCAGCCGGGTGATGCACTCGGACCTGATGCTGCTGCTGGCGCGCACGACGCCGGTCGATCAGGTGAAGAAGCGCACGGACGGGTTGTCGGTGTTCCTGGTCGATCTGCGCGAGGCCAAGGGCCGCGGCGTCGAGATGAAGAAGATCGACGCGATGATCAACCACAACACCTGCGAAGTGTTCTTCGACAATCTCGAAGTGCCGCCCGACGCGCTGATCGGCGAGGAGGGGCAAGGGTTCAAATACATTCTCTCCAGCATGAATGCGGAGCGGCTGCTGATCTCGGCGGAATGTCTGGGCGACGCCAAGTATTTCATCAAACGGGCCACGGACTACGCCAAGGAGCGCGTGGTGTTTGGTAACCCCATCGGCAAGAACCAGGGCGTGCAGTTCCCGATCGCGCGGGCTTATGCGGAAATGTGCGCGGCGGAGCTGCTGGTGCAGAAGGGATGCGCCCTGTTCGAGGCCGGGCGCGACTGCGGAGCCGAAGCCAACATGGGCAAGATGCTGGCGGCGGACGCGGCTTGGAAAGCGGCTGAGGCCTGCCTGCAGACGTTCGGTGGCTTCGGTTATGCGCGCGAGTATGGCATCGAGCGCAAGTGGCGGGAGTCGCGCCTGTATCAAACGGCGCCGATCTCGACCAACATGGTGCTGGCGTTCGTCGGCCAGAACATTCTGGGCATGCCGCGAAGCTATTGAGGCTGGACCATGCGGAAGCTGGTGATGGTATCTGTGATCGTGAGCGGTGTGGTTGCCGCCGGTGGCGTGGGCGTGTGGTTCCTCGATGCGCGGCAGGCCCGTCCGACGCCGCAGGGCCGCGATCTGCATTCGTTTCTGCACATCAACTGCAAACATCATGCGCACGGGGCCGCGTGGCACAAGGATCACGGGCGGATCCTGGGTGGGCAAGGCCGGTGAGTGGTGCGTGGTGAATGGATGGGTGTGGGTCAAGCGCCAGGGAGATTCCGCATGTACAAGCTGATCAGTGCAACGCCGAGCCCCTATGCGCGCAAGGTGCGCATCGCGCTCATCGAGAAGGCTATTCCATTCGAGCTGATCACGGAGGTGCCGTGGGACAGCACGACGCAGACGCCGAAGTACAACCCGCTGGAGAAACTGCCGATCCTGATCACCAAGGAAGGCCATAGCGTTTATGAGTCGCGGTATATTCTGGAGTGGCTGGAGGCGAAGCATCCAACGCTGCCGATGCTGCCGGATGACGTCGATGGTCGTCTGGCAGCGCGGCACCTGGAAGTGCTGGCGGACGGCGTTTGCGATGCCTTCGTGCTGACGTTTTTCGAGCGCCGGCGGCCGGTTGAACAGCAGAGCCGGGAGTGGCTGGCGCGGCAGCGGCGCAAGATCGACGGCGGCCTAGCGGCGATTGCCGGCATTGTCGGGGAGCGGGAGTTTGCGGTGGGCGATCGCTTCGGCCTTGGCGACATCGCGGCGGCGACGGTGGCCGGATATCTGGCGGTGCGTGATCCAGCGTATGACTGGCAGAGCCGGCACCCGACGCTGGCACGCTACAGCGCGCGCATGGAGCAGCGGCCGTCGCTGGCTGCCACCCGACCGGTGCCGCAGAAGATTTCGGACCGGGTGGTGTGACGTGGAGTAGGGTGTGAGGGGATAGGGAGTAGGGAATAGGGAAGAGGGAAGAGGGAAGAGGGAATAGGAGAATGGCGCGGCTGTAGGTCGGGTCAAGCCCTGCACTGGCGCGACCCGACGGCCGCTTGCGCTCGGACAGGGGTCTGACCCCGAGCCGTTCCGCGCCTTTCCCGAGCCGTTCCCCGAGCCGTTCCGAGCCCTGCCGAGCCATTGCGATTTTAACCACGGCGGAAATTTCGGTTTGGCAAAGTTATCCCCGGGCGGGGGTGGCGGGGTTATTCTGTGGCTGTCCCGCCGCGGTGACCAGGGTGCACTCGAGAGCTCTTCAAGTTGCACGCGGCGAGATGCTTGAGATCGGT
>JBJXDZ010000049.1:0-59717 GCA_046154645.1 Hyphomicrobiaceae bacterium
GAACACTGAGATCAGCCAACGTATCCAACGGCGCCATCAGGCACACGCGCCGCCCTGGTCGTCATCGACCGGATCAAGTGGTCGCCATGCACCGGAACGCATGGTCGCCTTCACCGGAATGCGCAGGCCCCCGCGCGCGGGGGCCTTCTTGCGTTCAAGACTGATGGATTATTGCTCCGGCGTTGACAAGGCCGTCATTTCGACAGTAGACCGACACGACAGAGGCCCGCTGGATGCACACCAGCGGGCCGTTTTTACGTCTCGTTTACCAAGCTGTGACAGCTTAACTCCGTGTCAATCTTCGTGCGGAGTGTTCCATGCGTAAGTCAGGTGTCGGCCTGCTCGTGATGCTGTCGCTTGCGGCATGCCGTGAACCAGCTTCTCCCACACCCTTCCCCGAACTGTCTGGACGCTGGTACAGCCCCTGGCTCGCCAAGCACGGCGCGAAACCGTGCGAGCAATCATACGTTGAATTCCACCAGGACAGCATTCGCTTTTACGGTGTGGATTCCAACAGAGGTCCAGCTCGGCTTCGCGTCTTCAGTATCACGCGGAAAGGTGCCGATATTGCCATCGCAAATGAACTGTCGGGAACGGCTTACATCCGTGTCAGAGATGGCGCGATGTGGCTGACCGATGCGCAATTCGAAACAAAAATTGTGATGCCGGAGATCACGTCGCGTGGTCGCAAGGTCGATACCACTGAAATGGCCGATAATGCGCGACGCGCGCGATATGCGTCGGTGGAAAAGTCCTTCGACATGAAGCGCTGTGCCTGAATCTTGCATGGCCACTAGCAAGCCGCTTCGCGTGCCGATGTAGGGAGTGATCTAGTCATGCGGACGCCGACGTGCTGCCTTGGGCTGCTCTTGCTGGTCGCCTTGTCTGGCTGTTTGCCTGACCAAGCGCCGCCATTTCCAGAGCTAGCCGGCCGCTGGTATGGGGAAGCGCTAGAGCGCAACGCCAAGCCCGGTGCCGTGCCGTGTGTGGACGCCTATGTCCAGTTCAAGAAGGACGGTTTTCACGTCACAGGCATGTTTCCCGCAACTGCAAACCGCGTGATGCCGTCCAGCTATGAAAAGCGTGGACCCGACGTGGTCCTGAAATCTGCTGTTCTGACGACGCGAGCCCGTTATGCGGCCTATATCCGAGTGGGTGGTGACCGCATGTGGGTGACAGATGTCGAGGTCAATCGCGAAGACCTCACAACCGCGATGGTGCAGCAGGTGGCGGCTGGTCGCGCGATGACCCAGGCGCAGGCGATCGATCTTACCCAGCGCACATTGCGTCGAGATGTCGAAAGAGCCTTCGACCTCAAGCGCTGTGCTTGATTGAAATGGCGACCTGAAACACGCCCCTCAGGACAGCTGACCAGCTCCCTTGTAACGCCCGTCCGGATCGCTTCGGGCGGGCGTTGACATGACGGGAATGCTCGGCCACGAATGGATCTTCATTGAACGCATAATACTCAACTATATCAGTTCTTTACCTTACTTTTCTGTGAATCTGAATTGACAGCTTGGAAGCTGGCTGGTCAAGTCCGGCCGCCTCAGTCGGGCGTCGTCATTGGACGCCGAGGCCGGCCCGTCCGAACGACGATGGTCGACGATTGGCTGCACAGCCAGCTTTTGTCTCGCGTATCCAAGGAGGTTTTCATGCGTACCTGGAGTGTTGTCGCTGCTGCTGCCGCGATCGGGTTGGTTTCGATGGGTGCCGCAACCACCGCACACGCCGATGGGTGGACCGATTCGCTCAATTCACGGCCCTTCGCCACGGCAAAACCGACACGCGCGGCTGCCGCGAGCCCCGTCGATCGCCCGCAGCGCCGGACGGCGAGCTTGCCGTCGGTGCCGACCGGCTCCAGCTACACAGGTGTCGCTTCCTACTACTGGCAGCCACAACCTGTCGCTTCAGGTGGCCGGTTCAATCCGAATGCCATGACGGCGGCGCACAAGACCTTGCCGTTCGGAACCAAGGTGCGCGTGACGCATCTCGGCAATGGTCAGTCTGTCGATGTGGTGATCAACGACCGGGGGCCGTACATCCAGGGCCGGATCATCGATCTGTCGAAGGCAGCGGCGGGCAAGATCAACATGCAGGGCCAGGGCATTGCCCAGGTTCGCGTGGATGTGATCGGACGCTGACGGGCTGATCGGGGGCGGCTGCGCTCGTTGCCACAGGTTTGCCCGGTTCAGGGTTAACAACCGTGGCATGATCCGATTCGTCCTCGCCGCTGCTCCATGTCTGCTGGTGCCTGTCCTCGCCACGCAGGCAGCGGAGCGGCCTCGACACGAGCAACCCAGCCGCTGGGTGACCACCGTCGTTCCAGCCGGAGCCCCGGTCAACACGGGGCGCAATATCGAGACCGGGGCGCTGCCGCCGAACAAGCCGGTGGCCGCGCCCGTCTCATTGTCGCGTGCCGTGCACGGCCTTGAAGGCCTGGCGTCGTTCTACTGGCAAGAGCAGAAGACGGCGAACGGCGAACGCTTCGACAAAATGGCGATGACGGCGGCGCACAAGACCTTGCCGTTCGGAACCAAGGTGCGCGTGACGCATCTTGGTAACGGCAAATCCGTGGTGGTGCGCATCAATGACCGCGGCCCGTTCAAAGCCGGGCGCGTGATAGACCTGTCCTATGCGGCAGCCGGCGTGCTCGGCATGCACGGACAGGGCTTGGCCAAGGTGAAGGTCGAGGTCGTGCAGTAGGCGCTCGGTCAGTGTCGCTATTTGCCCTGCAGGCGTCCCCAGCGCTGCAGGCGGGCCACGGCTTCCGCCATCTGCTCAGTGGCGCCGGCATAGGAAAAGCGGATGAAGCGGCGACCCCGGGCTTCGTCGAAGTCAACGCCCGGTGTGGCTGCGACGGCCGTTTCCTCGAGCATCAGCTTGGCGAAGGCCAGGCTGTCGTCGGTGTAGTCGCCGACATCGGCGTAGAGATAGAACGCGCCGTCGGCGGGGACGATCTTGCTCAGCCCCAGTCTTGGCAATTCGGCCAGCAGCAGGTCGCGGTTAGCGGCATAAACCCGCTTGTTGGCGGCGAGCTCATCCATGCCGTCGAAGGCGCCCAGGGCTGCGACCTGAGCCACGGCCGGGGGCGAGATGTAAAGGTTCTGGGCCAGCCGCTCGACGACGCGCACCATGCCTTCAGGGACAACCATCCAGCCGACGCGCCAGCCGGTCATGGAGAAGAACTTGGAGAAGCTGTTGATGACGACGACGTCGTCGGAATACTGCAGGGCGGAGGCTTCCGGCACGCCATAGGTGAGGCCGTGATAGATCTCGTCCGAAATGAACCAGATGTTGCGCCGCTGACAGAGCGCCGTGATTTCGGCGAGGCGGGCGGGCTCGAGCATGGTTCCGGTCGGGTTGGCAGGACTGGCGATGAGCAGGCCGGCGAGCTTGGCGTCGGTGTCGGACTCTTCGATCTGCTGTGGCGTCGGCATCCAACGGCTATTGGGGCCGGTTTCGATATTGGTGGGGTTGGCGCCCAGCGCGGTCAGGATGTGGCGGTAACAGGGATAGCCTGGAGCTGGCAGCGCGACACGGGCGCCGGCGTCGAAGAGCGCCAGAAACGTCAGCACGAACGCAGCCGAGGAGCCACTGGTGATGACGATGCGCTCGGGCGAAACGGTAATCCCATACCAGTCCTGGTAGAGGCGGGCGATGCGTTCGCGTAGCGGTTCCATCCCTAAGGCCAAGGTGTAGCCGAGCTTTTCTGTGTCGAGGGCGCGCTTGACGGCTTCGCGGGCGGCTTTCGGGGCCGATGTGGCGGGTTGACCGACCTCCATGTGAATAACCCGTTTGCCGGCGGCCTCGGCGGCGGCGGCCTGGCTCATGACGTCCATGACGATGAACGGCGCGATGCCGCTGCGCTCAGACGGGGGATTGAGGAGGACACCGGCTGCCTTGGCCAGGCGATCAGCTGCGTTCATGGCGTCATCCTGAGTTGACCAGTGTCCAGACTGGGCCGCCTTCAAATTGCCATGCCAAGGCTTGAGTTTCGCCCGGCGCGGCGCTGTGCTCGTCTGCTTATAGGTGTGGCTTCCGATTCCTGCCAGTCGCCGCGACGCTGGCCCGCGTTGACGACCTCTTCGATGAGGCTAACGTGATGGCAAAGCGCGTGGCGTCCGGCGCGATAACGGTCACATATGTGACGCAGAAACTCAGGGATCCGGCGGACTTCCGCGGAGCACAGGTATGAGCCAGAAATCACCTGCTGCAGGTCGGCTGAAGCAGGCGCTTGCGACCGGCCTGGCGCTGTCGCTGGCTGCTGGCGTTGCGGTAACGGCGCAAACGCAAGCGGTGCAGGCCCAATACATCTCCTTCATTCGCGATACCGAAATCGAAGACCTGCTCAGTGACTATGCCAAGCCCATTTTCCGGGTCGCGGGTCTCGGCGGCGGACGCGTGCAGATGCGGATCGTCAAACACGATTCCTTCAATGCCTTCGTGCTCGATGGCAAAAACGTGTTCATGCACACCGGTGCGCTGGCGCAATCGGAGACACCCAATCAGGTGATCGGCATCATTGCGCACGAGGCCGGCCACATTGCTGGCGGGCATCTGGCGCAGCTGCGTGACCGGATCGCGCGCGATCAGACCAAGAGCCTGCTGATCAAGCTGCTCGGCATCGGCCTGATGGTGGCGGGCGGCGGTACCAGCGGCAGTGGGGCCACCGGAGCCGGCGTCGGCGTGCTGACGGGTGGTGATGAAATCCTGATGCGGTCCTTGCTGTCGGACCGGCGGGCGCAGGAATCTTCGGCCGATCAGTCGGGCTTGCGCTATCTCACAGCGACCAAGCAATCCGGCCGCGGCATGCTGGAGACATTCGAGCGGTTCGCCCAGCAGGAGTACATCTCGGCGTCCGGAGCGACGCAGGATGCATTTGCGCGCAGCCATCCCGTGGCGGCGAACCGGCTGGCGCAACTGCGCGATGCGGTGGCCAAGTCACCGTTCGGGGCGGAGAAGGATCCGCCAGCTTTGCAGCTACGCCATGATCTGATGCGGGCCAAGCTTTCCGGTTACCTCGACCGGCCACAAGTGGTGTTCAATCGTTATCCGGCATCGAACACGACGTTGCCGGCACGCTACGCCCGAACCATCGCCAAGTTCTTCCTGAACGGGCTCGAGGCGGCATTGCCGGACGTCGATGCCCTGATCAAGGAGCGGCCGGACTACGCCTACTTTCACGAACTGAAGGGCGACTTCCTGATGCGTACCGGCAAGGCCAAGGAGGCCGTTCCGCATCTGCGACAGGCGCTGAAACTGGCGGGCGATGCGCCGTTGATCACGGTGCGGCTGGCGCAGGCCCTGATCAGCGCCGATGACGCGCGCGGTGTCGACGAGGCCATTGCGTTGTCGCGGAAATCGCTGATCAGCGACCCGAACCCGCAAGCGTTCCGGATTCTGGCTGACGGTCTTGGCCGCAAGGGCCGGACGCCGGAAGCCGATCTGGCAATTGCCGAGGCACATTTTCTCGAAGGTGACGTCAAGAAGGCGCAACTGTTCGCCAAGAGAGCGCAGCAGGGCCTGAAGAACGGATCGCCTGAGTCTTTACGAGCTGGCGATATCGTGAGTTACAAGATTCCGTCCTGAACGCTATAAAGCGATCTTGGGGTGCGAAAAACGGCTCGTTGAGCCACAGGAGAGCAAGAATCCGATGTTCAGAAATATCACGACGGTACCGCAACTGGCTGCGGCGGTCGGCGTTGTCGGTGCCGTTCTGGTTGGTGGATTTCTACTGTTGGCGCCGGCTGGCAAACTGAGTTCGCTGGCGGCGCAAAACAGCGAGCGGCCGGGAACAGGCGTCATTCGCGTCGAGCATGGACAGCCAAAACCGCAAGTGCAGGCACCGGCGGCCGCGGCAATGCCTGTCGTTGGCAGCGGAGTCGGCCCGTTCAATGGCGAGCAGAAGGCCGCCATCGAGACCATCGTCCGGGACTACTTCATCAACAACCCTGAAGTGTTCCTGGATATCCAGCAGGCCGTCGAAGCCAAGATGGAGAAAATCCAGGCTGATCGCCTTAAGATGGCTGTCAAGGACAATGCCAAGGAGCTGTTCAAGCGGTCGTCGGCCCCGATTGCGGGCAATCCGCAAGGCGACATTACGGTGGTCGAGTTCTTCGACTACAATTGCGGGTATTGCCGCAAAGCCTTCGTCGACATGGCCAAGCTGATCGAGGGTGACAGCAAGATCAAGCTGGTCTTGAAGGAATTGCCGATCCTGTCCAAGGGATCCGAGGATGCCGCCAAGGTGGCGCTGGCTGCCAAGGCGCAGGGCAAGTACTGGGAGGCGCACCGGGCGCTGCTGACCGTCAGGGGCGAACTCAACGAACAGACGGCCTTCAAGGCTGTAGAAAAGATCGGCCTCGATATGGCCAAGCTGAAGACCGACATGGAATCGGCCGCAGTGCTTGGGGAGATCAAGCTCGTGCGCGACCTGGCCCAGAAGATGGGCATTCAGGGCACTCCACATTTCCTGGTCGGGGACCGGGCCATTCCTGGCGCGCCCGGCAATCTGCTCGAGCAGGTGCAGGGCCATGTGGCCGAGCTGCGCAAGACCGGATGCTCCGTTTGCTAAGGATTTGAGCTGCTATTGCCGCCATCGGTGCGGCGCTGGCAGGATTGCCGGGGACCACTTGGCCGGTTCCCATGCGCTGCCCTTTTACAGGGGCTGGAAAGCTGATACACGGGCTGTTGATGAATTCCATCAACAGCCCGTTGTGTTGCTGTCGATGCAACCGTTCTGGCATGCCTTGCGATGGGCGTGGGCAGGTGGTCCGCTCGCATTCGACGCCACAGTGGCAGCAGTCCAGGACCCGCTAGAGCCATGGCCAAGGAACCCAAGGACAAAGACGGCATCGAGAGCGGCCTGATCCGCGATCTCGCCAAGCTGTTGAATGAGACGGGCCTGTCCGAGATCGAGATCGAGCGCGATGGCTTGAAGCTGCGCGTCGCCCGCCAGATCTCGATGACGGCGGCGGCCTTCGCTCCGCCAGCGGGCGGCCCATCGATGCCTGTCGGTCGTGGTGGGCCTGGGTCCGCGAGCGGCGCAATGCAGGCGCAGCCTTCGGGGCCTGATGTCTCGAGCCATCCCGGCTGCGTGAAATCGCCGATGGTCGGCACCGCTTACCGGGCGCCGGAGCCAGGTTCAGCAACGTTCATCGAGATCGGCACGCGGGTGAGCCAGGGGCAGACCCTGCTGATCATCGAAGCCATGAAAACAATGAACCACATTCCAGCCCCCAAGGCTGGGACGGTGACACAAATCCTCATCGAGAACGGCCAGCCGGTCGAATTCGGGGAGCCCTTGGTGGTTATTGAATGAAAGGGGCGGTCGGCAGTCGTCAATCGGCGGTCGGGGATCCACGCCCCTTGAGCCTGCCGATTGCCGACTGCTGACCGCCGATAACGCATGTTCGATAAAGTCCTAATCGCCAACCGCGGCGAGATCGCCCTTCGCATCCAGCGGGCCTGCAAAGAGCTTGGTATCGCGACCGTGGCCGTGCACTCGACGGCGGACGCGGATGCGATGCACGTCAAGCTTGCCGACGAGAGCGTGTGCATCGGCCCGCCGCC
Source organism: Hyphomicrobiaceae bacterium (assembly GCA_046154645.1). GTDB lineage: Bacteria > Pseudomonadota > Alphaproteobacteria > Rhizobiales > Hyphomicrobiaceae. Next base: position 7,576 of record JBJXDZ010000049.1, read on the forward strand.
GGCCGCCGAGAGCTACCTCAACATTCCGCGCCTGCTGGCGGCCTGTGAGATCACGGGCGCCGACGCGATCCACCCGGGCTATGGGTTCCTGTCTGAAAACGCGCGCTTTGCCGAGATCCTGGAAGAGCATGGGATCACGTTCATCGGCCCGACGTCCGAGCACATCCGGATCATGGGCGACAAGATTGAAGCCAAGGAGACGGCCAAGCGGCTGGGCATTCCCGTGGTGCCGGGTTCCGATGGCGCGATCACGAATGAGGCGCAGGCCCAACGCGTCGCCAAGGCGATGGGTTTTCCGGTGCTGGTGAAGGCGGCGGCCGGAGGCGGCGGCCGCGGCATGAAGGTGGCACGGACGGCCGAAGATCTGGATATGGCACTCAAGACGGCGCGGGCGGAGGCCAAGGCCGCGTTCGGCGACGACAGCGTCTATCTGGAGAAGTACCTCACGCATCCGCGTCACATTGAGATCCAGGTGTTCGGTGACGGCAAGGGCAATGCCATACATCTGGGTGAGCGTGATTGCTCGCTGCAACGGCGGCACCAGAAGGTATGGGAAGAAGCGCCGTCGCCCGCCTTGAATGCCGAGGCTCGTGCCAAGATCGGCATGACGGTGGCGCGGGCCATGCAGCGCATCAAGTACCGCGGCGCGGGCACGGTCGAGTTCTTGTACGAGGACGGCGAGTTCTATTTCATCGAGATGAACACACGCCTGCAGGTCGAGCATCCGGTGACGGAGATGATCACGGGCCTCGATCTGGTGCTGGAGCAAATCCGGGTGGCCTCAGGCGGCGCGCTGTCGGTGAAGCAGGAAGAGGTGACGTTCTCCGGCCATTCCATCGAATGCCGGATCTGCGCCGAAAACCCCGTCACGTTCCGGCCGTCACCTGGCAAGATCACGTACTGGCATCCGCCGGGCGGTCTCGGCGTGCGCGTCGATTCTGGCGTGTACCAAGGCTATCGCATTCCGCCCAACTACGACTCGCTGATCGGCAAGCTGATCGTGGCGGGCAAGAACCGCAACGAGTGCCTGATGCGGCTGCGGCGCTGCCTGTCGGAGTTCGTGATCGATGGCATCGAGACGACGATCCCGCTGTTCATCGATCTGGTGCAGAACCCGGATATTGCCAACGGCGACTACGACATCCATTGGCTGGAAAAGTATCTCGCCAAGAAGCACGGCTGAGCGGCGCGGTTTGCCGATCTGTCCGGAATTCTGAGACGGGGCGCCCATGTGGGACGCCCCGTTTGTCTTGAGCAGTGGATCAGCGGCGGTCGCCGGCGGCGAGACGTCCCTCGAGCCACGAGGAATAGCGCGAGATGCCGAAGCAGATGCACCAGAAGATCATGGCGGCAAAGACGTAGCCGGTCATCGGCACGCCGGGAGCAAACCATTTGGCATCATTCAAGTTGGCTTGGATGACGCCGAGGAGGTCAAAGATGCCGATGATGAGCACGAGGCTCGTATCCTTGGCGAGACCGACGAAACTGTTGCAGATGCCCGGAATGACCAGCTTCAGAGCTTGCGGCAATACGATCAGACCCATCTTCTGGCCGTAGCGCAGGCCCAGGGCATCGGCGGCTTCGAACTGGCCGCGCGGGATGGCCTGCAGGCCGCCGCGAATGGTCTCGGCCATGTAGGCGCCGGAGAACAGCATCACCGCGATCAAGGCGCGCAGCAGCTTGTCGAAGGATACGCCTTCGGGAAGGAACAGCGGCAGCATGACCGAGGACATGAACAGGATGGTGATCAGCGGCACAGCGCGCACGAACTCGATGAAGAAGATCGATGCCCAGCGGGCGACCGGCATGCGAGAGCGGCGCCCCAATGCCAGCACGATGCCGACGGGGAACGAGCCAATGATGCCGCAGGTGGCGACGACGAGGCTCACCATCAGGCCGCCCCACAATTCGGTGGGCACATGCTTCAGGCCGAAGGAGTCGCCAACGAGCAGGATGGTGATGACGACGGGAAGCACCAGGAGGCCGTAGAGGCCGATGTAGCGTTTGCCGGTCGTGCCGGGCAACACCAGCGGAATGAGCGCGGACAAGCCAAGAATGAGCGCAAGATTGACGCGCCAACGCTCGGCATCCGGATAGCGGCCGTACATGAACTGGCTGAACTTCGCCTTCACGAAGGGCCAGCAGGCACCTACGCTTTCCGCGCGGCAGACCGTGCCATCCTCACCCGTCCAGACGGCCGAGAAGACCGCCCAATTGAGGGCGCCGGCAACCAGCTTGTAGATCAGCCAGGCGCCGACGAAGGTGAGGATGGTGTTGGTGATCGATGAGAACAGGTTGTGCTTGAGCCAGCCGATGACACCGACTTCCGAGCGTGGCGCCGGCAACTCTGGTGATGAGACAAATGGTGTGTATTCGCGCTGCTGCATCACATCACCTCTCGACCAGCGCCATACGGGCATTGAACCAGTTCATGAACAGTGACGTGGTGAGCGAGAGGGTCAGATAGACCAGCATGGTGATGAATATCACCTCGATGGCCTGGCCGGTCTGATTGAGGACGGTGCCAGCGAAGACACTCACGAGGTCCGGATAGCCGATGGCGACGGCGAGCGATGAGTTCTTGGTCAGATTCAGGTATTGGCTGGTCAGCGGCGGGATGATGATGCGCATGGCCTGGGGGATCACCACGAGGCGCAGCATCTGCCCGGTCGAAAGGCCCATGGCGCGCGCGGCTTCCTTCTGGCCCTTGCCGACGCCTTGGATGCCCGCCCGGACCAACTCGGCGATGTAGGCGCCGGTGTAGAAGACCAGGCCGAACAGCAAGGCCATGAACTCCGGCGAGACGACAAGGCCGCCCTGGAAGTTGAAGCCCTTGAGCTCGGGGTACTCGAACAGGATCGGGAAGCCGAGGACGGCTGCAATCAGCAGAGGCAAACCGATGACCAAGCCAATGGCGCTCAAGAGCACGGGGAAGCGCTGGCCGGTGAGCATCTGGCGGCGGCGCGACCAGATGGCGATGGCGATCGAGCCGATGATGCCGAGCAGGCACGCCAGACCGACCCATTCGATGCCTGGCGCATAGAGCGGCTGGGGCAGGAAGAGCCCGCGGACATTGAGGAAGCTGCCGCCGGGGATGGCCACGCTGTTGCGCGGCGCCGGCAAATTCTTGAGGACGGCGAAGTACCAGATGAACAGCTGCAGCAGCAGCGGAATGTTACGGGCGATCTCGACGTAGATGGTGCCGATGCGGGCGATCAGCCAGTTGGATGACAGGCGGGCGACGCCCATGACGAAGCCGACCAAGGTGGCGAGAATGATGCCGATAATGGACACCACCAGCGTATTCAAGAGCCCGACCCAGAAGGCGCGGCCATAGCTGGAGCGCGACGAGTACTCGATCAGGTGCTGGGCGATGTCGAAGCCGGCGATCTGGTTCCAGAAACCGAAGCCGGAGGCAATGTTCTGCTTCTTGAGGTTGGTGAGGGTGTTGGAGATGAACATCCAGAACAGGGCCACGAGCGCCACGACGATGATGACCTGATAGATCGCCTCGCGGACTTCGCGCTTGTTCAACAGCGAGAGAAGCGAGCCATCGCCATCGCCGTCGTTGTGCGCGGTGGACGATCCCTTGTTCTTGGTCGTGATCGCCATGGCCTGATTGTGCTCCAGCCGGATCGTCGAACTTGCGGCTTTACGCTTCGCTTGCGGTGCTGAATGCGAGACCGCCGACCCTCATGGGGCCGGCGGTCGTTCTAGTCAGGCGTTACTGGATCGGCGGAGCGTACTGCAGGCCGCCTTTGCTCCAGAGGCGATTGTAACCGCGCGCGATCTTGATCGGCGAGCCTTCGCCGAGGTTGCGCTCGTACATTTCCTCGTAGTTGCCGACGTGCTTGACGATGCGGACCAGCCAATCCTTGGTCAGGCCCAGGCCGGGGCCAAAATCACCGTCATTGCCGAGGGCGCGCATGACCTCGGGCTTCTTGTTGTTGGCAGCGAAGTCAGCGACGTTCTTCTGGGTGATGCCAAGCTCTTCGGCGTTGAGCAGGCCGTAGTAGACCCACTTCACCAGCGTGAAGAACTGGAAGTCGCCCTGCCGGACGACAGGACCAAGCGGCTCCTTCGAGATGATCTCCGGCAGCACGACATGGTCGCCCGGCACCTGCATGCGGGTGCGCTGGGTGTAAAGGCTCGACTGGTCGGTGGTGAAGACGTCGCAGCGGCCGGCCTGATAGGCGGCGATGATCTCTTCCGCCTTCTCGTAGACGACCGGCTTGTAGTCGAGCTTGTTGGAGCGGAAGTAATCGGCGAGGTTGCGCTCCGTCGTGGTGCCGGTGGCGACGCAGACCGAGGCGCCGTTGAGCTCCTTGGCCGACTTGACGCCGAGCTTCTTCGGCACCATCAGGCCCTGGCCGTCAAAGTACATGATGCCGGCGAAGGCCATGCCGAGCGAGCTGTCGCGCTGGATGGTCCAGGTCGTGGTGCGGGAGAGGATGTCCACCTCACCGGACTGGACGGCCGTGAAGCGCTCCTTCGCCGTCAGCGGCTTGAAGGATACCTTGGAGGGGTCGTCGAAGATGGCGGCGGCAACGGCGCGGCAGAAGTCGACGTCGAAGCCGGTCCAGCTACCCTTGTCGTCCGGGTTGGAGAATCCGGGGTTGCCGGTGGAGACGCCGCAGCTCAACTGGCCGCGGGCCTTGATGGTTTCGAGGGTTTTGCCGGCCGGGGCAGCCGGTGGTGCCTGGGCGAAGGCCGTGCTGGCCAGGCCAAGCAGGGCCGTTGCCGCGATGGCGCTGGTCTTGACGAATGATGGCATGCTGTCGAACTCCCTTTCGTGTTTGAACGTCCTGGAGCGTTTTGCTCCAAAGCCTTGACTGGCTCGTCCGCAGGCCCGGGCAAGCGGGCTTCGGATGTGGGTAGAGTCCCGATTGCGGCGGCGCTGTCAATTTGAAGCCGCTTGGCAGTGGTCCTCCGGGTTACGCAACACTTTCAACGGTTTCGCGAGCGCCTGCTGCGTTGGCGGCTCAGTGATTGAGGATCTGTGAGAGGAACATCTTGGTGCGCTCCTCGCGCGGGTTGGCGAAGAATGTCTTCGGTGGGCCCTCCTCGACGATTTCTCCCTTGTCCATGAAGATGATGCGGTCGGCGACGGAGCGCGCGAAGCCCATCTCGTGGGTGACGCAGAGCATGGTCATGCCCGAGTTGGCGAGCTCGATCATGACATCCAGCACCTCCTTGATCATTTCCGGATCAAGGGCCGAGGTCGGCTCGTCGAACAGCATGATGCGCGGGTTCATGCAGAGAGCGCGGGCGATGGCGACGCGCTGCTGCTGACCGCCGGAGAGCTGGCCCGGGTACTTGAGGGCCTGCTCAGGGATCTTGACGCGAGTCAGGTATTGCATGGCCACGGCTTCGGCCTCGCGGCGGGGCATCTTTTTGACCCAGATCGGCGCCAGGCAAAGGTTTTCGAGGATGGTGAGGTGCGGGAACAGGTTGAAAGACTGGAAGACCATGCCGACGTCGGCGCGGATCTTGTCGATCTGGCGCAGGTCCGTGGTCAGGCGCGAGCCTTCGACGAAGATGTCGCCCTTCTGGTGCTCCTCGAGGCGATTGATGCAGCGAATTAGCGTCGACTTGCCGGAACCGGAGGGGCCGCAAATGACGATTTTCTCGCCTCGCGCGACGGTCAGGTTGATGTTCCGCAAGACATGGAACTCACCGAACCACTTGTGCATGCCCTCAATGGAGATGGCAGGCGGTGTCCCTGCCGGCGCGACGCCTTGAGCAGAGCGAGTGTTTGCCATTCGAACTCCCGAACTCCGTACCCTGGTTCGAGCGCCACCGTTGTTGTCAACTTGTCTTAGCGCTTGAGGGATTATGGCGGAAGGGTGTCACCCGCGCAATGGCCGTTCGATGCGACCTTGGGTGGAGGGGTGATGGAAGTTCGGGCGGACACTGGCGTGGGATTGGGCGAGGTGCGGAGTGGTGATGATACTAGCACCTTGACGGTTGACCGATTAACTTTGTCGGGCAGGCGAGGCCTGCCAGTGCATTCAGCAGATATTGGACGCCCGGACATTTGAGTGGGGGACGATGTGAACATTGCCGCTGAAAACGTGCCGACGGTCGAACTCGAGGCCGTCGATGTCGTGGTGAGCTATGCCAGCGCGGATAGCCTGCGGGTGGAGACCCTGGTCAAGGCGCTGCGGGATGCCGGGCTGAAGGTGTGGCGGGCGGAGCCGGAGCGGAATGGGAATCGCTGGCGGGACGAGAGCGAGGACCGCATCGAGGCGGCGCGGGCTGTGGTTGCCGTGTGGAGTAAGGATTCGGTCCGGACGAGCAGCAATGTGTTTGAAGACGCCAAGCTCGCCCTCGATGACGCTAAGCTGATTGCCGTCACTATCGACGGTGCCACGCCCCCACTGGGGTTTCGCCACGTGGCAGTGATCGACCTGAAGGACGACTCGCAAGACGTGGGATTGATCCGGGCGGCGATCGCGCGCTTGGCGGGGGCCGCCAAGCCGCAAGATGCGACCCTGGTCGAGGCTGAAGAAGGCGCGACACCAGGGGATACGCTCAAGACCTTGGTCAATGCCGTGATGACGGCGGCGCTGGTTCAGCAACGGGACCAACTGGTGAGCGCCACGCAGGCAGTTGCAGAGGCACTGACGAGGTCCGGCGAAAGTTTTCCGCCAAAGGACGGCGAAGAGTTGCTGACGGCGCTGCGCGATCAGCGGGCGCATGACTCGGTGGTGACCATCGCCGAGGCGCTGCTTACCCGTGGCGACGCGAGCATCAAGATGCGACGCCTGTATGCGCAATCGCTGATCGACAGCGGGAAAGTAAATGTGGCGATCGATCATCTGAAATCGGCGCTCGATCGGGTGGGGACGGGCGAGAGTGAATACGTCGAAGTTCTGGGGCTGCTCGGCCGCGCCCACAAACAGCTTTTTGTCAATGACGAGCGGATGCCAAAGTCGGATCAGGCTCTGGAGGCTCTGCGGTTGGCGTTGGTGTATTACGGCGAGGCGGTTGTCACCCGGACCAAGCTGAATGCCAAGACGCAGAGCGAGACAGGAGACGACGTGGTGCGCGTGGAGAATGACATCTGGAACGGCATCAATCTGATGGCCTTGCAGGCCATGGCGGCGCGGGAAGGGCTCGCGGTGCCGACGTACTGCAATCCGGTCGCAGATGCGCCGAAACTGATCGCGGCGATACAGGCCGGGAAGATCGGGCCGTGGGAGGAGGCGACGCTCGGCGAGGCGCATGTGGCGCTTGGGAAGTACGACAAGGCGGCGGCGCACTACGGTACGTTTCTCGCCAACGACGCAACGACGATGTTCCAGAAGTACAGTGCGCTGCGCCAGCTGCGGGAGATCTGGCAATTGAAGCCGGGCCCCGACAGTGCCGGGCAGTTGTTGGGTGGCTTCGAGACCAAATTTGCAGCGGCGAAGGGTGGCGGGTTGCAAATGAACGCCACGGCGATCGATGCGCGGATTGAAGCTCTGGGCGTGCAGTCGATGCCCGTCTATGACGCGGTGCTGCAGGCTTCGACCATTGCCTTTGGGCCATCACGCGCCATACCCGAGACGATCATCGGTCATCATGCGGCCAAGCCGGCGGACTGGTTCAAGACCATGTTGCAGCGGGCGCAGTCCGTCGGGCGGGTCAATCATCCAAGCTTTGGCACGATCGGGACAGGATTTCTGATGCGGGCCGGAGATCTCGATCCGAAGCTTGGCGATGAGTTGATTTTTGTCACGAACGCCCATGTCGTAACGGGGGGGCGTGCTGAGCGAGGATTGCAGCGTGCGCTGGGCATCGCGCGGCTGCCGAACAAGCCGGCAATGGCCCAGGAAATCACGGTGGCCTTCGATGAAGCGGAAACGAGAGGCAGCACGAAGAATCTGGTCTGTGATCTGATTTGGGAGTCGCCGGTCGCGGAGCTCGACGTGGCCCTGTTGCGGTTCAAGCGTCCCGTGAGAAAAAGCCTGCGCGGTTTGCCGATCGCCGAGGAGTTACCACCGCTCAAGGTGCAGAGCGCCAGTCAATTGCCGCAAGACAATGGAACTCTACGCTCGCGGACATCGCGTGTGTTCATTATCGGACACCCCGGCGGTCGCGGGTTGTCGGTTTCGATGGACGGGTGCTCACTCCTACAGAAGGGGCCCAAGGTTGCGTGGGGAGACGAGTTCGCGCACTTGCACTTCTTGCACTACCGGACGCCGACCGAAGGCGGCAATTCGGGCAGCCCTGTTTTCGAGGAAGTGAATTGGTCGGTGGTTGGGGTGCATCACTTTGGCCTGCTGGGTGACAAGATCCCGAGCCTTGATGGCAAGAAGTTGTGGCGCGCCAATGAGGGCGTGTCGATTTTCTCGATTCGGGACGCGGTGCAGAAAGCGGTTGCTGCGGGTGAGATCAAGCCGCGACCAGCGTGATCGGCGGCCTCACGCGGCCTTCACCTGCTCGACGGTCATGACTTTGCCGGCGACGGTGGTGCGACGCATGTCGCGGGGCTTGGCGTCATCGAAGCGGCGAACGCGATGCATGGTCTGGCGGTTGTCCCAGATGACGAGATCGCCAGCCGTCCAATTGTGCGAATAGACGTACTTCGGCTGCGTGGCATGCTCGGTCAGCTCGCGAATGAAGGCGCGACCTTCCGGTACCGGCCAGCCGATGATGGCGCCGATGTGGGACGAGAGATAGAGCGACTTGCGGCCGGTGACGGGGTGCGTTCTGACCAAGCGCTGGCGAACGGGGGTGAACTGGCGGATCTCGTCCTCGGTGAGACCTGTGAAGCCCAAGGTGCCGCGCGAATAGAGCTGCGAATGCTCGGTGACGAGGTCCTCGACCATGGCGCGCGTCTCGGCGTCAAGATCGTCGTAGGCGGCGCGCATGTCGGCAAATTCGGTGTTGCCGCCCTTGTCGGCGACGATGCGGCCCGAGAGCAGCGAGTAGGTGGGCGGTATGGCGCGGAACGAGCCGTCGGAGTGCCACAGCTGATTGCCGAGGTTGAACAGGCGCCGGCGATCGTCGCGGGGCAGGATCTTGTTGTTCTGGTCGAGATTGGAGACATCGACCATGGCGGGGGCGAGGCGATAGTCGCTGGGCTTGCGCAAGCCACCGCCGGCGGCGCCTTCGAGATCACCAAAGCCTTTGGTGAAGGCCATCTGCTGCTCATCGGTGACGGGCTGGCCGTGGAAGACCAGGACGCCGTAGCGGTCCATCCCGGCTTCAATCGTGGCGTAGTCATCTGGTGTCAGCGGCTTGGTCAGATCGGCGCCGGTGGCGACGCCGGCGAAGGCTGAGGGGATCTGGCGAATGGTGATCGACATGGCGGCGGCTCCGCTGCTGGTGCCGGGATCAATGGGCGTTCGAGCGCTATCCTGCAATGGAATGCAGCGCCACGCTATGGGGAAGCCACGGCCGTGGCCAACGGGCAGGCATGCAGAAACGGCCAAGGGGCAGGATTGATGGCGCCCTGGTGCATGCTTCACGGTGTTTCTAAACCGTCGGCCCGCCCTCGAAGCCGAAGCGCTGCTTGATGCGCAGGAACAGGCGGTCGCGCACGGTGCGATAGGCATCCAGCGTTTGCTCGCGATTGCCCTGGCCCTGCATCAGGGAGGCATCGAACGTCGGCCAGTATTCCACGTCCACCGCCATCGTCCGCGTCAGTTCCAGCGCTTGATGGTGGGCCTCCGGCGACAACGACACGATCAGATCGAAGGACGTGTCGTTCAACTCCTCGATGGTGTGCGGGGTGTGTTGTGAAACGTCGATGCCGATCTCGTTCATTACCGCCACCATGAACGGGTCCAGCTCACCGGCACGAATGCCGGCCGATTGCACATAGCAGCGCCGGCCCGCGAGATGGCGCAGGATCCCCGCCGCCATCGGCGAACGCACGGCGTTCATCGTGCAGGCGAACAGCACCGATCCCGGCAATTCGTTGGCCCCCGCCGCCATGCCCGCCTACCCCTTCCAGTGCAGGGTGCAGATCAGCGTAAAGAGGCGTCGCGAGGTGTCATGGTCGATGGTGATCTTGCCGGCCAGTCGTTCCGTGAGCAGCCGGCTGCCCTCGTCATGCAACGCGCGTCGGCCCATGTCGATCGACTGGATGCGCGAAGGCGGCGCGGTGCGAATGGCCTCGTAGTAGGTGTTGCAGACGAGGAAGTAGTCCTTGATGATCTTGCGGAACGGCGTCAGCGACAGCAGGAAGGCCACCGCGCCGTCGACGTGCTCGCTGCCGACCGTGAACACTAGCCGGTCCTGCGCCACGCCCAACGTCAACGTGTAGGGGCCGTCATCGCGGCCGACGACGGCGAAGCTGTTGGCGTCGAGCAGGTCGTAGATGGCGACCTCACGTTCATGCTCGACGTTGGCGTTGGCGCGCCCGATGGAGGCGCCATCGAGGTGAATGGCAGACAGGCGCGAACGCGGAAGCGGGGCTGGGGTGCCATCTCCTGGATCGCCAGCGCCGCTCATGACGGCGACTTTCTGGCTGCCGGCGGCGCATTGTACGATGACAGGCGCATTGCCACCGAACGCCGGTGGGCATCCAGGCCTTCGGCCCGGGCGAGTTCCATCGCCGCCGGCCCGAGGGCTTCGAGAGCGGCCCGATCGAGCCGCAGCAGCGACGTGCGCTTCATGAAGTCGAGGACGCCGAGGCCGGACGAGAAGCGGGCACTGCGTGCCGTCGGCAGGACGTGGTTCGAGCCACCGACATAGTCGCCGATCACCTCAGGCGTCAGGGCGCCGAGGAAGATGGCGCCGGCATTGCGGATGCGGGCTGCCAACGCATCCGGGTCACGCGCGGCGATCTCGAGATGCTCAGCGGCGATGCGGTCGGCGAGGGCCGGCGTCTCGTCCAGCGAGCGTACGATGATGATGGCGCCAAACGTGCGCCAGCTTTCGGCGGCGATGGCGCCGCGCGGCAATTCCGCCAGCTGGCGGTCGACGGCGGCGCTGACGGCCGCTGCCAAGCGTTCGTCGTCGGTCATGAGGATCGACTGCGCCGCCGTGTCGTGCTCGGCCTGGGCCAGCAGATCGCCGGCAAGCCATTCCGGATCGTTGTCGGCATCGGCGATGATCAGCACCTCGGATGGACCGGCGATGGAATCGATGCCGACGGTGCCAAACACCTGACGCTTGGCGGCAGCCACATAGGCGTTGCCCGGCCCGACGATCTTGGCCACCGGCGCAATGCTTTCTGTCCCGTAGGCCAGCGCCGCGACTGCCTGCGCGCCGCCGACCGGATAGATCTCCTCGATGCCGGCAAGGTGAGCTGCTACCAGTACCAGCGGGTTGAGCTCACCCTTGGGTGAGGGCACGACCATGGCGATGCGCGGCACGCCGGCCACCTTGGCAGGCACGGCATTCATGAGCACCGAGCTTGGATACGAGGCCGTGCCGCCGGGCACATAAAGCCCGACCGATTCGACCGCCGTCCAGCGATGGCCAAGCTCGGCGCCAAGGGCATCACGATAGCGGTCATCGGCGGGCAGCTGGCGCTGGTGATGCGACTGGATGCGGTCCCGGGCCAGCGTGAGCGCCGCCAAGGTCTCAGGCTTGACCTCGCGCACGGCCTTGGCGATGGCTTCCCGCCCGATGCGAATTTGGCCCGGTACCAGCTGCAGCTGATCGAAACGTGCCGTCAGCCGGATAAGCGCGGCGTCGCCATGCTGGCGGATGTCGGCGATGATGCTGCGGACAGCCTGGTCGACGTCGTCGGAGACCTCGCGCTTCTGGCCCAGGAAGGCCGCGAAACGCTGGTCGAAATCCGTATCGGTGGTACGCAACAGCAGTGGCATCGCATGCTGGCGGCTGTGAGGCCGCCCTCCTCGATCAGCCTTCGCCTGAAACCTTGTCGCCCTTGGCCGGGTTCGGTGGAGTTCCGGCCGGCTCCGGATGCTGAGGACGCGATTTCGCTCGCCACATGGGACCGAGATCGCGGAGTTCAGCCTCGATACACTCGACATCCAGCTGGATGGCGCCGCCACCGGCAAACACCAGCGTGACCGTGCCTGCCGGGTCGTCGGGCGCCTTGGCGGCAAACTGGATCGCCAACAGCGAGAGCACTTCAGCGCGCGCCTTGAGATCGATGCCTTGATGGCGTGCCGCCAAAACCCGCTCGAAGCGCAGCGCCGTTTGCCGCCGCAAGGGCTGCGCCTTGGCCGTGCCTTGCGCGGGCGGAGCCGTCCAATCGAACCGCCGCACCAAGCCGACAAAGCGCTTCGCCTGGGGCTGGAAGGTCATGTCGGCGACCTTCAGCACGGCGTCCTGGACATGCGCCGACAGGACCGCCAGATCCTCGGCGTCCAACGCAATCAGCTTGAGCTTGTCCATTGGGTCAATTCGGTTCGCACGGCGGCAGACGGGCGCCGAACCCCTCGGCGCCGCTGCTGTACAGGTGTCATAGCTGCACCGCACAAGCCACGCAACCACAGCGGGTCGATGCACGATCGGGTCACAGACGCGGGCGATCTGAACAACGTAAAATCCTATGCGCAGTGCAGCATTGCACTGGACGAAAGGGCGTCCAGGTCATAAAATTAAGGCATGACAATCTGGCATACCTTGAGCACGGCTGCTGCCTCGACACCCGGGGTCGGCTCGCTGCTGACGTTGCTGCAGCGGATTGGTGCCCTGGCGCCTGAGAGCGACCCGGCCTCTGCGGTCCTGGCCGTCGTGGCGCCGCAGGACAGTACCAAATTCTCCATGGCCATCATCGCATTATCGGCGAAATTGGCGCGCTCGGACGGCGCGGTCACACTTGACGAGGTGGAGGCCTTCAAGCGCATCATGTCCGTGCCTGAAGGCGAGGATGACAACGTTCGCCGCCTGTTCAATCTGGCCAAGCAGGATGTGGCTGGTTTCGAGGCTTACGCGCGCCAGATCGGCGCCCTGCTGGCCGGCGACCGGGTGCTGGCCCGGGAGGTGCTGGACGCGCTGCTGGTGATTGCAGCCGCCGACAATGTTCTGCACGATCGCGAGGACGCCTATCTACGCACGGTCTCGGGTCATCTGGGGCTCAGTGAGCAGGCCTATATCCACGCGCGTGGGTTGTATTTTGCGGCACCCATGGGCGCCTATGAAACGCTGGGGCTCGAGCCGGACGCCGCCGACGGCGCCATCAAGGCGCGGCACCGGCAACTGGTCAAGGAACACCACCCGGACCGGCTGGCGGGCCTCGGCTGCACGGCCGAGCACGTGGCGCGCGCCGAAAGCACGCTGGCACGCATCAATGCGGCCTATGACGTGATCGTCAAGGAACGCGGTCTGTGATCGCGTCGCCAAGCGTTTTCGTGCCCGCGTCGAGGCTGGTCGACGCCGTACACGCGTCGCCGAATTTCGAGCCGCGACGCGGTGTTACGCAGGCCAACATGCTGCTGTTGCACTACACCGGCATGCATTCGGCGGCCAAGGCCATCGACTGGCTGTCGCGCCCGGAAAGCCGGGTGTCGAGCCATTACGTCCTGGACGAACATGGTGTGGTGACACAACTGGTCGCCGAGACGGACCGGGCGTGGCACGCGGGGCTGGCCGTCTGGCACGGCGAGACGGACATCAATTCGCTGTCGATCGGTATCGAGATCCACAATCCCGGCCATGACCATGGCTATCCGGACTTTCCCGAGGTGCAGATGTGCCGCCTGGAGGCGCTGTGCCAGGAGATCGTCACGCGATGGAGCATTCCGCCCGAGCGCGTGCTCGCCCATTCCGACGTGGCGCCAAAACGGAAAATCGATCCGGGCGAGAAGTTCGACTGGAAACGACTGTCGCAGCGGGGAGTCGGCCACTGGGTGGAGCCCGAGCCGGTTGATCCGGTGGATCTTGGCTGCGCACCCGAAAGCGTTTCGCCGGTGATCGCGGCGGCGCAGCAGAAGTTGGCCCGCTACGGCTATGGCGTGCCACAAACCGGCATCCTGGACGCAGACACCCGGATTGTTGTAGCGGCGTTCCAGCGGCACTTCCGCCCAGCCCGCGTCGACGGCCGCCTCGATCGCTCCACCTGCGTCACTTTGGATCGCCTGCTGGCTGCTGTGCCGCAGTACGGGGCGTGATGGCCGAAGGCTGCGTTCGCGGCTAGCCATTTCGGCGCGCCGAGGTAGGCCCGCGCGCGACAGGTGTGGCGACCCGGCCGCGTTGCCGCCATCAAAAACAGGCATGGGATAAATCGAACCGTCGCTTGACGGATCGATCCCAGCTAAAGTGCCCTCGTGATTCGAATTCTGCCGGATGGGACCATGATTGCGCGCCGCAGTATTGCGTCTGTGTTGATGTTGGCTGTCGCGACCGGACCGTCCGTGGCCGGACCTGCGCTGCTGTTCGAGCCGCAAACCGGCAAGGTGCTGTATGTCGAGGATCCCGACACGCTGTGGCATCCGGCATCGCTGACCAAGATCATGACCGCCTACCTGACGCTGGATGCGTTCAAGGCCGGACGCCTGACGCCGGAGCAGAAAATCGTCGCCAGCGAGAAGGCCGTCGCCCAGGATCCGAGCAAGATCGGCCTGCCGGTGAATGCGACCATCACCGCTGAGATCGCGCTGCAAGCGGTGGTCGTCAAATCGGCCAATGATGCCACCGTCATGCTGGCCGAGGCGATCGCGGGGTCTGAGGAGGACTTCGTCAAGCTCATGAACGACACCGCCAAGCGGCTTGGCATGAAGCGCACCAATTTCGTCAACACCAACGGTCTGCCGGCGCCCGAGCAGGTGACCACGGCGCGCGATCTGGCCCGCCTGTCGCAAGCCCTGCTGCGCGACTTCCCCGAGCAGAACCATTTGTGGGCGCAGACCGAGGTCAAGGTCGGCAAGCGCCGGTTGCGCACGCACAACGGCCTGCTGCGGACCTTCGAAGGCGCCGACGGCATCAAGACCGGCTTCATCTGCGATGCCGGCTACAATGTCGTGGCCAGTGCGACTCGCGAAGGCCGCCGCCTGGTCGCCGTCGTGCTCGGGGAAACCTCGGGTCGCGAACGCAGCGTGCGCGCTGCCAGCCTGCTGGAACATGGCTTCCAGATGTACGGCTGGAAACAGATCTTCAACGCGTCGACGCTGGATTCATTGCCCGTGCCTGAGGATGCCAAAGGCGTGGCCAGCATGCGCCAGACGGTGCACAACTGGGCCTGCAACGGCCGTCGTAACCCGAACCGCGCCGTTGCCAAGCGCAACAAGCCGGTGGCCGCCAAAGGCACCAAAGCCAAAGCGCAAACCAAGGCCGAGGCGCCTGCAGCTGCGACCACGCCGGCGGCAACAGCCACGGCTCCGGCAGCAGCGCCGCAAGCTGCAACCAAGAAACCGGCGACGGCCAAGGCTCAGTAAGGCCTCGAGCAGGGCTTTCCGAAACCTTTGCGCTGCCCGCGCGATCTGGCCGCTATTCGGCGGGGTCGGCAACCGTGCGGGCCGCGACGGCTGGCTGCGCCGGCTCCGGCGTCATGGCGCCGGCTGCGGCTCGATCGCGGCGCCGCTGGTTCCAGCTGCGCACCGTATCGCCCATCGACTCGAGCGACAGGTAGATGGCCGGCGTGATGTAGAGGGTGAGCAGCTGCGATACCGCCAGACCACCGACCACCGCCAGACCGAGCGGCTGGCGCAGCTCGGCGCCAGCCCCTAAGCCGAGCGCAATCGGGAGTGTGCCGAACAGTGCCGCCATGGTCGTCATCATGATTGGGCGGAAGCGCAACAGGCAGGCCTCGCGAATGGCCACCTCGGCGCTGATGCCGTGCGATCTTCGTTCGATCGCGAAGTCGACCATCATGATGGCGTTCTTCTTGACGATGCCGATCAGCAGCACGATGCCGATCATGGCGATGACACTGAGCTCGACGTCGAACCACCACAGGATCAGCAGCGCGCCCAGACTGGCGGACGGCAGGCCTGACAGAATGGTAATCGGGTGGATGAAGCTCTCGTAGAGAATGCCGAGCACGATGTAGATGGTGATGATGGCCGCCAGGATCAGGATGGGCTGATCGCGGAAGCTGTCCTGGAACACCTGTGCGGTGCCGGCAAACTGACCGCGGATGGTGCCGGGAAGGCCGACCTGGCGCTCGGCGTCGGACATCGCCGTCACGGCCTCGCCGAGCGTGAAGCCCGGCGCCAGGTTGAAGGTGATGGTCACCGCCGGCAGCTGGCTTTGGCGGGCCACCGATACGGGGCCCGGACCCAGCGTCACTGCGGCGAGCGAGTCGAGCCGGACGAGCTGGCCCGATGAGGAGCGAACCGTGATCTTCGAGAGCACCGTCGGATCCAGCGTCTTGTTCTTGTTGGCTTCCAGAATAACGGCATAGTCGTTGGCCGGCGTGAAGACGGTGGCGATCTTGCGCGTACCGAAGGCGGAATACAGCGTCGAGCGGACGGTTTCCATGGAGACACCGAACCGGGCCAGGGCTTCGCGATCAACGGTGAGCAGCACCTGCCGGGCGCCGAGCGTGAGATCGCTGGTCACGTCGGCAAAGCCGGGCGTGCGCTTGATCTGGTCGAGCAGGCGGCCGGCACCTTCGTACAGTTCCGCCTGGCTGACGCTGGTCAGGGTGTACTGGTACGCCGACGCGCCCGCACGGCTGCCGATGCGCAGGTTCTGCAAGGCCTGCGGGAAAACGCGGATGCCCGTGACGCCGGCCGTGCGCTGGCGCAGCCGGTTCTGCACGATAGTGATATCAACATTGCCGGCGCGCTGCGAGCGCGGCTTCAGCTGCACGAAAATGGTGCCGCGATTGAGCGTGGGATTGAAGCCGCCCGAGGCCACGTTGGAGTTCACGTAGAGGACATCGGGGTCCGTGCGGACGACCTCGGCAACGGCCCGCTGACGCTCCAGCATGGCCTGGAACGAGATGTCCGGACTGGCTTCAGTGCGCACCAGGATGATGCCGGTGTCCTCGGTCGGCAGAAAGCCCTTCTTGACCGCCCCGAAGGCCCAGACGGTCGCGAACATGGTGCCGAGCGTGAGCAGCAGCATCAAGCCGCGCGCCTTCAGCGACCAGTCGAGCGTTACTTCGTAGGCCTTCGCCATCGCGTTGTAGCCGGACTCGAAGATGCGCGAGAGCAGCGGGGGCGTCTTCTTCTGATGCTCCGCGTCCTCATGCTTCAGCAGGCGGGCGCACAGCATCGGCGTCAGCGTCAGCGAGATGAAACCCGACAGCAGGATGGCGATGCTGATGGTGACGGCGAACGAATTGAAGAAGCGGCCAACGATGCCGCCCATGAACAGGATCGGGATGAACACGGCCACCAGCGACAGCGTGATCGAGATGACGGTGAAGCCGATTTCGCGCGCACCCTTGATGGCCGCCGCAAACGGTTCCATGCCCTCCTCGACATGCCGCATGATGTTCTCGAGCACGACGATGGCGTCGTCGACGACGAAGCCGAGCGCCAGCGTCAGCGCCAACAGCGTGACGTTATCGAGCGAGAAGCCGAACATGGCCATGCCGCCAAAGGTGCCGACGATGGACAACGGCAAGGCGATGGCTGGAATGATGGTGGCGCGCCATGTGCGCAGGAACGCCAGGATCACCAGGACCACGAGAAATGCCGTCCCGATCAAGGTCAACTGCACGTCATGGACGGCTTCGCGGATCGACTCCGAGCGGTCCGAGAGGATTGCCAGATTGATGGTCGGCGGCAGGTCGAGCTGGAACTGGGGCAGCAGTTTCTTGACGCCGTCGGTCACCGCCACCGTGTTCGCGTCCGGTTGGCGCTGAATCGACACGATGATCGAGCGCACGCCATTGAACTCGGCCCGCGCTTCCTCGTTCTCGACGGAGTCGTCGACCTGCGCCACGTCCTGCAGACGTACGGGCGCGCCATTGCGCCAGGCGATGACGACCGGCCGGAAGTAGGCGGCCGTGGGTTCAGCGCCCTTGGTCTCGAGGATGTAGATCTGCCGTTCGGTGCGGATGCTGCCGAGCGGGCCGACACCGGCCAGGGCCGTTATTGACAGGCGCAACTCCTCGATGGCGATGCCGCGCGCTGCGAGAGCGTCGAGATCATAGCGGATGCGGACTGCGCGCTTCTGGGCGCCGTTGATGTTGACCTGCGCCACGCCGGGGAGCGTCGACAGGCGCGGGCTCATGACCTTGTCGGCGAACTCGTTGATCTCCTGCGATTGCGCGGTGGTCGAGGTCAGCGCCAGGAAGATGACCGGCGTGTCGGCGGGATTGACCTTGCGGAAGCTCGGTGGCGCGGACAGGTCGGCGGGCAGCCGGCCCGTGGCCACGGAGATGGCGGACTGGACGTCGAGGGCGGCGGCGTCGATGCTGCGATTGAGATCGAATTCCAGCGTCACGCTGGTGGAGCCTTCGGTGGACGACGAGGTGATGTTGGTGACGCCGGCGATAGTGGCGAATTGCCGCTCGAGGGGGGCTGCCACCGACACGGCCATGGTATCCGGGCTGGCGCCGGGCAATTGCGCCGAGACCTGGATGGTTGGCACGTCAATGCGCGGAATGGCGGCAATCGGAAGCTGGCGGTAGCCGAAGAAGCCACCTAGCAGCAGCGACGCCATCACCAGGATGGTCATCACCGGCCGACGAATGCAAAGCTCGGAGACGTTCATGGCAGGCAGCCCTCCTCGGGGCAATTCAATGATCGGTCTGCAGTCGGCAGTCGGTGACTGCCACGGCGATGGCCGTCAGCTGCGCTTCTCGCCTGGCCCCTTGCCTTTGTCGTCTTTCTTCGAGGCTGGCGGGGGACCCTTCGGCGCCGCCGGATCGCGAACGGCAACGGGGGCGTTCGGTGCCAATCGAACCTGGCCGTCCGTGACCACGATCTCGCCGGGTTTGACGCCGTCGGTCAGGTAGGCGGTCTGTCCGACTATGCGCGCCAAGTCGACCGTGCGGGGTGCCACGCGATTTTCAGCGTTGACCACCCAAACCATCATGCCCTGCTGCGACGGCTGCACCGCACTGGCGGGGACGGCCAGCACGTTCTTGCGGATTTCGACCTTCAGGGCCACCTCGACGGCCTGTCCGGGCCACAAGGCCTCATCCAGGTTGGGTACCAGCAACTTGGCCGCCAGGGCGCCGGTCTGCTTGTCGACCTGATTGTCGACGAAATCGATGATCCCTGTCCGCACCACTGGCTTCGTTCCGGTAATGACCACGTCGGCTTCGGCCTTGGCGAGCAGCGCTTGCCGCAAGGGGCCAAGCTCGGCCTGCGGCAGCGAGAACGCCACGGCGATCGGCTGAATCTGGTTTATCACCACCAGGGCGATGGCGTCGGCGGCGCGCACGTTCGAGCCGGGCTTGGCCGGTGTGGCGCCGGTCCGGCCGCCGATCGGGGCCCTGATCACCAGATAGTCGAGCTGCGTCTTCTGAGCTTCCAGCGCCGCTTGCCCAGCGGCAATGCTGGCCTTCAACGCCTCCACGGAGGTTTTGGCGGTGTCCATGGCCGCCTCGCTGACGATGCGCTTCTGCACCAGCGTGTTGCGCCGCTCCAGCGTCGATTGCGCCTCGGCCAGATTGACCTGATCGCGCTTGACGTTGGCCTCGGCCTGCTTGATCTGGGCCTTGATCAGCCGGTCATCCAGCCGGAACAGCACCTGATCCTTCTTGACCAGATCGCCTTCCCGGAACAGCACCTCGGAGATCTGGCCGTCGACGCGGGTTTTGACGGCGACGGTGGCGTCGGCCTCGACGGTGCCTGGGGCCGTGAGGATGATCGGCATGTCGCCCAGCACGACCGGCGCAACCGTAACGGGTGCCGGTGGCGGGCCACCGCGGCCCTTGGCCTTGGGATCAGCGGGGCCGGGCTCGACGGCGACGGCTGGCAGCCAGCGATCGACCGCCACGCGAGCCGACGGATAGACATCCAGCGCGGCGCGGCTGGCCGGAAATGCCCAGAAAGCGCCCATTGCGGCGCTGACAAGTACGATGCACCAAGTCAGTAACTTCCGCATCACATCCACGTCCTTGACTACACTCGATGCTACTCAGGGGCATCGTATGGCACCTTGGTACCGTCGAACCGACCACCCAACGGCGTCAGAACAAGGCGCAGATTAACACAGCCTTGGCGGGAGGGGATAAATTGCCTCCTAGCCAACGGACCGGAAAATCCGCGCTATGTCGAATAACGGTTAAGGCAGCCGCTGTCCGTCGCCCCCAATAGAATTGTCCCCAACTAGCAACCAGAGTGCCACATTGCAGTGACAGCGCAACTGTCATGTTGCACCTTTTAGCGCCGTGAGTTCGCGTGGATTCTGCCTGTCTTTTCGGCAGCGGCAGTCCTTTGACCACGAACCAATCAACCACTCGAGTCTAGCCGAGCCGCCACACCCCGTGGCATGGTCGTTCCGGATCAACGAGCGCGTCCGGCACAAGGCGCGCCACTCAGCCGGGAAGGAACCACGCTATGCTCGAAGCCTATATCTACGACGGCGCCCGCACGCCCTTCGGCCGCCAGGACGGCGCCCTCTCGCGCGTTCGCCCGGACGACATGCTCGGCGATGTCATCAAGGCCGTCGTTGCCCGGTCGGGCTTTTCGGCTGAAAGCATCGATGACGTTAACGTTGGCTGCGCCGGCCAGGCCGGGGAGGACAGCCGCAATATCGCCCGCCATGCGCTACTACGCGCGGGATTGCCCATCGAGGTGCCGGGCAATACGCTGAACCGCCTGTGCGGCTCCGGCATGAATTCCATCATCGCGGCGGCCCATGCCATCACCTGTGGCGAAGCCGATGTGGTCGTGGCCGGTGGCGTCGAGAGCATGACCCGGGCGCCGTTCGTGGTCGGGCGCACCGAGGGACCGTTCCCCAAATCCATGCAGTGGTACAATTCGTCGCTCGGCGCCCGCTTCCCCAACCCACGCATCGAGGGCGATTTCGGCGCCGATACCATGCCGCAGACCGCCGACAACATGGCCCGCGACTTCCAGCTGACGCGCGAGGCGTGCGATATCTTCGCGCTCGCCTCGCAACAGAAGTACGTTGCCGCCCACAAAGCCGGCTTCTTCAAGGATGAGCTGGTCGCCGTTGCTGTTCCCGCCGCCAAGAAGGGCGCGCCCGACACCATCGTCGATACCGATGAGCACCCCCGCGCCGACACGACAATGGAGGTGCTGGCCAAGCTGCGGCCGATCTTCAAGGATGGCGTCACCACCGCCGGCAATGCGTCCGGTATCAACGATGGCGCGGCTGCCCTGCTCATCGCCAGCCGCGATTCGGGCGACAAGGCGGGTGTCAAGCCACGTGCCCGCATTCTCGCCACCGCGGTTGCCGGCGTGGCGCCGCGCATCATGGGTTACGGTCCGGTTCCCGCCGCACAGAAGGCGTTGGAGCGCGCTGGCCTCGATCTCAAGGACATGGACGTGATCGAGATCAACGAAGCGTTCGCCGCGCAAGTGCTGGGTTGCCTGAAAGGCCTCGGTTTGGCGGCCGACGACAAGCGCGTGAACCCTAATGGCGGCGCCATTGCCTTGGGCCATCCCCTCGGCGCCTCCGGTTCGCGCATCACGCTCACCGCGTTGCGCCAGCTGGAGCGCACCGGCGGCAAGCGCGCGCTGGTGTCGATGTGCATCGGTGTCGGTCAGGGCATCGCCATGGTAATCGAGCGGGTATAAAACCCACGGTACGGACGTTGGCACCAAAAGCTGTCAACGTCCGTCAATCGCAGTGAATTTTTGGCCAATCTTAACGAAATCCTTGCCTGTGCAGATCTGTCCGCTCTCCATCGGACCAGAACTTGCTTTTGTTCGGCCCAAGCGACGGGCTCTGGCGCCAAAACGTGAATCGGACACAGCAGCCTCAGTTGTCGCGATCGTAGCGCAATGGAGATTGCCAATCATGTCTAAACACACGCGCTTACACCTGAAAACGCTTAGCCTTGTCTTCGGCTCGGCCATGTTTGGCAGTGCAGCAGTCGCGCTTACTTTTGAGGAGTACGCCAAGATTGTCGGCGAGGTGTCTATCGCGGCCATAGGCTGCGGCCGCCAGATTGACCAAGCCGAGTTCATCAAGGTCGGAAAGAAATTCGCAAAGACCGACCCGAAAGAGCTCGAGAAAGCCAATCTCGCGGTGGGTGTTGAATTCCAGAATGCCGACAAGCGGTTCAACGAAATCGGCAAGGATGCCTTTTGCGCCGCCGCGATCGCGAACTACGGGCCGCAAGGCGCCAAGCAGAAGGGTCTGCTCAAGTAGGATCGGGCCCGGCGAGCCGGGCGCAGTTTCCCTGCCGCTGGCGGTCCTCTGACGCGGTACGCGGCCGAAACAGTTGTCTGCATCGGTTATTGTCTCCAGCGCGAAACTGGCGACAATGGTGGCTATGCAAACTGTGGCGGCCGTCAGCCACGGACGACGTAGGTGGGGCCTTGCCGTGCAATTGACTGAACGGATCGTCGAGCAGTCGCGCAATTGGCTGGGACTGCTGGTGCAGCTGTTCCTGCTCGCGGGTGCGGCCGTCTCCTGCTACTTCGTCGGCCTGTTCCTGTATCTTGGCCTCGATCTCATGGTGCTGCTCGACAAGCAGAGCCTGATCGAGGCCATATTCTTTTATGCCGCGATATTCAGCGTCGTGATGGCCATCGCGACCATTGTCACGGCGCCGCTGCCGCAACCGAAGGCGGCGATGCCCGAGCCGCCGCCGCCAGCAGTGATGCCGATGCTGGAGTCGGCGCGCAAACGCGGCTTGATGGATCGCGTGCCCTTGTTCGGTTCCATCCTGCGGGGCGCTGATACCGTGCGCGAAGCGGCGCCGGAAATTCGCGCCAGCGCCGAGGACATGGTGCGACGCTGGAAGCAGGATGCCAAGGCTCGCTTGCGTGCGGCTGTGCCAGCTTTGGTGTTCGCTTCGTTGTTGTTCGTTGGCTGGCTGCTGCATGCCTGGCGCGGCGCGCTGTTTCTGCTGGTGATGATCGGGCTCTTGCTGGTGGCCCGGGCCTTCCCGCGCTTCCTCTATTCGATCTCGCTGCTCATTTTCGTGCTGCTCGGCTGGTTGCGCGCCGACCTGTTGAGCTACGCCACGCCGTCGATGCAGATTCGCGGCACAATGCAGCCTGAAACGATTGAAGCCGTGGTCGTGCTGGCATCGGGCCGCGGCATCCTGGCATTGACGGCCGTCGCGAAGGAGCCCCGGCATCGCGCCCGGTTCCTCCCCTGGGAACGGGTGGCCTCGATCGAGCCAAGCCCGAACGCACCGGCATCCTTCTCGCGAGCCGGCCTGTGTGACTGGCTGCGTGCGCCGCCCTGGCTGAGCACGTTCGGCGTCGGCAATCTCGCGGCCTGCGCTTTGGCACGCTGACCGGACTTGACGCCTGCCCACGCGCGTCCGAAAAGGCGCCGACGCTGATCGAGGAGGACACGGGATGGGCAATTTCTATGTCAGCTTTGCTGTGCGCAGCGCCGATCAGGCCGCCGTTGCCGCGTGCCTCAAGGGGCGTCAGCGCGTGGCCTTCGTGGCGCCGGAGAGTGCCGGTTTCGTGCACGTTTACGACCAGCAGGCCGACGAGCAGGATCCCGAGGTCATCGCCGATTTGGGCACAGCCTTGTCGAAGGATCTCGAGACGGTCGTGCTGGCCGTCATGAACCATGACGACGACATTCTGTGCTATTGGTTGTTCGACAACGGTGCCTTCGTCGACGCCTACAATTCGTTTCCGGGCTACTTCGGGTCGGAAGACGACGACGAGGACGACGGCGTGCTGCCCAAAGGCGGTGATGCGGCCTTGCTGGTGCGCACGCTTGGCGCCAAGACATCAGCGAAGAAGGTGCACGATGTGCTGCGCGCCGACAACGAGCGCGAGGACTATGTGTTCGCCTTCGACCGGCATGCCGCGCTGGCCAAGCTGCTGGGATTGCGACCGGAGCATGCCTGTCTCGGTTATATCTATGCGCTGGAAAGCGATGCGTCGGAGATTACCGACCGCGAAGCCTTCCTCGAGGTGACCTAACCGATGACCGTGCCTTTTCGTGTCATTGATACTGGCGTGCGCGATGGCCGCCGCCAGATCGCTTTCGATCAGGCGCTGATCGAACTGCACAAGGCCGGCAGATCGCCTGACACCATACGTTTCCTCCGCTTCCCGCCGACCGCGCTCGTTGGCCGCCATCAGGTGCTGGAAAACGAGGTGCGGCTCGATGACTGCCGGGCGCACGGCATCGGCCTCGTGCGCCGCATCACGGGCGGTGGCGCCATTTATCTCGATGAAGGGCAGATCGGCTGGGAGATCGTGCTGTCGCGCCAGCGCCTGCCACGGGCGACGCTCGCCGAGTATTCGCAGGCCATATGCGAAAGCGTTGCAGGTGGATTGTCCACGGCCTTTGCCATTGCTGCCCGTTATCGCGCGCCGACCGACATCGAGGTGGGCGGCGCCAAGGTCTGCGGCACCGGCGGCTACTTCGATGGCGACACGCTGGTCTACCAGGGCACGGTGCTGGTTGATCTTGACCCGGCTAAGATCGCGTCGGTGCTTCGCTTGCCGCCGCCGAAGCCGGAAAGCTCGACGCCTCCGCCCATGACCACCTTGAAGCACCAGCTTGGTGGCAAGACACCTGAC
The DNA here is from genome assembly GCA_046154645.1 of Hyphomicrobiaceae bacterium. Lineage (GTDB taxonomy): Bacteria > Pseudomonadota > Alphaproteobacteria > Rhizobiales > Hyphomicrobiaceae. The sequence continues at coordinate 32,031 of JBJXDZ010000049.1, forward strand.
GTCAGCATGGTGCAGCGCGCCGTGCTAACGGGTCTTGCAAACGGTCTCGGCCTGACGCTGCAACAGGGTAGGCCCACCGTCGAGGAAGAGGCACTGGCGATGCGCCTGCATGACGAGGAGATCGGCACGGACGCCTTCGTCTTGCATGGTGATAAGAGTGCTTGAGCCGATCGGCGAACCAACTCCCGGAGCTTGCCATGACCACGACCGCCATCGAGATCGTCTCGCCCGTCATCGCGATCGAGGATGGCTGGGTGGACTACAATGGTCACCTCAATCAGGCCTACTACGGCGTCATCTTCGATCGCGCCATCGATGATGCCCTGGCCCCAGTTGGCCTCGGGCCCGACTACATCAAGACGCACAATTGCTCGTACATGACGGTCGAGAACCACACGTGCTTCATGCGCGAGCTGATGCAGACCGACCCCGTCCGCGTCGCCACCCGCGTCCTCGACGTCGATGACAAGCGCCTGCACACCTTCTCGGAACTGCGCCACGCCAACGAAGGTTGGGTGGCTGCGACCGTCGAATACATGTTCCTGCACATCGACATGACCGTGCGCCGTGCGTCGCCGTGGACACCTGCCCTACTTGCCAATCTCGATGCGCTCAAGAGCGCGGCCGCGCATCTGCCCTGGCCCGAGCGCGCCGGTCGTCGCATTGGCATCGTGCGCAAGGGGTGAGGGATGAATTGCCGTTACGCCGCCGCCCGCTCCGAGCGCAGCACCTCGGCGCGATAGCTCAGCGCCTCGGCGATATGGGCGCGTCCGACGGTCTCGGCCGCGTCGAGATCGGCGATCGTGCGCGCCACCTTGAGCGTGCGATGGAAGCCCCGCGCGGAGAGGCCGAGCGTATCCGAGGCTTGCCGCAGCAGTGCCATGCCGTCCGCGTCCGGTGTCGCCACCTCCTCGAGCAACCGCCCCGTGCAGTCGGCGTTGGTGCGGATGCGTTGCGAGCGGATCTCGCTGGCGTGCGCCTTGTAGCGCTGTCGCTGCCGCTCGCGCGCTGCCTCGACGCGGACGCGCACCTCCTCGCTGCCTTCCGTCGGCGTCGGCAACACCAGATCCGCGGCCGAGACCTGTGGAACTTCGATCTGGATGTCGATGCGATCGAGGAACGGTCCTGACAGCCGTGACTGGTAGTCGGCGGCGCAGCGTGGCCCGCGTTTGCAGGCCTGACCGGCGGTGCCGCCACCGCACTTGCAAGGGTTCATGGCCGCCACCAGCTGGAACCGCGACGGATAGGCGATGCGATGGTTGGCGCGCGCGATGACCACCTCGCCGGATTCAAGCGGCTGGCGCATGGCATCGAGCACATTGGGCTGGAACTCCGGCAGCTCGTCCAGAAACAGAATGCCAAGATGGGCCAGCGACACCTCACCGGGCCGTGGCCGGGAACCGCCGCCGACCAGAGCCGCCATGCTGGCTGAATGATGTGGGGCCCGGAACGGCCGCTGCCGCATGACGCGCCCGTCGGCCAGCTCGCCGGCCAGGCTCATCACCATCGACACCTCGAGCATCTCCGAGGGTTCGAGCGGCGGCAAAATCGAGGGCAGCCGGGCTGCCAGCATCGACTTGCCGGAGCCGGGCGGTCCGACCATCAGAAGGTTGTGGCCACCGGCTGCAGCTACCTCAAGTGCGCGCTTGGCGCTTTCCTGCCCCTTGACGTCGCGCAGATCGGCCAGCGTCACCGGCGGCTCGGTGGTGTTCGGGACCGGCCGTGGCAGCGTCTGCAAGCCCTTGAAATGGTTAACCAGCGACAGCAGATGGGGCGCTGCCAGCACGTCCATGTCCTCCGCCGCCCAGGCTGCCTCCGCGCCGGCCGCCTGTGGACAGATCAGTCCTTTGCCGATGGCGTTGGCACCAATGGCCGCCGGCAAGCCGCCAGGCACCGCCCGAATTGAGCCGTCCAGGGCCAGCTCGCCGATGGCAGCAAAGCGGGCGATGGCGTCGGGTGCGATGGCCCCCATGGCCGACATGAGAGCCAGCGCAATCGGCAAATCGAAGTGACTGCCTTCCTTGGGCAGATCGGCGGGGGCCAGATTGACCGTGACGTGCTTGAACGGAAACCCGAGGCCGGTGGCATGCAAGGCATTGCGGACCCGCTCGCGACTTTCCGCCACCGCCTTGTCAGGCAGGCCGACGATGGAAAACACCTGGCGGCCGCCGGTGATGCGCACCTCGACCTCCACCGGCCGCGCCTCGATGCCAACGAAGGCGAGCGTCGATATATGCCCGTACATGCTGCCCCTCCTGTCCGTCCGACCTCGGACTGGACACCGGCAAAGCTAGGCCAGGTTGTGCACGCATGTCAAGAACGTAAAGAGAACAATGGTCGCTGTCGAAAGTGCCGTCCAACGCAGCGGATCTTGATTAATTGCATCGAATTTTTCGGACAATTGCGACGGGCCCGCCGACGGGACGCAAACGCTTCTATGGCATCGTTCAGCTGACATCGTTCCATATCGTCAGGCATCGGGGGCTGATGCAGGCACGGAACGGTGGCAATGCCAACGGGCGGGTCGGTAAGAATAAATGTTGTCGCTGCGGTCATCGCTGATCCTCATCTTCGTGCTGCTGGTCGCAGCACCTTTGACCGTGTTCTGGGCCTGGCCGCACTCGAAGGCTTTGCAGAACGAAGTGCACGACATCCGCGACCGCCACTTGCTGCTGGCCCGCAATCTCGGCACCGCCTTGCAGCGCTATCATCGCGACACCACGGCGGCCTTCGACTTCGTCGCCGACAGCCTGCTCTCCAAGCGGCCGCTGCCGGAGACGCAGGCCCTGCTGTCAAACCTGCGCTTTCGCAGCATCTGCCTGGTCGACAGCGATACCCGCCGCATCGTGCGCGGACACAAGGGGCTCGGCGCCTGTCCGGAGTTCTCGTCACCGGAAACGTTTGCGCTTCTGAAGGCCATCGCCGTCGAAGGCCAGACCACAATCACGCCCGTGCATCAGGGCGCTTCCGGTGAGCCGCTGATCTGCTGGGTTCGCCGCGCGGGCAAAATGCTGATCGTGGGCGCCGTCGACACGCGGTACTTCGTCGAGTACGGCCAGTCGATTTCGTTTGGCGTTCGCGGCCATGCCGTGATCGTCGACCATACCGGCAAGGTGTTGTCGCATCCGGTTGCAGCTTGGGCGGCCGAGATGCGCGATCTGTCGAAGCTCGCGCCCATCGCCGAGATCTTGAAGGGCCGTACTGGCATAGCCTCCTTCTATTCGCCAGCCATGAAAGAGGACATGATCGCCGGCTTCGCCACCGTGGAAGGTGCCGGCTGGGGCATCATGGTGCCGCAGCCCGTCTCCGAATTGAAGGAGACGGCCCGGAAGATCCAGAACTCGGCGCTGTCGCTGTTCGCCATGAGCTTGCTGCTGGCGGCACTGGTGGCCTGCCGCGCCGCCTTCACGCTGCTCAATCCGGTCAGCCGCGTGATCAGCGGTGCCGAGGCCATGGCCCGTGGCGCCACGGATGTCCGTCTGCCCACGCCGGGGCGACTGGCACCGACCGAGCTCGTGCGCCTGACCAGCTCATTCAACACCATGGCCGAGTACGTCCAGCAGGCCCGCGCCGGCGAGGCGGAGGCACGGAAGGCCGCCGAGGACGCGAACCGTTCGAAGACCGATTTCCTGCGCACGGTTACCCACGAGTTGCGCAGCCCGCTCAATGCCATTGTCGGGTTCTCCGACCTGCTGGCCAGCGGCAAACTCGGTGCGCCGGGCTCCGCCGACAACCGCGCCTGCATCGGCGATATCCGCAGCGGGGCCCGCCTGATGCTGTCGCTCACCAACGACCTGCTGGACCTGGCGCGCATCGAAGCCGGCCAATACGAGATTGCCGACGAGATCGTGGACCTGCCGGAGATCGGTGCCCGCGCAGCCCGCTTCATGGGGCCGGCGGCCCTTGCGCGGGGCGCCACCATCGCCGTCGAGATCGAGCCATCGTTCCCAGCCGTCCGCGGTGACGAGCGGGCCCTGTTCCAGAGCGTCCTCAATCTGGTTTCCAATGCCGTCAAGTATGGCCGCAACGGCGGCAGTGTAGTCGTCACCGCCGATATACCTGCTGGCGGCGGCGTCCGCATCATCGTTGCCGACGACGGTCCGGGCATTGCCGCGGAGGACATCGCCCGTGTGCTGGAGCCGTTCCAGCGCGTCGCGTCGGTGGCCAATCGCGACGTCAGCGGTACGGGACTGGGGCTGCCGATCGTGAAGAAGCTGGTGGAGCTGCACGGCGGCGCACTGCGCATTGAAAGCACGCTCGATGTCGGCACCAAGGCCATCATCGAGCTGCCGCGCAGCCGCGTCATGTGCGAGACGCCGGCCCTTCTGGAAGCGGCGGAGTGACGGGACACGCGCTGCCAAACCTTACGGCAGCGTGCCCGTGTTGCCGCCACAGATGATGACGCCGACGCGTTCGCCCGGGGCCGGCCGATAGACGCCCGAGACGAGCGCTGCCAAGGCTGCGGCGCCGCCCGGTTCCGCGACGATGCGCAGTGTTTCCCATAGCAACGCCTGGGTCCGCGCGATGGCGGCATCGTCGACCAAGGCGACGCGCGCGACGTGCGCCTGGGCGATGGGGAACATCAGCGTGCCCACCTGCTGCGGGGCCAATGAATCCGCGGCGATGCTGCCTTGCGGCGCGTCCACCGGCCGCCCGGCGGCCAGCGCCATATGCAGGGTCGGCGCGCCGGCCGGCTCAACGCCGATGATCCTGATACGACCCTGATACCAGGCGGCAATTCCCCCGATGAGACCACCGCCGCCGACGGCCACAAGCAACGTGTCGATCGCCGGCGCCTGATGCTCGATCTCGCGGGCGAGCGTGCCTTGCCCGATCAACGTTTCGGCCTGATCGTAAGCGTGGATCTGTCGCGCGCCGCTCGCCGCCACATAGGCCTCGCAGCGTGCCAGCGCATCGACATAGCGGTCACCTTCGACCACGATCTCGGCGCCATAGCTCTTGATGCGCGCGATCTTGGCTGGCGCCGAAATGGACGGCACGAAGATGCGGGCCTTGATCCCCAATGCGCGGGCCGCGAATGCGACTGCTGCACCGTGATTGCCACCGGACGCTGCCGCCACACCTGCTGCCGGAACGGTTCCGGCTGTGAGACTGGCGAAGGCGCCGCGGGCCTTGAACGAGCCGGTATGCTGCAGCAGCTCGAGCTTCAAGGTGATCGGCCCCAGGTCAAGACCGAGATCACGACCTTCGATGGCGATGATGGGCGTCTGCCGCACGCGACCTTCGATACGGGCTGCCGCTGCCGCGATGGCTGCGGGTGTGATGTGATCGCCTGGCCCTGCCGTCTTCATCTTGCACCCCCTTGTTCGCCAATGCCGCCCCGAATGTCTCCGAGAAGGCCATTTCTGCCGGGCTTTGCCATTCGCCGATGGCTGATGCTAGCTTTTCCATGATGCCGCGACATGCGGTGTCGAGGAAACCCTACACGGGAGAAAAAGGATATGCAGATCGCCAGATGGCTGGCAGCCGGCATCACCGCCGCGCTGCTGACGGTGCCAGCCGCTACGCCGGCCGACGCCCAGACGCCGCAAAAACTGCGATTTCAGGCGAGCTTTCCATCGTCGAGCTACAACTATACGTGCTTCCAGGAATGGGCCGACAAGGTGAAGGTCATGTCGGGTGGCAAACTCGACGTCGAGGTGGCGCCCGCCGGCCAGATCGTGCCGGCCTTCGAGGTGCTGGACGCCACCCATAAGCAGGTCATCGATGGTGCCCACTCGGCCGCTGCTTACTGGGTTGGCAAGAACCGCGCCGCGGCGTTGTTCGGTCCGGCACCAGGCGGTCCGCTGGGCTTCGACGTGCAGGACTTCATGGGCTGGCTCTACGACGGCGGCGGCATCGATCTCTATCGCGAGCTGTATCAGGTCACCATGCAGCGCAATGTCGAACCCATCCCCTTGTGCTGGATCGGCAGCCAGGTGCTCGGCTGGTTCAAGACCCCGATCAAGACGTGGGAGGACTTCAAGGGCAAGAAATGCCGCCAGACCGGCCTCACCGCAGAAGTGTTTTCGCGGGCGGGGATGGCGACGGTGAACATGCCGGGCGGCGAAATCCTGCCGGCCGCGGAGCGTGGCGCCATCGAATGTGCAGAGTGGGCGCTGCCCGCCGAGGACATGAAAATCGGCTTCCATACCGTGTGGAAGCACTATCACATGCCGTCCACCCACGAGCCGGCCACCACCTTGGAGCTGCTGATCAATGGCGACACCTGGAAGAAGCTTGGACCGGACCTGAAGCAGATCGTCAACTCAGCGGCCTGGGATGTCACATTCCGTCAGCAGGTGCGTCTCAACAAACTCAATGCCGAGGCCATCAAGGAGCTGACGACCAAGCATGGCGTCACCATTCATCGCACGCCCGATGAGATCATGAAGAAGATCCTGGAGACTTGGGACCAGATCGCGGCCGAGGAAGTGGCGAAGAACCCCTTCTTCAAGAAGGTATACGACAGCCAGCGCGCCTATGCCGAGCTGGTGGTGCCGGCGCGGCGGGCGATGTATCCCAACTACGACATCGGCGCCAACCACTACTGGCCAGTGAAGAAGTAAGGTTGCTCGATTGTAATGGGCCCACCGGATCGCTCCGGTGGGCCTCGTTCATGGCGCCTTGGTGGGTCCCGTGGTTTGACGGAACCAAGCCATGAGCCCGATGGTGACGATCGCGACGCCACATGCGGCCCAAACGACCGATCGCTGACCTGCTGCATTGGTGGAATTCGCAACGATGATGCCGACAAGTGCCCACAGGGTCGTCAGGCCGTAGAAGACGTTGCCGCGCGCCTTGGCTAGCACAGCCCATGAGAACGCGGTCGCGCACGCCAGCACGACCAGGGCAAATGCCGTTGTGGTCAGGCCAAGCCGCGATGGATCGATCTGCCTGATGTAGCTCGACAGGTTGAGCCACACAGCCGCCGAGAGCCAGGCCGACAGCACGCCGGTCATGGGCAGGACGATCCACCGATCGAACGTATCGAGCTGGTCGCGCATGGCAAGGGTGCGGAAAAACGCGACCAGCGCGCAGGCCAGAATGGCCCAGATGATGATCACCAGCCACCAGCCGTTGCCAATCGTTTGGGCCAGGATCATCCAGAGGCTGTTCAAGAGCGACGCGCCTGCCGTCGCCCAGCCGATGCGGGCATAGAGCTCGTGATTGCGATAGGCCGGCAACGCCTGCCGCACGGCGTAAATCAGCCACATCGAGAAGATGAGGCCCCAGATCGAGAACGCATAGCCGGCCGGCGTTTCCGGTGCGAAGCCACCGACGCGGCTCATCTCGCCAACGGACCGGCCGACTCCGAGCCAAGCCGGAAAACTGGATGCCGGAAACAGGCTGAGGGCCAACAGGAGATTGGCACTGCGGCGTGGAAGCGTCGTCATGGCGGACCTCGTTGCAACAGGCTTCAGCTTTAAGACGCAAGGCTGTTGGCCCTGGATCACCCGGAATCGGTGACCTGCGTGGTACGCCCATGTTCGCGATGCCGATCGATGCATTCCTTCGGGCCCTGGTTTGGACTAAGCTTAGGGCCAACCCCCAAGGGCGTCACAGTGCCCGACAAACCGAGAGACCCCATGGCCGAGAGCAGCATGCCCGCCGCCACCCGCCCGACCAAGTCCGGCGACGAGATCGATGTCCTCAAGGCCGCCCGCGATTGGATGGCGCGCGACGGCAAGGTGGCCGTTGCCACCGTGGTTGACACCTGGGGCTCGGCACCCGTTCCGATCGGCGGCCAGATGGCGATTGCCGCAGACGGCCGTTTTCAGGGCTCCGTTTCAGGCGGCTGCATCGAAGGCGAGGTGATCGTCGAAGCTGAGGACATTCTTGGCACCGGCAAGGCCAAGACGCTGACGTTCGGCGTCGCCGACGAGACGGCTTGGCGCGCGGGCCTGCCCTGCGGCGGCACGGTAAAGGTGTATGTTGAGCGGCTGGACACGGCGACGTCGGCCGATCTGCTGGCGCGCGCCGTCGATGCCCGGGAGGGCCGCAAAGGCCTCGTGGTCAGTACGCGCCTCGACACCGGCAAGAAGCAGATCTATGCGCGTGAGGACGCCAATCTTCCCGACGACATCGCCGATCGGTTCAGCACTGCCAAGAGCCAGCTCAAGGACGGCCCCGACGGGCAGGTGTTCCTGCATGCCATTGTGCCGCCGGCCCGAATCCTGGTGATCGGCGCCACACACATCGGCCAGGTGCTGGCGGAAGTTGCCAAGCTGGCCGGCTATCAGGTGGAGGTCATCGACCCGCGCACGGCGTTCGCCTCGCCGGATCGGTTCAAGGATGTGACCATCCATGCCGAATGGCCGCAAGACATCCTGCCCAAGATCGGTCTCGACCCCTATACGGCGGTGGTGGCGCTGGCCCATGTGGGCCACATCGACGATGAGGCTTTGAAACTGGCGGTGCGCGGCAATTGCCTCTATGTCGGCGCGCTCGGCTCGTCGCGCAATCACGCCAAGCGCCGCGAGCGCCTGCTGGCCGCCGGCATCACCGAGGCGGAGATTGCCAAGATCAAGGCCCCGATCGGGCTGGATATCGGCGCGCAAACACCGGCCGAAATTGCCGTGTCAGTGATGGCTGAGCTGATCAAGGCCGTCCGGGGGACCAAGCGAAAGGCGTGAGGCGTGTTTGGGGGGGGCGTGTCGCCGTGGTTATGGGGCGTCTCAGCGACGCCGGCCGATGGCCAATACCAGCAGTCCCGCCAGCAGCAGCATGATGGCGCTGGCGCGTTCCATGATCACTGATTTCTGATTGACGGCTGCGCCCTTGGTCTTGGGTGTGGGTGCATTCATGGTGCGCTATCCGTCCCTAAGGACAGCCCGAACAATAGATGAATCGCAGTCTGTGTGCGTCGGTGTGACTCAGGCGGCTGGGATTCCTGTTGCGAGCGAACAATTGTAGCTCGGATGGCATGATCGATGAGGATGCCATTCGCACACGCTGGGATGCCGTCGGCTCGAAGCTCGACGAACGCGGACGACGCTTGTTCGCGGCTGGCGAAGTGAGGACGGCGGGCTGGGGCGGCTTGGCCGTCGTCTCGCGGATCACCGGGCTCGCGCGCTCGACCATCAATCGCGGCGAAGACGACCTCGACGCCGCCGAGCCGTTGGCCAAGGGCCAAGTGCGCCGCTCTGGCGCGGGCCGCAAGGCCGTCGCCGTGAACGACCCCGCGCTCGTGCCGGCTCTGAAGCAACTCGTCGAGCCCGCCACACTCGGCGATCCGATGCGCCCGCTGCTTTGGGTGTCGAAGAGCATGGACAAGCTCGCCGAGATCCTGACCGACATGGGGCATCCGATCAGCGCCGACACCGTGCGCAAGGAACTCGTCAAGCTCGGCTTCTCGCGCCAATACAATCGCAAGGCGGAGGAAGGCTCCAAGCATCCCGACCGGAACGCGCAATTCGAGCACATCAACGCGAAAGTCGTTACGGCGCAGGCCAAACAGCAACCCGTCATCTCGGTCGACACCAAGAAGAAGGAGCTCGTCGGCAATTTCAAGAACGCTGGCTCCGACTACCGGCCGAAGGGGCAGCCTCGCCGCGTCAACGTTCACGACTTCGAGGACAAGGATCTCGGCAAGGTCGTGCCGTACGGCGTCTACGACGTGACCGCCAATACCGGCTTCGTCAGCCTCGGCATCACCAGCGATACAGCGGAGTTCGCGGTCGAAGCGATCCGCACGTGGCTGAAACGGACAGGCCGCAAGCGCTATCCGAAAATGCGGGCATTGACCGTCACCGCGGATTGCGGCGGCTCCAACGGCGTGCGTGTCCGGCTGTGGAAGGTCGAACTGCAAAAGCTCGCCGATGAAGCGGTGTTGACGCTGCACGTGCATCACTATCCGCCGGGCACATCGAAGTGGAACAAGATCGAGCACCGCATGTTCTGCCACATCACGCAGAACTGGCGTGGGCGGCCGTTGACGGATCGCATCGCCGTCGTCGAACTGATCGGCGCCACGACCACGAAGTCGGGGCTGACGATCGACTGTGTGCTCGACGAGCGGACCTACGAAAAAGGCATTAAGGTCCGCGATGCCGACATGGACGCTCTCGACATCACCGGCGATAAATTCCATCCTGAATGGAACTATACCATCAAGCCTCGCAAGACTGCCAAATCGTAGCAGTTATTGTTCGGGTCGTCCTAACATCACGATGGCACTACCAGCCGATTGTCTCATCGCGATGACGAGACCGGCGGCGAGCTGAGACCGTGATGTACGTCAGTTAGCGGGCGGATGGATCCGTTGGCGTCATATTTCCCACAGCCAAAAACCGCACCATTGCAATTTGAGCGGGAGCAACGGCAAACGCCTGTCCATTCAGCGCCACGCTGCAACGGGACGCTGGCCGGCATCGATGTCGGACAACCCATCAGCCACGGCCTGCTCCAGCAGTTCCGGCCCAATGGCTTTCGCCATGCGTTCGGGCACCAGCCAGATCACATAGTCACCCGCCTGCACCGGCTGACGGCAGCCGAGCCGACCTGCGGCCAGGTAACAGTCCGAGCCGCCTGCCACGGTCTGGGCGGCGCGGCGGTCGTGGCGGACCACGCGCATGTCGACCGGTTGAACATAGCTCGGGAAAGCCGGGATCTCGACCTCGCGGAACACGCAGCCAAGTGTGTTCTCGCAGGCTCCGGCGCGGGCACCGAGGGTGCGTCCAATGCCTAATGCCTGGCGTTGTCGCAGCAGGGTTGCGGCGCTCGCAGAACCGGTACTGACATAGCAGCCGTCGTCCATGCACAGCACGGGATCGGCCGTTTTCTTGTGGCGGCGGATGCCGCGATTGCCTGGCGCCATGACCAACAGCACGGCAAACCGGCCACCTTCCGCCTCGCTGGTTGGGATGCCGCGATCCTGGGCCAGGTGGTCGCGCGGTTCTGTCGGGGCGCTGACGGCAGGCGGCGGCACCTCCCGCGCGTGCGCCTGCTGGCGCTGCTCCGTTTCCCGCGCCTGCAGACGACGCTCATTGGCCTCACGGGCCTCGCGCAGCGCATCTGAAACCCTTTGCGCGTCAGCGGCCCGCTCCCGCGCCAGGGCCTCGCGCCGTGCCGACTCACTGGCTGCCTTGGCACGCTCTTCCTCGGCTGCCCGAGCGGCCTCGACACGACGGCGTTCCTCGACTGCTCGAGCCTCGGCTTCAGCTCGCCGGGCTGTTTCGGCGCGCTCGAAATCGGCCCGCCGCGCCTCCTCGATCAGCTTCGCCTCTTCCTGGCGCAACATTTCAGCTTGTCGGGCTGCCGCCTCTGCCGCCGCCGTAGCGTCACGCTGGGCGCGCTCACCGGCGTCTCGCGCGGCGGCTTCCGCCCTGGCCCTGGCCAGCATGTCGGCTTCATTGCGTTTCAGTTCAGCTTCGATACGTTTCTGGCGCTGCTGCTCGGCGTGTTCGGCAGCTTTCTTGGCGGCTTTTTCGGAGTCGGCGGCAAAGCGCTCGGCAATGTCGTGGCCGGAAGGCGCATCGGCCATGGCCATGGGCACCATGGGCATCGCAATCGCGAAAGCAATGGCGGCTGCGCGCAGCTGGCCGGTCGTGGTGGTCCTCGACTGCTGACGCATGGCAATATCTCCTCGAAGCAAATTGAGCCCGCACTCTGGCTTCACTTTGCGGCATCAAAGCGGAGCACGGCTGAACGACGCCTGAATACTGCTCATGAGGAGGGAAGCGGATCACTCCGGGCCAGAATTGCCGCCAGCCCTTCGCGATAGGTTGGATAAGCCAGTATGACACCAAGCTCCGTCTTCATGCGGCGGTTCGAAACGCGCTTCGACTCGCAATAAAAGCTGCGCGCCATCGGCGACAAGGCAGCGCTGGCGAAGTCGACTTCCGGCGGCGGCTCGACCCCCAACAGTCCAGCCGCAAATGTCACCACATCCTGTGGCGGTGACGGCAGGTCGTCCGTTACGTTGTACACGCCTGCCCGGTCGGGCGCTGCAATGGCCGCCTGCACCGCCCGCGCGATATCTGCGACGTGGATGCGATTGAATACCTGGCCGGGCTTGATGATGCGCCGGGCCGTGCCGCCCTGCACGGCATCGATGGCGCTGCGTCCCGGACCATAGATCCCCGGCAATCGCAGGATGAACACGTTCGCGCCGCGCGCTGCTCCCAACTGTTGCCACGCCTGCTCGGCCTGAAGCCGGCGCTTGCCGCGCGCGGATGTCGGGTTGCACCGGGCCGACTCATCGACCCAGCCGCCGCCCTCATCGCCATAGACACCGACTGTCGAGAAATATCCGATCCAGCCGAGCTGACGCGCCGCGCTCAAGTCAGCGGCGTGATGTACAATCGCCGCATCGCCATTTGCATCGGGCGGGATGGACAGCAGCACGTGCGTTGCCGCGTGGAAGGTCCGCGCCACCTCGTCGCTGCGCCCTGTGCCATCGAACACGATGCCGTGCCAGCCGCGCCTGGTAATCGCCTCGGCCCCGGCAGCCGTGCGCGCCGTGCCACTGATGCGCCAACCGTTGGCCGCCAGATCGGTGGCGATGTAGCCGGCGCTGTAGCCGAGCCCCAAAAACAGCATGTGGTTCATGTCACTGTATCCGCCTGCCATTCCGTCTGCACGGTCGCATCTGTTTCACGCGGCGTGTGCGTGGCCGCCAAGGCTGTGAAGCGCGCCGCGTCCACCAGTTGCGCCAGCGCCCAAACGGCTGCGCCGCGCACCAGTGGAGACGCGTCCTGGAGACGTGTCTCGACGGCAGCGGCCAGCCCGGCATCACGTGAATTGCCCGCCGCAAGCAAAACGTTGCGCATGAACCGGTCGCGCCCCGTCCGTTTCACCGGCGTGCCGGCAAACCGCAGGCGAAAGGCAGCGTCATCCAACGCCAGTAACTCTGCCAACGGCGGGTTGTCCGTTTCCGCCCGCGCCTTGAACCGCATCTCCCGCGCCGCCTCCGCGAACTTGTTCCATGGACACACCGCCAGACAGTCGTCGCAACCGTAGATGCGATTGCCCAGCTTGGCGCGGAACTCCCAAGCGATCGGCCCCCGATGCTCGATGGTGAGATATGAGATGCACCGGCGGGCATCGAGCTGATAAGGCGCTGGAAACGCGTCCGTCGGACAGATGTCCAGGCAGCGCCGACACGACCCGCAATGATCGATCTCGGCGCCCGTTGCTTGCAATTCCGCGGTGGTGAGGATGGCACCGAGAAACAGCCACGAGCCATTGTCCCGCGACACCAGATTGGTGTGCTTGCCCTGCCATCCGATTCCCGCCAGTGCCGCCAGTGGTTTTTCCATCAACGGTGCCGTGTCGACGAACACTTTCACCGCGTGGCCCGAGGCGCGATGCAGCACGCCTGCCACCTGCTTCAGGCGCGGCTTCACCACTTCATGGTAGTCCTTGCCCTGCGCATAGACCGAGATGGCGCCACGACCGCGCTCGTTCAGCACTGCTAAGGGATCATGGCCGGGCGTATAGCGCATCCCCAGCATGATCGCTGTCCGCGCTTCGGGCCACATGGCGTTGGGATGTCCGCGGCGTTCCGTCGTCGTGGCCAGCCAGTCCATGTCGCCATGGCGGCCTGCGGCGACAAATTGAGTGAGCCGCGCGGTGATGTTGGCGTCGAGATCGGCAACCCGCGCGAAGCCGACGGCATCAAAGCCTGCTGCATCGGCGGCGTCTGCGACGAGGTTTTCCAGCCGCTCGCTCACGCCGCGCTTGCTCCCGTGGGCGGCAAGCTCAGAAATCCAGATCCGTATAGTGCAGTGGCGGCGGCACACCCGGCGCACGGTCGGCCAGCAACGGCCGGAACGAGGGCCGCGACTTCAAGCGTTGATACCATTGTCGTGCGGCAGGATGATTGTCCCATGGCACCTCGTTCAGGTAATCGAGGCAGGAGAGATGCGCCGCCGCCGCCAGATCGGCAAAGCTCAGCTCGTCGCCTGCCAGCCAGCGCCGCTGGTCGGCCAGATAGCTGATGTAGCTCATGTGATAGCGCAGGTTCGAGCGCAGCGCACGCAGCAGCTCGGCATCGGGGGCCTGTGGCGGCTGATCGGCGCGCAAGCGCGCATGCAATTTCTCGCGCAACAGCTCGCGCGTCACCTCATCGTCGAGCTTGCCGTGAAACCAATCGACCAGCCGGCGCACTTCGGCCCGGTCCTCGGGCGTGCCCGGAAACAGATCCTTGAGCCGCTCCTCGATGGCGGCCTGCCGGACCATCTCGCCCAGATATTCGGAGATGGCATAGGCGCCGCACATCACCACGCCATCCGACAGCTGCAGCACCGGCAGCCGCCCCGCCGGATTGAGCGCCAGAAACGCCGGCCGCCAATCCCAGGGCCGTTCCTCGACCAGCTCAACCACCAGATCAAGCTCGGCCAGCGCTATGCGGATCGAGCGCGAGTGGGGACAGAACGGGAAGTGGGTCAGCAAGCTCATGGGGCGAGTGTCGGGTCCTGTTCGCAGCAAGGCTTCTCGTCGGCTTGGCGGCGGTACCACCGCAAGCTACTGATACAGCCGCCCAATGCCGACCGAATCATGGCCGTCAACGCTAACAGGCGAACGCTCGCGCAGCCCTTACTTTCCCCGCCGCCGAATGCAGAGAATCCTGCTATGGACACGGCCTCGAATCGACCCTGGGCCGACGTGCCTCCAAGACCAGACTTGAGGAACCGCACCATGGCCACCTGGCAAGTCATCCTGCTCGGCATCCTCGAAGGCCTGACCGAGTTCCTGCCGGTTTCCTCGACCGGCCATCTGCTGTTGGCGGAGCATTTCCTCGGCGTCAAGCCTTCGAAGCGGGTGTTCGAGATCCTCATTCAGCTCGGCGCCATCCTGGCCATCCTGACGGTCTATTTCGCCAAGCTCTGGCGCCTGCTGATCGACCTCCCACGCGACAAGCGCACGCAGCGCTTCATTCTGGCCATCGCACTGGCCTTCCTGCCCGCGGCGGTGATTGGCTTGACCTTGCACAAGTTCATCAAGGAGGTGCTGTTCGAGTCGCCGATGCTGATCTGCTCGACGCTGATCATCGGTGGCATCGTGCTGCTGATCGTCGATCGCATGCAATTGACCACCACCCACGACGACGTCATGGACATTCCGCCGCTGACCGCCTTCAAGATTGGCCTGTGTCAGTGCATCGCCATGATCCCCGGTGTCTCGCGCTCAGGCGCCACCATCGTCGGTGCCATGCTGATGGGCACCAGCAAGCGGGCTGCGGCCGAGTTCTCGTTCTTCCTCGCCATGCCGACCATGGCCGGTGCCTTCACCGTCGACCTGATGAAAAACGCCAAGGAACTGGATGCGGCGACCGTGCAATCGATTGCCCTGGGCTTTGTGGTGGCCTTCGTGGTCGGCGTGCTAGTGGTCCGCTATCTGCTGGACTTCGTCTCGCGGCATGGCTTCGCGCCGTTCGCCTGGTGGCGCATCATCGTCGGTGGCCTTGGCCTAGGCGCCCTGTTGGTGATGGGCTGAGGCGTGAACGATTCTCCGCCCGGTTTGTACCAAATGGGGGTCAGACCCCGGACACGCGACGCTACAGATGAACGGTGACGCAATCGTCAGGGGTCTGACCCCTGCCTGAGCGCAAGCGGCCGTCGGGTCGCCGACCGACACGATCGCGAGCGTCGCGTTGATCGCCTCGGCGTCGGTGGTCTTGGCGTCGGGTCGCTGCTAAGTGCAGAGCTTGACCCGACCTTCGAACGCGCCATTCCCTAGACCCGAGAGTCTCCGGGAGTCCGACCCCGCCGCTGGCGTAAGGAACTTGTTATCTCCAGCCCGTTACGCTGGCGCGCAGTGTTGTCGATGCGTGTGAGGGTCAGATCATGGACGTTCCCGGCCTCAATCAGCTGCTGGGCCGGCTCAAGGAGTTGTTCCTGTCCCCGGCGTCGGACATCTCGCTGGCCTCGCTCGGCACAGCGTTCCTGATCGCCATGCTGTTCATCGTTTGGCAACGGGCCCGGCGTGGCCGCCAGACGTCGTTCCGGGTGCTGCTGCGCGCGTTCTTCCCCGACAAACTGCTGTTTGGTGCTTCGACCCGAGCCGACATCGGCTTCTTCTTCATCAATTCGTTCGTTGCCGGCATGCTTCTGGGCTGGGCGATCCTGTCCTATCACGCCATTGGCCGCTCGACGCTGAGCCTGCTCGTCAAGGGGTTCGGTCCCCTCGAGCCGACCATGCTGCCGGGGTGGCTGACCGCAACGATCCTCACGCTGGCGCTGTTCGTTGCCTATGAGTTCGGCTACTGGCTCGATCACTATCTCTGCCACAAGGTGCCGTTCCTGTGGGAGTTCCACAAGGTGCACCATTCGGCGGAGGTGCTTACACCTCTCACCAATGCCCGCGTGCATCCGGTCGATGGGCTGGTGTTCATCAATATCATGGCCATTTGCATGGGGCTGACCGATGGCCTGCTAGGCTTCCTGTTCGGCAAAACCGTGCAGCAATTCACCTTCGCCCACACGAACGCGATCATCGTCGTGTTCACGTATCTGGTCGCGCATCTGCATCACACCAGCATCTGGATTCCCTTCACGGGGCTCTGGGGCCGGCTGTTCATCAGTCCCGCGCACCACCAGATCCATCACTCGACGAATCCGATCCATTTCGACAAGAACATGGGCAGTTGCCTGGCCATCTTCGATTGGGTTTTTGGCACCCTGCACGTGCCGTCGAAGAAGCGGGAGCACCTCACCTATGGGGTGCCGGAGATCGAGCGGCCGCACTCCATCAGTGAGGGTCTGGTGATGCCCGTGGTGCGCGCCTTTGGACATCTGGTGCCAGCGCCGCGGCATCCCGTGGCGCCCGCTGCCGACCCGCCACGGGCAAGACCGGTCAGCTCAACCTGAGTCGCGTGGCTGGCTCTACAGGGTCTCCCCCAACAATCCGTCCACCGTCGCGCACAGCCGCGCCAAATCCGCCGGCGTCGACAGCCGGTGATCGCCCTCCGGCACCGCTTCGACGCGGGTCCAGTCTCCGTCCAGGTGCGCGACCAGATCGAGCGTATGCTCCCAAGGCACATCCTCGTCCTGCAGGCCATGCAGAATATGCACCGGCCGGCCTGGATTGAATGGCCGATCGCCGATCAGGTGCCGCTTACCCTCCTCGATCAGCCCGCGCGTGATGGCATAGGGACCATCGCCATAGCTTGATGGCCGCAGATACACGCCTGTGTCCTCGATCTGCCGCTTGATCGCAGCACTGAACCGGCCCCACATGCGCTCCGTCATGTCCCAGGCCGGCGCGATCAGTACCAGCGCCTTGATCCGTTCGGCGTCGGCCTGTGACTGCTCCATGAGCGCCCGCAGCAGCAGCAACGCCAGATAGCCACCCATGCTGGAGCCGACCACGATTTGCGAACCCTTGGTGTGGTTCTGGAATACCTCGCGTACTTCCTCGAGCCAGCGGCCGATGGTGCCCTCTTCGAACACCCCGCCCGATTGCCCGTGGCCCGAATAATCGAGCCGCGTCATGGGCAGGCCGCGCTCAGCCGCGAACTCCGCCAGTGCCGATGCCTTGGTGCTGGTCATCTCGGATTTGAAGCCCGGCAGCCACATCAGGCCTGGTGCTGCTTGCCGCCCCGCCGCTTCGATGAGACAGGCGATGCGGCGCTCGGACGCGCCATGGCCGACGACAATGAATTGCGGGACTTGGGGCGCCATCCTATGCACTCATGCCTCGGGCTCGAGAGGACGCACCGGTTGACACGCCCATCCCCGACCATACTCCAGATCATCCCGCGTCTCGACACCGGCGGCGCCGAGCTGTCGGCGATCGAAATCACCGCGGCCATCGTCCGTGCCGGTGGACGTGCGCTGGTGGCCACCGAAGGCGGCCGCATGGCCGATCGCATCACGTCAATCGGCGGCACCCTGATACCGTTTGCCGCCGCCACCAAGAACCCCATTCGCATCGTGACCAACGCGTCGGAGCTGCGACGCCTGATTGCGGCTCAGGCGATCGATCTGCTGCATGCCCGCAGCCGCGCCCCGGCCTGGAGTGCGCTGCTTGCCGCCCGCCGCGCCAAGGTGCCGTTCGTCACCACCTATCACGGTGCCTATGGTGAAAACGGGCAGCTCAAGCGCCTCTACAACAGCGTCATGGTCCGCGCCGACAGGGTCATTGCCAACTCGGGCTTTACCGCCGACCTGATCCGCCAGCGTTACCGCACGGACCCGGCGCGCATCACGGTCATTCATCGTGGCGTCGATATCGCAGCGTTCGATCCCGCCCGCATAGCGCCGGACCGCGTCGCAGCCTTGCGCCGCCAGTGGTCGATCCCGGATCAACGCCCGATCATCCTGCAGGCCGGCCGCCTCACCGACTGGAAAGGCCAGCGGGTCACCATCGAGGCCATCGACCGCCTACATCAGTCCGGCCGACTCGGCCCCGTGGCGATGGTGTTTGCCGGTGATGATCAGGGCCGGGACGGTTATGCCGACATGCTGCGCCGTGAAGTTCACAATCGCGGCCTCGACGCCGTCGTGCACTTCGCCGGTCACGTTTCCGACATGGCCGCCGCGTTCGTCGCTGCCCACGTGGCTGTCATCGCATCGACGAAGCCCGAAGCCTTTGGCCGCACGGCCACCGAGGCCCAGGCCATGGGATGCCCGGTCATCGCCACTGACATTGGTGCACCGCGCGAAACCGTGCTTGCTGCCGGCGTGCTTCCGCCCGGCACGGAAACCGGCTGGCTGGTGCCGCCGTCGGATCCGGTTGCGCTCGCCGCCGGCATTGCAGCTGCCTTGGCCCTTTCCCAAGCCAGCCGCGAGGCGCTGGGCAAGCGCGCCCGCCGCAACGTTGAGGCCAACTTCACGCTGGAGGCGATGCAACGGTCGACGTTGGCGGTCTACGATTCCCTGCTCGGCACGGACCTTGCGAATCGTTTCTCCACGGCCACAGCGCCGTGATCCTCTCGGGATGCATAGGCGACAAGCCTTGACACGTGGCCCCGAAGCGCCAATTCTCAGGCTATAGGTGCGTCGAGTTGCCGCTTCCTCGTTATCGATTGCCGGAACGGCAGGCCAGACCCTTAGCCTGTTTTGATGTAGCTGAAGGTTCTGCACGCAACACGATGAAACCCGCCTGATGAGCCGAGGCTGACGCCTCACTGCAATGACGACAGGAGAACGAACATCCGCCGACCAATGCGTGCCGCGCCAGAGCGCGAGCAGACCGGCCCGAGGATCAACGAACAGATCCGGGTCCGTGAAGTCCGATTGATCGACCAGGACGGCAACAACGTCGGCGTTGTGCCGAAGCTTGAGGCTGCGACCCGCGCCTTGGAGGCCGGCCTCGACTTGGTCGAGATCTCACCCGATGCCCAGCCGCCGGTGTGCAAGATCATGGACTTCGGCAAGTTCAAATACCAGGAACAGAAGAAAGCCGCCGAGGCCCGCAAGCGCCAGAAGGTCGTCGAGATCAAGGAAGTCAAGATGCGCCCCGGCATCGATGACCATGACTACGAGACCAAGATGAAGTCGATGAAGCGGTTCTTCGAGGAAGGCGACAAGGTCAAAGTCACCTTGCGCTTCCGTGGCCGCGAAATGGCGCACTCGCATCTCGGCATGGAGGTGTTGCAGCGCGTCAAGGCTGACACCGAGACCTACGCCAAGGTCGAATATGAGCCCAAGTTCGAGGGCCGCAACCAGATGATCATGATCCTCGCACCGAAGTGAGGGTCTCGCTTGCCGTCGAAGGACCGCCGTGACAGGCGGCCTTCGACCTCGTCACAGGTGAGCGATCAGGCGGTCAGCGTCGCCGCGAAAGTCCGGGTCGCTCCGCAACGGCACGGCATTTCGCTTGAGGATGCCGCGCAATTCCTTCGGCAGTTGCTTGGCTGGCGGCAGCTTCGCGCCTCCCACCAGGATCGGAAAGACTGGGATCTTGTTGTCCAGAGCGCATTGCAGTTCGAAGCGCACGAAATCGTCAGTTTTCTTGAGTGAGCGTGGCGCATTGCGCTTGCCGGCCAGCCAATCAGGCCCGATCATCGCCAACATGCAGCTGCAATTTGGGACAACGTCCTCGATGAAGTCACAAAAATCGACGCCAGGCGGGATCGAGTAGACGTCCTTGATAACACAGCGATTGCCAAACTTGAGAGCCAGCCAATCGTAGAGCCGACCGCTGACGTCGGCGCTGTCGGATCGACGGTAGCTGATAAAAATCCGGCGCTTCTTGCGTTGACGCGACATGACATCACCCACTAACGGATATTCATTGCGTAGTGGATATCAGATTTCTTGTTGACTGTCGATGATTTTCGCGCCGCGGTAACGAAATTTTCGTGATTCGCAAGCTTCATCTGACCGCCCAATGGGCTGTCATGGATTAATATCTGACGTTCCAATCTGCTGATTGCAGATACATTCGGCGGCCAAGGCTAACTTGCCTTTAGTCGGTATCTGACATACACTACTTATCTCTGCCTCGTACCGCGTGTGCTTGACCATGGCTGCCAACCGAGACGACGACGCCAACGCGCGTGCCATTGAGCTGCTGACGCAGTTGCTCAGCCATGACGATCTCGATGCGCTGCTGGCCTCCTTTACCCGTGGCGAGATCGAGAAAGACCGCATCGTCAACGAGCTGGCGGCCCGCTATCAGCGCGGGATTGGCAGCGCCGTGCAGGCCCTGGCCGAGCATGACAAGGAGGCCGCGCAGCAGCTGGGGCTGCGCCTGCGCGATCGCCTGAACGAGTTCCTTGCCGGGCTCGGGCAACGCGACACGCCATCTTCGCAAAAGACGGCCAAGCTGAACCGCTCCGAAAGCTTCAAGGATCGCGATGACGCCGTGCTGTTGCGCGAGTTCGTCATTCTGAAGGCGCTGGCCAAGACCGATGCGGCGTTCAAATCGGCCGAGATCTATGCCCTGGTGCGCCAGTACAATCCCAACGTTCAGGACGATGCGATCACCGCGCACCTCGGGCGGATGCTCAAGCTGGGTGTCATCGGCAAGGAACGTAAGGGCCGCTACAGTGCCGTCCCGGGGGGTGCCGAGCATTTGGCCGCACTCAGCGACGAGATCGAGGTGCGGGGACTTCCGCAACCGACGATCCTGTAGCGCTAATCCCCTTGACGCCTGCAAAGCCGCGCGCTTATAGACAGCCCATCTGGCCCACGGTCGAGACACCGCGGGCCGGCTTTGTTTTTCCCGCTCCTGATCGAGAACCGCCGCCGGGCCCCGCCCGCGCAGCCCCGGCAGTGAGCGCCCCGCCCTCGAGGAGAGTGTGATGACCAGGCGTTGTGAACTGACCGGCACCCTGCCGATGTCCGGCAATCGTCGCAGCCATGCCGAGAACGCCACCCGCCGCGTGTTTCGCCCGAACCTCGTACGCGTGTCGCTGATCAGCGATACGTTGAAGCGCACCGTTCAGCTGCGCATCACGGCCCACGCGCTGAAGTCGGTTGAGCACCGCGGCGGCCTCGACGCCTTCCTGATCAAGGCCAGCGCCGGTGAGCTTTCCGATCGCTGCCTGAAGCTCAAGCGCGAAATTCAGAAGATCAAGGCCGAGCAGCCGGTCGCGGCTGCCGCCTGATCCTGCCCGACCAGTTGTCTCATCCCCATTCAAGGCCCGCCCGGACATGCCGTCCGGCGGGCCTTTCGTTTGCCTGGGGACAGCGGCTGCAAATGTCATGATGACCCGCTATAGACGCCCGGGAATCGCAGTGATTCGACCGGGAGAGCCTCAATGCGCATCGTCGTCATCGGTTCCGGCTACGTCGGGCTTGTCTCGGGCGCCTGCTTCGCCGACTTCGGGCATGACATTGTCTGTGTCGACAAGGACCAGGCCAAGATCGACGCCCTGAATGCCGGCCGCATCCCGATCTTCGAGCCGGGCCTCGAGCAACTTGTCGCCTCCAACGCGCAGGCCGGGCGCCTGATCTTCACCACCGACCTCGAACAGCACATGGACGGCGCCGAAGTGGTGTTTCTGGCCGTTGGTACACCTTCTCGGCGTGGCGATGGCCATGCTGACCTTTCCTACGTCTATCAGGCGGCCCGTGAGGTCGCCGGCTTCGCCAAGGGCCCGCTGGTGGTCGCCACCAAGTCGACGGTTCCGGTCGGAACCGGCGACGAAGTTGAGCGCATCCTCAAGAAGGCCCGCCCCGACCTAGCGCTGACGGTTGCCTCGAACCCGGAATTTCTGCGCGAAGGCTCCGCCATCGAGGATTTCAAGCGCCCTGATCGTATCGTGATCGGCGCTGACGACGCCCGTTCCCGCGAGGTCATGGCCGAGGTTTACCGACCGCTGTATCTCAACCAGCCGCCGCTGCTGTTCACGTCGCGGCGCACATCCGAGCTGATCAAGTACGCAGCCAACGCCTTTCTCGCCACCAAGATCACGTTCATCAACGAGATCGCGGATCTGTGCGAGCAGGTCGGCGCCAACGTGCAAGAAGTTGCCCGGGGCATCGGCCTCGACAATCGCATCGGCGGCAAGTTCCTGCATGCCGGGCCCGGCTATGGTGGTTCCTGCTTCCCCAAGGACACGCTGGCCCTGGTCAAGACCGCCCAGGATAATGGCGTGCCGCTGCGCATCGTCGAGGCTGTAGCGGCCGTCAATGATCAGCGCAAACGCGGCATGGCGCGCAAGGTTATCGCGGCCTGCGGCGGCTCGGTGCGTGACAAGACCATCGCCGTGCTGGGCCTCACCTTCAAGCCCAACACGGATGACATGCGTGATGCCCCGTCGCTGGCCATCGTCACGGCGCTCGAGGATGCCGGCGCCATCGTCAAGGGCTTCGATCCGGAGGGCATGGAGCAGGCACGGCCCATGCTGCCCAAGCTGCAGCTGGCGGCCAGCGCCTACGACTGCATCGAGGGTGCCGACGCGCTGGTCATCGTCACCGAGTGGAACGAGTTCCGCGCCCTCGACATGCGGCGTGTGAAATCGCTCATGAAGGCGCCCGTGGTGGTCGATCTGCGCAACATCTACCGCCCGGAAGACATGTCGCGGCTCGGCTTCCGCTACACGTCCGTCGGCCGGCCGTCGAACCCGGTCCTGTGAGCCTTCGAGCGCCGAATATCCCCACGTCGGCCGCGAGTTATGCCGTGACAATTGGCAGCAAGTTCGGGCCCGGGCTGGCAACTGTGTCCGCGACGTCTATAACGTTGATCGACTGACTGAATCTCCCATCCTAGGGAGGTGGGCATCAGGAAGCGAGGCAGCGCATGGCCAAGACCGCACTGAAGGTGAGCGCCGACCGAAAGCCCGCGCCACGCCGGGCGACGCCGAAATCAGCGGTCGTCGAGGCTGCGGTGCGCACGCTGGTGACCGAGGGCGAGGGCATCGCCCAACTGACCGAGTTGCTGCGCAACGGCATGGGGGCCGCCTTCGAGCGCGCGGTCGAGGCGCTGGCTGGCGCCAAGGGCCGCGTGATCGTGACCGGCATCGGCAAATCCGGCCATGTCGGGCAGAAGATTGCGGCGACGTTCGCGTCCACGGGTACGCCGTCGTTTTTCGTGCATCCCTCCGAGGCGTCACACGGTGATCTCGGCATGATCCGCCGCGATGACGCGATCCTGGCGATCTCGTGGTCCGGCGAGACCGTCGAGCTGAAGAACATTGTCACCTATTCGCGGCGGTTCAATGTGCCGTTGATCGCCATCGCGTCGAATGCGCAATCGGCGCTTGGGCGGGCGGCCGATGTGGTGCTCGAATTGCCGAAAGCGAAGGAGGCGTGTCCCTACGGGCTGGCGCCCACCACCTCGACGACGATGCAACTGGCGCTGGGTGATTGTCTGGCCATTGCACTGCTGGAATCGAAGGGCTTCACAGCGCACGATTTCAAGGTGTTCCACCCGGGCGGCTCGCTTGGCGCGCAACTCAAGTTCGTGGCCGACGTGATGCACAAGGCCGATAGCCTGCCGATCGTCGGCAGCGAGGAGACGATGGCGACGGCGCTCGTCACCATGACGCAGAAGTCGTTCGGGTGTCTCGGCGTGGTCGATGGCGACGGCAAGCTCGCCGGAGTGATCACGGACGGCGACTTGCGCCGCCACATGGGTGAGAGCCTGACCAAGGCGCGCACGGCCGACATCATGACCAAGCGGCCGAAGACGATCGGGCCGGACGCGCTGGCCTCGGCGGCGCTGGACCTGATCAATCGCTCGCGCATCACGGCGCTGTTCGTGGTCGACAACGGCAAGCCGGTCGGCATCGTGCACATTCACGACCTGCTGCGTTTGGGCGTTGCGTGATCAGGCGCGCCGGCGGCTCTCGATGGCCGTGAGTGCCGCGTGCAGCAGGACATAGATCGTGGCGGCATTGAGCAGGTGCCACAGCGCGTGCGTGCCGCGCGGCCGCCCGAACAGGACGCTCATGCTGCAGGAGCGTGCATCCAGCCACCGCAGCAGCATCGCCGTCAGGAACAGACCAGCCGCCAGCAGCAGCGCGCGACCTGCCGGATGACGCCGATGCAGCAGTTTGCCGGTCAGGATCAGAGCCATCAGAGCGGGGGCGTAACCCATAGTGCCTTTGAGGCAAGGCTCACGCGAGAAGGTAGCGATGCTGGACAATTGCGTCGGGCAGGAGATGGTGGCGGCGATCGCCGTGGCGGCCAGGAATACTGTGACGGCGGCCAGGATCTGGCGGGTCGTGCAGGCGAGATAGACACGCAAGGCAAAGCCGAGATAGCCGATCATGAACAGCGCAATGGGTGCCACGTCGGCGACGCGGGACCAGCGGGTGGCAAAGGTGTGAAAGAGAAAGCTGCCGATGCCGATCGCGAACGCCAGCGCGATCAGGCTGGCCAGCAGCGTGTCGTCGAGGGTGTGGTGCGGGCCCGCGACTGATGACTTGATGGCTCGCCGTGCCGCCCAGGTGGCGACCAGCAGGAAGCCGACGTTGCTCAGCGCATTGAACGGTTCGGCCCAGAACGATGGGTCTTGCGCGCGCTCGCAATAGCGAAACACCTTATCGGTGAGGCTCATGCTGTCACACTTGCTGCCATCGGCACGTGCAATTCTCCGCTATCTCTTCTCACGACGCCGTTCACTCTATCCGTCACGGACTCGTGTTTGATCCAGGTCTTTGCCCTCGCAGTACACTCGCGGCAACATGGTTTGCACGGGTGGTCCATAGGAGTTGCAGCATGATGCGAATGACGCGCAGAGCCCTGCTTGGCGGCACCAGTGTCGCTATCGGCAGTCTCGGTCTAGCAGGCTGGAGCGGTCAGGTATCGGCGCAGGCGATGGCGCCGCGCCGGTTGCGGATCGTGCGCCGATCGATCGAGGTCAACAAGCGGGCGGCCGAGGTGTTCGGGCTGATCAACGAGGCGAACGGGCATGGCCTGACCTTCAACGAGGGCGACGCGTTTGCCGTGAAACTCGAGAACACGGCGTCCGAGCCGACACTGATCCATTGGCATGGCTTGACGCCGCCTTGGCGACAGGACGGCGTGCCGGGCCTGACGCAGCCAATGTTGAAGCCGGGCGAGAGCTTCGACTACGCCTTTCCGCTGACGCGCGCCGGTACGCATTGGATGCACGCACACACCTTGCAGGAGCAGAGCTTGCTGGCGGCGCCGCTGATCGTGCGCGACAAGGCCGGCTTGCCGCGCGACGAGCAGGAGGTGGTGATCCTGCTGCATGATTTCAGCTTCAAGTCGCCGGCCGAGATCCTGGCCGGGCTCAAGGGAGAGGGCGGGCCGGGCCAGCCCGCCACTGTCGCGCAAAGCGGCTCCGGCTCCGGCTCCGGCTCCGGCTCCGGCTCCGGCTCCGGGTCTGGATCGGGGTCCGGCAGCAGTGGTTCCGGGTCTGGGTCCGGCTCAGGTTCTTCGGGCTCTGGTTCTGGATCGAATGCCGGTGGACATGGCGATCACGGCGGGCACCTGCATGCCCGGGATGTCGACTATGACGCCTTTCTCGCCAACGACCGAACGCTGGCTGATCCGCAGGTCGTGGCCGTCGAGCGCAGCGGCAAAGTGCGGCTGCGCATCATCAATGCGGCCAGCGCCACCGGTTTCATGATCGACCTGGGCCAATTGATGGGAACGCTCATTGCCGTCGATGGCCAGCCGGTGGTGCCATTGAAGCTCCGCCGGGTGCCGCTCGCGATGGCGCAGCGGGTGGATCTGCGGGTGAGCCTGCCCAAGTCCGGCGGCGCCTATCCCATTCTCGCCTTGCAGGAAGACGGCACCGGGCGAACCGGCATCGTGCTGGCGACCAAGGGCGCGCCCGTCGGCAAGCTGCCGCTGGTCTCGAAAGCCAAGCTCGGTCTGTTCGATGCGACGCTGGAGGCCAGTCTCAGGGCGGTGGCGCCGCTGAGCGCGAAGCCCGCGGACCGGCTGGTGGAGGTGGCGCTGAAAGGCTCGCACGCCGGCTACACCTGGGGGCTCGATCTGCGCAATCAAGACGCCCCTGTTGACATCATCTCCGTGAAGTCTGGCGAGCGGGTGGAGATGCGGATCGCCAATCCGACGATGATGCCGCATCCCATGCACCTGCACGGACATCATTTCCAGGTGGTGAGCCTGAATGGGCGCGCGTTTGGTGGAGCTGTCCGCGACACAATCAATCTGCCGCCGAACAGCCGTGTCGTCATTGGCTTTGACGCCAATAATCCGGGCAAATGGATGTTCCACTGCCACCACCTGTACCACATGGAGACCGGCATGATGACCCAGGTCGTCTATGAGGGCATAGCGTAGAAGAATTTCCTGCAAACCGCTGTAAAGTCAGGCATGGCGGGGCCTTGCAACTGCCGTAGAATTGGGGTTTGGTGGCCCCGATCCGGCAAAAGTCTGGACACACATCCATCTCAGGGAGGGTTACTTATGCGTCGTAGTCTTGCAGCAGCCGCGATCGCGGGCGCCATGGCGTTCGGCGGTGTGGCGCATGCGCAGAACATCGACAAGAAGGAGTTCAACGTCGTTGGCACGTGGAACTTCCTGACCAATTTCAACAATCTCGAGAAGCCGTTCTTTACCGACGTGCTGCCGAAAGCTACTGGCGGTAACCTGAAGGGCAACGTCAAGGCGCTCAACGAGCTCAACCTCAAGGGCACCGAGTTGCTGCGCCTGCTGAAGCAGGGCGTGTTCGACTTCGCCTTCGCATTGCCGATCTACGTCGAGGACGGCGGCGCCGTGATCGAAGCGGTGGACATTGCCGGGGTGGCCCGCTCGTTCGAGATGAACCGCGACATCGCCAACATCTGGCTGCCTGAGATGCAGAAGGTGATGAAGGAGAAGCACGGGGCGCTCATCCTGGGCACGCATACGTGGCCGGAGCAGAACTTCTACTGCAAGGGTGACTTCAAGAGCGTCGAGGACTTCAAAGGCAAGAAAGTTCGCGTACAGGGCACTTCGCAGGCCGATCTGGTCACCGCGTTCGGTGCCACCGGCGTCACCATCGCCTTCGCCGAAGTCGTTCCGGCGCTCGAGAAGGGCGTCGTCGATTGCGGTATCACCGGCACCATGCCGGCCTACAAGGCGAAGTGGCCGGAAGTCACCAATACGCTGTTCCGCCTGCCGGTTGGCTTTACCGTCGGCTTCCTGGTGGTAAACCTCAACACCTGGAATAAGCTGTCGCCGGAGACACAGAAGCTGATCCAGGCGCAGGTCAAGGATCTCGAGGACCGGTCGTGGAAGTCGACGATCGCCGAGACCGAGGATGGCGTGTTCTGCACGACGGGCACTGGCGCCTGCCCTGCAGGCCCTCCGGGCAAGCTCAAGCTGGTGAAACCGGTCGAAGCGGATCTCAAGACGCGCGACAAGGCGC
>JBJXDZ010000050.1:0-2710 GCA_046154645.1 Hyphomicrobiaceae bacterium
TCCCACCGGGCAGCGACAGGGCCGTGGCGATGGCGTAGGCCGCGATGAACAGCAGCACGGCCTGCACCGGCATTGCCGCGACATAGCTCGTCAACTCGCCGCGGTGCAAGCGCAGTTGCTCGAACGAAAGGTAGGTGTGCAGCCCTGAGGCGTAGATCGCCGCGAGGGCGCTACCTAAGATGACAAGCGGCAACACCCGCTTCCAAGGTGAGTTCGTGATGGGCGCGGCCGGCATCGTCGTGATCGTCAGTTTGTCGGAGTGCATGACGCGTATCCTTTGTCGATTGTCGAGCCGCGCGCGAGGTTGCCGGCCAAGTCGGCGATCTTCACACCGCCAGGCGGGCAACCAGGTGTCGGAAAGGAGCGACGGGGAGTTCCACGGCTGCATGGTCCCAAGGCGGTTGCTCATCAACGAGGCGGTGGTTCGAACCGGCCATTGAGTGAGCCGGATCGAACCATTCATGTGGCCGCTCTATGCAAATCAGAGCTTGTCCGCCTTGGTGGCGTAGATGACTTTCCAATTCGCCTCGCCCTTGCGGATGACGCCTGGAGTATCGGCAAGGAAGAGTTTCGTGTGGGCGGCTTCGCTGCTGTTGAGATACAGCTGACCGTCAACGATCTTCCAGAATTCCGGCTTGATGGCAACCTTCTTGCCCTTGCTGGCGCCGGCCGAGCACCAGCCACCGTAGGCAGGCGCGTACTTGGCCGGGTTGGCCGCGAACAGATCGCGATTGGCGGCGGTGGCAAAGTGCCAAGTTGCGCCTTGATACTCGGACTTGAACTCTGCCATTCCTTTGGTGGGTTGGCCGACCGTGTGGTAGGCGACCGTATCGTATCCGTCGATCGCAACGCCTCCCATGACGTAATGCTCGTCGACCGCGTTCGCTGGAGCGAACGGTAACGCTAGAGCAAGAGCGGCGGCAAGTGCCCCGATGCGGAAAGTGGATTTCAGTGGCATGGCGTTTGACTTTCTGTGACACGAACCTCTCTGGGTTCGCGACAGTCAGTTCGCCCGGCCGAGGGTGATCGTTACCGGGACACGATCTTGTGTTTATCGCGTGAGCGCGCGCCTCGGGTAGTGACGGGCAGCCGGCGGATGTAACGAACGCTCGAATAGCTGCGAACAAACAGCGAGGATATGCGTGAAGAGCCTCGATGACCTGTCCGGTTTGATGCGGGCGGCCAATCGTGGCGATGAGATCGCGTATCGTACTCTGCTCAATGTCCTGAGCGTGTGGTTGAGGGCATCGATACGGCGCGGGCTGTTGCGGATGAACCGCGGGCCCGAGGATACCGAGGACATCGTGCAAGAGACGTTGCTTGCTGTACACCTGAAGAGGCACACGTGGGATCAAAACCAGCCGCTCGAGCCGTGGCTGCGAGCTATCGCGCGCCATAAGCTGGTCGATTGTCTGCGCCGACGTGGCTTTCGCGATTACGTCAATATCGACGATTTCGCAGACGTTCTGGCCGACCCCGCAGCATCCGATGCTGCAGCCCTGCGCAATTGGGATGCCTTGCTGAAGGAGCTCAGTCCGCGCGAGCAGCGTATTGTGAAGGGCGTGTCCATCGAAGGGAAGTCGGCGCGCGAAGTCGGCGCAAGTCTCGATATGAGCGAAGGCGCTGTCCGCGTCGCACTGCACAGAATTCTGAAGCGTCTCGCGGACAGTTTTCGCCGGAGCGAGCATGAAAACTGAAGAGTTCATCGCCACGCTCGTGGCCGACCAGCGTCGGGTCGAGCAACCGATGACCAGATCGCTGTCTTGGGTTGCGATGCTGGCTGGCCTGTTCGCATTCGTTGTCATGTTCGTCACAATCGGCGTTCGGAGCGATCTGCTCGAGGCGGCCACCTCTTGGCGCTTCCTGGCCAAACTCGCGATCGTCGCGCTCGCACTAGGTCTGGCGCTGGTCGATTGCGTTCGCGCGTCAAGCCCGTTGGCGACGGGGTACCCATCGCATTGGAGTTTGGTTCTGCCGGCGATCGTACTGTTGGCGATTGGAGCGGAGTTGGTCGCGACGACCCAGCAGGCGTGGGGCCTGCGGCTTGTCGGCAGCAATGCGCTGCTGTGCCTCGTAGCGATCCCGGCACTGGCGTTGGTTCCGCTGGTTGCGGGCCTGCACGTCATGAAGCATGGTGCGCCTGCCTTTCCGGTGGCGGCAGGCTTGGCGGTCGGACGGCTCGCTGCTGCGATTGCTGCGGTGATGTACGCACTGCACTGCGTCGATGATTCCCCGCTGTTTGTCGCCACCTGGTATTCACTGGCGATGATGCCGGTCATCGCGGTGGGAGCCTTCTCCGGCCGATTCATGTTGCGTTGGTAGCGCGAATAGAATGCGCGTGCCGCGACTTGGATCGGTCTTGAGTTCCTGGCGAGGACGTCGATCATCGAGCGGGCACGCGGCAGCACGACATGGCGCGACGGATGCCCGCGACCTGACTCGTCAGAGTGTGGCAACGCAGATCCATCGGTCCGAACCAGAGGGAGACGTGCACTCGGCGGCACTCGACAGCCTTACGGCAGTTTCTGCATGAGGCGCACAACGCGTGCTGTGCGTGCGGTGAAGAGCTTGGGCGTGTACCAAGCGCCGGCCACGCGGCGCGACACCTCGGACAGTGTCGGATAGGGCGCGATGATGCCGGCCATATCGCCGATCTTCAGGCCTTTCTGCACGGCGAGCACCCAGGGCAGGATCAACTCGCCGGCATGCC
>JBJXDZ010000051.1:0-11942 GCA_046154645.1 Hyphomicrobiaceae bacterium
GTTCCACTGCGAGGCGAACAATGCCGACTGGCGACGAGTGGCTTGCACATTTTCCCGCGTTGACGCGCCTGCAGGACCAGACTCTCAAAAGCCTCCAGGCCGCGAGCAGGATCGTCGAGATGCCAGCGGGCACCAGGATTTATGGCCCTGGGCAAGCACCTGAGAATTACCTCCTGTTGGTCGAGGGCAGCATCCGGGTGCAGCAAATTTCGGACGCTGGCCGAGAGATCGTGCTCTATCGAATTGCGGCCGGAGATAGTTGCGCCCTGACGACGGCCTGCCTCATGGGATATGAAGACTATCTAGCCGAAGCAATCGCCGAATCAACTGTTCGCGCCGTCGCCATTCCGCGCGCCACGTTCGACGATCTCATCGCACGCTCGGCGGAATTCCGTCGCTTTGTGTTCACGGCCTTCAGCGCCCGCGTGACCGATCTATTCCGCATTATCGACGAGGTGGCATTTTCGCGGGTCGACATCCGGCTGGCGCAGAAACTCCTCGACCTTTCGCATGGCGCCGACAGTGTCTCGGCAACACAGCAACAGCTCGCCGCCGAACTGGGAACCGCACGCGAAGTGGTCGCCCGTATGCTCGCCGAATTCCAGCGGCGCGCCTGGATCGTCACCACCCGCGGCAAAATTTCGATCCTGAACCGCTCGGCCATGGTGAGTTTGGGACGCGCAGTCTGAGCGGATTGCTTCGCCGATCGATCAACTGGCTATCGCTCGGGCTGCCGGGATGTGTGCTGCGTCTCTCCACTCACTTCGACGCAAACGAGGATGGACTAGTGGGGGCGGGCCAAAGAGGCGGCCGGGGACACCCCGGGGCGGACGGCACAGGCAACGTCAAACGCCGTTTGTAACTTAGTCACAGACGGAACCGAAGCCTCAGGCTACCTGCTATTCCGGGATGTTGCATTGATCTGGATCATCGCCGGCAGCCCGAACGATCTAGACTTGGCATGCTCGATGCCAATTGCCCGGTTCTGAAAGCTTGTCAAACCCTCACTTCATCGCGCGGTCCCGACCAACGCATTTTTTCCGGTCGCAGGCGCACAAGTATGTGGAGACCCGCAATGACCAAATTGTTCCTCCTGCCCGGCGACTTGATCTGCAACGCGTTCGGCCTCGAAGGGGAAAGCGAACATCGTCAGGTCCTGCGCAGCTTCTTCAACATGATGATCTGGAGCGTGATCGGGATCGGCGTAACGCTGATGATCGTGTTGTGAGCACGAGAGTGCCGCCCGGTCACAAGAACAAATGGAGCAAACGCGATGACTGAATTCACGCCGGTGCAATCTCTCATAGGCGGAATGATCATCGGCGCCGCGGCAGTGCTGCTGATGGCCCTGCACGGCCGCATCGCAGGCATCACCGGAATCCTGGGCGGCCTGCTGCCGCCTCGGATGGATCGCGATTGGGCTTGGCGCTTGGCGATGCTGGCCGGCATGGTCGCAGCGCCGTTGCCTTACGCATTCCTCCGGTTGGATGGGCTGGCGGTTATTTCGGCACCCATCCCCTTTGCACCTGTCGCATCGCTGCCGATGACTGTGCTCGGAGGCATCATTGTCGGGATCGGCGTGACCTACGGTGCTGGTTGCACCAGCGGCCACGGCGTCTGCGGCTTGGCGCGCTTCTCGCCTCGATCACTGGCGGCGGTCGTAACCTTCATGTTTTCGACAGCGGCAACAGTATTCTACGTCCGTCATCTGGCGGGAGCATAAACAATGCGAATCATCAGCGCGTTCTGCATCGGCCTGTTGTTCGGTTTCGGCATTTTGCTCTCGGGCATGGGGAATCCAGCTAAGGTTGCGAATTTCTTCGACATCGCGGGTAGCTGGGACCCGAGCCTCGCCTTCGTAATGGGCGGCGCGTTGATCGTGACTGCGATCGGCTATCGCATTGTGCTCGACTGGCCGGCGCCGTTACTGGAACGAAACTTCTCGTTGCCGACAGCAACGAAAATCGACATCGGGCTGCTGGCTGGCTCAGCAACCTTCGGCATTGGCTGGGGGTTGACCGGCTTCTGCCCCGGCGGACTGATCCCCGTGCTCGCAATTGGGCGCGTCGAGCCGATCGTCTTCCTTGCCGGCCTTATCGTCGGCCTGATCGTGACACGCCTGGTTCGCATCAGGCTCGCCGGTCAACAGGTCCGACTGTTCGCCTTTCCCCGCTGAGCCGCAATATCACAGGAGCTTACGTCGTGATTGATCAATCGAACCCGACCATCAGACCGCAAGTGGCCGGTTTCTTCGACGCGGATACCAACACCATCAGCTACATCGTCAGGGATCAGAGTTCGACAAAGTGCGCCGTCATCGACAGCGTGATGGACATCGATTATGCGGCAGGTCGGATCAGCTACAAGTCAGCCGATCTGCTCATCGAGTATGTTCGAAGCAACGCCCTAGAACTCGAATGGTTGATCGAGACCCATGCGCACGCCGATCATCTCTCCGGTGCGCCGTACATCCAATCCAAGCTCGGCGGCAAGATCGGCATCGGCGAGCATATCCAGACCGTCCAGGACGTATTCGGTAAGGTGTTCAACGAGGGCACGGAATTTCGGCGCGACGGCAGCCAGTTCGATCGCCTGTTCAAGGACGGCGACACATACCAAATCGGGTCAATGACCGCGCAGGTCATACATACGCCAGGTCATACGCCAGCCTGCACGACGCACGTCATCGGCGACGCCGCCTTTGTCGGCGACACCTTGTTCATGCCGGATGGCGGCACCGCGCGCGCCGACTTCCCCGGCGGCGACGCTCGCGTTCTGTTTCGTTCGATCCGCAAGCTGCTCGAAGCCCTGCCCGCGGATACCCGTCTCTTCATGTGTCACGATTATGCTCCAGGCGGGCGGGCGATCAGATGGGAGACCACCGTCGCCGAAGAACGGACCAACAACATTCACGTCAAGGACGGTGTCAGCGAGGACGAATTCGTCCAATTGCGCGAAGCGCGCGACCGAACCTTGGGGATGCCCAAACTGATCGTGCCGTCGTTGCAGGTGAACATCAGGGCCGGGCATCTTCCCGAACCGGACGCAAGCGGCAAGCGGTTCCTCAAGGTGCCGGTGAACGTACTATGAGGGACCTCGCGTCGACGACGGCCTTTATCGTACTGATCATGGCGGCGCAGGCGCAACCGTTGCGCGCACAGCAGCCTATTCCGGCGACGACCGAAGCCGCTGTTGCGGCCGAGAAGGCCGCGATTGGGGAACTTGCGGACCGGTTGAAGGATTTCCTTGGCACTGCCCTCAAGCAGCAAGGCGCGCTCGGCGCAGTTGGTGTATGTCAGTCAATTGCGCTGCCGACGACAGCCGGTATCGGTGAGCAACGCGGGCTCTCGATCAGACGAACATCCCTTCGGGTTCGAAATCCTGCCAACGCACCCGATGATTTCGAACGGCGCGCGCTGGAAGCCTTCACCGCCAGCGTCGGCGCCGGCGCGGACCCGTCGACGCTGACAGTCTCGCAAGTCGTGATCGATCCCGCCGGCAAGAGAATACTCCGCTTCATGAAGGCAATCCCGATGGCCGAACAGCCCTGCAGCACCTGTCATGGCACCAACATCGCGCCCGACGTAGCACGCACGATCCAGGCACTTTATCCGCAAGACGCCGCCACCGGTTTCAAGCCGGGCGACGTGCGTGGCGCCTTCTCCGTGACGAAAGCCATCGAATGAGCACTTCGCTACTCGCCGCAAGAACTGCAGGGAGTGCCCGATGAGCTGCGATCCCCGCGTATTCGACAAATATCTGAAAGCCAGGATGTCACCCATGACTACGTCTACTCCGACCACCGCCGAAGCGACCGCCGGCTTGCGTCCGATGCCGGGCCTCAACCGCCCCGCACCTGACTTCGACGCCGTTACGACGCATGGCCGTCGAACGCTTTCCGACTACAAGGGCAAGTGGCTGATTCTCTTTTCACATCCGGCGGATTTCACGCCCGTCTGTACGACAGAATTCATCGCCTTCGCGCGCAATCACGCCAAGTTCACGGCACTCGATTGCGAGTTGCTCGGCCTTTCGATCGACAGCAATTTTGCCCACATCGCTTGGGTCCTCAACATCGAGCAGAACTTCGGTATCAAGATCGAATTCCCGATCATAGAAGACCTGTCGATGGCGGTCGCCAGCGCTTATGGCATGATCCACCCAGGTGCCAGCGATACGTCCGCCGTGCGTGCCACCTTCATCATCGACCCGCAGGGAATTTTGCGCGCGATGGTCTACTACCCGATGTCGAACGGCCGCTCCGTCGATGAATTCATCAGGCTCGTGACTGCCCTGCAGACCAGCGACGCGTACAAGGTCGCAACGCCGGAAGCCTGGCAACCCGGACAGGCCGTGATTGTGCCGCCGCCAAAGACTGTCGAAGAGGCAAGAGCCCGCAAGCAGCAGGGCTTCGAATACACGGAATGGTATTTTTCGACGAAAAAACTTGGGTGAACAGCGATGGCTGTTTCCGTCGATTGCAAATTTCAGCAAGCGCATGCCCAGAGAGGACCCGACCAAATGAGCGTTTTCCGCATCAGTTCTGCATTCGCCGTCGTCGCCTTGATGCTAGCGGCAGCCGGTGCTGCCTCGGCTGAGACGCTCAGGGTTTATGGTCCTGGCGGACCGGCTCCAGCCATGAAGGAACTCGCTGCCGCCTTCGGCGCTTCGACCGGCCATGCGGTGGAAATTACGGCCGGCCCTACCGGCAACTGGCTCGCCAAAGCGAAATTGGATGCTGATGTCGTGTTCTCGGGCTCAGAAAATATGATGCTCGGCTTTATCACAGCCTTCGAGGATCAAATCGATCGCAAATCGGTCGAGCCGCTCTATCTCCGGCCATCGGCAATTCTCGTACGCAAAGGCAATCCCAAAGGCATAAAGGGAGTTCGTGATCTCACCAGACCCGGCATCGGCATTCTCGTGACCGAGGGGGCAGGTCAGGTTGGAATGTGGGAAGACGTGGCTGGACGCACCGGCGAACTCAAGCTCATCAAAGAGTTTCGGGCCAATATCCTGGAATTCGCCGCCAACAGCGGTCTGGCTTTGCAGTCATGGAAGCAAAAGCCCGAGATCGACGCCTGGCTGATCTGGAACCACTGGCAAATCGCGAATTCAGACATCGCAGATTTGGTCACGATCGAGCCTGAACTTACGATTTGGCGATCGACGGACGCTGCATTGACCAAGCGTGGGGCACAGAACCCCGCCTCGGCAGCGTTCGTGGCCTATCTCAAGTCGGCAGCCGGCGAAGCCACATTCAAAAAATGGGGATGGAGACGTTGATGCGACGTCGCCAATGCGCGGCCAAATGCAAAATTGTGCTCCCGACGGTGCACCAACCTCGCGTCATTGGCGGCACAGTATTCGACTAATGCGAAGTCCGGCTCTCTTCCGACGTCGGAAAAATGCACGCAACCGATCGGCCGCAAACCGTCGACCAAACTGCAATAAAGCGACGGTCTGATCCGTCCTTACCTCCAAAAAAGCAACAATGCCTCGGGAGACATCCATGGAACCGAAGAAGCTATCCAACGAATTGACCGTGTCGGCGCAGATCGCCGTGACAGACATTGCGGCGATCAAGGCTGCGGGATTCAGGTCCGTCGTTTGTCATCGTCCGGACGGGGAAGCCGCCGACCAGCCGTTGTTTCGCGAAATCCAGACCGAAGCCCTCAATGTCGGGCTCGACGTCCGGCATCAACCGATCGTATCCGGCAGGATATCGGATGACGATGCGGCAGATTTCGCAAGACTGATGGCGGAACTACCAAAGCCGGTATTCGCCTTCTGCCGCACCGGCACTCGCTCGGCCTCGCTCTGGTCGCTGGTCGAGGCCCGACACCGTCCGCTGTCCGAAATCGTCAGCGCGACAAGATCTGTCGGCTACGACATGAGCGGCATCGTCCGCCGGATCGCCAATGGCGGGCGCACACCGACCGCATCGGCGGACATCACGCACGAGATCGTCATCATCGGCGGTGGCGCCGCCGGCATCGCCGCCGCCGCCAGTCTTCTCGCACGCAAAGCCGATCTCGACATTGCCATCATCGATCCTGCCGACACCCACTATTACCAGCCGGGCTGGACGATGGTCGGTGCCGGCGTGTTCGATGCCGCGACGACCGTCAACACCATGGCGAGCGTTTTGCCCAGGGGTGTCAAATGGATCAAGGCCGCCGTCACCGCCTTCGAGCCGAAGGACGACGCCGTCATCCTTGAGGGCTGCCGCGTCGTCAAATACAAGCGGCTGATTGTCTGCCCCGGTCTGAAGCTCGACTGGGCCAAGGTGGAGGGGCTTGTCGATACCCTCGGGCGGAATGCCGTCACATCGAATTATCGCTACGACCTAGCGCCCTACACCTGGGAACTGGTGCGCGAGCTGAAAAGCGGACGCGCCGTGTTCACCCAGCCGCCCATGCCGATCAAGTGCGCCGGCGCGCCACAAAAGGCACTTTATCTTTCGGCCGATCACTGGTACCGGACCAAGCGACTCAAGGATATCGACGTTGGCTTCTATAATGCCGGCGGCGTATTGTTCGGTGTCGCCGCCTACGTGCCGGCGCTGATGGAATACGTCATGCGCTACGACGCCAAGTTAAACTTCCATCACAATCTCATTGCGGTCGATGGACCAGCCAAGAAGGCATGGTTCAAGAAAACGGCGCCCGACCAAGCATCGGAGACCGTCGAGGTCGCCTTCGACATGCTGCACGTCGTACCGCCACAGTGCGCGCCGGATTTTATTCGCGTCAGTCCACTAGCGGACCAGGCCGGTTGGATCGACATCGATCAGGGCACGTTGCGCCACAAGTCGTTCGCCAACATCTACGCGCTCGGCGATGTCGGCTCCACACCGAACGCCAAGACCGCCGCTGCTGCGCGCAAACAGGCGCCGGTCGTCGCCCAGAATATCGCGATCGATATGGGGCTCGCGCAGGGCAAGGCGATATATGACGGCTATGGGTCGTGCCCGCTGACCGTCGAGCGCGGCAAGATCGTCCTCGCCGAGTTCCTCTATGGCGGCAAGGTTGCACCGAGCTTTCCGGCATTTCTGATCGACGGCACCAAACCCAGCCGGGCCGCGTGGTGGCTGAAGGAGCGCATCCTGCCGCCGATCTACTGGCAAGCCATGCTCAAGGGTCGTGAATGGATGGCAAGGCCGACAATCGTTTCTTGACGAGCGGTTGGTAGGAGCGGGAGACGCAGCATGTCGAGTTTTGCACACGAAGCCATTCAGGGCATTCAACGTCTGGCGAACGACGCTCCGCCGGGAGTGCGCCGCGCAGTGCCGATGCTGGGCTGGCTGTCGACCTATCAGCAGAACACCTTGACCAACGACCTGCTCGCGGCGCTGATCGTCACAATCATGTTGATCCCGCAGAGCCTCGCCTATGCGATGCTGGCCGGAATGCCGCCCGAGGCCGGGCTCTATGCAAGCATTCTGCCGCTGCTCGCCTACGCCGTCTTCGGCACCAGCCGCACGTTGGCAGTAGGGCCGGTCGCCGTCATCTCGCTGATGACGGCCTCCGCCGTCGGCAACATCGCGGCCGTTGGTTCGGCCGGCTACGCTACGGCCGCAGTGCTGCTGGCGTTCTTATCCGGCGCCATGCTGGTCATCATGGGGTTATTCCGGCTCGGCGCGCTCGCGAACTTCCTCAGCCATCCGGTGATCTCCGGTTTCATCACGGCCTCGGGGCTCATCATCGCGGCGAGCCAGCTGAAGCACATCCTCGGGGTCAAGGCTGAGGGCGAAAATCTGCTGCTTCTGATGACGAGCCTTGCCGAGCATCTTCGCGACGTCAATTTCATCACGCTCGCACTCGGTACGGCAGTGACAGCATTCCTGTTCTGGTCGCGCACCAAGCTGAAACCCCTTCTGCGTGCACGCGGGTGGTCGGCCAGAAGCGCGGACGTGGTAACCAAGGCTGCACCCGTCGCCGCAGTCACCGCCACCACACTGCTAACATGGGTGTTTTCCCTGCCTAAAAGCGGCGTCAAGATCGTCGGTAGCATCCCCCAGGGCCTGCCGCCGCTGACCATGCCATCGTTCGATCCGGCCCTTTGGAAGCAACTCTGGGCGCCAGCGCTGCTGATCAGCATCGTGGGTTTCGTGGAGTCAGTCTCGGTCGCGCAGACGCTTGCCGCGAAGAAGCGTCAGCGCATCGTACCCGACCAGGAACTGATCGGCCTAGGCGCTTCGAACCTCGCATCGGCGTTCACCGGCGGCTTCCCGGTCACTGGCGGCTTCGCGCGCTCAGTGGTCAATTTCGATGCTGGCGCGGAGACCCCGGCAGCCGGCGTGTTCACTGCAGTCGGCATTCTTGCGGCGGCGCTACTGCTAACACCTTTGCTGTATTTCCTGCCACAGGCGACACTCGCGGCCACCATCATCGTGGCCGTCCTCTCTCTGGTCGACCTCGGTGCCTTGAAGCGGACCTGGGACTATTCACGCAGCGACTTCACCGCTATGGCCGCAACTCTGCTTTTCACACTCGGACTTGGTGTCGAGATCGGCATTGCGACCGGAATATGCGTTTCAATCGCCTTACACTTGTGGCGCACGAGCCGACCGCATTTCGCGATCGTCGGCCTCGTGCCGGGCTCGGAACACTTTCGCAACGTTAAGCGTCATGAAGTCCACACCAGCGCCAACGTGGTGACGCTGCGCATCGATGAAAGCCTCTATTTCCCCAATGCGCGCTTCCTGGAGGACACGATTGTCGAACTCGTCGCCGATCAGCCGGCGGTCAGGCACGTCATCCTGATGTGCCCGGCGATCAATCACATCGACGCCAGTGCGCTCGAAAGCCTTGAAGCGATCAATCAACATCTCAAGGACGCAGGCGTTGTGTTTCATCTGTCAGAGGTGAAGGGGCCGGTGATGGATCGGTTGCGGCGATCCCACTTTCTGCAAGAGCTGACCGGCCGCGTGTTCTTGTCGCAATACGAGGCAATGAAGACGCTCGATCCGGCCCTGATTGCTGCACGTTAAATAGCTAAGAATTCAGCGTTCGACGCCGGCCCAACCTTGGACGACCGATATGAACCAGCTTGCAATCGATTTGGCCCGTTTCCAATTCGCATTTACCGTCTCGGCGCACATCATATTTCCAGCCTTCTCGATCGGTCTGGCGAGCTATCTCGCCGTTCTCGAAGCCTTGTGGTTGAAAACCGGAGAGCGGCTTTACCTCCAGCTGTTCGACTATTGGATCAAGATCTTTGCCGTCGTGTTCGGCATGGGTGTCGTCTCCGGCATCGTCATGAGCTACCAGTTCGGCACCAACTGGAGCGTGTTTTCCGACAAGGCCGGACCAATCCTGGGGCCCTTGATGGGATACGAGGTTTTGTCGGCGTTCTTCCTCGAGGCCGGCTTCCTCGGCGTCATGTTGTTCGGCTTGAAGCGGGTCGGACCGCGCCTCCATTTTCTCGCGACGCTGATGGTGGCGATCGGCACGCTCTTTTCGGCGTTCTGGATTTTGTCCGTAAATTCGTGGATGCAGACACCAGCGGGCTACGCGATGAATGACAAGGGTCAATTCGTTCCGGACGACTGGTGGGCGATCGTATTCAATCCATCGTTCCCCTATCGCCTCGTGCACATGGTGCTGGCCGCCTATCTGACCACCGCATTCGTCGTCGGCGCTGTCGGCGCCTTCCACCTGCTCGCAAACAAGCGCGACGATGCTGCCCGCCTGATGTTCTCGATGGCCATGTGGATGGCCGTAATTGTCACGCCAGTTCAAATCGTCGCCGGCGACATGCATGGCCTCAACACCCTGAAACATCAGCCGATGAAGATTGCGGCGATGGAGGGGCACTACGAGACAAGGGCAGGTGCTCCGCTCGTACTTTTCGGACTGCCGAGCAACGACGCCGGTGAAGTGCGCTACGCTATCGAGATCCCGAAGCTCGGCAGCTTCATCTTGACCCATGACTGGAACGGCACTGTCAAGGGCCTCAAGGAATGGCCCAAGTCGGATTGGCCTAATGCCGCCTTGGTTTTTTGGAGTTTCCGCATCATGGTCGCAATCGGCTTTGCCATGCTCGGGCTCGGGTTGTGGAGCCTATACGCCCGTTTCCGCGGCGGCCTCGCCAACGCACCCTGGCTACAGCGTGCAGCGGTGGCGATGGGTCCCTCTGGCTTTGCCGCCGTGCTCGCCGGGTGGATCACGACCGAGGTCGGGCGCCAGCCCTATACCATCTACGGTTTGCTGCGCACTTCCGATAGCATCGCACCGGTGGCGGCTGCGGCCGTGGCGACGTCGCTCGCCATGTTTGTTGTCGTCTACTTCGCTGTATTTGGAGCCGGCACTTTCTATATTCTGCGGCTGATGGCCAATCCACCGGCCACCGATCATGGCGGGCTCGACCCGCTGATGCCATTGCGTGCCGCCGGCATCATGCCGGCGCCGGCACAAGCAACCGGTGAGCCTGCGACCGGCCAAGGGGGCACATCGCTATGACGTTCGATCTTCCGTTGATTTGGGCGATGCTGATCGCATTTGCCATTCTCGCCTACGTCATACTCGACGGCTTCGACCTCGGCGTCGGCATCTTGTTCCCGTTCATCCAAGGCACCAGGAATCGCGACACCGCGATGAATTCCGTTGCCCCGGTGTGGGACGGTAACGAGACGTGGTTGGTTCTGGGCGGCGGTGGGTTATTCGCGGTATTTCCGCTGGCCTACGCCGTGATCCTGCCAGCGCTCTACGCGCCCGTAATCGCCATGCTTCTGGGCTTGATCCTACGCGGCGTGGCATTCGAATTCCGGTGGCGGACGGAGCGCGCGAAGTTTCTGTGGGATTGGGCCTTTGCCGGTGGATCGGTAGTTGCCGCGTTCGCTCAGGGCATCATGCTGGGGGCGATCATCCAAGGCATCAAGGTCGAAGGCCGCGCTTATGCCGGCGGCTGGATCGACTGGCTAACGCCCTTCAGCCTGATGACCGGACTGGCCCTCGTCGTCGGCTATGCGCTACTTGGTGCCACCTGGCTGATCTGGAAGACCGATGGCTACGTCCAGAACCGAGCCTATGGTTTTGGGTGGATGTTGACGCTGGCCCTCCTCACCATGATTGGCATAGTCAGTCTGTGGACGCCGTTCCTAAACCCTCAGATCCTGACACGATGGTTTTCCTGGCCGGCGATACTGTATGTTGCGCCAGTGCCGCTGGTCACTCTCGCCGTCGCTGCGCGACTAGTGCTGGCGGTGCATGACCGCAAGGAAGTGGAGCCGTTCCTGGCGACACTGGCGTTGTTCATGCTGTGCTATGTCGGGCTCGGCATCAGCATTTATCCTCGAATTGTACCGCCGGGAATTTCCATCTGGGACGCTGCGGCACCGGACAAGAGCCTCGGCTTCCTGCTCGTCGGCGCGGTTGTACTCATCCCGATCATCCTTGCCTATACGGCCTATTCCTACTGGGTCTTCCGCGGCAAAGTCGAGACCGACGGAGGTTACCATTGAAGCCAGACGTCAGCCCCACCTCGTCGCTCGTAAAGCGGCTGCTCTGGTTTGTGGCGCTCTGGCTCGCCAGCGTCACGGCTCTGGCGGTCGTCGCGATTGGCATTCGGTGGGTGTTGCGGCCTTGAATTCGCACGGGCGCAGCCCGATCTGAATTCCGCTGTCATGCGCCCACTGGGGTCGCCAACGCATTGCGGCCCTCGACAACATCGTCGAGCCGGCCATCGCGCAAATTGTAGATCTTGTCGAAACGGTTGAAGATCTTGTCGTCGTGGGTGACGGCGATGATCGCCGCCTGCTGCTCGACCGCCACCTTGCGCAGTAAATCCATGACGATGCCGGCGCGCTTGGAATCGAGTGCTGCGGTCGGCTCGTCGGCGAGAATGATGCGTGGCCGGTTCGCCAACGCCCGCGCGATCGCCACCCGCTGCGCCTCGCCACCTGAAAGCTTCGCTGGCATCGAAGCCTTGCGATGACC
>JBJXDZ010000052.1:0-21261 GCA_046154645.1 Hyphomicrobiaceae bacterium
AAGCGGCTTGACCTCAATCCAGATGCGATGCGAACCCGCCGCGAGGTCGTCGAGCATCCATTCGGCACACTGAAGATGCGGATGGGTGCGACGCACTTTCTGTGCAAGACGCTGCCGAAGGTGGCCAACGAGATGGCACTCTGCGTCCTCGGCTACAACCTGACACGCGTGATCAACATCGTCGGTGTCGCGCGGATGATGGAGGCGGTCAGGGCGTAAACGCGGGAAGCGGCATGCCCGCAGTCAGAGCCAAGAGGCACGCAGCTGAGCCTCGACGTTCCACCAGCGTTGATGCCGATCGGGTAAAGCAAAAATTTGCTCGTTCCGCCCAGTCTGCGGTAGATTGGGCCGTTCCTGTGCGGTCTGGACCCGCATCACAGCGTTTTCACGACCAAGACCCAAAACGGACTCAGTACCGGGGTTCAACACTCGTGTTGCAAAAGTGCCGATCAGCGGCAACGACGCGATCCCTCGGTTGCTCGATATTGTTGGCGATGTATGTCCACGCAATGAATGCGACCGCCGAAAGTGCGATCACAATCCCAGCAAGAACAACGCCCAGTTTTGCCGCCCGCATTCCTCCCTCGGAAACATGACGCCGCGAGGCTATGAGCCCCGCGGCGCTACTTTACTTGAGCCAGGATTCGAGACCGGCCAGTCATCAATGATGCTTGGGCTTCGTAGAGGCCTTCTTCGCGGGTGGCAGGATCACGGTATCGATCACGTGGATCACCCCGTTCGATGCTAGCACATCCGTCTTCACGACGTTCGCGCCGGAGAC
This sequence comes from Hyphomicrobiaceae bacterium, assembly GCA_046154645.1. Classification (GTDB taxonomy): domain Bacteria; phylum Pseudomonadota; class Alphaproteobacteria; order Rhizobiales; family Hyphomicrobiaceae. Next base: position 782 of record JBJXDZ010000052.1, read on the forward strand.
CTTCACGCCCTTGCGCAGGTCGACAGCGATATTGGCGCCTTGTAAGGACTTAACCCCGAACTGCTTCGCCTTGGAACCGGTGATGCGGGCTGCATCGTATCGGCCCGCGACCACGTGATAGGTGAGGATCGAAGCGAGCTTGCTCTTGTTTTCCGGCTTCAACAGCGACTCGAGCGTTGCCTTCGGCAACTTGGCGAAAGCTTCGTCAGTCGGGGCAAATACCGTAAACGGACCCTTGCCCTTCAGCGTTTCGACGAGACCGGCAGCCTTGACGGCCGCGACCAGCGTATTGAACGATCCGGCCTTCACCGCCGTGTCGACGATGTCGTCCGCCGCGCGCGCCGGGAGGGTGGAGAGCAGCAGGCTAGTGCCGATCGCCAAACCGGCAACGATTGTTTTTAATCCGAGCATTGGGTTCTCCTGGGTGAGTATTCGATCCGGTGTTCGCGGACGGCGCGTTGGCGTCGCTCGCTTCGGGTCACACCAACCGAGCGTGGACTGTGAACGATGTCGCCATTGGCGCGGATCACGCTTGAGCAACTCTATTTTGCGGTTGCCATTCTCGGAGCGACCTAGCCTTCTGGAACCTACAGCGATGGAGACACATTCCGCTGCAAATAACTACGCCGCTAGACATTGGGTCTAGCGGCGCCACGTTTTGTGAGTTCCACCCCAAAGACCGCCAGAGATGATCAGCGGTGTGGCGGCGTCGCCATGGTGCTCACTTCGCCGGCGGCAGCATCACCGCGTCGATCACGTGAATGACCCCATTCGACGCCTCGATGTCGGCCTTCACGACCTTCGCCTTGTCGACCATAACGTCCTTGGTAGCGTCGACCGAGATCTCAGCGCCCTGGACGGACTTCGCCTTCAGTGCCTTGCCGGCGATATCCTTTGACAAGATCTTACCAGGCACGACGTGGTAGGTCAGGATCGACGCCAGCTTGCCCTTGTTTTCCGGCTTCAGCAGATCCTCGACCGTGCCCTTCGGCAGCTTGGCGAAGGCCTCATCGGTGGGCGCGAACACCGTGAAAGGGCCCGTGCCCTTGAGTGTCTCGACCAGACCGGCAGCCTTCAAGGCCGCGACCAACGTGTTGAACGAACCGGCCTTGACGGCGGTGTCGACGATGTCGTCCGCAGCGCGCGCCGGCACGCTGGCGAGAAGTAAGGCGCCGGCTACTGTCAAACCGGCGGCGATCGATTTCATTCCTAGCATTTTGTCTCTCCTGGACGTGGTTCGATCCGGCAGTCGCGAACGGCGCATTGGCGTCGCCCGCCTCAGTTCATACTCACTGGTCGTGGTTAGTTAACGAGGCTGCCATCAGCGCAGATCACGAGAGCGAGGAGTTTCAATCACTGCTGATTGAACACATTGGACCAACGCCGAGACAGGACTGCTCGGCAATGGCCACTTTTTGTTGCCGCAAGATCGCGTGCTGCATCCACTCATCCTTTGTATGCCGGGCGATAAGCCCGTCAAAGATCGGCTGTCATGACATCGCCTGAGCCCTCCGCCGCGGCGGCCACCTCGTGCATGCGGCGTGAGGTTTCGGACTGGCGCACCAAGTCCGCAATCATGCTCTCAGCCGATTGCGTCATCGGCAGATTGGCAACATCGTGGAAAGGCCGCTTCTGGAGACTGCCGGTTTGCCCACCAGCGCTCGCATCCGATCTGCAAGTTCATCGACCGCCGCGAAGTGTACCGTGCGCGATCAGTGCCACCGCAGCTTGGTTGGGAGCGCTATTTGCTGCACCGGGAAGGCCGTCATGGTCGCGAGACCGGTCCAGACGGTCGCAGCCAACGTATTGTTGAAGTAATGTGCTGCTCTATCGCGCTTGTCCGCGAAGGATATGCGCTTGCATCTGAATATTGCGGAACGATGGACCACATTCCGTAAGCCACAACGCAGCAAGACGTCACAGATTAATGTTGGACCTCACCGCCACTCGTGAACACGGATTGATCCGGCTACAGGCCTTCGCACCGGCCATGGGGCGTCGTTACGCCAGTGGACGCAACTATGACCTCGGGCCTGGGAAACACGCGGCTGTGTCGATGCTGTCGCCTTGGATTCGCCGCAGACTCGTGACAGAGACGGAAATGATCGCCGTAGCTTTGGCGGCGCACGGTTCAGAACCCGCCGGAAAATTCATCGAAGAGGTCATTTGGCGCAGTTATTTCAAGGGCTGGATGGAGCGCCGCCCGCAAGTCTGGGACAGCTACCGCAAGGGGCTCCTCGACGATCTGGCAGAATTTGAACGCGACCGCCGGTTGCGCCGAGACGTGTCCCGCGCCGAAGCCGGAGAGACCGGCTTGGACTGTTTCGATGCTTGGGCGCAGGAATTGGCTGACACCGGCTATTTGCACAACCATGCGCGCTTGTGGTTCGCATCGATCTGGATTTTCACGCGGGGCCTGCCGTGGCGTCTGGGTGCAGATTTCTTCTATCGCCACCTCCTCGATGGCGATCCAGCGTCGAACACGTTGGGTTGGCGGTGGGTTGCGGGCCTGCATACACGCGGCAAACCCTATCGCGCGCAGGCATGGAACATCTCCACCTTTACCGGGCAGCGATTTGTCCCGCGCGACAGCGACCTCGCCGAGGTCGTGGCAGGCCTCGAGGCGACCGAGCCCGACGGGCTGCCCCCCTTGCTGCCGCTGCGCGCCGTCACGACGCCGCAGCCGGGCAGACCGACTGGGCTGCTGATCACGGAAGAAGACTGCCGGATCGAAGACTTTGCGCTCGACGGCCTGGACATTCGAGCGGCCGCCACGTTGGCGGCCAGCCACTTGCGGTCGCCGCTCCCCGTAGCGGATGCGGTCGCGCAATTCGAGGATGTAGCGCTTGCCGACGCCGCCACGCGCGCGCGGGGTACTGCGGCTGCCCTGCGGGCCGATCATCCGGAAGCGCTGGCGCGTTGGGCAACAGGTGCGGGCGTGACGCAGATCGTCACGCCCTATGTTCCACGCGGACCTCTGTATGACTGGTTGACTGAGGCCACGCCGGCGCTGGCCGCGCAGGGGATCGTGCTGGCCGAATGGCGACGCGATTGGGACTGTGCGATCTGGCCACACGCGACGGCCGGGTTCTTAAAAGTGAAACAACAGATCCCGCGCATTTTGCGGCAGATGGAGTTGGCATGATCCCTGTCGTCATCGTGGGCGCGGGGATTGCGGGACTGGCCTGCGCGCGGCGGCTGGCGAAGGCGGGCGTGCCAGCGCTGGTGTTGGACAAGGGTCGCGGGTCCGGCGGGCGGGTGGCGACCCGCCGAGCAGACGGGCTGCAATTCGACCATGGCGCGCAGTATGTGACCGCGAAGGGCGCAGATTTTTCCGCCGTATTGCGCAACCTTGTTGCCTCGGGCGATGCTGCCCCCTGGCCCGATGGGTCGGGCCGCGCCCGCGTGGTGGGCATGCCCGGTATGGCGACACTGGGCAAGGCGTTGGCGGTAGGGCTGGACGTCCGCCAGGGCGTGCAGATCACCACCATTAGGCCCTGCGACGGCGGTTGGCAGGTGCTGGCGGGGGATGCGTGTCACCCTGCTGCGCGCGTCGTCGTCACCGTTCCGGCACCGCAAGTGGCGAGGCTTTTGAGCGCGGACGATTCGCTGGTGGCAATGATCGGCGGGGTGCGAATGGATCCCTGCTTGACGCTGATGGCTGGTATCGCGGCACCCCCGCCCTTCGTGATCCGCGAGTCGCCGGATGAGCCGCTAGCGTGGATCGCGCAAGACAGTGCGAAGCCTGGCCGGGCGGCGATCAGTGTTACGAGCGGGGTGGTGGCCTGGGTGGCGCAGGCTGGTCCGGCATTCAGCGTCATGCATCTTGAGGAAGACCCGGCTGCAATCGCTGCGCACATGCTGCCGATGCTTTGCGACCGGCTTGGCGTGACGGTGGACCGTGTGACCCACGCCGCTGCCCACCGCTGGCGATACGCGCGCGTGACGGCTCCACTCGGCCAGCCGTTTCCACGCGATGCGGGCGGGTCGCTCTATCTCGGAGGGGACTGGTGCATCGGTCCACGGGTGGAAGCCGCCTGGACCAGCGGCACGGCCATCGCCAACGATCTCCTGGCGCAGATGCCATGATCACTGATCCGCGCATCGCCCGCCTGATCGTCCTAATCCGCGCGGCCCTGAGCCCGCCGCCGGGGGCGGGAAGGATCGCACTCGCACTGGCGCTTGGGTTGGTCTGCCACGCGATCTTTGCCACGGCCGTGCTGGCCATGATCACCGCTATGTTCTTCGGCCTGAGCGAGAGCCATGGCCGCGTGCCCTGGCCCTGGGCGCTGGTCGCGAATCTGGCGTTGATCCTGCAGTTTCCGCTGGCCCATTCGCTGCTTTTGACTGGCCCCGGCGGGCGGTGGCTGGCCCGCCTCATCCCAGGCCCGCATGGCGCGACGCTCGCCACCACCACCTATGCCATCATCGCATCGGCGCAGCTTCTGGCACTGTTCGCGCTGTGGACGCCGTCAGGCATCGTCTGGTGGCGGGCTGAAGGCGGGGCGTTCTGGGCGATCTGCGTCGTTTACGCGGCAAGCTGGCTGCTACTCATGAAGGCCAGCTTCGACGCGGGCGCCGAGGTTCAGTCGGGCGCGCTCGGATGGATGTCTCTGCTGGCGAAGATCCGCCCTATGTTCCCCGATATGCCCACGACGGGCCTTTTTAGGGTGATCCGCCAGCCGATCTATGTCGCTTTCGCGCTGACGCTCTGGACCGTGCCGGTCTGGACGCCGGATCAGCTGGCGCTGGCTATCAGCTTCACCGCCTACTGCCTGCTGGCGCCGCGGCTCAAGGAACGCCGCTTCGCCGCGCGCTATGGCGAGCGGTTCCAAAGCTACCGCGCCACTGTGCCCTACGCCGTGCCCCGCCTGAACCAAACCAAGGACCGTCCCCATGCGCAATGACCTGACGATTTACGACCGTGTGGCTGAACAGTGGTGGTCGGACGACGTACGCTGGGTTCGCACCTTGAAGAACCTCGTGCCGGGGCGGTTGAAATGGTTCGACCGGCATTTCGAATGGTCGGGAAAGGACGTTCTCGATCTCGGGTGCGCCGGTGGCTTCATGTCCGAGGCGATGGCCGAGAGGGGCGCCCGCGTGGTCGGCATCGACCCTGCAGCCGAGGTGATAGCTGCGGCCCGCCGCCATGCAAGCAACATGGGCCTGACAATCCAGTATGACGAAGGCGTGGGCGAGGCCCTGCCCTTCGCCGCTGCCAGTTTCGATGCAGTGGTCTGCGTCGACGTGCTGGAACATGTAGCCGATTTGAACCGCGTGTTGGCCGAGGTTGCCCGCGTGCTGCGCCCCAGCGGGTTATTCCTGTTCGACACGATCAACCGCAATCCGATCGCGCGCCTTGCCACGATAACTATGGCCGAGGACGTCCTTCGCCTGCTGCCGAAAGGCACACACGATCCCGATCTCTTCATCAAGCCGCGCGAGCTGCGCGATGCGATACAGCGGGCAGGTCTGGTGCCCGGCCCCATGACCGGCTTGGGCCCATGCGGGATGAACCGGCGGTTCGACCTGACGTTTGGTCCGCTCCCGCTGACCGCAGTCCAGTACATGGGGCTCGCACGCAAGCCCGCGCCCAATGCCGGCTGGTCGCAGCGCTGCGAAAATTCACAAGAGGTGACAATATGCTCATGCGCAGTCTGATCTCACTCGCCCTTTCGGTCCTGTTGACCGTCGCATGGGGGCCAACGGTTTCGTCCCAGCCGACGACGATCGAGGATTTCACCATGCAGCCCCAGGCTCGCTGGCGCTTTTTCACGGATGGAGTGATGGGCGGCGTTTCGTCCGGGCAGCTCGTCTTCATGCAGGACGGCGACCGACCTTTCGCAAGGATGACCGGCAGGGTCAGCACCGCCAACAAAGGCGGCTTCATCCAGATGCGGCTCGATTTGACCAGTCTGCCGCCCAAGGGCGCAACCGGTGTGCGATTTGTCGTGCGCGGCAATGACCAGCACTATTTTGCGCATCTGCGTACAACGGGGACGATCCTGCCGTGGCAATACTACCAGTCTGGCTTCCGGGCCCCGCGAGGATGGACAGAGGTACGCCTGCCATTCACTGCCTTTGCTGCGTCGGGAGCTCTATTGCGCACCAACATTGAGCCGCAAAGCCTCACATCGGTGGCCGTTGTTGCCTTCGGTCGAGACCACGAGGCTGCGATCGACGTGCGCGAGGTGGGTTACTACTGACCGTCCATGATTATGCGCCACTCCTGACGCTTATCTCTTCGACGCGCTGAAGTGCACTGTGGCCTGCGCGAATGTGATGGCCGAGCAGCGCATAACCGTTCCGGGATCTCCTCAGCTCAGCCATTGAGTGAGTGTCCACGACAAGACACACCCCAAGTGATCCCGATCCCGCGAGAACAGGCTCTTTAGTCAAGCGGATCTCCAGTGCGTCGATCTGCGGATAGGCGGTGCAAGCATCGACGATGCGTGTGATCAGTCGCTCCTGAGTTGCATAGTGACAGTCGCCGGCCAGCCGGTCGATCTCTGCAATCAGTGGGTCGTAATCGAAGACCTGCGCCATCTCGTCTTTCGCGATCAGGACAAGCTGCGGATCTATGGCAAGGGTGAGGTCCAGGACATGCCCTGCAGGGACGACATCTGCCGGACCGTAAGTTCCGATCTGCGTCTGGATCGTCAGGTTCCGCAACTCTATCGTGCTTCGACACGGCATGGTAGATTCTCCGATCCCCGATCCAAAGAGCTGGGAAAGAGTGCCTTTATCAATCGCATCACTGGCTCACGCTTTCTCAAGGTTGCGTCCGACCAGCGAGGGACAGAAACAGCAACGGCCTAACCGACCCCCGGATTGCCTCCCAACCTGATTGTCAGGTTGACCATCGAGCCAGCCGCGCAGTCCGTGCTGATGTTTGGGACGCAGCCACTGGGCGATGCAAGCCTTACGAGGCCGCATCGAAAGTCCAGTCACCATGTCGCTCTAAGGTCGCACAGGGTTTTGGGCTCCAGCGAAGAATAGGAGATTGCCGCGTTGGTCGAAGATCGGTCGGATGCGCAACCGGTTCAGAAATAGTGTGCCGTCCCTTCGATAATTGAGGATGTCGATAGTGAAACGTGTGCGCGCGCGGAGGGCGTGGCGAATCGCTTCGACAGCCTCGGGATTAGTGCCGAGCCCCTGGAGAAAGCGGCAGTTACGCCCGATGGCCTCACCTTCGCTGTAGCCAGTTTGCCGCTCGAACTCCTCGCTGACGTAGACCATGGGATTGTCGGGCAACGACGGGTCGCTGAAGACGACGCTCATTTCCTGTTCGTCGGTTTCGAGCAGCGACCGCAGAAAGTCCCGATCGAGTTCGTTGCGCGACATGATCGACCTCCGATGGGCGGCAGCGGCCGGGGGTGGCCGCGTTTCGTCCAAGTCTATAGGCGATGGCCGCAACGGCATAGTCTCCCTGAGAACGCTTCATGGTTGTATGCTTGTTGCTAGCTTGCGCGCTTGCGCGGCGGCCCCCACAGCCTAAGTCTCTGCGATGTCTAACAAGCTAAGTCGTGCCGCGGTTCACGATTGACCCCGTCGCGATCAGCTCCATGAGGAGCGACATCATTGCTTGACTTGAGCAATTGAACGGGTCGAGCGCGACTTTCTCGGAGTACTTCAGCAGCACTGTAGCGTTGACACTCTCCACATTCACACGACCCATTGTCCAGTTGCCGAACCGCCGCTCCGCAATCTCCTCGAACGACAGAATGGTCATTCCTTGGTGCCGGTCGTCGCGATAAATCGATCTGAGCAATTCGGAAATCGGCTCGCGCCCGCCTTCGACCACCTGAACAAAGCTGTCGTGGGTATGGCAAAGCAGTCCTGTAATGCCGCGGGTCGGATTGTTCCTTCGAGACTGTTCAAGAATTTCGTCGAGCGCAGATGTTGCGAGCGGCGCTGAAATTCGACTGGCATAGAGGCAGCGGACCAGCATTTGGACCTCACTTGTTCATGGTGACGAGCGACAGGAACTCACGGCGCAGCGCCGGATCCTTGAGGAACGAGCCGCGCATGACGCTGTTGATCATCTTTGCCGAAGTGTCCTTCACGCCGCGCCAATGCATACAGAAGTGATCAGCCTCCATGATGACGGCCAAACCATCTGGCTTGACCATATCCATCAGCAGCTCGGCCATCTGTGTGATGGCCTCCTCTTGGATCTGCGGTCGCGTCATCAACCATTCGGCAAGACGCGCATATTTCGACAACCCGATCAGGTTCGAATGCTGATTGGGCATCACTCCAATCCACAGCCGGCCCATGATGGGGCAAAAGTGATGGCTACAAGCGCTGCGAACCGTCATCGGGCCGACGATCATCAGCTCGTTGAGGCTGGTAACATTGGGGAACTCGGTGACGGACGGCGCCGGATGATAGCGGCCGCGGAACACCTCGTTGAGGTACATCTTGGCCACGCGTCGGGCGGTGCCTTGCGTATTGTGGTCGTTCTCGATGTCAATGACCAGCCCTTCGAGAACAGCTTTCATCTTGGCCGCCACTTCATCGAGCAACAGGTCGAGTTCTCCAGGCTCGATGAAGTCCGAGATGTTGTCATTGGCGTTGAACCGCCGCTTTGCCTGTTGCAGTCGTTCGCGAATGCGGGTCGAGATCTCCGATCCTCGCTCCGCACGATTGCCGTCACCTGAGCCGTCCATCGCAAATACGTCCCTCCGCGTCAGGAGCTGCATGCTCAACCAGCAAGTTCATATAAGGCGCATTTTATCCCTGCGCATAGGCATCTTGTTCGACCGTGGAGAACAATGTGACTGCATCCACCTGCGCTGATTGCGACAACTTGCGTCGCCATCGCCGCATCCTAGCACCGGATCTTGCCCTGAGATTGCCGGCGCTCCGCGTCGGGACTGGCTCGAGCCCCGACATCACAGCGCCGCCGACGGCCCACACTATGAAGATATTGCTTTCGGCTGAGCCGGTACGGCTTGCAGCGATCATGACAGCCGACTTTTCACCCATGTGCTTCTGCATCTGGCGAATTGCGCGACCCACGATATCAACGAGCGAAGGTGGGCAGTTGGATCGCTCACAGGCTTCAGCGCCTTCACTGGCCTCAGCCTGGTCGTGCCGGTTACGCCACCGATAACTCCGTGTCAGGCTGATCCGATCCAACCCGTCCCTCGTTTTTAAAGCATGCAATTTAATACTAATGAGCGGACTCGGACGGACCGCATCCCAGTCATAGCTTTGCTACTCGGATGGGCGGGCGTGTTGCCGTTCTTAGCTCTCGTCATCAGTGCGACCGTTGGCCCGCCTGGCCATGCGGGAACCGCGATGGCGGCTCTTCTAGGCTACGGCTCCATTATCCTGAGCTTCATGGGCGGTGTCATATGGGGACTGGAGATGAACCGGGCGCGATCGCAAGTGGCCTATGTGGCGAGTATTCTTCCGGCTCTCACTGCGGCTGCCGCCATGGTGTTGCAGGCGCCATTGGGCATTCTGCTCCTGCTCTGCGGGTTTGCAGGACTACTGGCATATGATCTTGCCCTCCGCCGCTCGGGTTGGGCGCCGGACTGGTATCCAGGTCTGCGGTGGCAGCTGACAATTGCAGTCGTGGCCTTGTTGACGGTGGCGTTGCTATTTGCGCGACAGCCTTAGACTCAAACGAAGGAAAACGCTCATCATGACAAATGCAAGCGCATTGGAAGTCGACAACGGTCTTGCGGCGAGCGATCGGAAAGAGCTTGCCGAAAAACTGGGCGGCGTATTGGATGACGTTTACTCGCTCATGGTGCGTACTCACGTTTACCATTGGAACGTCGAGGGACCGCTTTTCGAGCCAGTGCACAAGTTGACGGAAGCGCAATACACTGCCCTGTTTGCAGCGGTAGACGAGATTGCGGAGCGAATACGAGCGCTCGATGGAAAACCCGCAGTGAATGTCAATTCGTTTCCAACCGGGGTCTCCAATCTACCGGCGGCACAAACGGCAGCCAGCATGATTGCCGATCTCATCCGCAATCACGAAGGCGTTGTCCGCAGTATGCGCTCCGTCGTTGCAGCTGCGACCAAGGCCGATGATGTGGTCACTGCAGATTTGCTGACCGGCTACATTGCGCAGCATGAAAAAGACGCATGGATGCTGCGCTCGATGCTTCGCGGCCCGTGAGACAAGTGGGAACGCAACAGCCGTCGCAATGTGATCGCGGCTGTGGCCGACACGCCTTGCGCTTAGGGCCTTGCTTTGGGTTGCCGAGCGGGGCCGGCCTGTGACTTGATGCGGGGGTGAAGCGGCTTTGAACGTTGCGATCAGGCATGGTCATTCAGTGACATCGGATCGCGCACGTCAAACAGCCTATTCCGGAACAACCTGCCCCTTCCAATCGAAAACCTTGCCGCTATCTTGTGGCGTCAGACGCGAGACGACGGCAATCAAATGCGCAGCCGCGATGCTGGGGCCGGCCAACCTGTCTGCTGAAACTCCGGCCTGGAAAGGCTTGGAAAGGGGCGTGTCGACCGTGCCTGGATGCAAGCCGACGCAGATTGCATGCGGACGTCTGACGGCAAGCTCGATGCTCAATGTCCGGATGATTTGGTTGAGTGCGGCCTTTGACGCTCGGTAACTATACCATCCACCCAATCGATTGTCGCCGATGCTGCCAACGCGGGCCGAAAGGGTAGCAAAAATCGAACGGCGATCGCGCGGCAGGAGAGGCAGCACGTGCTTGGCAATCAGTGCTGGCCCGATTGTGTTGATCTCGAATGCGCGCATCATCATGGCTGGATCTAGCGACCGCCACGTCTTCTCCGGTTTCATGTCGTCGTCATGCAGGAGCCCGGTGGCGATGAGCACCAACTCAACTGCCCCGAGGTCTTGGGCCGCTGCTGCAATCGTTGATTCATCACGGAGGTCAATATGCCTCGTCGAGATCCCGTTGTCTGCGAGATTGGGAGCTGATCGGGACCACGCGGTCACGTGGCTAATCCGAGCGTCGGCAGCGAGCAGAGATGTGAACGCCGCTCCAATCCCGCCCGATCCACCTACGACGAGTGCTCGCATAACTGCCTCCGCCTCCTCAGTCAGTCTTGTTCTTTGCTCTTACCGCGCGTCACACTTGGCTGGTAAGTCGGCTTACGGCTCAGGCCAAGCAATGGGTTGCGTTGCGTGGGATCCGACGATCCACCTCGCATCGTATGAGACCTGGCAACGATCAGGAGCGCCGTGTTCGGCGAACGCCATGTCATCCCCTTTGCACGTCGTGTGGTTCAAGCGCGATCTGCGCATCCACGATCATCGGCCGCTGACAGAGGCGGCAAAGCGCGGACCAGTGTTGCCACTCTATGTCGTGGAGCCGGATCTGTGGCGGCAGCCAGACGCTTCAGCTCGCCAATGGCAGTTCATCTCAGAGTGCATCCGAGAGCTTGGAACGGCCCTTGGCCGGCTTGGTCAGCCCCTGGTGGTTCGCGTAGGGTCGATCGTTGATACGCTGGAGTCTATCCGCATATCGCATGGTATCACAGCGCTCTGGTCACACGAAGAGACCGGCAATGTTTGGACTTTTGCACGAGACAAGGACGTCGCCGCTTGGGCTCGCGAGCATGGCGTAGCTTGGCATGAGATTGCGCAGTTCGGTGTCAAGAGAAGGTTGCGCAATCGCGACGGTTGGGCAGCAGCTTGGGATCGGCAGATGTCGGAGGCGATCACAGACCCGCCTCGCGCCCTCACGCCCGTCCCGGGATTTGGTCCGCCAGCGGTGCCGTCGCTGGGCGATCTCGGTCTTCACGAGGATGGCTGCACCGATCGCCAGTCCGGCGGACGCCGTTCTGGAATTGACCTGATCGATTCATTTCTCGCCGGCCGCGCCCAGAACTACCGTCGCGAGATGTCAAACCCGCTGGCGGGTGCCAAGGCCTGCTCGCGCCTGTCGCCTCATCTGGCGTGGGGCACCGTCTCCGTGCGCGAGATTACCCAGGCAACGTGGACCCGTCTGCGTGACCTCAGAGAGGAGACGGATCCGGCGGCGAAACAAATGAGCGCCTCACTGGTCTCGTTCTCGGGCCGCCTGCACTGGCATTGCCATTTTATCCAGAAGCTCGAGTCCACGCCGGCGATTGAGTCTCTGGAACTGCACCCGGCCCTCCGCGGACTCCGGCCAGGGGTTGCCGATTCAGCGCTGCTGTCCGCATGGGCCTATGGCCAAACCGGTTATCCGTTTCTCGATGCGTGCATGCGCAGTTTGAAGGCAACGGGCTGGTTGAATTTTCGCATGCGGGCCATGGTGATGTCCTTTGCCAGCTATAATCTATGGCTGCCCTGGCGCGAGACGGGTTTGCATCTGGCGCGTCAGTTCACCGACTACGAGCCCGGGATCCACTGGCCGCAAGCGCAGATGCAGTCGGGAACCACTGGCATCAACACCATCCGAATCTACTCGGTCGTGAAGCAAGGCCACGACCAGGACCCGACGGGAGCATTTGTTCGACGCTGGGTTCCGGAGCTGAGCGATATCCCTGATCAGCATCTGCAGGAGCCATGGCGGTTCGACGCCGCTCGCCGGATCATCGGTCGCATTTACCCAGAGCGGATCGTCGACCTCAAAACGTCAACCGCCAACGCGAAAGACAAGATTTATGGCGCACGGCGGAGCGCTGGCTTTTATGCAGCAGCAGATGCCATCCAGGACAAGCACGGAAGCCGCAGGAGCGGCATGCCTATAACCGGCCAGCGCCCTAAGCGAGCTGGAGGCAAGCGGAAGTCTTTGCCAAGCAAGAACCCTGCGCAAACGGAGTTCGACCTGTGAGCGTGAAGGCGCCCAAACGCTTTACCAAAGCGACTCTCCCCAGCAAGACCTGTACCGTGTGCGGCCGGCCGTTTGCTTGGCGCAAGAAATGGTCGCGGGATTGGGAGGAGGTCAAGTATTGCTCGGATCGCTGCCGGGCTGTCAGAAGCGCAAAACCGCTCAGGGTCACGGCATCGAAGGTTTGAGGTCCGCGAGGAAATTTGTCGCGCTGGTTACAATGCGCTCCTTCTCGTCATCCGCAAATTTCTCGTAGGTGCGTACCATCTGCGCCATGCGAGGGTTCGTTTTGATCGTGGCCGCATGCCGGCGGATGAAATCCCAGTAAAGGGCATTGAACGGACAGGCTCTCGCACCTGTGCGATGTTTCACGTCGTAGGCGCACGACCCGCAGTAGTCGGACATTCGGTTGATATAGGCTCCGCTCGCGGCGTAGGGCTTCGAAGCGAGAAGCCCACCGTCGGCGAACTGGCTCATTCCAATGGTGTTGGGCAGCTCGACCCACTCGTAGGCATCGGCATAAACGGCAAGGTACCATTCGTGTAGGGCCTGCGGCGAGATACCGGCCAGTAGCGCGAAGTTGCCAGTCACCATCAGCCGTTGGATGTGATGGGCATAGGCCTCTTCCTTCGTCTGAGTGATGGCCTCGCGCATGCACCTCATGTCGGTTTCGCCGGTCCAGTAGAAATCCGGCAGCTGCCGCACATGCGTGAGCCCGTTCGAGGCCGCATACTCCGGCATCTTTAACCAGTAAATACCGCGCACATACTCGCGCCAACCGATCACTTGGCGGATGTAGCCTTCCGCCGCATTCAGCGGCACCCGGCCGGCACGGTAGGCAGCTTCGACCTTGCGACACATGCTGAGCGGATTGAGTAGCCCGCAGTTCAGATACATCGACACGATCGAGTGATAGAGGAAGCGCTGGCCCGTCAGCATGGCATCCTGGTAGTCGCCGAACTGAGCAAGCCCGACATCGATGAAATGATCGAAGGCTGCTTCGGCATCGGCGCGCGTTACGGCGAACCAGAACGGATCGGCATCGCCGAAGTGATCGCTGAAGCGATTCTTCACCAGGGCGACGACCTCAAGCGTCGTGGCGTCCTGCTGAAAATGCGCCGGCTCGGGGATGAACAGATCGGCCTTGGCCGTCTTTCGATTGTCGTGGTCGAAGTTCCACTGACCGCCAACGGGCGTCAGATCATCCATGAAGAGTCCGGTCTTGCGGCGCATGTCTCGATAGAAGTATTCCATGCGCAATTGCTTGCGACCCTTCGTCCAGGCGGCAAAATCCTCGGTCGAGCAGACAAATCGGGTATCGGCGCTTACGTCGACGGGCAGATTGAATAGGCTTGACCACGAGCGGATGATCTCCAGCACACGCCACTCGCCGGGCTCGGTGATCAAGATGCGCTCAGGGCGATGTGTAGCCACGGCGCGTGCTACTTCCCCTGCGAGACTGCCCGAATTGTCGTCGTCGTCGAGGCGCGTGTATGCGACCCGCCAGCCCTGCGCGCGCAATTCGTCCGCGAAGTGGCGCATTGCCGAAAACAGTAGAATGATCTTTTTCTTGTGATGACGGACGTAGGTGGCTTCCTCGACCACCTCGCACATCAAAACGAGATCGAGCGCCTTGTCACAGGCCGTCAGACTCGAAAGTTCTAGCGATAGCTGGTCGCCCAGCACCACTACGAGGTTGCGAACTTTGTTCGGCGCTTTAGGTCGAGCCATAGGGTCTTCCAAACTTCGCAGCCGTCGCGGGCGAATGGGAGTATCCGCGATTGAAAGCTTCAGAGCGGATACCGGATGATCACGGGTTTCTCGCGGTTCAGCGTATCGGCCTCGATGCGTTTGATGATGAAGTCCGCCACATCGGCGCGAGCAACGATGCCGTTACGCCATTCACTCGCGCGCGTCAGAACTTTGTAATTGCCGTTCGACGCGCAATCGACCAGCACTCCGGGTCGCACGATCAGCCACTGCAGCTCGCTTGCGGCAATCAGCGCTTCCTGGATCGACTTGTCGTCGTAGGCATTCTTGAAGATCAATCTGAAGGGTAGCCGCTGCAGAATGTTGATGGCCTCGTGACTATCGCCGGCGCCAAAGCCGGTTACTGCAACGAGCTTGCCGATGCCGGCTTTGCTCATGGCGGACAGCAAAACACGCGTCGCTTCCGAGAAAAGCGTTACAGGCTTGAGGATGACGTCAAGCGACTGCGGCACGCCAAGGGCTTGCACGACGACGTCAATACCCGCGAGCGCCCGGAAGACGTCGTCAGCGTTTCGTGCATCGCCCAGGAACGCTTCGCAATCGCTGCCGATGTCTGTTGGGAGCCGGGCAGTGCGGGACATGGCGCGCACGCGATGTCCCTTCGCAATCGCCGCACGGCACACGGCAAGACCAATGCCCTGGCTCCCGCCAACGACAAGAATGCGGGTCATAGGCGAGCCTGAGGCGAGGTCGTCGTCCGGAAGATCCACTGCAGAGCCGGCCGCACGATAAGGAATGCGCGGTAAGCGACCTCGGACGCTTGCAATATGCCCGGCAGAAGCACGATACGACCAAGCCAGCGCCAGCTTGGCAGTGAAAGCCAAAGGTGACCGAAGGCCTCCGCGCCGGATATCAGCGTACCATCGGCATCACGCACGTGAAACCGTTTCATGGCTGTCGCCTTGTCGAGGCCAGGAACAATCGCACCCGTACCGTTCACGGAGACGTCGACAAATGCGATATCTTCCGCCCCGACACAACGGCGATAGAGGCCAATTTCAGCTGTGCACAGCGGGCAGGACCCGTCGTAAAACACGTTCACTATGCCAGCTTCATCGGTCACGGTTGTGTCCTTAAGGTTCCTAGATCGGTTGGTCAGCCGCGCGGCAATTGCGGAATGCAACATGCAGGAGTCCTACTCGTGCTCCCCGTCGTGACGACGGCCCGATCCCGCCTTGAACAAGCTGGGCTTAACTGAGGCAGCTGTATAAGTGGCCGTCGTGATTGCGGCTGCTGCGATCAGCACAATGTGACCAATCAAGCTGGCGGGCAGCATCGCGTAACTTCCGATGGCGACCGAAAAAGCGACGGCCCACATCCATCCCAGGATTTGCAGGATCATGTGCCGCGTACCCACATCGGGAATGTGACGAAGCGGGCTGACTTCATGGTTGAAAATGAAATTCCATGCATCCGCGATCAACTTTTGCATTTTGGGCACCTCTGTTGCGGCCGGTCGAGGTCTTCGCACCCCTACCAGAGCCATTACGTGTTGATCATTGCCCACCCGACTTCCCGGACCCGACCTTGGATTTATGACTGAGAACCGCGGTTCAATCAGAGCGGATGGTTCAACCGTGACACCGCTGTCGAGCAGACCCAGTCTGTCGCGTAGTTCATGATCGAACGATGCGCACTGCGAAACAGATCACTTGGTCAGACGGTCGACGCAGGTTCGCAAGCAATCGCTGGCTGCCGGCATTCGCGCCGAGCAAGGTGAGCCGCAACATTCTAGACTTACGAGCAGTGTGCTCGGTGTGCCTGGAAGAACACGGTACCACTGATCGTCCGTGTCTAAGGACGTCCGTTCATGGCCGTGCGCCCTGTAGGCGCGAACTACCTGTGAGGGAGGATCTCACCCAGATAATTGTCGATTGATCTGGAAGCTAACGGGCGATCCGGGCGGGCAACTGGCCGGGTCGAAGCCCCGTGACAAAGGCAGCCTTGGGCTGTTGAGCGATCCAGCAGGCCGTAATACGCATGAAGCCCGAGCAGGCCTCGAAAGTGACAATGCGGATGCCGACCCTCCGGCCATTTGGGGAAGGCAGCATGGACAGGGAAGCAATCGACGCGCGCACCTGTTCGATCCGCCGGGGTAGTGGGTTCGGCATGCTGGAAAGGTGGATCGTAGTCAAAGGGGGAGACCCGTCGCGGGCGAGGGTAGCGGCCTCAACATCACCTTGGGTGATGGCCACGGCGGGAGTCGGACGGGGCAATACGAGCGTGGAAACCGGGTAATGCCGGTGGAGCAAAGAGCCCCGACTTCTGACGCGCTTATCGAAGAAGGCAAGGTGATGGTGATTGACGATGAGTCTGGCAACGCCTGAAAAGATCCGGAGCCTTCAGAGAAAGCTCTACTGCAAAGCGAAGGCGGAGCCTGCGCTCCGCTTCTATCTGCTCTACGACAAGATCTGCCGCGCCGACATTCTGCTCCACGCCTACCGGCTCGCCCGCGCCAATGCAGGTGCGCCTGGCGTGGATGGGGTGACGTTCGCGCAGATCGAGGCGCAGGGAATGGAAGCGTGGCTTGCGGGCTTGCGCGAGGAACTGGTCTCGAAGACATACCGGCCCGATCCGGTACGGCGGGTGATGATCCCGAAATCAGGGGGCAATGGCGAGCGTCCGCTCGGCATTCCCACGATCCGTGATCGCGTTGTTCAGACATCTGCCAAGCTGGTGCTGGAGCCGATCTTCGAGGCCGACTTTGAGGACACATCGTACGGCTATCGCCCCAAGCGCAGTGCCGTCGATGCCGTGCAGCGGGTGCACCAGCACCTGCTGCAAGGACGCACCGATGTCGTAGACGCCGACCTATCGCGCTACTTCGATTCGATTCCGCACTCGGATTTGCTCCGGTCGGTTGCCCGGCGAGTAGTGGACCGAAACGTGCTTCGCCTCATCAAGATGTGGCTCAAGGCACCAGTCGAAGAGCGCGACGCGGACGGAACCCGGCGGATGTCGGGCGGCAAGGGTAATACGTGCGGCACACCGCAAGGTGGTGCTGCGAGCCCGCTGCTTGCCAACATCTACATGAACCGGTTCCTGAAGCATTGGCGGCGGAGCGGCGCGGGAGAAGCTTTCCATGCTTGTGTTGTCGCGTTCGCCGACGACTTCGTCATCCTCAGTCGCGGCCGTGCCGCCGAGGCGCTGACGTGGACGCAGGACGTGATGGCAAAGCTCGGGCTCACCATCAACGAGGCGAAAACCTCGTTGCGGGATGCCCGCAAGGAACGCTTCGATTTCCTCGGCTATCAGTTCGGACCACACCGGCTCAAGAAGAACGGCGCGTGGTATCTGAGCGCGAGCCCGTCCAAGAAGAGCGTGCAACGTTTACGAACGAAAGTTGGTGCACTGCTGGTGCCCGGCAATCAAGCGCCGTGGCCCGAAGTGCGCGACGAGCTGAACAGCATCCTGCGCGGCTGGACGAATTACTTCAGCTACGGCGCTCGTGCTGGTGCTTATCGCGGTGCCAACCACTACGTTCGCGAGCGCGTTCGCACATTCCTCACGCGTCGGCACAAGGTGGCAGGGCGCGGCAATCGCCGGTTCCCATACGACATGATCTATGGCGAACTTGGTGTGCTGTGTCTCGAACGCCTGCCCCGGAATGCCCCGTCGTCGGCCTTGCGGTGAAGTCAGTCGGAGAGCCGGATGCCGTAGCTCGGCACGTCCGGTTCGATGAGAGGGAAGAGGAAACGGAGTGATGGGCCCAGTCGGCCCCCAAGCCACCGCGCCTCTTCTCTACTCTACCATCTCGTCGACCGTCCAACGGACGGTATCAGATCACTTCGACCGTCGGCAAGATCGGTCGCCACCCAGGCGCGTCGGCAGATGGGCTGGCCAATAGTGCTGCACCAATCAGTGGCGAGCCTGCGGGGTCTCGCGCCCGGCATCCACCTGTAGCCCTCGCGCGAGCCAGAACGCGCGAATGGCGCTGACCGCCTCCGGAATGTGCTGCCAACCTTCACCGATCAGCCTCTGTTTGCTGGCGCCAGCAGCGGCCAAGACCGGCGCGCTGATCGAATGGCCGTCGGCATCTCGGCAGAATACGAAGATCGGCATCAGCAGCACGCTCGTCGGGTTGCTGACAAGTGGCTGCCAAGCCGCGACATTCAGCTTGATTGCCGCAAAGAAGCCGTCTGACCAATCGGCAGCAATGACCTTGCCGGTGTCGGTGCGCATGAAGATCGGCGCAAAGTCTTGCGGGTGGTGCGTGAGCACATCGAGAATTTCATCGTGGCGCGCGACGATAGCGGCAACAGCGGCCTCCCCTGCACGATCGCCTTGGCCACCCGGCAACTTGGCGCCAAAGATC
This sequence comes from Hyphomicrobiaceae bacterium, assembly GCA_046154645.1. GTDB lineage: Bacteria > Pseudomonadota > Alphaproteobacteria > Rhizobiales > Hyphomicrobiaceae. Next base: position 19,637 of record JBJXDZ010000052.1, read on the forward strand.
TGCGAGAGCCAACGGGACTGAGCCACCAAGTGAGGGCCGACGATTGTCGCGGCGAGGAACCCGTCGAGAAATGAAACACCAATGCGCGCGATGCGCGGATCGGAGTGCGTGTCGAGATATTGCTCAAGGTCTGTGAGCGACATGGCCGCCGCAGCCCTCCGATGTCTGCTCTTGCTCATCCTGCTTGCCCTGGTCGACGTGATAGCGAATCGAACGACACAGACGGTAGCGTCGAGCCCAGATCATGCACCACGGCCGAGGACGCAACTGAAAGTTATGCACGTCCAATTGCGGCCGGAGACAGCCTCCAGAGATGGCCGATAGATTGCTTCGAGTGACGTGCGAGCCGTCTCGCGCCCTCGGACCTCGTACCCTTCGGTCAACCGCAGCCAGATGCGGCAAGTGAGCTGGGCCAGGCAGGCGTCCCATGAAGAAGGTATCTGTCGACAATTTCCGGTCCGATCCGATGTTTCCGCGCATCGAACGCACTGTTGCCGAGCTGCTCGCCAAGGGCAGCGTGATCACCCCTGTCGACGTGCTGGTCGGCATGGGACTGCTGCGGCTCGAGCATCTCGAGGAATGGCGTCGGGGCCAGATCCCCTATCTCGAGCGCGTCGTCACGTGCAATCTGTCGCGCGTTTTACGCATCCTGCGCATCTTGCACTTTTATACCCACGACCTGGACTTGAAGCCCTCGTTCGCCGTCTACAATCGGCACGGCAAGGGGCCGAAGCAGCGATTGCGTTTCAGCAAGACGGGTGATCCGAACCTCGAGAAGGCCTACGCGACCCATCTAGTTCGGCAGGGCTCGCGGCCAATCATGATCGACGACAAGCTGGTCGCAGATGAGTAAGGAACCGCAACGTCAGATCGCGATCTGCTACCTGTTGCTGAAGGGCGAGCATTGGATACCGTTCGCACCGGGCCGAAGATTGTCCGCAGGCGATCGCTCGTCGCCCGACGGTCCGGTGATCATGGCCGAGCTGATTGCGGAGGTCGACGGCGGTCGGATTGTCGGCTGGAGCGAGGTCGGCGCGTCTTTGCAAGATGTCGGCCCCGACGGCGAGGTCGCACCTCCCGACACGCGGCTGGCGGCGTCCATCATCGGCGCTCTCATGGCTGACGGAACTGCGAGCTTGCACGGGGCCGTTGGCATCAATAGCCGCATCGTCGAGGCAAAGCGCGCCAAAGCGGAGTACCGCCTCCCGAATCATCTCCGCGCCTCGGCGCTTGCGCGTGCTGAAATACAAATCCTCGACAAACTGCACGGCTTCAGCGCGGTCGGCGTCAGGTTGATCCAGGCCCCTATCGACGAGACAGGGGAGCCATGACTGCACCGCGCGCCGAAATCGCGTTTGCACGGGCGTCCGCCAACACCATTCATCCCACAAGGAGACATCAAGGGATGCCAGCGTGACGTATCCAGCGTCACAGAATGCCACGTCCGGAATCGGAATGACAGCGTCCGGGGGCTGCGATCGGCAAGCGTGAGGCTCAGAGTGTCAACGCCGGAGCAAAATTGCATCGGCTGGCCGGAGCAATAATCCATCAGTCTTGAACGCAAGAAGGCCCCCGCGCGCGGGGGCCTTCTTGCGTTCGCGTTGTCTTTTTCAGCCCCGCTCTTC
>JBJXDZ010000053.1:0-3305 GCA_046154645.1 Hyphomicrobiaceae bacterium
GTGCGCGACACCTGGCGCAGCGTGCCCCGCGCGACCAGGCGCGTTCAGAGCGACCTGCCCTGATCGAGCGCCCGCCGGGCGCTCGTTGCCGGGCTGAAGGCGCTGTTCGGCTTGACGACATGCGGGCTCAGACAATAGCCATTGAGGATGCCCCATGGGAGCTTCGGGTGCGACGCGGGGTCCATGATCTGCCAGAAGTCCAGGCTGCCATCCGGCGCTGCCGACCGCACGTCATCTGGGGCGAGGCAGTAACGCAGCATCCGGGCGTCGACGTGGCCCCAGAAACCGTCCCGCATGACCGCCGCGATGAGCTTGGATGCCCCAGCCTTCGTCAGCATGTAGCCATCCGCGCCGACGCCGACCCAGTTGCGCCCCGAGGCCCCGATCGCGGCCTTGACAGCCAGCGCCGCGCGCGCCGGGAGCACGAGCGGAGCCTCCCGGCGGGCCACGTCGGGATTTGGGTTCATGCGACTGTTGCAGAAGACGATATCGGTGTCTTCAGGAAGATCGGCCCGGAACAGCGCCTCCGGATGCACCAGTTGGATATCATCCTCGATGATCAGATGTGCGGGTTCATCCGACTCGGCCGCGACTTCCCATGCACTCACATGCGCCAGGAAACATCCCAGCATTCCCCTGCGTTTCGCCCCGAGCTTGCCCGCCAGATGCGTACAAGCCGCATGCGGCAGATCGGCTGCAAGGACGCCGGGAATGCGTTGCAAGATGAATTCCGGCAAGGCATCGAACTGCGCCTTCACCGAACGAAGCCGGTCGGCATCTCGATCGAGATTGATCACCGACGTGGCGAGCGGACGCTGCAATAACATTTTCGTACCTGAGCAGATCTCGGGCAACTTTAACGAGGGAGACGCGGCGACGAAAGGCGTCTCGCCGATCGTCGGGTGCCGATCATTGCTCGTGGCATCGTCTGCCGAGGCCGCCGCGACGGCGATCCATCATCGTCAATTCGGTCCGGCCCGCTGGCCAGGTGGGGGGCACGCCTGTACCTTGTCACGACGCTGCGCAACACCGTGCGAGTGGCTGGTATGGAACCCTTGAAAGTATTCATTCTAGGACCGGCGCGGTCAGGCACGTCCATTACGTATTTTTGCATGCGCCGCGTGTTCCACCTGCGCGGTCGCGGCGAAAGCCACGTCATGCCCGCATTCGAGGTCATGCTCGCGGCATTCCACGACTACAAGGCCAAGAAGCGGAGCACAGGGAACATCGCCTTCCGGGCCATCGATGGGGCGCGGTTGGAAAGCCACATCCATGACTTCGTGCGCAATTTTTACGCGGAGCTTTACCCAAGCGGTGCATTTGTCGACAAGACCCCGGGCGCGCATGCAATCCGTGGCATCCCTCTCATCCGCGCGGTCTTTCCCGAAGCGAAGATCGTCATCACGAAGCGTGGCGGCATCGAGACGGTCAACTCTTTCAGGAAAAAGTTCAGCATGAGCATCGCATCCGCCAGCAAGATCTGGACGTCCTGCATGGAAGCGATCTTGTGGGCGCAGGAAAATGTGGAGAATGTCCACATCATCGAGCAATTCGACATGACCAACGCTTCGGAGGCGGTTGCCGCCAACCTTTGTGCTTATCTGGGCCATACCGAAAAGACCGCGGAGGTTGTGCAATTCTTCCGTGAGACCGAGCGTCAGAAGACCTCGGACCACGATTCGAGCAAGCCGATGACCCTGGCAGACGTCCCATGGTCGTTGCAGGAGCAGAGAGTGTTCCTGCGGCTGAGCGGTGACATGATGCGGCGCATGGCGTATCCGCTCTAGTGGTCCGATCCCGACGCTTGGTTCCCATGCGTCGGGTGAATCGGCCCGCCAAATCAATGGCCCGTGGAGCGAAACAGACGGATCCTTCCGTCTGATTTGCGCTACTGGCCTGGTCGCGTCCGGCCCTCGGCAGCGGCGTGCATGGGGTATCTCAGTGCGAGTGGTCTTTCACATCGGCGCGGGCAAGACCGGCACCTCCGCCATCCAGGTCGCGCTTGCGCAGAACCGGCATGTTCTGGCCGCCGCAGGCGTGCATTTCCCGGAGATGCCCGACGGCGTCGATGACCGAGCAGCGCGTGGCGCGATCTCCTCCGGCAATGCCCGTGCTCTGGCGTGGTTGTGCAACCCGAAGCTGCCAGGGCGGGGGTTCACACGGGAGGGCGTCTTGCGATGGGTCGAACAATGCATCGCTGGCGCCCAGGGCCGGCACCTTCTGTTCTCAAGCGAAGCGATGCAATCCTGCCAGCCCGACGAGACCCGGGAGATGCTGCATCTCTTTCAACAGGCCGGTTACACGCCCGAGGTCGTCTTCTACGTCCGCCATGCGCTTGATCACGCTATTGCGGAGTATCTGCAGCACGTGAAGATGGGATTTGCCACGCTGGCGTCGCGCGACTCTGTGGACAGCCTGGACAGCTTCCTGCTGCAGCACCGTTGCCGCTTCCTCCGCAGCCTGAATGCCTTCTCGGCGACGCTGCCGAAGGATGCCATACACGTCCGGCTTTACGACGCCGAGCGCACCAGCCTGGTGCCGGGCTTCCTGAGCATACTTGGTCTGGCGTTGCCACTCGTCGGTGCGGCGTCCGGTCCTGTCGTGAATCGCTCGCCGACGCCCGACGAATTGCCGCTCCTGGAAGCTTTGGCGCGGCAGCATGATGGCACCCGCCTTTGCCGTGCGCTGTCGGACCTGATGCTGAACGCGCCGGCCGCATCGGATAAGCCGTTCACCATCGCGCCGGACGTGTTTGAGCGTTTCAGCCGGCACAACCAGTCCGTGGTCGACGAGATCAACAGCAATTGGCTCGGGAGTTTGGACAAGCTCCTGATCATGTCGCCACGTCTTCGGATCGGGACGCCGGAGCCGATCCCACTCGATCAGGCGTCACGGCACTTCGCCGGCATCACCGCGCTGGTCCTGCGCGAGTTGCTGCGCCGAAGCGGGCGTGATGGTACGTTCACCCGTGCGAACAAGCTCAGATAGCCGTTCGGCAGGCTTGCCGCTTCAGTCTTCGTCGCCTTGCGTCGCGCTGCGCCGCCGCCCCTTACCGCCGCCGCCCTTCTTCACCTTCGGCTCCCCGCCCTTGGCGCGCTCCAGGGCCCTGCGCACCTGCTGGAGCGCGTTGCGCACCTCCTCCGCGTGCTCTTCGATGAGTTTGGCATCGGCGGACTCGATCCAGCCGGCGAGGCCGGACAGGCTCTCGCCGAGCAGCCGGTACTCGATCTCCCGCTTCTGATCGAGCAGCGCGCGGTGGCGGGCGATCCAGGCCTTCACCTGCTCGCTCTCCTCGGCGGACAGAG
>JBJXDZ010000054.1:0-3237 GCA_046154645.1 Hyphomicrobiaceae bacterium
GCGCCGGCGATGGTGCCCGAATAGGTCATATCCTCCGCCATGTTGGCGCCGCGGTTGACGCCGGACAGGATCAGATCGGGCAGGCGGTCCGCCATGACGTGGCGGCAGGCCATGATCACGCAGTCGGTCGGCGTGCCGCGCACCGCGAAAGCGCGGTCGTCGATCTCGCGCATCCGCAGCGGTTCGTGCAGCGACAGCGAGTGACCCTTGCCGGACTGGTTGGTCTCGGGCGCTACCACCGTGACGTCGTCAGACAGCCTGGCCGCGATCTGGCGCAGCGCGTGCAGCCCCGGCGCGTCGATGCCGTCGTCGTTGGTCACCAGGATGCGCATCGCAAGGCCTCGTCGAAGTGGGCTGGGGTTGCCGCACTATAACGTCAAAATGCGACATGTCGTCGATTGCGGCGAGCGGCACAGGCCGCTCAATAGACGCAGTGCCCGCACCATTTGCAACTTGCCCACCAGAACTCAACGGATATGATCCGCCCACGAGATATTTCGTGGGGGTAGTGTATGAGTGAGTTGCCGGAACTCGTGGAGAGCGTCATTAAGCTATTTTCGGACCCTGAGACCCGGAAAGCTTCGATTGCCGTGCTTGGTCCGACGGTGGTTGCAACGTTTTTTGTCGGCCGACTTTATCAGCGCCTGCGGTACTCGCCCGGGAAGATCAAGGAACTTACGGACAAGGTTGTCGACCTCGAATCGCAGTTGGCAACTATCAAGCGCTTGAAGAACCATTTGAATCGTGACGATGCCGAGCTCTGGCAATTCCACGATGCGCCGGTGCCCAAGGATCTGTCCGGTGCCATCCACGCCAGCGGCATGAAGGTGCTGGTACTCGCCAATCTCAAGGGCGGCGTCGGTAAGACGACGATCGCGGCAAACCTCGCGGCCTACTTTGCTGGGCTCGGCAAGCGCGTCTTGCTGGTCGATTTCGACCATCAGGCGTCTCTTTCGCGAACAGTGCTTCTCGCGGCCAAGAAAGACCCAAAGGATTTCGGCTCGCTGACCGACAAGATCCTAGCCGAAGGGCTGAATGCCGCCTCGGTGGTCGATCCGATGCGTGATCTTCGACCGGGATTGCCCAATGTCACGATCCTGCCGGCCAGTTACGCGCTCAACCCGATCGAAAATCAGCTGCTCATACGTTGGCTACTCGACGGTTCGCGCAGCGATCCGCGCTTTGCATTATCCAGGCTCTTAGCCGCCGACGAGGTCACCAAATCGTTCGACATCGTCATCATCGATACCCCTCCCCGACTCGGTCTAGCGTCAGTGAATGCGTTATGCGCCGCGACGCACCTGCTGGTGCCGACGGTCCTGGACAATCTGTCGGTCGACAACGTCGATGGCTTTTTAAGACAGACCGACGAATGGTTCCGAAAGAAGCTCAACCCCGCGATCAAGCTCGCCGGTATCGTCGGGACGATGACTGCCAAACTTGAGCTGGACAACACCGAATTGCAGGCACGACTGACGGTTGAGCAGATGGCGCGAAGCCGTTGGGGCGGCAAGCCCGCTCTGCCGGTGCGTCTCGAATCTTGGCCGGACGATGCCTATGTATTGTCACAGAACGTGCCTGACACTGCCCGGTTCAGACAAGATGCCGGCAATACCATTGCATTTCTGGACACGCGAGCCACCAATAGTCAGACCCGCCAAGTCATCGACGATCTAGGCAAAGAAGTCGCCAAGAGGATCAAACTATGAAAGTAGGTGAATTCGAGCGAGTGCTTCAACAACTGGCGATCGTGCACGAGGCGGCGGGGGACTCGGCAAGCGCGATTTCTCTGCGTAAACTGGCGCGGCTCTTTGACAGCAACCAGAATCAAAATGTAGCCAAGTTGTTGGAAGATATTCGAATCAAGCGCAAGATGTAAGTGTTGGGCGTTGCGCGCAGGTCCTGAACGGAAAGGTTCGAGACATGAGCATCACCATGCTCCGAGGCGTGCTCAAGCGAGCGGCCGGCTTGTTCGAAGCCAGCGGTGCCAAGGCACAGTCGCGCGATATCGACGCGGTTGAAAAGCTGTTGGCCGACAGCGGCGACGCTACGGTCGACGAGTTCGTCGAGCGCACGCTTGCCGCCCGAAACCCACCCAAGCCTGCAGAATTGTCACCCGTCGATGTCGTCAATAAACTCAACGAAGTCGGCACTGACCGCGCGAAATTCGAACAACTCGTCGCGCAACTCAAGCCGCCGGCTTTTGGCAAGGACAAGGCCTTGATGGCGGCATCGCTATTCACCGGCGCCCGGCCAACGGCATGGAAGACCAAGCCGCAAGCACTCGAAGCCATACGTCAGAAGTTCGAGGAACGCGTCTATCTGGCCGGCAAGGCCGCCTTGAACGAAGGCGTCACTCCCTGGTAGCGGTTTCCTGTTGTCTCAATTCGCGAACCGGAAGTGCATGACGTCACCGTCCTTGACGACGTATTCCTTGCCTTCGAGGCGCATTTTGCCGGCGTCCTTGCAGCCGTTCTCGCCGCCGAACTGGACATAATCGTCGTAGGCGATGGTTTCGGCGCGGATGAAGCCCTTCTCGAAGTCGGTGTGGATGACGCCCGCAGCCTTCGGTCCCTTGGTGCCGGCGGTGATAGTCCAGGCGCGCGCTTCCTTCGGGCCGACGGTAAAGTAGGTCAGCAGGCCCAGCAGCGTGTAGCCCTCGCGGATCAGCTTGTTGAGGCCGGCTTCCTCTAGCCCCAGATCCTTCAGGAACTCGGCGCGCTCGTCGAGCGAGAGGCCGGCGAACTCGGCTTCGATCTTGGCCGAGATCACGACGACGCCTGCGCCTTCCTTGTGGGCGGCCTCCTCGACCAGCTTCGAGAACTTGTTGCCGGTGGCGGCCGAACCCTCATCGACGTTGCAGACGTACAGCACCGGCTTGGCGGTGAGCAGTTGCAGCGCCTGATAGGGCGCCTCTTCCTCGGGCGCGAGCTTGGCCTGCCGCGCCGGCTTGCCTTCGCGCAGCAGTTCGAGCGCCTTGTCGAACAGCTTCATAGCCGCGATCGCTTCCTTGTCGCCGCCCTTGGCCTTTTTCTCCGCTGCCGTGCGGCGCTTCTCGCAAGATTCGAGATCGGCGAGCATCAGTTCGGTCTCGACCACCTCGGCGTCGGCCAGCGGATCGATGCGGCCCTCGACGTGGGTGACGTCGTCGTCGACGAAGCAGCGCAGCACGTAGGCGATGGCGTCGCACTCGCGGATGTGGGCGAGGAACTTGTTGCCGAGCCCTTCGCCGGTCGA
>JBJXDZ010000055.1:0-20314 GCA_046154645.1 Hyphomicrobiaceae bacterium
TCATCACGCCCGTGCACAGCCCTGATGCCCTGGTCGCCATGGACCGGAACGGGTGGTCGTCATCGACTGGAAACGGCGGTCGCCATCAACCGGATTCACCGGTCGCCATGCTCCGGCGCGCGCACCCAAGTATCTCACGGTCGCCGTTTTCGAAAGCGGACCAAGGCGGGACAGGGAAACTCCGACAGCGCCCTATGGCGCTTTGGGTCATGCAGGTCGATCACGACCCAGCCGAGCGACATCCGAGCATGCCTCAGCTGCGGAAGTGACGCGACGAGTTGACGCACTTTGGCAGCTTTCCCTCCGGTCTCGTCGAGGGCAGTCTCGCTGTAGCTCGGCAGAGGCGGGCCATAACCGGTCGCACGCTGACGCGGACGATCAGACGCCGTGTGCTTTCCGTGCACATCAAGTCGGCAGTTCGCGACGCGAAAATCGCTGCAGTGCGTCACACCGGTGGTGGATTCCGGCTTCTGGCGACTGCTTTCGATCCTACCGCGTCGGTCGACACTCAGTCAGCGGATCGTGCATTTTGACCCCAAGCCGACTCAGTGCCGGCGCGCAACAGTAAAGTTGCCTTTTATTCGAAGCCAATGGCTCCAGCGTGTGCGCTGCAGCATTCTATCCGTTGGGTTGCAACCTCAGGGGCGCCGTTTCACAAGCATAGCGGGCAACGCGCGCGATGATCTTGGCCCACCTCAATCAATCCTGGCATAGCCGTTTGACACTCAGGCGCACGCAACGAGCACCGTGGCGCGAACGCGCAGCCCGGCGGCAAATCGGCGAGGTCGGGCGGCGCGCCGGGGATTGGATCGAGCGGCTGGCCGCGTGAGCCGCCGTGAACGGTCGATTTCAGCAGTCCGAGCGTATAGGGATGCCGAGGCCGCTCCATGACCGCAGCCGACGAGCCGGTCTCGACGAAACGGCCCGCGTACATGACAGCCATACTGTCGGCAACCTCACATGCAACACCGAGATCGTGCGTAACGATAATCGTCGCCATGCCAAGCTCGCGCTGCAGTTCGCGCATAAGGAGGAGGATCTGGATCTGGACGGTCGCGTCGAGCGCCGTCGTCGGCTCGTCTGCCAGCAGAACCTTTGGACGGCAGGCGAGTGCCATCGCGATCATCGCACGCTGGCGGAGGCCGCCGGAAAGCTCGTGCGGGTAGGCATCGATACGCCGCTTGGCCGATGGGATCTGGACGAGTTCCAACAGCTCGAGCGCGCGCTTGCGGCCAGCAGCGAACGAAACACCCTCATGATAAACAACCGATTCGGCGATTTGCGTTCCAATGGAAAACACGGGATCCAGCGCCGTCATCGGCTCCTGGAAGATCATCGCCACCAAGCCGCCCCGAATGCGTTTCAGATCCTGTGGCGATAGCGACAGCACGTCGATGCCAGCAATGGAAACCCGACCTCCGAGTTGGGCCGTGGGCGGCAGAAGTCGCATCAATGTTCGCAGCGTGATGCTCTTCCCCGATCCCGACTCACCAAGAATGCACAATGCTTGCCCGGCGCGAAGCGAGAACGAGACGCCATTGACCACGGATAAATCGAGATCGCGCGAGACAAAGCGAACCGTAAGGTCGCTCACGTCAATCAGCGGTGTGCTGGTTTCCGCCATGTCGTCCTTGATCATCTTTTGCATGGCGCTCATTTACGGTCTCGGGATTGAGAGAGCGTATGGCCGGAACCGGGCACGCGCGCATGGCAGGCAACGCGATGCGCCTCCAGTTCGTTGGCAACCAGCGGCGGCTCCGTGACGCTGCACATGTCCTCGGCGAATGGGCAACGTGTGCGGAAGCGGCAGCCCGATGGCGGATTGATCGGATTCGGAGGATCACCGGACAATGGTGGTTTCGCGATCCGCTTGTGCGGGCTCATCGACAACCGCGAAGACAGAAGACCGATCGTATAGGGATGCTGTGGTTGCTCGTAGACCCGATCGACAGGGCCGATCTCGACGACCTTTCCGAGGTACATCACCAGAACTCGGTCACTGACATGCTGCACGACATTGAGGTCATGCGAGATGAAGATGTATGTGAGGTTCAGCTTGGCCTTCAAGCTTTGCAGGAGATTGAGAACCTGGGCTTCGACGGATTTGTCGAGGGCCGAGACCGATTCGTCGAGAATGACGAGACGCGGCTCCAGCGCCAAGGCGCGCGCGATGTTCACCCGTTGTCGCTGGCCGCCGGACAACTCGTGGGGATAACGTTGCGAGAACATGTCGGGGCTCAGTCCGACGAGGTCGAGCACGCGGCCCGCTTGCTGCTTGGCGGTGGCGCTTGCGATGCCGTTCGCCCGCAGGCCGAACGTGATGGAGTCTTCTATGGTGAGCCTCGGATTGAGCGAGGCGTAGCTGTCTTGGAACACCATCTGCAGCTGTCGTCGCAGCTCCCGGACCGAAATCCCATGTGGGGCACCGACGGGGTCGCCGTCGAAGACGACGTCACCGTGGTCCGGCTCGATCAGGCGGATGAGCAGGCGGGCGAGTGTTGATTTCCCGCAGCCGGATTCGCCAACGATGCCCAGTGTTTCGCCCTTCGCCACTTCGAACGACACGCCATCCACGGCTTTGACGAACGCCGGCGGGCCCTGCAGGAACCCTGACTTGATCGGGAAATGCCGCTTCAGGTCCTTGGCAATGAGCATCGGCTGGAGTGGCCCACCCCGATCTTCCGACAGCGGCAATAGTCCCGATACGGCAGCTTCCTTGGCCGGTGTCGAGGATGTCTGAGTGTTTCTCATACCTTGACGTCCATCGCCGCGCGCAAGCTGTCGCTGATCAGGTTCATGCTCATGGAGGTGATGAAGATCATCACGCCCGGCAGAATGGCATTGAGCGGTGCCACGTAGATCGACTGGCGCAGCGTGTTCAGCATCAAGCCCCATTCGGCGTTGGGCGGGGAAACACCAAGGCCCAAAAAGCTGAGGCCGGATGCGATGACGATGGCCACGCTGATCATGCTGGACGCGTAGATCAGGATGGGGCCCGTGACATTGCTGAGCACATGTCCAAAGACGATGCGCCACCCGGATGCGCCGGTCGCCCGCGCGGCTTCGATGTAGTCCTGATTGCGGATTTGCGTCGTCACGCTCTCGGCGACGCGCGCGATGGGCGGTGTGAAGACGAGCGTCAGGGAGACGAGACTGTTGACGAGCCCGGCTCCGAGGACGCCTGAAATGGCGACCGCCAGCAGCACCGAAGGGAAGGCATAGAACACGTCGGTGATGCGCATGATGGCCATGTTGATGGCGCCGCCGCAGTATCCGGCAACGATGCCGAGCGTGCCACCGATCAGCGTCGCGAGGACGATGGGTGCAAATCCCATGAACAGCGACATCCGCCCGCCATAAATCAATCGCGAGAGGAGATCGCGGCCAAGCTCGTCGGTGCCGAGCCAATGCCGCGCATCCCCGACCGGCAGCAGACGACGAGTCATGCTGGTGCGATAAGGATCGTAGGGTGCAACGAAGGGGGCGACGATCGCGGCCAGCAAAATGATCAGCAGGATCGAGCCGCAGACCAGCGCCACTCGGTCTTGCGACAGCCGCCGCCATGCCGTCTGCCAGAAGCTGCGGGAAATCGGGCGCCGGCCCTTCCTCGCCGTCATTGGGGTGATGGTTTCAGCCGACGTAACGGTCATGGCTTGCCCTCGTTTGCTGGCCGCATCACGTACGCTTGATGCGCGGATCGAATACGGACTGCAGGAGATCGACGATGAGGTTGATAGTGACGAAGAACATCGCGAGGATGAGTATCGTCCCTTGAAGTATCGGCAGATCGCGCGTGAAGATCGCGCTGTTGAGCAGGAACCCCGTCCCCGGCCATGAGAAGACGGTCTCGACCAGGATCGAGCCTCCGAGCAATTGCGCGAGCTGCAATCCCATGATGGCGAGCACCGTGGGTGCCGCGTTCTTGGCGACATGCACGAAGACGCGGCGCGGCGGCAGGCCTTTGGCGTGCAGGGTTTGCACGTAGTCCTGCTTCAGAACCTCAATGACAGTGCCGCGAACCGATCGCGCGATGATGCCGGCCGGGATGACCGACATGGCAATGGCCGGGAGAATGAGATGCCTGAGGCTTACCCAGTCCAGGGCGAATGTCTTCGAACCCTTGTCGCCCATGCCCATCGCCGGCAGCATGCCGAGGTTGACGGCGAAAATGACGATCAACACCATGCCGAGCCAGTAGTGCGGAATGCTGACGCCTGTGACTGAAAGTGACGTGACGAAGCGATCGAGGAGCGAGCCCGCGTTGTAACCGGCGACGATCCCCAGTGTAATGCCGACGCCGAAGCCGAGAAGAATGGCTGCGATCGCAAGGATCATCGTGTTGACGACGGCCGGCGCCACTTCACTCATGACGGGTCGGCGGGTCATGATCGACATGCCGAAGTCGCCATGGGCGGCCCGCCAGATCCAATTCACGTACTGCACCGGGAGCGGCCGGTCGAAACCGTAAGCCGATTTGATTTGCGCAATGACGTCGGGCGATGCGCCCTCGGGAATCACCGCAGTCAAGGGATCCCCGGGCGCCAGGTGGATGAGCGCGAAACAAACTATGGACACGCCGATTGCGATCGGCAGCGTGTATAGAATACGGCGCAGGACATAGAGGAGCATGGGGCGTGCGCTTTCGGTTGCCGTATCGCGAGGGCGCATTCCCGCGCTCTCGCGATACCAACAAGTGAGCTACTGCATGTCGACGGGCGTCAGATCCTGAACCCAGCTCTGGGCCTGCACGAAACCCTTCACTTTCGGCGACATGGCGCGCGGATTGAGGTCGTGCACCATCCAGATCCACATCGCCTGATCGACGATGTGGGTATGCAGCTCAGCCAGGATCTTGTTCTGCTCATCCGGTTCGAAGGCGAGCTTAGCCTTCGTTACGAGTTCGTCCGCCTTCGGGTCATTGTAACGACCCCAGTTGAAGCCCGTCGGCACGGGTTCGAACGAGGCAGCTGTCTTCAAGAGACCGATATCTGGATCCCAGAACGCCCAGCTGTTGTTGACGCCGTGCCGACCTTTGTTTTCTGGAGCCCAGGCACCAGCGCGGCGACGACCGCGCAACGCCTCCCAGTCCATCACCTCGAACTCCATCTCGATACCGACGTCCCGGAAGTTCTCCTTGACGAACTCGTTCATCGGTAGCGGTTGCATTTGCCCGGAACCGGACGGCGAGATGACAACTTTGATCTTGACCGGATTCTTCGGACCGTAACCCGCCTCGGCGAGAAGCTTCATGGCTTCCTTGGGATCGTAACGAAGGTCGAATGTCGGGTTGCCGAACCAGGGATGGCCCTTGGTGATCATGCCCTTAGCCGGCGTCGCAAGCCCACCGAGAAGCTTCGCCATACCCTCGCGATCAATCGCGAGATTGGCGGCCTTGCGCACGCGGATATCCCGGAAAGGGGAATCCTCAAGATAGCTGATCTGATAGGGCCAGATGTGCGGATAGGCGTTGGTGACGATCTGCATCCCCTGCGACTTGAGCCGCGGAATCGAATCCGGCGGCGGTGCTTCAACCCAATCGATCTGCCCTGATAACAGCGCAGCAACGCGCGTGTTGGCATCCGGCATGGGCAACAAGATCAGCCGGTCACTCTTCGGAATCCGTTTCGGGTCCCAGTAGTTGGGGTTCTTCACAAGCTCTGCGCGTTCGCGCGGAACCAACGTCTTCAGCACCCACGGGCCGGTGCCGGACGGACTGAATGCAACCTTGTTCCAGTCCTTACCGTGAGCTTCCCAATTTGCCTGACTGGAGAAGTACAAGTTGGCGAGATTGTAGGGCAGCACGGCATCCGGTTTTTTGGTTTTGATCTCGACGGTGAAATCGTCGATCTTGCGCCAGCTGGCGATGGTTCCGTAGTACTGGCTGCCCTGGATCGACTGCGCTTGATCGAACTGCGGTGCGTCCCGCTTCATCAGCTTGTCGAAATTCCAAACGACGGAGTCAGCGTTGAACTCCGAACCATCGTGGAACTTGACGCCGCGACGAAGCTTGAACGTCCAGGATGTCTTGTCGGTCGCATCTACGGCCCAGCTTTCGGCGAGACCAGGTTTCAGAACGGCAGCCTTTTCGAAGCTGGAGAGGTCCCAGTTCACCAATCCATCATAGACCGTAACGCCCATGAAGCGCAGGCCTTCCCCACCCTGGCTCGGTTGCCCGGTCGTCAAAGGAACGTCGGCTGCCGTCATGGCCACACGCAACACTTTCTCAGCAGCAACCGGCGAACCGAATGCGATACACGCATACGTCGCCACCGCAACTGAAGTCCATCTAGATCTCATTTCCGTCTCCTCTGCTACCGATCAACCTCCAGCGATTCCATCCCTAGTCCGTGTGGCGGAGTTTTCCGCTTCTTCCTGGTTTTGTTACGGGGTTTGGCCTTGTTTCACCCGCGCGGCATGAATTTTCTTGGATCGAAACAGTGTGCCGGCTCGTCCGCACGGGCGCGGCCCTGGCGAATGCGCCAAAGCATTGGCTCGATGTTTCGGTAGGCCTCGACCAACTCGTCAAAGTATTGTGGAGCAAGTGAAAGACCCGCGACCTTGGCCAGCGTGGCAATTTCATCGCGTGTGGCAGGTGTTCGGTTCATAGCTGCTGAACTCCAGGGTTCAAGTGAGGGGAGGAATGCGGGCGTGCCAATCGGTGACGCGTTGGTAGGCATCGCCGGTTCTGAGCACGGTCGCTTCATCGAACGGGCGGCCCGCAATTTGCAGCGCCAGTGGCAATCCTCCGGCCGAGAAACCGCAGGGAACCGAGAGTGCGGGGATACCACTGAGACTGAAGGGCATCGTCACGATCTGCCGGCGCTTGAAGAAGTCGGGAGCCGTCGGATCGGCGGCTTCTGCGGGACTAAGCCAACCGGCTGTGACGAGCACATCGTAGCGGCTGAATTCCGCGAGCATCTTCGTCGTCAATTCCGTGCGCCAACGCATGGCCTGCACGTAGTCTTCCGCCCGGATCAACCCACCGGCGATCACGCGCGTGCGCAACAGGTGGCCGAAGTCTTGCGGCCGCGTTTTGATGTCCCTCTCGTGGATGGCGTATAGCTCGCAAAGCGAGATCGTCGTCTTGCTATCGATATAGTCACTCAAGGGGGAAAGCGTGATTTCCTCGACAATGCCGCCAAGCCCGCGAAGGGTAGCAACAGCAGCATCGACTGCCGCAACGACTTCGGGGGTTGCCGCTTCGGAATACCAATGCCGGACAAGGCCAATCCGCAAACCTTTTATGGAGCCCGTCAAAGCGGAAAAATAGTCTGGTACGGGCTCGTTGATACTTCCGGGATCTCGCGGATCGTAACCGGCGACGGCACCGAGCATGACCGCGCAGTCCTCGACCGTCCTGGTCATAGGCCCGCAGTGATCGAGCGAGAATGTGTTGGGATGGACGCCTCGTCGACTGATCCGGCCATAGGTCGGCTTGAGACCGGCAATGCCGCAAACGGCCGCTGGCCATCGCACCGAGCCGCCCGTATCCGTGCCGATGGCTGCCGGCACCAGCCGTGCTGCGACGGCCGCACCCGATCCCGACGATGAGCCGCCCGGAAGATGCCGCAAGTTCCACGGATTGAGCGCCGGAGGGAATGGAAGGTCCCACGACGGACCACCAAGGGCGAACTCGAAAGTCGCGGTTTTTCCCAACAGGATACCTCCCGCACCGCCGAGCATGCCAGCTACGTGCGCGTCCTCCTGTGGGATGTTGTCGAGCAAGAGCTTGGAATGCGAGGTCGATCGGATGCCGCGCGTCTCGATGTTGTCCTTGAGCGCAAACGGAATACCGTCGAACGCGCCGATCGCCGCGCCCTTCATGTAACGCGCTTCGGAGAGCTTGGCCTGATGGCGCGCAGCTTCCGGGGTGACTGTAATAAACGAGTGCAGCTTCGGATCGACTGTGGCGATGCGGTCTAGTGCGGCATCGACGACTTCTACAGGCGACAGCTTCTTGGCGGCCAGCAGCTTCCCCGTTTCTACGATCGAGAGGTGGCATAAACTCGAAGGCTCAGAAGCTCGCTCCGTCGACATTGCAACCCTCCTCAAAAAAGTATCACACTCCTGACGACATCCACGAACGCAGCAACGTGCTGCATGCGGCACTTCGTCGGACCAACTATGCGGCTCAGCGCATGTTCCGTGCCAACCGTGGCCAGGTCCCGCCGATCAGCGCCGTGAGAACGCAACAATCCATTGAAAATGCCTTCATTTATTCGTTTTTTCGCGCTCCTGTCCCGACAGAAATCGCCGTGAGTGCTTCGCCGTAACCCACCCCGAATTGCGTAGTTTCCAATCAGGCGCGAAGCCTTTGCAGGCAGCGCTTCGCAGTGCCGCAATTTCCACCCGTAGATGCTTTGAATTCAGGCGTGCAATGGAACGAGCGAAGCCTATTATTTCAGGAACTCTGCGCATCCGAGATCATGAAGTAGGAGTATCGCTGATGAGCGCAAACGTCGCCGTTGACACAGCCGCAGCAGGCGGCGAATTCTTCGAAATCGGGACCGCTAGCAGCCTTCTGGCGACGCGCAAGATATCGCCGGTCGAACTTCTGGAACATTACCTGAAGCGCATCGCCGCTGTAGATCCGAAGCTGCACAGCTACATCACGGTGCTCTCGGATCGCGCACGCGTTGCGGCGCGGCAAGCGGAAAGCGACATCGCAAACGGGCGATGGATGGGGCCGCTGCACGGTATCCCCTTCGGCGTGAAGGACAACTATCATGTCGCCGGTGTGCGAACGACGGGCGGTTCGCGCTTGATGCTCGACTACGTCGCTGAAGAAACGTCGACTATCGTTGAGAAATTGCAGGCGCAGGGCGCAATTCTGTTGGGCAAGATGAACACCTGGGAGTACGGCACCGGCACCGGCGAGATCTACGACGAATTGCCGTTTCCGTTGGCGCGCAATGCCTGGAATCTCGCCCATTTCACGGGCGGATCGTCGACTGGTGTCGGAACCGGGGTGGCGGCAGGCACGGCTCTCTTTGGCCTCGGCTCCGACACTGGAGGGTCGATACGGCTGCCGGCGGCTGCGACCGGTGTTGCAGGTATGAAGGCCACGTATGGCCGGGTCAGCCGTGCGGGCTGCATACCTAACTGCTGGTCGCTGGACGTAACGGGTCCACTCACGTGGACGGTGCGGGACAGTGCCATCGTGCTAGAGGCGATATCTGGTTTCGATCCGTGCGACCCGCAATCCGCCGATGCGCCGGTCCCCGCGTTCAGCCGAGGTATGGCTTCAGGCGTGCGAGGAATGACGATCGGAGTTGTCCGCGACTTTGGAGCGGATGCGCCAACGCTGGCGGCGGATGTGGCGACCAATCTTGCGAAGGCGGAGATGGCCCTTCGCGACGCCGGCGCTGAAATCATCGAGGTCGCGCTGCCTGCGACGCTGGAGGACTACCGGCGCGTCACGTCGGTGATCAATTGGGGTGAATCCTTCTCTATCCATGAGCAGGATTTCATGGAGCGCCGCCTTCTCATGGGTCGCGCGCTGCGGGACAAGATGACATCGGGCTTCACGCTGCGTGCCGTCGATTTCCTGGCCGCGCAGCGGATGCGGCGCCAACTTGCCGTCAGCACGGACGCCATCGTGCGAACGTGCGACGCGATCCTGACACCCTGCACGTTTGCGACGGCGCCGACCTTCGACGATCAGAAAACGCTGGTTGAGTTCACAATGCATGCCGCGACGTCGATCTTCAATGTCAGTGGTCACCCCGCCCTGTCGCTCCCGACGGGCTTCGACGCGCGGGGACTGCCGACCAGTATCCAGATCGCCGGACGATACTTTGACGAGGCGACTATCTATCGGGTGGCAAATGTCATCGAATGCGCCGTTGGCGAAAGAGGGCGACGTCCGAAACTTTGATCGCTTGGCATCATCTGTTGGATTGGAGGCGAGCATGAGCACGAAAACGTGGACCCGTGCAGAGATCGTGGCTTATGCCGCGCTTTACGGTGTGAAGTTAGAGACCGACGAAGAGATTGATCGCATGATGACGCTCGGAACGCGGGTCGCAAGCACGGCGGCCGACATCAAGCGTATGCCGTCCAAGGGCCACGAACCCGCCAATATCTTCAAGGTGCCGCAATGAACGATCAGCCACTCCCACTCGGACTAGATGCTGCCACCGCTGCCCGGGCGATGGCCGAGGGCACGCTGACGTCCGAGGCATTGACCAAGGCCTGCCTCGACCGCATCGAAAGTCGCGACGGTCAGGTCAAGGCCTGGTGCTACATCGACCCGGATGTAGCGCTTAGAACGGCGCGCGACCGCGACAGAGCCCGGAGTGCGGGGGCGGTCCTCGGCGCCTTGCACGGAATTCCGTTCGGCGTGAAGGATGTCATCGATACATGCGATATGCCGACGACCAGCAACTCGCCGATCTATGCGCGATATCAACCCTCGATCGATGCCGAATGCGTGCGGATCGTTCGTGCTCAAGGCGCGATCATCCTCGGCAAGACTGACACCGTAGAGTTCGCAGCTGGCGGACGGCGCGCGGCGACGAGAAATCCACTGAACCTCGCGCATACCCCCGGTGGATCATCGTCGGGCTCGGCGGCGGCTGTCGCGGATGGCCAGGTTCCCCTGGCGTTTGGCACACAGACCGCCGGCTCGCTGATCCGCCCAGCCTCCTATAACGGAATTTACGCCTTGAAGCCGACGCACGGTGCTGTCGCCTGGCCCGGCGCCCGGCAATATGCGCCGAGCCTCGATACGATCGGCTGGTACGGTCGCTCGGTCGCTGACCTCGAGCTCGTGGCCCAGACTTTTCGGTTACGCGGACTGTCGCCGAAACCCAGCGTCGCCGTAAAGAGCCTGAAAATCGGCCTTTGCCGCTCGCCGAATTGGCATCAGGCGGAACCGAGCAGCAAGCAAGCACTCGAACTGTCATCGGCCAGGTTGTCGGAGGCTGGCGCCAGTGTGAAGCTCCTCGATCTGCCGCCTCTGTTCGATAGGTTGCCCGCCGCGCAAGATACAATCATGCACGCCGAAGGTCTGCCGCACTTCCTGGCAGAGTTCGTCGAGAACCATCATCTGCTGCACAAGGACTTCCGCGATCGCGTGGAGAACGCAAAAGGCATTTCAGCCGCCGAATTGATCGCGGCGCAGGACACGGCAGCCGAAGGCCGCCGCATGTTCGACGCGCTCTTTGGGGCCGATCTCGATGTCGTCGTTACACCTGCGGCGTTGGGTGAAGCGCCGCTTGGCGTCGATGCCATGGGCGCGTGGGCCATGAACATCATATGGACGCTCCTGCATGCGCCATGTCTTTCGATCCCTGTGACGAAAGGAGAGACTGGTTTGCCCGTCGGGGTTCAGCTCGTCGGACCGCGCTATGGTGAGCCGCGGTTGCTGGCGATTGCAGAGACACTGGCGCCGATCCTCGACGCGGACGTAAGCTGATTGGGAATGGTCAGGGAGTTGCATCGTGACGGACATTGAACAAGACAAGGACGCAGTTGAGGCTCTGCTTCGCCGAAGCGGTTTGAAAGTCACCGAAGCGCAGAAGGCGGACCTGTTGGTTGGTTACGGTCACATCGCGCGCATGGCGGCACGCGTGCGTGGCGACGGCAGTCGGCCGCGCGAGGCAGAGCCTGCAAGCATGTTCAAGGCGGACGGTTGAGGGTCATGTCCATGCAGCGCATCCCATCGATTGCCGAAGCAGCAAGCGAGATAGCGAAGGGAAAGCTTTCGCCCGTGGCGCTGGCGGAAGCGTGCCTGGCGCGCATCGAGGCAAACGAAGCCCGGCTCAACAGCTTCATTCACCTCGACAAAGCGCTCGCGCTCGCGGAGGCGCGGAAGGCCGAAGACGAGATCAAGGCGGGCAAGCTCAAGGGCCCGCTGCATGGCATTCCGTTCGCCCATAAGGACATCTACGAAACCGCAGGGATTGCAACGACCGCGCACTCGAAGCTGCTGCAAGACTACGTTCCGAAGAAGGACGCGTTCACCGTAGCGAAGCTCGGCAAGGCCGGTGTCGTGTCATTCGGCAAGCTTGCGACGCACGAGTTCGCCTGGGGTGGTCCGAGCTTCGATCTACCGTGGCCGCCAGCGCGCAATCCATGGAACACCGCGCATTTCACCGGTGGATCATCGAGCGGGACAGGCGCTGCCGTGGCGGCCGGCTTCATTCTAGGCGGCACCGGCTCTGATACCGGCGGCTCGATCAGAACGCCGTCTTCGTTCTGTGGGCTGGCCGGTATCAAGCCGACCTATGGCCTGGTCAGCCGCTCCGGCATTCAGCCGCTGGCGTTTTCGTTCGATCATGCCGGGCCATTGGCCTGGACCGTCGAGGATTGCGCAATCCTCCTCGATGTGATGGCGGGCCACGATCCGGCCGATCCCGCTAGTGCCAAAGTCGAACTCCCAAGCTTCCGCATGTCGATCGACGGCGGCATATCGGGACTTCGCGTCGGGGTCGTGCGGAATTTCTTCGAGACGGATACCCCCATCTCGAACGATGTCGGTGCCGCCTTCGAAGCGTCGATGGATGTGCTTCGCACGGCAGGCGCCAAAGTGACGGATATCCGCTTGCCGCCACTCCAGGATTGGTTTGCCTGTGGCATGCTGCTCATGATCAGCGAAGCGTACGCGGTTCATGAGCCCTGGTTGAAGGAGCGCTACAACGACTACGGCGAATACTTTCGTGATCGGTGCGCGCTCGGCGCCTTCATCACATCGGCCGACTATATGGCAGCGATGCGCATGCGGCGGGAATTGCGGTCAGCCATGGCCGAGGTGATGACATCGGTTGATGTGCTTGTGCTGCCAACAACGGCGACCTCAGCGCCGAAGATGGACTCGATGACCAAGTATGGCAGCTTCGAAGTTCCGAGTTTCACAATGCCGTTTAACGTCTCGGGAACGCCTGCGTTGTCGGTTTGCAATGGTTTCGACGCGCAAGGCCTGCCGCTCTCGCTGCAGATTGTTGGCCGCCCGTTCGAAGATGCGACGGTCCTCCGCGTCGGACACACCTATGAGCGGAAAACGACTTGGCGCGAGCGGCGGCCTGGGATCTGACCGAACAGCGGTCGGCTCGAGCCACCTCCAGGAGAGAACATGCCGAAGAAAATCGTTTCGTCGGATCGAGTGTTCAAAGGCTCGCTACCATTTGCACAGGCGACCATTGCGGGTGGTTTCATGTTCGTCTGCTGCACGGGAGGTGATCGGGACGGTAAAGTGGCGCATGACGTCAAGACCCAAACCCAGCAGTGTCTCGACAACATCCGCGCGCTACTGGAGGAGGCCGGTGGAACAATGGAGGATATTGTGAAATGCACCGTCTACGTCACGAATCGTGCCGACTGGCAGCCCATGAATGACGTCTATTTCGCCAACTTCGCCGAAAATCCGCCGCATCGTGTCTCGTGCATCGTCGCGGGCCTAGGCCGTCCCGAGTATCTCGTTGAGATCGACGCTACGGCTTACCTTGGTGATAAATGAGGAGCTGGCCCAATTGCTCCGGAACTAAAGTTGCGGCATTGGCATAATCCAAGGGATTAGGAACATCTCGGTTGCACTATGGCGGGGCGAAGAGCGCCGTTCGTGGCGTGAGGCCGAGTGGTCGGTGGACCTCTACTATACCCGCTCTCTGAAGATGGCGTGTCCGTTCTAGCTGCGCCGCAGCAAACCTGCTACCGGAACTGGATACAGCACGGGTCTCGAATAACACATGACGTCTGATGATCCGTGACTGACTTGTGGCGCTTTTGGCCCTGACCGCCATTGCGCTGCACCGCAGCAAGTCGGCACCTGTAAGGGGTATCGCGACGGCGTTCTCGTTCCGTGCCAAGAACGGTCGGTCTGGTGTGGGAAGCGAGAGTGCGTCACAATGTCTCAATGCCCGCCCCTGACCCATTTCGGCCGTTTCTTCGTTCGTTCCGTTGCCGTCGGGACCACCATCAAGAGCGGACACGCCGGCCGGTCTCGGAGCGACGGCACGGTGCAGCCAGTATCGAGCGGCGAACTCTTATTCGGGGAGGCCGAGCAGCGCGCAGCTTTTCTTCCATAGCGCCTGGTGTTCTTGACACTGGAATGGGAAGGCCCTGAGGAACAGCCCGCTCGTGTAGTCGGGGCGCATAATGCGAAGCTTCTTCAGGTAATGCTCGGAGGGGCCGTGTCGTCCGGCAAGCGCACTGCACATCGCCGCTATTGCGACGATGAGGTAGTGAGCCGTGGGTTGACTTGCCGCGAGCGCTGCGAGCGCCGCCGCGCGGTCATGGTCGCCTTCGTGCGCAGCGTTGAACGCCTGTGTCGCAATCATCCCATGCCGCATAGGATCGATCGGGCTGAGACGGCAGGCGGCGCGGAGAGCTGCGTCGCTCGACGCACTTTCCCCCAACAATGCGCTGGAGAGCCCAAACGAATAACGCCCCATGGCAAAGCTCGGGTTCAAAAGAGATGCGATTTCGAATTCAGCGATGGAGGCTCCCAACTCATTGCGCATCTTCTGAATGCGCCCCATGACCCAGTGCCCCTGAGGATCGTTGGGATCCAGGGCCAGACTTTGCTGCGCCAAATCGTAGGCATGGCGAAGCTCACCAGCGCGATCCGACGTCAACTCCATGAACGCCCGCTGGTGGTGAATGCTGGATAGCCCGGCAAACACTCTCGCAGATGTAGAATCGAGGCTCGCAGCACGGAGGAAAAGCTGTTCCGCTTGATCGTAACCATTGGGCGTGTGCCTATCGTAATGCCAGCAAGCGCGGTGATAGGCACTCCATGCGGTCAAACTCGAAAGCGGTTTGAGAAGTGCACGCCGCCGTTCCGACAGCTCGAGCTCAGATTGCACCCGCTGTACGATCGCATCGGCGATCTCGTCCTGGACGGCAAAGATGTCATCAAGCGCCCGATCGAATGTATCAGCCCAAACCTCTGTTCCCTCGACCGTATCGATCAGGGTGACATTGACGCGTACTTTTCGCCCGCGCGACTGAACCGACCCTTGTACGATGTAGCGAACTGCGAGCTTTGAGCCTGCTTCATGAATTTGCGATGCCGTGAACCGGGATGCCGAACCGCGAGCGATCACAAATAGCCAACGCGTTCTGCCAAGGCGGGTCGTGATGTCTCTGAACAGACCCTCGGCAATCGTATACCGATTGTCACCGGCATTGATGGACTCAAATGGCAGTACGGCAATAGACGGCTGATCTGGAAGTGTAAGTGTCAGCGCGTCCAATTGGACGCCAGTGGTCGGTTGGCTCGTCACATCACCCGGCGGCTGCGCGAGCAACGATACGATCGCGTTTCGCTCGGTTGCGTCTGCGACGAACCGGATGCCTCTTCGAGCCACCGTCCTGATAAGACGTTGCGACTTGCCATTGTCTCCGACCACCCGTCGTGCGGTCTTGATGCAGGTGTCCAAGGCCGCGTCGGAGACGATGCGTCCCTGCCAAACCTTCTCGATCAGTTCACCCTTGGAGACAACACGGTCCCGGTTGTCGACGAGGAACACCAGCAGATCAAAAACCTTCGGCTCCACGGCGAGGGGCTTGCCGCGGCACAGCAATTCGCGCCTCTGCGCATCCAACTCGAATTCATCGAACGCCACTCTCATTGCGTGCCCCCGGGGTCTGATGCCGATCAATGGCGCAAGCCGGCGGTGCGAAGGGCGGAGAAAAACACCTCCTGACCTTCGGTGTGCCGGAAGGGTGCGGTCTCCGACCAGCGTTTCACTGAGAAGTTCGGATCGATAGTCGTCAGTCTCGCAGCAACAGTGCGAGCTTCATCTAGTTTCCCATTCAGGACCAATCCGGCGACGAGTCCGCGGTATGAAGCCGTCCAATCCGGGTTCTCCTGCATAGCGCGTCGTGCCCAAAACAGCCCCTCCTCGAAGCGGCCAGACATGGTCAATGCAAACGACCGTCCGAGAGAGTAGGTACTTATCCACTGGTCGAAGGGACTGAGCCGAAGG
This sequence comes from Hyphomicrobiaceae bacterium, assembly GCA_046154645.1. Classification (GTDB taxonomy): domain Bacteria; phylum Pseudomonadota; class Alphaproteobacteria; order Rhizobiales; family Hyphomicrobiaceae. The sequence continues at coordinate 15,933 of JBJXDZ010000055.1, forward strand.
GCCTTGTCGAAGTCGTTGATGGCTGTCTCCTGGTCGCCGGACCAGATCCCGATCCAGCCTCGGTATCCCCATGTAAGCGCGCTATTTTGGTCGATAGCGAGCGAGCGGCCGATCAGGTCGAGTGCCGTCTCGTAATCGCGTCGAGTCAGAACGGCGACGAAGGCCGCCGACCTCAGCGCTACTGGGTCCATTGCGTCGGCCTCGATCGCCCTCTGGGCCAGCGTATCGGCTTCCTGAAAATCCCGGTCGGTGTCGGGACTGCAGTTGTGCAAAGGCCTGAACGCTCGGCAGGCAGCCGAATAACCGAGTGCCTGTGCGTATTTTGGTGCCAGCTCGATCGACCGATCCAATAGTTTGATCGCCTCGCCGAATCCTTGGCACGACATCGCCCAATGATGGGGAAGCGCCTGCAGCAAAAGATCAAACGAGCTCATGCTTTCGGGGTGGCGGCGGCGGGCCCGAGTGATTTCGACGCTGCGAAGACGGGGCTCGATCGCACCAATCAGGCTTTCAGTGATCTTATCCTGCAGCTCGAAAATCTGGTCGATGGGTCCATCGTACTTGTCACCCCAGAGATGGATGCCAGAGATACCGTCGACAAGTCGTGCTGCGACGCGAACGCGAGAGCCGGATTTTCTTACACTTCCCTCCACGAGATATCGGACGCCAAGTTTCTGGCAGATGCCGCGAGCATCGTGTTTTTCGCTGCGAAATGAGAACGACGAGTTGCGTGCGATCACGAAGAACCACGATATCCGCGACAGCGCGTTGATCAGGTCCTCCGCTATCCCATCCGCAAAGTAGGCTTGCTCTGGGTCACCCGACATGTTTTCAAATGGCAACACAGCGATCGAGGGTTGGTCCGGAAGCCGCAGCTCTGTTGTGTCGGCTTGAATTGGTTCGAGACGCTGAGAGGGCGCGGACTTGGCGGCTTGAGAGGCAGGCGCCACACTTTCGGTCAGCACACTCCGTCCAACCACGGCGGCGACAAATCGAAGGCCCTTGCGCGAAACGGTCTTGATCAATCGTTGCGACTTGCCATCGTCTCCGACCGCGCGGCGCGCGGCCTTGATGCAGGTGTCCAGGGCTGCATCCGAGACGATGCGTCCCTGCCAAACGTTTTCGATCAGCTCATCTTTCGAGACGACACGATCCCGGTTGGCAACGAGGAACAATAGCAGATCGAAGACCTTCGGCTCCACGGCGAGGGGCCTGCCGCGGCACAGCAATTCGCGCCTCTGCGCATCCAACTCGAATTCCTCGAACGCCACTCTCATTGCGTAACCTTAAACCAGTCGGTCAAAAAAACATCAGGCAATCCTCAGAGCTTCCACAGTCCTAGCTCAAGCAGTGTACTGGATTTTGGCTGATCTTCTCAAGCGGTTCGGCACGGCCCTGTGCCTCCACAACCCGGAGAAGCAACATGTCGACTTCGACGCCCGACTACTCATCGATCAAACAGCGCCAGCAAGCGACCTGGGCGGCAGGTAACTATGCCGTAGTCGGAACAACCCTGCAGATCGTTGGCGAACGCATCTGCGAGGCGGTCGATCTGAAGGCTGGCGAAACCGTCCTCGACGTCGCCGCGGGCAACGGCAACGCGACGCTTGCCGCCGCCCGCCGGTTTGGCACCGTGACGTCGACCGACTATGTCCCGGCGCTGATCGAGCGAGGCGAGGAGCGGGCGGCTGCGGAGCGTCTGACCGCAACGTTCCAAGTGGCCGATGCCGAGAGCCTGCCGTTTCCAGACGCCAGCTACGATGTCGTCCTTTCGACCTTCGGCGTCATGTTTACGCCGAACCAGGAGAAGGCTGCAGCCGAGATGGTGCGCGTCGTGAAGCAGGGCGGCCGTATCGGACTGGCAAACTGGACGCCAGACGGCTTCATCGGCCAGCTGTTCCGCACCATCGGCAAGCACGTGCCCCCGCCGGCTGGGATCAAATCCCCGGCCCTGTGGGGCACGGAAGGGCGCCTCGCGGAGTTGTTTCCGGGCCAATCCATCCAGACCTCCAAGCAGCACTTCAACTTCCGCTACAAGTCGGTCGCGCATTGGCTCGACGTCTTCAAGACCTACTACGGCCCGACCAATCGCGCCTTCGCTTCCCTGGATGCAGAGAAGGGCGCTGCCCTCGAGGTCGATATCACCGGCCTGCTCCAAGGCATGAATACCGACGGCAGCGGCACGCTGGTCGTTCCGAGCGAGTATCTCGAAATCGTCGTCACCAGACGGCAGTGACGGCGATTGCCGCCGAGTTCGATCGCTATCCGACTGGTCAGACTGGAGCGCACCAGATGCTTGCAACGGTACTTGCACGCCGGTTGGACCGGCTCGGGATCCACTATGGATGGGTGATGCTTGCGCTGACGTTCGTCACCCTCTTTTGCGGATCGGCCGTCATCAGTCTGGGTGGCGTGCTGATCGATCCAGTCGTGACGGAGTTCGGTTGGCAACGCAGCGATGTGTCGGCGGCGATCGGGCTCTTGTTCTTCGTGTTCGCATGCATGGCGCCCTTCGCGGGCGCGCTGATGCTGCGCTACGGCGTTCCGCGGATGGCTGCGACCTCTGCCACCCTCGTGGTGGTGGGTATGACGGCCACCACTATGGTGACGGAACGCTGGCACCTGCTGGTAACGATGGGGATTGTGCTCGGCGCGGCTGCAGGTATGGGCGGGGCGGGGCTGGCAGCGACCATCGCCAGCCGATGGTTCGTGGAGAAGCGCGGTCTCGCCATGGGCATTCTGACGTCGGCGTTTGCTGCCGGGCAACTCGTCTTTCTGCCGACGGCTGCCTGGCTGTCGACGACCTATGGATGGCGCATGGCCGTGCTGCCTGTCATCGTCCTCAACGCGATCTGTGCCATTCTTTACGTCCTGGTCGGGCGAAGCTGGCCGGCGGATGTCGACCAGCCTGCCTATGGTGAGACCAAGATCGTCGCGACGGTTCCTTCGGCGGATGGCGCCATCGCGCTTTCGCTGCGCGCCCTGAAGGACGCCAGCCAGGTTCCAATGTTCTGGCTGCTGGCCGGCACGTTCTTCATCTGCGGCTTATCGTCGAACGGCATGGTCCAGCAGCACTTCATCCCCTTCTGCGCCGACAACAACATCGGCGCCGTGGTGGCGGCGTCCTACCTGGCTCTTATGGGTGTGTGCAATTTTGTCGGCACGATCGGATCGGGCTGGCTGTCGGATCGGTTCGACAATCGGATCCTGTTGGCCGTCTACTATGCGCTGCGCGGCGTGTCTCTCGTCTGGTTGCCGTTCAGCGACTTCAGCGTCGTTGCTCTCACGATCTGGGCGATCTTTTTCGGTCTCGATTTCATAGCGACCGTGCCACCAACAGTCCGGCTCGCGGGGCAAGCATTTGGTCCCAAAATGGCGCCAGTCGTATTCGGTTGGATTTTCGCCGCGCACCAGGTCGGTGCATCGGTCGCCGCTTACGGCTCGGGGGCCTCGCGAGATATACTATCGACCTATCTGCCCGCCTTCATATTTGCTGGAACGGCTTGCTTCCTTGCTGCGGCGCTGTTTGTCGGATCACGGGCAGCACGGCCGCAGCAAGTGTAGTTGGGTCTCTATGTCGGGTATCTGATGAGGTCCTGCGCACCTCCAGCGGAGCGTGCTTCGTCTCCTCGGGTCACTGGCTGGCCTCGGCTTGCCACCCCGACTTTCTGCTATCGTACTCAGGTCCGGACGAACTTGAACCCGTCATGGCCGAGCCGTCGATGGCAGAAATTGGCCCACCTCGAAAAAAGAACGGAAGCGGTCTCGGGTGACAAGCTGCCATCGCCATCGAGGTGGGCTAAGAGTTAAATTTTGCGGCGCACACATCGCCCGTCGCCGTGCCTTACAAGTTTGCAACTTGGGTGTTGAGCACCGGCACTACGGCAGCTCGGGGTCGTGTGTCAGTGCGCCGGGAGACCGGCAAGGAGTAGGGGGTGCAAGTCCTCCACGATGAAGGAGTAGCGAACTACATCGACCCCGAGTCATGCGCAGATGTCCGTGAGGACCTCGGCGAAGCGTTCGACAGGGGAGGGCATAGGCCAAGCTATCGAGCCGCGAAAATGACCTCATTCCGGGTGCCGACGCTTTTGACACTGTGGAAGGCAACACGGGAGGGCACGCTAACGCGAGTGGCCTGATGATGATCCCGACGTCTGCGGCGTTGTCTCTGGATGGCCGGACGGTCAACGGCATCAGCGTCTGGATCAAGCCGCTCAAGTTCCAGGCTTCGCTCGCGGTGCAGCTGCTGACCGTAGCCTGGGCGCTGCGGTGGGTGCCGGAGGCACAGCGACGGGGGGCAGTCATGCGGGTCCTCGCGGCCCTGATGGCCTATGCAGCGCTGTTCGAGATCGGCTACATCGGCCATCAAGCCTCGCTGGGCG
>JBJXDZ010000056.1:0-8919 GCA_046154645.1 Hyphomicrobiaceae bacterium
AGACGCTCTTATGGTTCTCGTTACCGTCGATGCTCGTCTTGGTGGCACGTAGATCCAGGGGCATGTGAGACGCTTGCAGCTGGAGGCGACCGGGCCAAGGGGGTGTAACAAGTTGATGCTTACCTACCTTGCTATCCGGATGCGAGCTTGCGCCGACCTGTCTGACTTCAAGTTATCGAGTTTAAGCTTCTCGAAATCCTCGGGAAGCCAGCCATGCGCTCTGCCGATCCACGCACCGTCAATGATGGATTGATTGGTCAAACTCCTGCCCGCATCCAGTTACACTTTGGCGACAACGATAGCAGAGATCCTCAGGACATAATTCTGGCGCTTGCGCGCGCTCTTGCGCGCATCGCTGCGCGCGAAGATGATGCCATGGAGCACTGCGAAGCGGACTATGGTTCAGACCGCGATACGCGTTGAAGCCCGATTACGGGAGCCCATCCACATGCGCAGCGCCATCTATGCCCGCTTTTCGAGCGAGCTTCAGGATGCTCGTTCGATCAACGATCAGATCGCTCTCGCTCGCAACTATGCCCAGACGCACGGTCTTGCTGTGGCAAAGATCTACCAGGACGCTGCGATCTCCGGCGCGTCGACACTCAACCGCCCGGGCTTGCAGCAACTTCTTTCCGATGCCGCTGCTGATGCGTTCGATATCATCATCACGGAGAGCCTCGACCGCCTCTCGCGCAGCCAGGCGGACATCGCTGCCCTTTATGAGCGGCTTTCATTTCTTGGCGTGCGCATAGAGACGCTTGCTGATGGGGCAGTGTCGGAGATCCATGTGGGCCTTAAGGGCACCATGTCGGCGCTCTTCCTGAAGGACCTAGCGCAGAAGACGCGTCGCGGTCAGGTAGGCCGCGTAAAGTCAGGACGCATTCCTGGCGGCAAAAGTTTTGGCTACGACCTGATCCGTTCGGAAGCGGAGCGGGGAGGCCGCACGATCAACGCCGCAGAAGCGGCTCTTATCCGGCGGATTTTCCGGGAGTATGCCGGCGGCAAGGGCCCGCTGGCGATTGTGCGCGACCTCAATAAGGAAGGCGTGCCAGGGCCTAGCGGCGGTAAATGGAATTCGTCTGCTCTCCTAGGTTCAACAAAGCGTCGCAACGGCATCCTCAATAACGAGCTTTACCGGGGAACGATCGTCTACAACCGCCAGCGCTTTATCAAAGACCCAGCAACGGGCAAGCGAGTTGCGCGACCCAATCCCGAGAGCGTTTGGCTGCGGCAAGACGTGCCAGAGCTCCGCATCATCGATGAAGAGTCCTGGAATGCTGTCCAGTCCCGCCGAGCCGAGCGCGGCGGGCCACATCTCTATCAACGTCGCCGTCCAAAGCGCCCGCTTTCCGGTCTCGTGTTCTGCGGTGCCTGCGGCGCCAGGTACATCATAGCGACCCATGATTATTTGCGCTGCTCGGGCCGGATGAACAGCGGTACCTGCGATTGCTCGCGCACGATGCTGATGAGCGAGATTGAAGAGCGCGTACTTGGCGGTTTGCGGTGTAATCTCCTGGCTTCCGAAGTTGTGGCCGCTGCGGTTGAAGAATACCGCGCTGAACGGATGCGCCTTGCTGCACAGCGCCGGCAGGCGAGGGGGCGTCTGCAATCCGAGCTTGCGGAAGTTGAACGCAAATTCGCGCGCACCATGAAGATGGTGGAGGACGGCCACGCTGATCCAGCCGTTGCAGGCCCGCGTCTCAATGAGCTAGCAGCGCAGCGCCGAGACCTGCAGCGGGCCATGGCCGAGGAATCGGCCGGCAATGTGATCGAGATTTTTCCGGATGCCGCGCAACGCTACGCGGCCAAGGTCGGCGAGATCCACAAAGCGCTGGCAAGTGGCGGGCAGGGCGATCTGGAAGCTGTCTCGCTGGTTCGCGCCTTGATCCGACGGATCGTCGTCCATGCAACGCCAGCACCGGAACCACTGCAATTGGAAGTCGTCGGCACGCTTGCAACTCTGCTATCAAGCGGTGCGCAGCTTGAGCATTCCGATATAAGCCGTTGCGCGCCCCCGATTTGAACCTACGTTTTTCCAGATTCGTAGCCGACGCCGAGCTGAAAAACGCGGTTCATGGTCCGGCGGTGGCCGCGGTTTCAAATGTCCATCGGAAATTATATAGCAGTTTCAATCACATATGAGTTCGCAGTTTCATCCTGTCCGGCGCGCCGGCATCCTGGCCCGGCCGCAGCCAAATCCGACACTGACGGCGACGGCCGGCACCAAGGCCAAAACGGATAGGCAAGAAAAGGTTTGAGCTCAGTGTTCCCGCGAGCGGGAACACTGACGCAAAGCGCGGGCGGGTCAGGTTCAAGTTGGCGACCACGACAAACCCGGGTCAGGTTCAAAGTGCCGTTGACATCGGTTATGGACGGCTCGACGGTCTCGAAACAGCTCAGGCGATGGCCCGCCTCTACGCGGCGGCGCGACTGCATGTGAACTTCTTCCAGCCCTCGTTCAAGCTCAAGGAGAAGCATCGAGAAGGCTCAAAGGTGATCAAGCACTACCACGCTCCGGCCACACCGTACGCGCGTGCTCTGGCGCATCCCATGGTCAGCAAAGCCGTCAAACGGCGTCTTCGACAACTTTATAGGACACTGGATCCCGTGGCACTGCTGTCAGAGGTGCGTGCAGCGCAGGTCGAGTTGGGCAGCCGCGTCGACACGCGCGGCAAGCGTAATCGTGGTGCGAGCGTTGCAGACCAGTCGCCGCCTCCGGACGCTGCGACGTTCGCGAAAGGGCTCGGCAAAATGATCGACAGCGGCGCGCCGCGCACCACGCATCGACCGATCCGGCGGCCTTACAAGACTCGGGTTCGCATGCCGTCGATACTCGACCCCCACGTCGCCATTATCGAGGGGTGGCTCGCCGTCGAGCCGACTTTGACAGTACTCGACATTGTTGGTCGGCTCAGCGAGCGAGCACCGACTGCGTTCGGCCCCAAGCAACATTCGATCGTGCAGAAGTTGCTCAAGACGCTACGAACCAAGACCGCGCTTCAGCAGATTGCTGCCAGGATTAAAGTAGATCGGCCCCTGACATCAGCAAAAATGCGACCGGCGAACACACTCTCCCAGAGTAACATTCCTCCATGAGGCAATACGCCCCAGATTGAACTTAAAAATTGCCCCCTCCGACAGCTGTGGTTTGCCGCTACTCATGCCCGTAGCGGCGAGGTTGAGCGAGCTGCGGAGGTCATGAGCAGCAGCGCTTTCGATTGAGTTGGTAATTGAACGGTCGTGCCCTTGTCTTGCGGATCGAAGATCATCGGTGCTTGTGGAATGTGCCTTGCCCCAATGGTCGGCGATGAAGGCAGCGGTCTTTATTGCGATGGCGTGTCGCCGATCCGACACAGGAAGTTCCGGGAAGAATTCGTGCTCAATTTTGGACATCGAGATAAAGAACTGGCGTCAGACAGACGCCGAAGTCAGCAATCACAGCCGGCGGCGTACCATCAGCGAGACCTGCGAAACGTCCACCAGCGAATTTACGGCGTGATTTCAGGATGAAGTTCACCGCCTGTCGATCTTGTGCATCAGTCACCGCATCTGTGTTACCGGCAAAGCGCGCGCTGCTTTCGCCTGCGGCATCAGGAATGCGGCAAGGTCATCGATTACTCCGGCCAGGGTGCCGGGGTGCATCGCGACGTTCTCGACGAAGGAGGTCCACTGCTGCTGCTTCATGGTATCCGCCGCGAACTCAAGCGTCAGCGCGTCTGGACGTTCGTCGGGAACTTCGGTGCCGCGCCGGTCAAAGGTGGCGCGGATCGCACGCGGCAACGCATCAATCGCGAAAGCATCCGAGCGCGCCAGCATCCAGATGTCGTAGAAGTCCTTCATGCGACTGTTGGCGCGACCGAGCATGACCATGGCCTGGAACTTCTCGGCGATCGCCGCCTCGGGCGGATAGGTCCGTAAGCGTGGCGCCGGCAGGTCGAGCAGCACCGGCAAATCGCGCTCTTGTGGTTCGACGGCATCGCCGAATCCGATATCGACGAGCACGCGGATGCGCGCGCCGTCGAGCGTCGCGTTGGTCTTCAGCCGAAGTCCGCCATACTCCAGATCCTCGCGGGTCTGCTCTACGCTGAGTGCATCATGGTCGAAGACGACGCCGTCATCGGCCACGACCCGGCAGACTTCGCCGAACACGTCGAGCATCGCGCCGGGTTCTGGATTGCCAAAGCCGAGGAGATCGAGATCTTGTGTCGGACGGAACGGGTTGTCGAGCCAGGCGGTCATCAGCATCGCGCCTTTCAAGACAAAGCGCTCGCGATGGGCGGTCAAGCTGAGCCGATAGAGCAGCCGTTCGAGCACATAGCGCGTCAGCAGCAGTTGGAACGGTTGATTGCGCTCGCGCGACAGGTTCAGAAGGCGTGCACGTACGGATGCTGCGATGTTGGCAGGCTCACGCATTTGCGGTCATGGCCTCGAGATAGGGCCGCAACGGCTTCCAGACGCCAAGTGCTTCGGCGATCCGAGCAAGCTGCGATGGCGTCGCTTTGCGGCTGCGCAGCACCTCGCGCAGGCCTTCGAGCGCGAGGTTGAGGCCGGGGCTCTTCTGGAACCTGCGGCCGGCGGGCGCACGATAGCGAAAGAGGTCGACCACGGTGCGTGCGGGCGTGGTGATCGCCACGTCGACGCCGTCGATGACATGATGCTCGATGCCTGATCGCAGCATCTTGGGCGCAAAGCGCACGATCTGCAGCGGCGGCTGCGTCACCACGGGCTTGCGATCCTTCGATGCAATGGCGATCCAGACGCGCGAGGGGATCGTGTCGGTCAGTTCGTGGAAGGCGAGCGCGGACACGAGGCAAACGACGCTGCCCGGCACCAGCTTGGCCGCAAGGGCGAGATCGTGATGGACGTCGACGGACTGATCGGGAAGCCGATAGAGGCCACGCCCGAGGCGTTCGACCTCGCCGGCCTTTTGCATCCTTGCGATTGTGGCCGCGGTCATGCCGGCGGCGACAAACTCGGACAGCCGTGCCATGCCCTTTTCTCGCAGCAGTAGGAGGGCGCGTTCACGCTGTGTCGGGGCGCTTTTCATGAAATATGATTGATACAAATAGCCGAATATGTCAACGAAATATTCGACGTTATATATCACGCTCTGGCACTTGCTGGGTCATCATCGGCGAAGACTCGGGCGTCCAGGCGCTCCAGGAATGCGGTCCGTCCATGATCTCGACGGCCGCTATGGTCGAGTGCCAATTGGCACAATCGAAAGAGCATGGCTGGCGCCTCGCGGCCGGAAGGCGGCCGCGACCGCGTGCTATCGTGCGGCCCTCAGAAGGCCGCACGACCGAGCCCCGCAGTGGTTCCAATTCGACAGTCGTGATCATGGCGCGGGTCTCGGCCCATGTGGGTTACGCCCGCTGGCGCAAGGCCGCGATGTTGTGCGCTATGCGCGTCACGCGCGTCACGCGCGTCGATCGCGATGTCGCGCCTGATTCCAATTCGAAGCTCGCTCCAACTCACCAGAGGGATGGCCATCCCCCACTGCGCCGTCATCGCTCGCCTGATGGGCGAGCAAGCGATGACGGCTCCGGAGGGATGGGGACGGAATTTGCCGCAGGCAGCGGCCGACAAGACTGGCCGCGCCAAGGGAGCATGACTTCCGGTGATTTCCTCGGGCATCCGCGCTTTTCCCGCTTCTCCTCATTGTCGATGTTTGGTGACGAACTGATAATGGCCGCAGCTACATCGCGGGCGCACTCGTGGTGCGCCAACGAAAGTGGCGGGCAGGCCCTCATAATGTTTGGGGTGTATGCCGACCGTTCGTCTCGGGGCTGATGAATAGCATATCTGCACTCGATGGCGTGCTGACTGGAATTGGAGGCGCATCATGCACCATCGTCGTCCACATCAGGTTAGATCAGACGGTTCTCAAGGAGCGCCGATGGATGACCTGTTCGATTATGCGCGTCGACCGACGCCGGCGCCCAAGCCGATCGACGACGAGATGTGGAGCATCAAGATCGTGCGAAACAAAACCGGTCTCTCACGTGCCTCGGTCTACAAGTATATGGTGCTCGGCTTGTTTCCACGACAACGCCACCTCGGCCCCGGTCGAGTCGCTTGGCGCGCCTCCGAAGTGCGGTCCTGGATCGAGACGCGTCCCGAGTAAGCTGAGTTATCCACAGGGTCGGAACCAATCCGGACACTGGCGGACGCAAAAAGATTGGGGCCGATGATTGGGGGAACTTGCGGGGGGATCCGCTGACGCAATCCTCCGAAGAGCCCGTAAAATAGAGCCCCCTTCATCCCCCCTCTCCGCCATGCACTATTGATTTTGTTGGTATTTTTCGAGTTTGTGTTGGTCGGTCCCGTCGGCGGTCCCACCAATGCCGAGCTGCTTGCCGCGCCGAATGGCATCGGATCACGATGGACTGCTTTGGACAGTCCAATCCACCAGATCATCGGAAGTGGACGTCCTTCAGTTCATCGGACCTCGCTCGATCGAAGCAACGACATCGCGTAAGTCATTGCGCAGTGGCTCCGGATACACACGCGACCAGAGATTGGAGACGATCTCCAGGCCAGCTTTTCTCGGGAGCATTTCCAGAGCCCAGAGAGCGTCTCTGCCAAGTTCTTCCGCGCGATATCCCCGCTTGGCGTAGCTCCAAGCCGGTGTCAGGTGCGTCGCGAAGCATTTCTCAGCGATCCTCTGCAAAGCGGGCGCCGCGGACGCTACAGGAACACGGTACAAGCTCAAGACCGCGGCGCGCCATGCAGCAAATTCCGTTTCGGTGTATCTCGGCTCGGTGTCGAACAGATACGGTCCTTCCAGCAGATTGAAATCGATAGCGTCGACACGTTCGCACAACCCGGCCGGGACGACACTCGGAAATGGTGCGTCGAGCCACATGGTTCGCATAACGTCGCTCCATTTTACCCAGGTATCCGGCACAGTGTGAATGGTGCGCTCGAAGGACACGAGAGCAGGACACCGGCGGATCAGATCGATGCGGGCGACCACATGATCGAGCATGGCCAGTGTACGTCGCTCGCAATCGATCAATTGCTCCGTTGTCGGCAGCTGTCGCAGTCCGAACAGGGATGCATTCGGGACTGTATTGGCAATCCTCGGCGGCCGTGACGGCGCAATGCTGCGCATGGTCACTTGGGGCGACGACGCGGTACCTGCGGCCGAAGCCTCCAGGACCGCAAGATTGTTGCGTGCCATCGCCGACAGTTGTCGCAGATCCTTGAGCGCCGCCGAAACATCGGCCCCGCCTGACTGCGCCTGTGCGATGCGTTTGGCGTAGCCCACCGCGTCGAGATGATAGAGCTGCCCGTTCAAGCGTCCCCAGTCAGGCAGTTGTGCAGAGCGAGGCGCGGCCAATCCGATCGGCCGCGTTTTGCCGATCTGTTCGATGAGCGAGGCCCGTTTATCGGCAACCCACTCCGCCCACATTTCAGGTTTGTCTTCGGGTGAGAAGAGTTTCCAGCAGTAGCGCCGCAGCGTTCGTTCAAAAACGCCGCGTCTCTCAGCCCGGAGCGTGTCGAGCAAAAGCTCTTTCGTCGGCTGAGACGTATTGTGGAGTGTCTGCTTGACCAGACGCTCCAGATCGGGCCGCCGCGTCGGTAGACTACGCGAGAGCGTTCGTGCGAGGCGGTAAGTCAGGGTCGGAATTTTTTGAAAGTGGATCGACCCGTGGATGGCCATGTATTCGAGTATGACGCACGCCTGCTCCGGGGGCAGCTGCATCTTGCGCTGTACTGCAGTGTCGAGCGCCAGCTGACGCAGATCAAGGCCGGCCGGCTGGAAAGGAACGCCGGCATGCTGCCAGCGATCAACCTCCAGCTGATAGGGCCGCATCGTCAAAAGGCATTGATCGGCGACCATTTGCCCGAGCTCGCTCGGGCTGGCGCCATCGACCGCCGCCTGGAACTGGCGCACCTCCCCCGATGGGAGGTCCCGCCGGAACCAATTCCAACGGCCATTGTCCATCGCCGTTGCATAGCGCGCATGCACGGCGCCAAGCTTCGGCACCATCTCAGCCGCTTGCCGCCGCGCGAGGTCGAAGACGCGAGATCGCTCGCGGTAGAAGGGATGGCTTTCAGGGGCGCGGCCGAGAACGGCCATGAATTGCAAATGCCGCCCGATGATCGCCTCGGCATCAGAGTGAGCCAGCACGCCATGATGAAAGAAGTCCGGCCGTTCAAATGCATCGTCGACAAATCTGTTCAACGGCCCTTCCAGCGAGGCCGGCAGTGGCCGTGAAAAAGATCTGAAGAACATTTCGCTAAACAGGACAAGCTGATCATGAAACAAGGCCACTGGAATTTCCCGTAGCAGCGCTTCGACATCCGCCACGCTGAGACGCGCATGTGGCAATGGGCGGGTAAACGCGTCGAAAGCTCGTGTCGCAAACCTCATTTTGGGCTGCAACTCATAGGGGACGTTCCAGCTATCTCCCCAGCCCCGCACAGCGTAGGCAGTATATGCATTGATGAACATTGCGCGACCAAGGCTCTCGGCATGCTCAGCCTCGATGAGAGTCAGGAACGGCAGCTCCCGCAGAAGCTCTTCACGGGTAAAGGTGTCTTGGCCCTCCAGAGGGCCATGATACTCTTTTGCGGCAGTGAAAAATCGATCGTAGCCGGGATGGCCTGTCTCGAACGATTTCGCCGCATCGATGTCTCGCAGATGCTTGAAGACGTTGGTCGCGCTTGCCATTATCGATTCCCATGTTTCGCGCCATGCGCGGAACATTGCCGCGCGAACCGACAACAATGCGTTAGCTAACGCTCGCGAGGGGAAGCAGGGGCAATCAGTAAGAGTCGCTATTTGGCAGCAGACACCGGTACCTCGATGTCCGCAGCTGGCCGAAGCGGACGACATAACGCGCCGATCAGGCTGACGTTTTCGTCTGTGACCCGAAGCTGCCCTGAGCAGTTGCAGCAAGGTGGGCG
>JBJXDZ010000057.1:0-40297 GCA_046154645.1 Hyphomicrobiaceae bacterium
AGAAGAGCGGGGCTGAAAAAGACAACGCGAACGCAAGAAGGCCCCCGCGCGCGGGGGCCTTCTTGCGTTCAAGACTGATGGATTATTGCTCCGGCCAGCCGATGCAATTTTGCTCCGGCGTTGACAAACGGGCCGAGCGTGACGATGAGGCAGGTGCAAGTGCGCTTGCTCAGCTACTCGGAGGCTTACCCCTGGCGCTTGAGCATGCAGGCGCATTTTGCAATAGCAGACGGGGCGGTCCCACATTCGGGATCTACCAGCGTAATCTAAGCCAATATTTAGCTCGCGCCCCGAGAGGCTCTGCAAACGAGTCAAGTGTTTTCACTACGCTGGAAATGTCAATCAGTGCGGCTGCTCCACGGCTTTCAAGTGATATCATGGATGTGCTGGGGTTCCTTGGGCCTACGGCAGCCCCCATCAATGTATTGTTCGACGAATCTCTTTGGCCATATCTGGCAGAGACTGGACCAGTTGACGTAACGACGTCGCTCACGTGGGCGCCACAGTTCAGGCTCGATGCCGTGAGTGCTCTCGCTGAATTGTCCCTCATCCGGCAGCAAGATGACGGTGATCTCGCATTGGTTGACACTCACGTACTAGTGCAGGCGGCTATACGGAAACGATTGGAGATTTCGAATCGATTGGAACAAGCAGGTTGTTTTTCCAGTCGCCTTGTTCTCGCAGCAGCAAATGCGCTAATTGCGAGGGGTTTCTCTGAGCCTTGGCTGGTTGCGAGAGAATTCATGGCTCTGCTTCCTCACATGGTTCACGTTCTAGAATACGCACCACGGCAGGGTCAGGATGCATTTCTTATAACCCGAGATATAGGTCGAATACTCAATATCTATCTGGTTGGAGGAAAAGATTGGACGTTCTCAGAGCATAAGCGCGAACTCAAGTTAAGTTCGTTCGGTGTGAAATGGCTTCAGGCGACAAATCGCAGCGAAATGTGGGGGAGACAAACAGAATAAGTGTTCGGCGCTCACCTGCACGTTTCGTTCTCGACCCGCTGCCTTTAGTTCGCTGCTTGTCGTTGTGTTCGTAAGCGGACTCGTAAGACTGTTCAACTGGCAGCGGCCAGCACTTCCGGACTGGGTCAACAGCGCGCGTCATTGTGACGCACTGGCATCGGTCGGTCAACACTCGATACCGACCGGTTGACGAACAGACCGTGGCCGTCGGAAGGTATTGCTTTGAACCGACCGGACTGGCGCCAGTGTCGTTTCGGCGGTCTGGGCCAGCAAGAGAACAACACCGTTCTAGAGCATTCGAGCATTGCACGACAGCTAAGAGATTCTGAAGCTGACAGGCTTAGCGCCTGGGTTTGACGAGTTCGTCGATCGTGGCGCGAGCGAGTTCCAGCGTGGCGACTGCGATCGTGCCGTCGAGGTAAAAGCGGCCGTCATTCAGGGCGAAGATGTGAGTCTCGCGACGAGTCTCGATGTATCGAGCCCCCTCGACATCGGCCGGAGCAACAACCCACTCTGGTGCGATCGCCGTGGTGCCGACGGCACGCGTGACGGTATCTGGCGTCACTGGAGAATTGCCCGTTCGAATTTCCGCATCAGCCGATGCCCCCGGGGCTTGGGCTGGAGCGGTTCTTGCATTCTGGGTTGCGTCCCGCTTTGCTTTTTCCGCTTCTCTCTCGGCCTTCTTGGCGAGCTTTTTCTCGATCAGGCGCTCGACTGCCGGCTCGAAGTCGAACGGCTCGACCTTCATGGGGTCGAATGGTGGCAGCTGGGGCTGTGGCTCGCCGACTGCAACGAGTACCTTGCGGCAATCCTCCAGATCCCAGTTGTGGTGATAAGGCGGGCCCTCGCCCCAGGCTTGCCGGTATCCACTGAGCGCGTGCACGCGAGCCTTATCGTGGTCGCCCAGTGCCAAATAGAGCAGCGCAAGTGTACTACGCGGCGGTGACCTACCTGTATCGACCTTGTCGGCGATTCGGCGCGCATCGTCCGTCCGGCCAAGGCTGACCAGCGAGAGAGCACGTCGCGCCTCGTAGGCAGGCAGATCCGGCAGGCCAAGCTTGTTAGCCAGCGCGATCAAGTCACTAAATGTCTCAAGGGCAATCTGGTGCCGTCCATGGGTCTGGTGCCAGGCGGCGAAGACCGGCATGGATTCGGTCTCAAGGAAGCGTTGGCCGAGTGCTTGGATCCGCGCCAGCTTTGGCACGGCTATTGGTTCGCTAAGGTCCCCATTCAGGCAGGCTAGCACGAGATCAACTGTAAGGACCCGCGCTTCATTGGAGTCGGAGAGTTCTCTTGCTTCGGCCTGCGTCCGCAATGGGGCTAGAAGTGTTTCGGCTTCTTGCAGGCGACCCGCGGTACAAAAACGTCGTGCCCGTTCCGCGGTAAACCATGTCGTATCCTCTCCGGACACTTCCGCTAGTTGGAAAGCGAGTGCTTCAACTCGATCGGCGTGCGACCGCTTGCCCAAACTCTCGAGGACAACTGCGATATTAAATAGTTGTCCCGCATCTGGATCGTCCAGCTTGAGTCGCAAATCGGTGGCATGAATTCGAACTGTCAATGCCGTCTGCGGCCTGCCTGACCACCGCAGAAACACCGCAGCCGATTCCAACGCGTCTACTCGGCTCTCCTCGGGAAGGGCTACTGGGCCCGTTTCCCAGCCTTCGGGGAAGTAGGCCTGCAGCAACTCAAGCGCCTCATGAGCTAAGTGCAGCCGAAACAACGCGTCAAGGAGTTCACTGCTTTGTAGCAGCTCCCATCCTTCCGCGAACTTGCCCGCGGCGTTGAGCGCCTCGACGCGCGTGATCGGCAATGCGAGGTCGTCGCGAGTGTGTGCCTCCTCGAACGGCTTGACGGGGCGAGAAGAAAGGGAATCCGAGACGTGGCTGCCGGTGCGGCTGCGGATGTCGGGTGAGAGCCCTAGCAGCGCCGTGTGGCGAATAGCCGGATGCATGTCTAGCGCGCCGCTGGCTCCGTCGTACTGCACGAGGCCGCGCGACTCGAGTTCCGGCAAAGCGCGCTCCAGCCACCCATCGGCGGGAACCACTTGCAGTTGCCAGTTTTTCACTGCGGCCAGATACGCGTCGTAGTCTTGCTGCTGTTTATCCAGATCCGCAATACGGAACGCTTGTAGCCTTGTGTTCGCCGCCTCGCGCGCCTCTTGCGTCTCGGCTTGGAGCCACTCATTGAAAGCAGCATCGATGACAGGATCGTTCGTCGAACCATAAAGGGTCTCGTTGTTCTTTGCCTTCGGCTCCTTCATCGTCCTCGGCTTGATCGGCCGCATCGGGTTAAGCAGGCGGACCACCTCCGGCACCAGCTCGACATTAGCCATCGCTAAACTACCAAGCAGCGCCTGTTGATCGGCGTCGAGGTCGTCAAAGGCGCGCGAAAGGATATGGTTTTGGCGGCCGCGCAGTTTCCCGGAAATTAGACCTGGATCTTTTCCGCCCCTTGGACTATCCACCCAGCGGTCGAAATCCCCGCGCGCCTCGATGAAAGTCATGATTTGGCCGGCCACGGTACCGACCGACAGGGGATGGCCAGCAAAATTTTGGTCCAGAAAGTGGCGCATCTTCCAGCCGTCGCCACACACACCGGCGGTGCGCAACACTTGCTCGCCGTCCTCTGGCGCAAGCCCCTCCAAAGCCACGTGCTGTACGCCGCGGATCGGCTGCTGCGCCTCGTTGGTCAGCGCGGTCGGCGTCAAGCGGGAGGAGGCGAGGAGCTTGCCTTTGCCGGCCTGCGCCAGCATTGCCAGCACATCGTCGTCCTCAGGTCGGAAACAGGCGCGCGGTGCGCGGTCAAGGCCCATAGCATCCCGGGCAACCTCGGCATCGTCGTCGCTCATGTGCTCCTTGCCAGCACGGTTGTAGGCAACAAGCACGCGCTCCAATCCGTCGAGGATCAACAGCCACGGGCGCGCGTGGAGTTCCTGGCGCAGCGCGTAGCCCAGGTCGAGCGTGCGCATGCGGCGAAGCGTGGCCGGCGGACATTGTCGGATGTAGGCGAGCGCATGGACGAGAAAATCGTTGAGGTCCGCGCCATGTTCGTAGAAGCTGTACCAAAGCTGGCCCGCCCAGTTGGGGCGCACCTGCGACGCATAATTCTTGAGCCAGTGCCAGGTGAGCATGCTCTTGCCCATGCCGCCGATCGCCTGAAGCAGTAGCATGGTGTCGGGGCCGGTAGCCCAGGCATCGATCAGCGCCAGTTCGTCGAATCTGCCTGCGAAGACACGCTTCTCGACGTAGGGCTTGCGAACAACGTGAAACGCGGGAGGCGGCGTTGGCAGCGTTTCATCGGGTCCGACCTGAGTCTTGGGGGCGGTCGATGTAGGTGCAGGGGAGGCCTTGGCAATAGCTTGCTTCAGGAAGTCGACGAATGTCTTCGTTGCCTGAGCTTTCAGGTCATGTGGCGAGGAGAACTCGGCAGTGATCCCGTCCTTCAAGACCAGAGCGACGAAGCCTTGCTGAAGCTGCCGCGCCTCGTCGCCTTCCTCCAGGCTCAGTTTGAGATCAGAGTGGGTCAACGGATGGTCGTCCGCCATGATGAACATCAGCCGCGGGAGCTTGCGTTCCGCCGCCCGCCGGTACTCAAGCTCCGTGAGCGATAGACGTTGGGGATTGCGATCCGCGCAGTAGGGCCGTTGCCCGTAGCGGGAAGCGATCATGCCGACGTAAACATCCGCCTGCTCGACCTTGTCGAGCGAAGACTTAATTAGGTCAGCAGGAAGAGCGCCGTCGAACTCCTGCGCAAGGGGAATCATCTGCTCGCCGTTCATGGCGGCGATCACAGCCAAACGATGCTGCTTGAGGTCGCGAAACGTGCTCGACAGCATGACGCGATACGATCGGTCGGTCCCCATATCGCTCCCCCACCCCCGTGCGTTTTGGTGACAGAGAACATACAGGTAAGGCGGCCCCACACAAGGCAACGCCGGTATCAGAAATGACGGAATTTGGGACTTCCGCTATCGCCAGCTTCGGACGTCGCAGTGCGAACAGACCGTCCGGCGGCTTCGGGTCAACCTCAAGCATCGCCACAGCCGCCGACGACGGACGGTCAACCCCCAGAAGCTGCCAGTCTCTTGACCGCCGTCAGCTTATCTCCCAGCTTCGAGCATGTGCAAGGGTAGCCCGCATCTGGGCTTCGGGACAATTCGTTATTGACGGTGAGTGATCGGCCCCGACTACGCGAGGTGCTCACCGGCACTCCAGCTTGAGGCGCCTTCGCCTGGCAACCTATCGGTTACAGCTGATGCGACCAGGCGCGAATGCGCGCCATGAGGTCGACTTCGGCATTGCTGGTGCCGTCGTCGTCGGCGGCGTCTGCTGGTCGCCACGTCCGCCGCTCGAACAATCGGAGCATGTCATCGTCAATGAACGGCGTGCGCATGTTCGTGGCGTCCCGTGGCTTGCCAAAGCCACCGGCACACCACGGCATCGTCAGCGTCAGATCACTTTTCGCGCGCGTCATGGCCACATACAGAAGCCTCCGCTCCTCCTCGAGTTCCTCGGCGGTCTCTGCCCGGCTTGAAGGTATGCAGCCGTCAATGGCATTAAGCACGGTCACCGCCTGCCATTCGCGCCCCTTCACGGAGTGGATCGTTGACAGCGTCAGCACGTCGTCGATGGTGTCCTTGCCTTCCACGATTGTGGTTTTCGTCGGGGGATCGAGCGTCAATTCGGCGAGGAATGTCTGACGCGTCGAATAGCCCGCTGCAATCGCCTGCAATTGGTCGAGGTCGGCACGCCGCTGTGGCAGGGTGTCGTATTTGCTTTCGAGGATCGGTTCATACCAGCGCCGAACGCGCTCGAGTTGGCCCGCCCACGCGGCGTCGTCGAGAGTCAGGCACCGGGCTAGTTTGGTAAGATCCTTCAACGCCGGGGCGGCCTGCCGCGGGGCGGCGATCGACGCCATCGTAGTTGCGACATCGCGGGTGCCGATGGTGGACAGCATCTTGTCGGCAGTTGCCACACCGACACGCGGCAGCAGCGCCAGCACACGGCGTCCCGCGATCTGATCGGCCTGGTTCTCGAACCAACGCAGCACCGCCAGCACGTCCTTGATGTGCGCAGCCTCCATGAACTTGATGCCGCCGAACTTGACGAACGGTATCCGGCGGGCGTTCAGCTCAATCTCAAGTGCGGCACTATGATGCGAGGCGCGAAACAGCACCGCCTGCTGGCTGAGCGTGCGGCCGTTCTCCAACTGCCCCTTCACCTGGTCGGCGATGTAGGCGGCCTGGGCCTGGTCATCGGCGACCGTGATGAGCCTTGGCTTACCGCCGCCTTTGCGGGTCGTGCGCAGTGTCTTCTTGAACCCCTCGCTCGCCTCGTTGATGACCGCGTTCGATGCCTTCAATATCGGCTTGGTCGAACGGTAGTTCTGCTCCAGCTTGACGATCGTGGCGGGCGGCTGGAACAGGTCAGGGAACGCGAGGATGTTGCGGGCTTCGGCCGCACGAAAACTGTAGATCGCCTGAGCGTCATCACCGACCACGGTGAGCCCACGGCCGTCGCCCTTGAGGCGGCGCAGTATCAACGACTGCAGTGCGTTGGTGTCCTGGAACTCATCGACCAGCACATGATCGAACATGGCGCCGATGCGCTTGGCGAGTTTCGGCACGGCCAAGATCTCAGCCCAATAGAGGAGCAGATCGTCGTAATCGAGCACGTTGTTGCGTTGCTTTTCGGCGACGTAGGCGACGAACAGCTTGCGCAGTTTCTTGCGGAACGGCTTGTCATCCGGAAATCGGGTCTCGAGGACCTCTTTCAAGGAGCGGCAGGAATTGACCTTGTAGGAGTAGATTTCGAGGCAAGCGGCCTTGTCAGGGAAACGCTTGCGCAACTTGTCGTAGCCGAGTTTCTTGCGCGCCAAGCCCATCAGATCGGCGGCATCGCCGCGGTCGAGGATGTTGAAGTTGGCGTCGAGGCCGACGCGGCGGGCATGGGCGCGCAGCAGCCGGTTGGCGACGGCGTGGAATGTGCCCGACCACGAGACTTCGACGGCTGTGCTTTTGTTTGTGGCGCCGACGATGCCTGCGACGCGCTTCTTCATTTCCTCCGCAGCCAAACGCGTGAAGGTCAGCAACAGGATGCGTGTGGGGTCGGCGCCATGCACAATGAGGTTGGCGACGCGATGTGCCAGCACGCTCGTCTTGCCCGTGCCAGCCCCCGCGATGACAAGCAGCGGGCCCGCGACGTTGGCGCCGGTGCCGACGACGCCATGCTCGACGGCCTGGCGCTGTTGGCGGTTCAGTGGGTCAGTTGTAGATTTAACGACGGTGCTCATGCTGGGGCTCCGACAACATGTCTCGGCGCCTGCCGCCGCGCGACGTCGATTCGGTGTTGCGGTGCGATGGCCTTCTTGATCTGCAAGGCCACGGCCCTGGCAACGGCAGGAGGCAGCGCATTGCCAATCTGGCGATACGCATGCGTCTTGCGGCCAGCGAATTGCCAGGCATCGGGGAACCCTTGCAAGCGAGCGACCATGTCCAGGGTGAGCCGCGGCAGGCCAGTGAAGGCTTTGTCAGGAGCTTCATCGGCCAGACTCTTGCCTTCGACACCTAGCTTGGCCCACGCCGCGCGCGTGCGCGACGGGCCGAGATCGGCACCGCCATGCTTCTTCGAACCACCGACGATGGTCGGCGCGACATCGTTGGCGTTCTCTGCCCATGCCACCACGCCAGGCCAGCCCTTGGCCGCCATAAGGTCGTATAACGCCTCGCCGACCGTCTGGGCCGACTGGTCAACCGACTTCGGCCAATGGAAGCGATCGGCGTAGCGATGGCGCAGGGCCACGATGATGACGCGCTGCCGCCGTTGTGGCACGCCAAAGCGATTGGCATCGATCAGCCGCATGTCGGTGTGATACCCGAGGGCGTCGAAGCGATCGCAGAGCTGCTGCCGGTAATCATCGAACTTCGGCGCCAGCAGGCCCGGTACGTTCTCGATCATGACGGCTTTCGGCCGCGTCGCCTTCACGATGTTGAACATGGCGGGAAACAAGTTGCGGTCGTCGGCATCGCCGAGCTGCTGCCCTGCGACTGAGAACGGTGGGCAAGGTAGTCCGGCAGCAAGGAGATCGATGCCCCTGAACCGCTTGAGATTGCGTAATTTGCGGATGTCGGCGCGGATCACGCGGGCGCCCGGCATATTCAACGTCAAGGTCTGGCAAGCGTGCTCGTCGTTATCGATGAGGGCGACGTGACGGAACCCGGCGCGTGCGAGGCCAAGGGCTTGACCGCCAGCGCCTGCGCATAGCTCGAGTGTCTTGAGAGTCATGGATGGTCTCCGGGTTTTAGGTGAGGGGAAGGGCGCGGTCGGCTCCGCCGATCGACGCGCAACTGCAACAGCACTCAGCAACGTACGGTCTCGATGGGTGACGCGTCATGACGTATCGGCGGCACCGACGGCGGCTGCCTACCAGCGTCGCAGTCTCGCTTTACGCATCCCGGCAGAGCGTCCGAGACGTCAGAGACGGCCGCTCAACGGAGGCGGGCGCGGGCATCAGCTTGTGCCTCGCATAGTAATTGGCGGCGAGTTGCCGCCCGCGTGCCGCCAGCGGCCCGCTGTGCAATTCGAGCCGGGATCACGCCACCTCGTGGCAGTGCACCGCGGAGATGTTTGATCTTCAGCACCGCACAGTCGACAGGGAGGGGGGGGCGGGCCGCGCCACGACCGCGACGACCCGCCCCAATGCACACTATATCAAGCCGGACTTAGTTCTACCCGACCTTGCGACACCAACTCATGGATAACTCTCGACCTCAGAACCGCGATAGAGCCGCTGCTCCTAGTCCTCGTCGTTCGCTTGGGGATGCATGCGGTAGACGTATTGGCCATTTCGTCTCTCTCCAGTGCGGATCAGGAAACCGTCACCGACCAAGGCAAAGAGCGCCACTTCAATCTCGTTCTCGAAAGGAGTGATGTCGTTCCCACACCAGATACCGTTGCGCCGAAAGCGCTCGTCGATAGTCGCGAGCTCTCCAGGATCGAGCCCGTAGCTCGCAAGAATGGACACGTCGTTACAGGAGAGAACCACGCTGAGCATGTAGGCTTTCGCTGCCGGTTCGGAATCCAGGCCCATCCCGTCAAGCAACGTATCAACAAACTGTCCGATGAAGTCGCGCGCGACATGTTCCTTCACATCTGCGCACGCCGCCTTCGCTACCTCAAAGCGCTTCGAATAGTGCTCGAAAGATTTCAGTGAATTCTTCACTGGAAACGTGTTGGCTGGCTTCGCCCTCGCCTTCAAACTCGCCTGAGCCTTGGCTTTCGCCCTTGCTTTCGCCTTCGTCTTTTTCATGATCTTCTCTCCAAGAGATGATAACCGCTGCACTGTTTGGTCGGCCGTGACGTGCGCGACCACTTTCTGTTTACGCAGCCCAAATCGAACGTATTACTCGATCGATGTATGACGCCGACCGGCGCCCGCGAAAGAAACGCTGCCGCTCCAGACCAGGGCGGGCGTATCGAGTGTCGGTTTCGCGGGTCGCGCTCTGTCGATGATGAACCGCACGCGCCGCCGCCTACTGCTGCGGGAATGGGGCGCTCACGCGTTGAGGAGGCCACATTCAACGTGAACGACAATGTCTCCGCACCACGCGTGCGGGACTGACGGCTTTGCCATCAAGGACGGCTGGTTGCACAACATTGATACAGGCGCGACAGAGATCGAGGTGGCGTTCCTGTCGAGCCGCTCAGCATTCCCCGAAGTGCCGCAAACCAAAGTGAAGTGCGGCACGCTTTGCATTTGCGTCAGCGGTGGTGACGAAACAGTGCGGGCCATCATCACACGAGCCGTGGAACGCTCCAGCTTCGCGTGCGGCATATGTGGGGAACAGGAGCGGCTTCGCCACGGCTCATGGGTCCGCACACGTCGTGCTCACACGATTGCGCGCGGCCAGCGCAGGATGCCCTTCAATGACCTATATTGGGGACCTCAGTGCACATTGCGGCCAGCGCACTCACGCAATTCATCGCCGTTGTGACGCCGATCCCGTTTCCTCCAGCGGGCCCGGCAGTCTGGGACCGTGGAGCGTCGATAAACTCGTTGGATACGACCACCTTCCGCCGAGCTCCCGTTATCACGGTCGACCACCCGTCGCACAGGACCGGAATGCTCGCGCGACGGTGAGGCCTGCCAGCGAACAACACACGGCAGCACCGGCGGCACCGATGTTTGCTTCCTCTTCATGGCGGCGACCTACTGCTGAGTCCAAAGTTGGCGCGCACGGTGGTCCACCGCCCCCCCCCGCGGGCGTCGACTGGATCGGCGACGCCCGCGGGGTTGATCGAGCCGCAACGATCATCTGGCCGGGTCGACGGCCTTGAGCTGCCAGATCGTCTCGCGACTGCTTCGCTGCCCCAACTTGGCCAGCGAGATGCCCAGCTGGCGGAGTGCTGGTGCCAATCGTCTGGCCTGCCCGGACCTCGGGATGACGACGTCGGCCCTCCTCACGTGTGACTCGAGAGTGCCCCGCAATTCCGCGAACGTGCCGACGAACCCGCCAGGTCGGTCAAGGGCTAGCGAGGCGAGCGCGTCGCAGAATGGCTCAGCAGCAACACCATCTCGAACGGCAACCTTCCGGTTCGCGTTGAAGACCGAGATGAACCAACCCGGCGCCATGCCATAGGATCGCGATATCGCCTCGCCCAGCACTGCGAAATCGCTCATGCGTGGCAAGTCCAACTTCTCCTGGGCAACCTTCGGCATGATCGCGAGCGCCTTCGAGAAACTGGTCAAGATGGCCCCGAAGATCTCACCCCGGGCGCGTCGCTGCTGTGCCTTGACCTCGACTTCCGTCCGCCTTTCACCGACGAGCTCGAGATCGAGGCAGATGAACCGGTCAGCCAAGTCCGGGGCCGTCACCACGTTCTCCACGCCGTTCAGGATGACCGGTCGCTTGATGCTGAAGGTGGTCAACGCCGTGTTGGTTCTAAGCCTCCGAGTCGAAAACCCGCCGCCAGTCAACATCGAGCACAACGCGTCCTGTATGTCTGGCGTCAACTTGCTAAGGTTCTCGTAACTCACGAGCCTTGAGTTGTGCGCCTCGACAAAAAGGTCCTTCCGGGACTCGGGCTTCGTACGCAAGTTCTCGGCGCCCGGGTCGACCAGAGAGCACAGGAAGTGCTGCGTGCTCGACTTCGTTGTGCCCGCCTCGCCGAACAGGCCGAGCCCCACGTAGGGCGTGTTGGGGCGCAGGCTTTCGATAAGCCAAGCCAGCACGAGAATCTGATCGCTCAACTTCGGCAAGTTCACGACCGACTTCACGGCGTCGAACGTGCCGTTGCGCCTCGGCAACGGTAGCGCGCGCATGTGACTGGTGCGACGAAACAGAACCGGCGCACGGTCGAGTATCCTCCATTCATAAGGACCAACCTCGACGACGCGGCGCTTCGCATCGCACAGATCGATGTAGTAGACGCCGTCTTGAATGGCGGTACGAAGGTGCACGGTGCGCTTCGGGCCAACATGCCTCGCTCGCGAGCATAGCGTGGCGACGGCCGCGTTCAGCGTCGATTGCGAAAAGCCGGTCTGCGTGTGTGCGAAGCCGAGGCCGTCGAGCCACTGCCGGAACTCAGTCGAGTCGACGGCATAGACTTCGGACCGCCCCTTCACCTTGACCTTTGCATACGCGACCCCATCCCCATCGTGGAACAGGTCGGCGTGCTTGATCGCGAGGTTTACAAGTTGGGCTGCTTTGCTTAGCGCGGGTGCCGGATGGTTTGGCGTGGCGTTCTGGTTCGTCGGATGCATGTTGCTCGTCGTAGTTTCCATGTCGCTGTTCCTTGTTGTCTGCACGAAGTCGCCGATGTTGGCGGCGACCGGGGCGGTCATGCCGATGTGAGGTTGATGTTCCGAATGCCCCGCTGCTCTTCATTTACCGTCCGCGATCTCGCGACCTTCGATGAGCTCGATTTCGGCAGCGCTACCGCCGCCTTCGAAGCGGATGGACCAACCGCGACAGCGGGCACCTCAGCTGATTCGAGCATCTGTCGAATGGTGGCGGCGACCTCGTCGATCTTCGTCGCGGACCGAGCCCGGCTGCGCGCCATGTACTTGGCGATCACCTCGCCATCCCTTGCCTGCAGCGCCTTGCAGAACTTCGTGCGCTCAACGCGAGGCATGTCCCACACGAACGTTTGCGCGTAGAACGCCTCATAGACATCACCGGGAATATCGGGGTCGAGGCCGAGGGCCAGCAGCTTGCTCCGCGTCTTGCGCGCCTGCTCGCGCGACAACTTGAACGACGCATGCCGCATGGCGAACAGCACGAAACTACCTCGGTCACCTCGGGTAGCCGGAGCTTCCCGCCACCATGCCCTGAAGACTAGAGCCGCCTGCGGGTTGTAAGACTTGAGAACGCGCCGAGCTTTCTCGAGCAGCGAGGGCCGGAAGTTCAGCAGCTTCTGCAACGGCAAGCGCTGATCGAACGTGTAATCCAACAGCCAAGCTAGGCACGTCTTGCCCGAGCGCCCCTTGCCGAGGTCGAGGCGACGCACGGCCTTGACGAAATTGGCAGCCATCAACGCCGTGTCCGTCTTGTTGCCGATGCGGGCTTCGCGGAACAACTCGCGTAGGGCGGGTTCATGCAAGGTTAGGTCGAGGCGGATCACGTCTTTTAGGAGCGCATACTCTGAGAGACCCAACGCACAACCCTTTGCCATACGGTCATCAGCGCCGACCTTGGCGTCTTTCTCATACAAGTTGACCGACACCGCAGCGCGACCACCAACCAGGCATACGAACAGCAGCGTCTGGACATCGGCGGCACTATGCCGGGTGTCGAAACGAACATTGAGGGCGTCAGCCAGCAGCCGATACCGGCCACGGCCATCGCCGAATGGCACCGACATCATGCAGCGCAGGTAACCGAGCAACTTACCCCGCTCCCCGTTCGGCACGGCGAGGTAGGTGAAAATCTGAATATTCGTCAACCGGAACAGCAGCGCACGCATGCGCCTGTTGGTGATCGAGCTCCACATGAACTCAGGGTTGATGCAGCGAAGCACGGCGGTGAGCGCCTCGAATGGTAGGCGCAGTAGGCACCGCAGCTCATCGCGCGGCGATTGCCCCTCCAAGGCGACCGCGAACGCATTATGCCCGGCAAGGAAAGGGGTCGGATTGGCCCTCAAATTGATCCAGCAACGTCCGTTGGTGTCGATCCTCAGCGTGACAGTCATCACCGTCTGGCGCCGCGATGGCAGCTGGCACGTGATGGTGAACTCGAGGTGCTCCGACACGCGCTTGCCCTGTGTGGCCGCCCCGCGCTGCTGTTGCTTCAACGTTGCCAGCTCGACAACCGCGTCGAAAGGGAATTTGAGACCGCTCCGAGTCTTACCGTCGGCGAACAACCACGTCCCCCGCTTCGCGGCGGTCATGAGCGTTCCCAACGTCGCGTCGTAGTCCTGGGGCGCCAACTCCAATTCCGACGTCGTCACCGTCTCGCCGGTCATGTTCACCGGCAATCGACCCATGGCCTGCTGGATCGTATCGATCCCGAATGGCCTGGTCGCAATGGGCGGGAGCACAACGGGGGGCGGAACTCCTTTTGGGGTTGTCGACTTGCTCGATGTTGGCGCCTTCGTCTTCATCGGATCGGCCTTCCTCTCATGTGATGTCCGCGGCACATGCCGGGACTTGCAGTGGCGGTTTACCGTGTCGCTGATGGTCGATGTCTGGATGGGCGGTGTGGGTGGATTGCAGCCATTTAACCGCTTGCCCAAGCGCGACCGAGTAGCGCTACGCGCATCTGATTTACCGGCCTGCGACGACGAGACTCCTCGGGCGATGGCGAGGCAGCCAGGACCCACCAAAATGGGCGGGTTTTGTGTGTGTTTTGGTGGGTCGGGTTCAGCTGCAAATCGCAGGTTTGGCGTGCCGCCTGAAGAGGCGAAAGCAGCTGTAATCTCCCCAAGATGGCGATGCGCCGGTAATGGTTATGTGATGAGGGGTTCGAAAGGGCTATGTGATTCAATAGAGCACAGCCCATTGTGAACAATCGCGGCAGACGTCCAAGACACCATAATCAGACAATGATAGGTATATTTGACAGACGCTTTTGCGGTCAGAGCGAATAATCGATTTTCGTCAATTGACGAAAATCGATTTCCCTGATGTCCGCACATGCGCCGACCTGCACGAACCCGGTGAGCAGCTGTGGCTCGGCAGCCTCACGCGGAGCATTCGGTATGATGATTTCGAACTCAAACAAGCGGCCGTCGGCCTCACTCTCAATGGCTATATGCTTGCTTGGCGATCGCAAGCGATTGGCCTGGTCCTGAGATCGGCTCCTGAAGGTCATGTCATCGCTCTGAACGAGCCAACTGCGGGTGGCGACCACCTGAGGTCTCCCGCAGTTGGACTCGTTCGTTATCCACTGGCAAGGCGCGGCTTCGCTTTGCGCAACACGTCTTGAATCTTTTTCAGAAGCTCTTGTCGCTCAGCGAGCACGGGCTTCGTAGGGCGCCATTTTTTCGTGAGAAGCATCGTCTTGCCGGAAATCTTGCTCAACTCTTTCCATCCACGATCCCACGCAAGCAACGCAGGATCGCCCGTGGGGCGGCCACGCCTCTTAGACTCGCTGCCGCCATTCGATGCGCGGCTAGTCCCCCGCGATTCGGCGTCGGAGACTTTCGGGTCGGCATCGTCAACCTGGTACTCCCGCTCGCCAGGCTCGCTGCTTGTGTCCTCACCATCCTCGTCAGCCGACGCCAAGTTTCCGCGCAATGATTTCACGGCCTTGCTGACTGTAATCTTCCCGGCGATCACTTGTTCAATCAGTTCTTCGTCGCCGGACTTCCATACACGTTGGGCGAGTTCAACCGACTGGGTCGACGTGCCCATTTCCCTGAGTTTCTTCTTCATTGTTCGCGGCGCCGATACGATCTGTTTCGCAATAGTCATGGCCCTCTGACTCGAGGTCAGATGCCGCCGGTTCAAGTTGGTGCGTAGGATCCTGAGCTTTACCGCCTCGTCGGACGAGTTGACGACAATCCAGTCGGAGACGGTAGGCTTTCGCCCCTCGATGAGCATTGCTGCACAACGCGCTCGACCATCGATGAGGCGACCGTGCCTGTCTTTAACGAGTTTGTGACCAGGAAACGGAAACTTGCCTTTCTGAGTTCTCCGGACCATGGCCCTAAGAGCGTTAAACGTTTCGAGGTCGACGTGAGGAACACCGACTTTCTTCACCTCAGGGTGAAGCAAGACTTGATGCTCCATCAACGTTTTTTCGATCAGTTCGCCAGCGCTTGGCATTGCGGTAATCTCCTGGGTTAAAGTTGAGAAACTGGTGGGAAACAAGGGGTACGCAAAGAGTTCTGCAAGCGAGCAACGCGCGGTACGGCCGACATTGAAGAAGCGAGCCCCTCTACAATCGGATCTTGCGCAAAATCTCCAGAAACGAGCGTTCCGATCTGACAAGTTCAGTCATTTCATGTGCTCGCAGTTCTTGCCGCCACAACGCGCGCCTCACACCACGCCACGACCTCGACGCGCTGCCACGCCTTGCGACGCTTGCCGATCGGCACCGGCTTGGGGAATTCGCCGCTGCGCACTTTGCGCTTCAGCTCCGACGGGCTCATCGACGTCGCAGCGCAGACATCCGCACGGCCCCAAAAGATTGCCGTCGGGCATGCAAGGCGTTGCTCGCCGCGAGCTTTGTGCGAAATTGACTTGGGTCGATGCTGAGTTGTTGAACGGAAGACGCGGTCAGGCGACGGCTCGTCGCAGATCTGGTGTTCGTCGGCGCTGCGTTGCTTTGTCATGTTGCTGGCTCCTCGTATAGACTCGGTGCCCCAGTGAATAACTAAGCGCTTGTCAGTCGGTCTCTACCCACATCCCAAGTGGGAACCCATAACCGTTGTGGGTTGCTTGAGGGGCAGCTCGGCAGCTTCGGTGGCTGATGGATCGATGGCTGATCAAGATTGACATACGCCAGAGGTTGGCGTGCGCTCAGCGAGCGCGGACGCCAAGAAGTGCCACTTGTGGCCGAGACCTAACCGACAGTATACTCCGTACGCATTCGAGCGAGCCCTGCCTGTCTTCCGCTGGCTCGAATTGGTCTGCGCCCACGCATGCCGCATAACCGCCGTTGCATCGATGATCAGCAACGGTCAGAGCGGGGTGCGATCTCAGGGGCCCGACGCTAATTTGGCTGTATTAGTTGCGATGGGATTGACATGAGTGCAGCGGGTGCAAATCGGGCCAACCGCGACGTAAAGCGAGAAGCGGAGCCTGCTGAAGCTGGTCCTTCATCGCCAGAAGTATCGTTGCCTGCTGATACAGCGACACCCTTCTCGCGCAAGCAGTCACCGAACGTCAGCGGGGATCGAAATAGCAACAAGCCGAGGAAGGCGAAAGTTCGAGAGGCCCCTCGTGAGGATTGGGTTTTTGATCCTCAGGTAGCAGTCGATCTCGTATTCGGCCAGAGAGGAGAGGCGTTCCCGCACCAACTGTCAGTGTATTCCTATCTTCTCCTGGTCTGGATGATCTCGCCAAACTCGCCGACGATACTACGTGGTGCAGCGAGATCGGTCGCCCTGCGTGTCAGCTTTCTGAAGACGATAAGGAACTCGATGCGGTTAGGAAGCAAATCGATCAGCACGATCGTAGAACTATCTGCGCGCCTCAACAGGGAATGGTATCGCAAATTTCACGAGTACTTCGTGACCCCAGTTGATGGCTTTCGAGCAATGAACCAATCGGTCTCGCCAATCAACCTCGACAATAGGCGAGTAGAAAAAATGAAATCTTGGCGAGCCGAGCTGGAGCTTCTGGGTTTCCTGGAAAAATCCCTTGCGATTGGCAGTCATGACATCAATCGCCCGCTCGCGACCAATGCGGTAAGGTTGGACTATTCGCGCAAGGGCCACAAATATTACGGATTGAAGCGAAAGACGACACCGAAGGTCGCAGACCGCCTGCGAGACGAGGCCCCAGTCATGGGGGCGTCGCGAGCCGATGAGATGTGGACGCATTCAAGCCCGACGATGGCATTATTGTATTGTGCCGACGGAATTCTTGGAGAGTCGATGAAACGTCGGTACCAGAAAGCAGATGTCTTCACATTGCTCCACGCTCAGGGCAGCCTGCATGCCGAGTTGCGAGCCGTGCTTTCGCGATATGAGAACCTGATGCGCGGCCTGGAAGTACGCCCTACCATTGCCAGACACGTGGCGCGTTGGCGAGTTGTTCGAGTGACTACGCCCGACGAAGTGCCGATGGCTCGGTTCACCAATGAAGAAGCGAACCGAGTAGAGGAATTGCATATGAAATTTGGCGGGGCGCGTAAGCCTGTCGTGCGACCATCAAGCTGATGCACTGCGACGGCGCTGTGCCTGACCGTTTCAGGATAGTGCCCTACGACAATTCTACACTGAGACGGCCCAGCGGCGCTGGTCTGGCCCTCGCCTCGGCGAGCCAGCGGCGGACTGTCGCCGCCTGGCGCCTCCCTGGACGAGACATTGCGAACATTGCGCGCGTCCTGTCGTGGCGCGTGCTAATCTGCGGCAGGCTGTCACGATGAGGCAGGAGGCGCGCCAATGGACCTTGTCATCCGCAACGGCGACGTAATTGACGGAACTGGCTCGCCCCCGCGACGGGCCGATGTCGCCGTCAAGGGCGACAGCATCGTCGCGGTGGAGCCGGATTGCACGGCCGCGGCCACCCGCGTGATTGATGCCACCGGCCTCGTCGTGGCGCCTGGCTTCATCGACGCGAAGACGCACTCGGACTTCTCTCTGCCGCTTTATCCCAGGGCCGAAAGTCGTGTGCACCAGGGCGTCACCACCGAGCTCGTCGGCAGCTGCGGCTTCACGGCCGCGCCCATTCCACCTGGTCGGCTGCCCGTCGTCGCCGATTATCTCGCGGCTATGGGGCCGGGCATGACGCTCTCCGAATCCAACTTCGCGGACTACCTCGATGCGTTCCCCAAGACCTCGGTAAACGTCGCAACCCAGGTCGGGCACAACACGCTGCGCGTCGCCGTGATGGGCCTCGATAACCGGGCCCCGACGACCGACGAGCAGGCTGCCATGGAGCGACTTGCCGAGGCGGCGCTCGAAGCCGGTGCGTTCGGAGTCTCGTCAGGCCCGTTCACGGCGCCAGGGGCCTACGCCAAGCCGGTCGAGCTCGAAGCATTGGCAACAATTACGGCTCGGCGTGGCGGGACTTACGCGACGCACCTGCGGGACGAGGCGGAGAATGTCCTCGGTGCCGTCGACGAGGTGATTGCCGTCGCCGAGCGGACAGGCGCGCGCACCCGCATTGTGCACGTCAAACTCTCAGGGACGCCGGGCTGGGGACGCGCGCCCCTGCTCATTGAGAAAGTCGAGGCAGCACGCCGGCGCGGGCTCAGTATCGACTGCGATCACTATCCCTACACCACCGCCGTCAATCCCGTGCGCAACTTGCTGCCAGCCTGGGTGCAGGAGGGCGGCGATGCCCGTTTCCTCGAGCGGCTCGGCGACGCCTCGGTGCGTGAGGCTGTCGACAAAGAGATCGCGGCACGCGGGCTCAATGCCTTCGGTCGCATCGTGTCATGGGACGCCGTGCGGATCTCGACCTCGCCCAACTGCACCGATGCGGTTGGCCGTACTGTCGCCGAGATCGCGACAGAGCGCCAATGCGCACCGATCGACGTGCTCTGTGCCGTGCTCGCCGCCGACCGCGGCGCGACGCGCGCCCTGATCACAGCTATGGACGAGCGCGACGTCGCCGCTTTCGTGGCCTGTCGCTGGGTCCTGGTCGGCTCCGACGGCCGTGCCGTCGGGCCAGGCGGGCCACTCTCGCGAGATCTGCCGCATCCACGCTTCTACGGCACCTTCCCGCGCGTCCTCGGCCACTACGCCCGAGATCGCGGCCTGCTGACGCTTGCCGAGGCCGTGCATAAGATGACGGGCGCCACGGCCGCCGCGCTCGGCCTTGGCGATCGCGGGATCCTGCGCAAAGGCGCGAAGGCCGATATCACGGTATTCGATCCGAAAACGATCGCTGACACCGCCACTTTCGATGAACCGCGCCGCACTCCGACGGGCATTGCGCATGTCGTGGTCAACGGCGTCGCCGTAATCGACCAGGGGGTTCATACGGGTGCCTTACCCGGCCGCATACTGCGCCGCGTGGGCTGACGGGCCTCCGAGACTGCACGGGACGTAAGCCAGCACATGTGCACTTCACCCGGCTTAGCCATCAACCCAACGAGGCGCGATCCATGACTGCTACTTTTCCCAGCTCCTACCGCCGGGTCGTGCTGGCTCACCGTCCGCCCGGCGAGCCCGTCGAAAGCGACTTCCGCATTGAAACCGTGCCCATGCCGACACCTGGCACCAACCAAGTTCTCGTGCGCGTCGTCTATCTCTCGCTCGATCCCTACATGCGCGGGCGCATGCGCGAGGTCACGACCTACGCCAAGCCCATCGGCATCGGCGAGGTGATGGAGGGCGGCACCGTCGGCGAAGTGGTCGCCTCGAACAACCCGGCCTTCAAACCGGGCGACATCGTCGAGGAGCGGCTCGGCTGGCAGGAGTACGGTTTGAGCAATGGGAACACGCTGCGGCGCATCGATCCGACCCTCGCCCCGATCTCGACCGCCAACGGTATCCTCGGCATGCCCGGCCTGACGGCCTGGTTCGGCCTGTACGAAATCGGTCAGCCGAAGCCGGGCGAGACCGTGGTCGTCTCGGCGGCATCGGGCGCCGTCGGCCAGGTCGTCGGACAGCTGGCGAAGCTCTCCGGCAGCCGTGTCGTCGGCATCGCTGGTGGGCCTGAGAAATGCGCCTTCGTACGCGACACACTCGGTTTCGACGCGGCCATCGACTACAAGGCCGAGAACGATCTTGGCGCGGCGCTCGCACGGGCCTGCCCGAACGGTATTGATGTCTATTTCGACAATGTTGGCGGGCCGATCACCGATGCCGTCATTCCGCTGTTGAACTTCTGGGCCCGGGTTCCGCTTTGTGGCTCGATCTCTGCCTACAACGCCGAGCGACCAGAGATGGGCCCACGGCTCT
Source organism: Hyphomicrobiaceae bacterium (assembly GCA_046154645.1). Taxonomy (GTDB): domain Bacteria; phylum Pseudomonadota; class Alphaproteobacteria; order Rhizobiales; family Hyphomicrobiaceae. The sequence continues at coordinate 19,994 of JBJXDZ010000057.1, forward strand.
TGTGGCCTATGGTCGGCCGCCGGGTCACCCTACGTGGCTTCATCGTCTCCGATTTCGCACCTCGCTTCGAGCCGGCCCGCCGCGCCATGGGTGAGCTCGTGCGCTCCGGCCGCCTCAAGTTCAAGGAGGACATCGTCGATGGCATCGAGCGGGCCCCGCGTGCCTTCATCGGTCTCTTGCGCGGTGAGAACTTCGGCAAGCTGCTCGTTCGCCTAGGTCCGTTGCCACAATGACGAGCGAGGAAGCGGAATGCGCGTTGCGATCTTCGGAGCAGGGGCGGTCGGCAGCCCGATTGCAGCGCGCCTAGCGCTCGCCGGCAACGATGTCGTTGTGTTCGCACGTGGCCCCACGCGGATGCCATCGCCTCGGACGGCCTCATCTTGCGTGATGCCCAAGGTGAGCGCCGCGCCAAGGTGCGGACCGCGCGGACAGCCGCCGAGTCGGGGCCTGTCGCGGCCGTCATCGTCACCACCAAGGGGCACCATCACTGCGACGCCGCTCGGGCCATCGCACCGCTGCTGACGGGCGACCAGCCGGTCGTGTTTGCCGTCAACGGCATCCCCTGGTGGTACGGCATGAACGTCAGGCTGCCGGGCATCAATCCCGCCAACGATCCCGCGCGCCGGACGATGGACCCGGATGGCGAGATCGGGCGCATCGTCGCCCATCGCGCCGTCGGCGCCGTGATCGGCTCCCCGAACACGCTCGAAGCGCCGGGCGTGGTGGTCAACCGCACCGAGCGCAATGCGCTGGTGCTGGGCGCCGTCGATCCGGCATTTGCCCCAATGCTCGAGCCGCTCGCTGGCGCATTGCGCGACGCCGGCATCGATCCGGGCACGGGCAGGCCGATCCGTGACGAGATCTGGCGTCAGCTCATGTAACACCATGTGCATGGGCCCGATCGCGTGTCTCACCGGCCTGCGCAATGGCGAGATTCGCACCGACCCCAATCTGATCGCCCTCCTCGACGGGTTGGCGGCCGAGGGCGTGGCACTGGCGCGTGCGCATGACTCAACCCACGGAAAAGATCGTTATCCCAGCCACGGGCCCAGTTGCTGGTCACAAGCAGTCGATGGCTCAGGACCTCGAGCGCGGCCGCCCGGTGGAGTTTGAGCCGATGGTCGGGCTGCCCCGCGCTTACGCACATGCTGCCGGCATTCCATGCCCGACGCTCGATCTCATCGCGGCTCTGCTAGAAGGTCGGCTGAAGGCGAACGGCCTGATGCGGTGATCGCGCCGGCGAACATTCGTGTGGACGAGCGCTTGCGGTGGTCCAATGATGGCGATCAGGTTGAGACGCCGCAACGCGTCGGGATTTTCGGAGGGGAACCGATGGTGCAGTCGGCTGACGTGCGGGAGTTCGATGTGCTTGTCGTCGGCAGCGGCATTGCCGGGCTGTCGGCGGCCATAACTGCGCGGAAGGCGGGCGCGAAAGTCGGCGTGCTCGAACGCGCGCCGCCTGAGGACCGCGGTGGCAACACACGCTGGACCGAGGCGTTCCTGCGCATGAAGAGCGAGACGGCGGTCGCCGATGATTTTGTCGCGCACTTTTCGCGCAATGCCGGTCACCACCTCGACCCCGAGATCATCGCCGAGACAGCAGGCGACTTCGAGAGCCGCTCACCGATCTCGCGGGCACTCGGCTTCACGGACCCGGACTTGATTGCACGGTTCGGTGACGAAGCTCCGGGAGCAATCGCCTGGCTCAAGAGCTTCGGCGTGCGTTTTGATTTCCTGCCGCTCTATTTCGTCACAACGTCGACGACCCGGCTTGGCACGGTCGGCGGCGGGCGCGCGATGGTCGAGGCCCTCGGCAGTTGGGCCGACAGCAACGGAATCGAAACGTTCTATCGTACGACAGCGCGACGCCTGATCGACGATGGTTCCGGCACCGTGTCGGGCGTCGAGGCTGTGGGCCAGGGCAATCGTCGCATCGTCTTTCGTGCGCCGTCGGTGGTGCTCGCGTCGGGCGGGTTCGAGGGCAATCCGGAGATGCTGGCGCGCTACATGGGGCCGAACGCCCGCTACATCCGGCCCGTTGCACGCGGCGGTTATTACAACAGGGGCGAGGGCATCGAGATGGCGTTGGCGATCGGTGCGGCGCCCGCCGGCGACTACACGCGCTTTCATGCCGAGCCGCTTGACCCACGATCCGGCGCACCCGAGCCGGTCGTCATGGTCTTCAACTACGGCATCCTGGTCGACGTTCGCGGGTGCCGGTTCACCGACGAGGCGCCGTCGTCGGCAGACGCCACCTACGAGGCGGTCACGCGTACGATCGGCGAACAGCGGGACGGCATGGCCTGGCTGATCCTCGATGCGCGCCTCGACCAGATTGCCAACTGGCAGCGCGCCGTGCGCTCCGATCAACCAGCGATCGAAGCAACGACACTCGCGGCACTGGCGGACAAGATCGGTGTGCCCGCCGATGCGTTGGCCGAGAGCGTTCGCGCCTACAACGCAGCATGTCCGCCTGGCAGCACATTCAAGCCAGACGCGCCGGACGGTGTCGTGACCGCAACGGGCTACGCGCCGCGCAAATCCAACTGGGCGTTTCCGCTGACGACGGCACCGTTCCGCGCCTACCCGATCATCTGCGGCAACTGTTTCACGTTCGGCGGCCTCAAGGTCGATCCGAGCGCACGCGTGCTCAACCGCGACGGCGAGGCGATCCCCGGCCTCTATGCAGCAGGGGAGACCATCGGGCTCTATTGGGGCACCTACACGGGCGCCACCAGCGTGCTCAGGGGCGCCGTGTTCGGTCGCATCGCCGGTGCTGAGGCAGCCGTCTGTGCACAGGCTCGGCGATGATCCAGCTCGGCGCGAACCTACTATCGTCGTTGGCTACCAGCGACATGGAGATCAGCCAGACACTGGTCACGGGGGCGGGTGTTTGCCTGGAGCGGATCGTGTCGTTCGGCCAAGCCTCACCCGAGGGGTTCTGGTATGATCAAACGAAAGCCGAATGGGTGACGGTGCTGACAGGCAGGGCGCGGATCCGGGTCGCCGACCAAGCCAACGACATCACACTCGGTCCAGGCGATACGGTGCTGCTGCCGGCGCATTGTCGGCATCGCGTCGAATGGACCGACCCGGACCAGCCAACGATCTGGCTTGCCTTGTTCGTCGACGGGGAACTTCGCCCCGCATAACGTGCACTATCCGATGCCGGACCTGTGTGTGCGAGGTTTTACTGTGCAAAAGCGAAGACGATCGGAAGTGAGCTGACGCCGACGCTCGATCCCAGAAGGAGACGTCGGCAGCGCTGCAATCAGCAACGTAGCGAGCACCGCCGACCGTGTCTGCTATCAGCGGGATCGCGTCAGCGATGTGATTTCCTGTGCTTGACCCGCCCTGATCGGCCTGCGGCGCTGATCAGCGCCGCATCTGCAGCAAGATCGCGTTGCGGTGGAAGTCGAGGAAGCGTCGCTGACCTTGACTGAACGTCCCGACGTTGACGGGCTCTGCCGTCCGGATCCCCATGCGCTCCAACGGCGGCCGGTGAGAGATCGGCGATACGATCAGTCGCCCATTGTCCTCGAAGCTGATGAAGCCGCGATCGAACAGGTGGTCGATGCTGGGGGTCAGCAACAGCCCGTTCTCACCGTCGAGCCGCTCTTCGTTGGTCGCATCTCGCCAGGGCTTGCAATGGCTGGCGATGAGATGTGCCGGGTTGCCCACCCCTGTGATCCGGCAGTGTTGTTCGATTTGGGCGACACGATCTCGAAACAAGCCTTGGCCGCGCCTGGCGCGAACCAGCGCTACGCGATCCGTCTCCGGGATCGTAGTATCAGTGGCGACTTGGTCTTCGAGCCTGCCTTCCCAAGCATCGATGTCGTCACTGACCACCTGCACGATGGCTGTCGCCCTCAATGCCAATTGCTCGGCTTCGGCACCAATCAGCCCGATCAAGACCTCAGCCAGATTTTGCGGCAACTCCGTCAGGTAGACGGATTGGAGCCCATTGCCGTTGGGTAGCAGCGGTGAGTACCGCTCGGGCAGCAGTGGCCGCAGAATCTCGATGTGATCTTTGGGGCGGACTTGATGGTTGAGCGTTGTGAACGCCACCCTTACACGCCAGCCGATGTCCTCCCAGTTCTGACCCGCCGTGCCGAACTCTGACGGCTTCGGGCTTTCCCAGCAGTAGGACTGGGCGATGCCGATCGCGTATAGCTTGGTATCGACAAACGAGAACACGAGATCGCCGGGCGCGACCTCGCCATGGATTCGTAGAAGGGATCACGGGCGCCGTTGGCGTTGCGCTTGGGCGACCATAGATAGCCGCCTGCCAGCTCGTGGCGGTAGGTCTGGTTCTGATTCACCCACCAATAGCGCATGGGGACGGAGAATAGCACGACCAATGCGAGTCACCAGTGGGAGGGGCTTGGCTTTAGTCTGTGCATCCCATAAGCGGAAATTGTCGATCCGGCTTCGGCGTCGCTGATCGTAGGAGGTGCGATGTCCGTAACCGAAACCTTCACGGCAGCATTCTCCTCGCGGTTCCGCGAGCCACCGTTGCCGAATTGGGCATCTCAAGTGGTCCTATAATATGGCGGGTCGTTGCCCACCAGCGCTCGGCTTCCTCATCGGATCGACCGCATCCGGGACTATTCAGAAATCGGGACATTGGCGACAACAAGCTTGTCCATATGGGGCTCGAGCCAACCGTCACACGTCCTCCCGCACCGCTTTCCTGACAAGCGCCTCGGGGCCGGCAACGCCGTACACCTGCCGTGCCGCTTCAGCCGTAATGTAGCCGTCCGACAGATCACGGCCGATAGCGCTCTGATCGCGCTCCGCTACTCGCCCGTAACCGCCCGACCCGGGCGTGATCATATCGACCACCGACCCGGCCGGCGCCAGGAAGGCGCCTTTGCTGGCCAGATCGAGCACCGTCCCGTCTGGCATCGTCAATGTGACGACCGCGGCAGCACCGGGTTCTCCCCCGAGCAAGCCGAACGGCGGCGACGTCATACGTTCCATACAGAGCGTGCCGACAGCGTCGGCGCCGGCTGTCAACCGCCATGTACGCAACGCGCCGCAGCCGCCGCGATAGCGGCCCGCGCCGCCACTGTCCGGATTTATTGCGTAACGCTCGACGCGAAGTGGAAACGCCATTTCGAGAACTTCGATTGGAGTGTTCATGGTATTCGAAATGCCGCTTGCGACGGTGTTGATGCCGTCTTGATTGGGCCTTGCGCCAAACCCGCCCTTAATCGTCTCGTATGAAACGTAGCGGCGGCCATTGCGCGGATCGACGCCGCCGAACGTAACCACCGCCGATGTGCCCTGGCTGCAAGCCATCACTTGACCCGGCCAGAACTGCACGAGCGCCCCCATGATCATGTCGGCGATGCGATGCGACATCTCGTGATTGGCGTAGACCACGGGCGAGGGAAACTGGGCGTTGACGACAGAACCTTTCGGCGCGACGAGCGTGATCATGCGCCAGCAACCGGAGTTCGGCGGGATCAGACTGTTCGGATCCACGGAGGTCTTCAGGCCACAATAAATGCCGGACGCGGTCACCGACAATGGCGCGTTCATCGGTCCTTTGACGGCGCCGTCGGTGCCGGTGAAGTCGACATTAAGCCGGTCGCCCGTCTTGCGTACGCGCATGCGGATCCAGAACGGCGCGTCTTTCCCGTCGGGCGTATCTGGGATGCCGTCGCCGTCGCAGAAATCCTCAAAAAACCCTTCCCCGTCGGGAAGATCAGCGAGGGCCGTTCGCATCAGCCGCTCGGAATAGTCCATCACCTCGGCCATGTAGGCGATGAGCCGCTCGGCTCCGTAGCGATTGGCCAAGGCTTCGAGGCGTTCGGTTGCACGCAGCGTTGCCGCGAGTTGGGCGCCGAGGTCTCCCTTGCGTTCGTCGGGCGTGCGCACGTTGGCGAGGATGACCTTTTCCAGATCAACATTGAGCGCACCCTTCGAGATCAATCGGAGCGGCGGCAGGCGCAGGCCTTCGCCATAGATCTCGGTGACGGCGCCATAACTGCCCGGCGTGGCCGAACCGACATCCGGCCAATGCGCGCGCAGGCAGGCATAGCCAAGCAGCAGGCCATTGGCGAAGGCTGGCCTGACGACATTGATGTCGGGCAGATGGCTGCCGCCTTGATAGGGGTCGTTGTGAATGAAGACGTCGCCGGGATGCACATCGCTGGCGAAGGCCGCAACCACGGCACGAACGGCATCCGGCATGGAGCCCAGATGAATCGGCAGATCGGGTCCTTGCGCGACCATGTCGCCCTTGCCATCGAACACGCCGCACGAGAAGTCGCCGGCCGATTTGAGGATCGGCGAATAGGCTGTCTTGCACAGCACGACGCGCATCTCCTCCGCGATCTTATAGAAGGAATTCTTGACGATCTCGAAAGTTGCGGGATCGGCAGTTTCTGGAGCAGCGCTCATCGTCCGTCCCCCGTGATTTGCGTTTTGGATCGAGTCAACCAAACGTAGCCGTCGCCGTCCATGCGGGCTGACCAACCGGGCGGCACGAGAATGGTCGACTCGAGGCTTTCGATCACTGCCGGTCCATGAGCCGCAGACCCTCCCGACATGTGAGCGCGGTCGTGGATCGTCGCTTGTACGGTTCCAGTGGCACGAAACCAGGCGTTGCGCCGCGCCTTGACGGCATCGGGACCCGATGTTGCCGTTTCCTGCTTCAGGGCCAGCGGCGGAATGGCCCCGATGGCTGCAACGCGCAGGCTGACGAACTGCACGGGTTCCGCCCGATTATCGTGACCATAGGTTTGCGAATGGCGAGCGTGGAAGGCATCGGCCATTGAAATGATCGCGGCGGCATCGATCGGTGCCTTCGGCGCTGGTACGCTGAGCTCATAGGACTGACGTTCGTAGCGTGCGTCCACAGTGCGCTCAAACCGCCGGCGCCCAGGCGCCACATTGGCCCGGTCCAGCATGGCGCTACCTTCAAGCTCCATGGCCTGGAAGGCGGTCTCGAGCGCCACCGGATCGGCCTTGACGCTGCTCGTGTAGACCGTGCGCACGTAGTCACGCTTGAGATCGGAACCGACGAGGCCGAGAGCGGAAAATGCGCCGGGGATCGGCGGACAGATCACCTCGGCAATACCGAGTTCTTCGGCCAGGGCCACGCCATGCAGAGGACCTGCGCCTCCGAAGGCCATCAGCGATAGCGCGCGGGGATCGTGGCCGCGCTGCACCGATACGATCTTCAGCGCTTCGGCCATCGCATTGTTGACGATATCGATGACGGCGGCTGCTGCGCTGCGTGCATCCAGCCCCAGCGGCTTGGCCAGCCTTTCAACGATAGCTCGCTCAGCCGCCGCGAAGTCGATCGCAAGTTCGCCGCCGAGCAACGATCCCTGATCGAGATAACCGAGCAGGAGATTGCAGTCCGTGACGGTCGGCTCGCTTCCGCCGCGGCCGTAGCAGACGGGTCCGGGCTCAGCGCCAGCACTTTTCGGACCAACACGCAACGCACCGGCTCGATCCACCCAGGCAATCGAGCCGCCGCCAGCAGACACTTCCGCCAAGTCGATCACGGGAACACGGATGGGATGCCCAGTTCCGTTCATGAAGCGATTGCCGCTGGCCCCGCCGCCGACCTCGTACTCCGGTGTCGTCTCGTACCGGCAATTGCGGATCAAGCTGGCTTTAGCGGTGGTGCCGCCCATATCGAACGACAACAAGTCCGGGCGTCCGATCTGGCGTGCTGCAAGCGTCGCGGCCACGACACCGGCGGCCGGTCCTGATTCAACAGCCATGGCCGGCATCGCGATGCCCTCGGCGACCTCGAAAACGCCGCCGTTGGAGCCCATGACGTAAAGCGGCGGCAGACCGAGGCCGCGCGTCGCTTCTTGCAGCCGCTGCAGGTAGGAGGCGAGGATCGGCCCAACATAAGCACACACTGCCGTCGTCGACGTCCGTTCGAATTCACGGATCTCAGGCAGCACCTCGTGCGAGAGGTATACCGGCACGCCGGGCAAGGCCGCTCGCAGCCGCGCGCCGATCCGTTGCTCATGACTTGGATTGAGAAAGCTGAACATAAGTGCGACAGCCACCGCCTGGATCTTTTCGCGCTTCAGGGTGGCGATCAGTTCATCGATCTCATCGTCTGCCAGTTCCGTCACGACAGCGCCGTCAGCCCCGATACGCTCGGTGATTTCATAGCGCCGCCGACGCCTGATCAGCGTACTCGGTGGAGGTTGAAATAGATCGTAGAGATCAGCGCGGGATGAACGGCGCAATTCCAGCACGTCACGAAAGCCGCGCGTCGCGATCAATGCGGCGCGAGCGCCTTTTTCCTCCAAGATGGCGTTGGTGACAACCGTCGTTGCGTGAGCCAGCAGACCGACATCGGTCACCTGTAGCTCATAGCGATGCATGGCCGAGGCAAGAGCGGACAGCACCCCTTGCCCGAAATCTTTCGGAGTAGTCGGTGCTTTGGCGACACCAATCCGTCCGGTGGCGTCATCGACGAGAGCCACGTCGGTGAACGTCCCACCAATATCAATGCCAATACGCCAAGCCATCCAGGTCCGCCCCCATCGATGCGATGTTTCGAGGTGAAGGTCGATGTTTTTCGCCGTCCATGTCAACAACCTCGACGCCACCGGTCCAGCGTTATCATTCAATTGTCGGCTTGAACCGGCACGGCGACCAAGTAACATCGCACCCATACTGGTGCACCGGTGACCTGCGTCCACAGCGTGGATAGCGGGCCCGGGTTTCCGGTTTGTTTGCGCTCTTCAAAACGATCCATTGGGCAAGAGAGTCGGAACGCCAGCGCGCGCGTGCCAATCGCTACCGAGGAGGGGGACGACCATGCAAAAGCGTCATCGGCCGAAAAAAGTCGCAACCGGACGAAAAACCGCCTCGGCCCGCAAGCCCACCTCCCCTACGCGGATGGCAGTACTCGACCCCGTCGACTACGCCGTGATTAGTCAAGCACTGATTGCCATTGCCCGCGAGATGGGAACAAAGCTAATCCGTTCCTCCTATTCCAACATCGTACGCGAGGCCCAGGACGCCTCGGCGGCACTATTCGATCACGAGGGTAACGTCGTCGCACAGGCCGAATTGATCCCCATGCATCTGGGCTCAATGTCCGAGATCTTCCGAGCCTGTGTCGAGCGAACGCCTATCAGCGACTTGAAGCCAGGCGATTTCTACATCAACAACGATCCCTATGGCGGCGGCCAGCATCTGCAGGACGTCTTCATTTTCACACCGATTTTCCACGAGGCGCGGATCATTGCCTTCGCCGGCACAGTCGCGCACCATCTCGACCTCGGCGGCGGCAATCCTGGCATGACGCCTGATGCCGTCGACGTGCATGCCGAGGGGATCATCATTCCCCCGTCGCGCTATACCTACGAACGCGACTGGAATGGCGGCCCCCTCGAGCGCCTGATTGCCTCCAACGTGCGCGTACCCTCGCAAACGATCGGCGATTTCTATGCCCAGTTCGCGGCCAACGCGATTGGCGCTGCACGCATGACGGAGCTGTGCGCGCGTTACGGCACACACACCGTCGCGGCAGCGATGAGCGAGTTGATGTCCTATTCCGAGCGCCGCTTCCGTACGGCACTCGCTGCGATCCCGGATGGCACCTGGCACGGCGAGGATGCAGTGGACGACGACGGCCTGAGCGACACGCCGCTTTCCGTCAAGGCTGCCGTGACGAAGTCCGGTGCAACGATCTCCATTGATTTCGCCGGAACCGTCGGCCAGGTCGGCCGCAATCTGAATTGCCCCTGGGCCTCGACGGTCTCGGCCACGCTCGCCGCCATCAAGTGTGCGCTGACGAGCCCCGACATCCCCTTCAACGAAGGCTTCAAGCGACCAATCACAGTGTCGGCGCCGCGCGGCACGCTCGTCAATCCCAACTATCCCGCCCCCGTCCGCGCGCGCCTGCTGGCGGCCTACCGCTGCTTTAACGCCACACTCAAGGCCCTGGCTCAGGTCGTCCCCGACAGGATCATCGCCGGCGGCAACGATTCGACACACGCGCTCGCCATATCGCATCTAGGCGAGAAGGGTTATCGGGTTTATCTTGAGATCTACGGTGGCGGCTTCGGCGGCGGTCCACGCCTCGATGGTTGCGACGCCATCGACAGTCCGCTCTCCAATTGCACCAATACGCCGGTCGAAGCGACCGATATGGACTTCGAGCACTTCCGGGTGATCGGCTATGGGCTTCTCCCGGACACGGGCGGCGCCGGCCGGCATCGCGGCGGTCTCGGCCTCTACCGTCGCTTCCTCATCCTGAAGGACAGTACCAATTTCGCCACCTACACGGACCGGGTGCGCCTTTCGCCCTACGGCTTGTTCGGCGGCAAGGAGGGCAGCCGGACACGGATCGAGATCGAACGGGACGGCACCATCGTCAAAGTCAAGAGCAAGGATCGCGTCGACCTGCGCAAGGGAGACATTCTCACGCTCTACTCGTCCGGCGGCGGCGGCTATGGCGCCCCCGGCGAACGCGACGCGCAACTCGTCGAACGTGATGTCGCTCAAGGCTACGTGACACCTGCGGCAGCTGCGCGTGACTACGGATGGACATCGACGCCAGGCTCAAGATCATGATGATGGCACTCCCCACTCACGCCCGCGTCGTCATTATCGGCGGCGGAGTTGTCGGCTGCTCGGTCGCCTACCACTTGGCCAAGCTCGGCTGGCGCGACGTGCTGCTGCTCGAGAGAAAGCAGCTAACCTCGGGAACGACATGGCATGCCGCTGGCTTGATCGGCCAACTCCGGGCCACGGCAAACATGACGCGTCTTGCCCGCTACGGCGCCGAACTGTACGGAAACCTCGAGGCCGAGACGGGGATCGCGAATGGCTTCAGACGCGTCGGCTCGCTGTCCCTGGCGCTTACGTCCGAGCGTCTGGAGGAGCTCAAGCGCGGTGCCTCGATGGCCCGCGCCTACGATGTCGACGTCGAGGAAATCTCGGTTTCGGAGGCTGCGCGCCGGCATCCGCTGGTGAGCATGGACGGCGTCGTTGGCGCCATCTACTTACCGCGCGACGGACAAGCCGACCCAGCCAACGTGGCGCTTGCGATGGCGCGCGGCGCCACGATGCAAGGGGTCGTTGTACGAGAAAATGTGAAAGTGACGGGCGTCACGGTCGAGGGCGGCCGCGTGTCTGGTGTCGCCACGGACCACGGCTCGGTCTCCGCCGAGATCGTCGTCAATTGCGCGGGCATGTGGGGGCGCGATATCGGCCGCATGGCCGGCGTGCACTTGCCGCTGCAGGCGTGCGAGCACTTCTACGTCGTTTCCGAGCCGAGCGACGAGATTCCCAAGGGGCTGCCCGTTCTGCGGGTCACCGATGAGTTCGCTTACTACAAGGAGGATGCCGGCAAGATCTTGCTCGGTGCTTTCGAAGCGAAAGCCAAGCCTTGGGGCATGGACGGGATCCCTGAGACGTTCTGTTTCGACGAGTTGCCGTACGACTTCGAACACTTCCAGCCAATCCTCGAAGCCGCAACGAGGCGGATGCCTTTGCTCGGGCGCCTAGGCATCCGTTCGTTTTTCAATGGACCGGAAAGTTTCACGCACGACAACCGTTATCTGCTGGGCGAGACGCCCGAGGTGAAGGGCTTCTACGTCGCCTGCGGTTTCAACTCCGTCGGCATCCAGTCCGCCGGCGGTGCCGGCAAAGCCCTCGCCGAATGGATCGTCGGCGGCGCGCCGCCCTTCGATCTTTGGGACGTCGATGTGCGTCGCACATTGCCCCATCAAGCCACGCGCGCCTTCATCGTGCCGCGCGTCTCGGAGACGCTCGGGCTGCTTTATGCCGACCACTTCCCTTATCGCCAGTTCGCGACGTCTCGAGGTGTTCGACGGTCACCCGTGCACGAGCAGTTGGTACAGCATGGCGCTTGCTTCGGCGAGACGGCCGGGTACGAACGACCACAGTGGTTTCTGTCTCCCCACGAGGTGAGGCGTGGTCTGAAGCCGGTGCCTCACGACACTTGGTCGCGCCCGGAATGGTTCGCCAATGTCGCCGCCGAGCACCAGGCAACGCGTGAGGCCGTGACTGTGTTTGACATGAGCCCGTTCGGCAAATTCCGCGTCGAGGGAAGGGATGCGGAGGCTGTATTGCAACGCGTCTGCGCAAACGATGTCGCGGTCCCGGTGGGCCGCATCGTCTACACGCCGTGGCTGAACGAGCGCGGCGGCATCGAGGCCGACCTTACTGTCACACGTCTGAGTCCGACCTCGTTCCTGGTCGTGACCGGCGCCGCTACCACGCGGCGTGATCTGGCTTGGCTGCAGCGCCACATCCCCGACGGCGCACACTGTGTTGCCGTCGACGTGTCGAGCAGTGAAGCATGCATTGGACTGATGGGTCCGAACTCGCGCGCGCTGCTTGCTTCGGTGACTCCCGACGACGTCTCTTGTGCCGCCCTGCCTTTCGGCCATATGCGCACCATCGAGTTGGGGATGGCGCATGTGCGCGCCCATCGGATCTCGTATGTCGGCGAGCTCGGCTTCGAGTTGTATGCCCCAGCCGAGTTTGCGGTGCATGTGCTTGACGTGTTGCTTGCGGCCGGAGCGCCACACGGTCTGCGCCTCGCCGGGCTGAGAGCTTTGGACGCGCTGCGCATCGAGAAGGCCTTCCGCCATTTCGGGCACGACATTTCCGACGAGGATCACGTGCTGGAGGCCGGGCTCGGCTTCGCCGTGAGGACGAGCAAGCCGGACAGCAACTTCGGCCCGTTCATTGGCCGCGAGGCTGTATTGGGCAAACGTGAAACTGGGCTCCGCCGCCGCCTGCTGCAGTTTCGGCTCGCTGATCCCAAGCCGCTGCTGTTCCACACCGAGCCGATTATCAGGAGCGGGGCCATCGTCGGACACGTCACGTCTGGCGCATACGGCCACACGCTCGGCTCCGCGGTCGGCCTCGGCTACGTGCCGTGCCGGCCGGACGAGAGCGCCGAGGACCTACTCGCGGCGCGCTACGAGATTGAGATCGCAGGCCGCCGTATCCCGGCGCACGCTAGCTTCGAGGCGATGTACGATCCCAAGAGCACGCGCGTGCGCGTCTGACGCAACAACCCCAGCTAAACGCCGCGGCACCGCCGGTCCGGACGGCCGCTCGCAAGTCGACATGGAGCAGAGCATCATGCGCGTCGGTATCGAAGTGGGGGGCACCTTCACAGACCTGGTGGCCATAGGGCCGCAAGGCATCGTCGTCATCAAGGTGCCGAGTGTGCCCAAGGCGCCCGACGAGGGCGCTTTCAATGCACTCATCGTCAGCGGCATCCCCATCGACAGCATCGACGACCTCGCGCACGGCTCAACGGTTGCGACCAACGCCGTGCTCGAGCGCAAGGGCTATCCGACCGCGTTCGTCACCACCACGGGCTTTCGCGACATTCTGGCGATGCAGCGGCACGGGCGCGCACGCATCTACGACCTCGAGTATCAAAAGCCCGTGCCCGTCGTGCAGCGATCGGCCAGCTTCGAGGTTGCCGAGCGCATACTCGCCGACGGCAGTGTCATCGGGCCACTCGACGAGGCCGACGTTGCCCAGCACTTGCTGCCAGCGTTGCGGGTAGGCGGCTATGAAGCCGTGGCCATCTGCCTGCTCAACGCCTATGTCAATCCGGCGCACGAACGGCGGCTGGCCGAATTGATTGGGACCGCGCTGCCGGGCGTGCACGTGACGATCTCGTCGGACATCACGCGCGAGTTCCGTGAGTTTGAGCGCGCCTCAACGACGACTCTGTCTGCGTATGTACAGCCCGTCATCGATCGCTACATCGCCCGGTTCCGCAAGAGGCTTTCCGACGCCGGCTTTCAGGGCCGCTTCTCAGTCATGCAGTCGAACGGCGGGCGCCTGCCGGCCGAGGCGATGCGCGCCAACGCCATCAACGCCCTGCTCTCGGGGCCGGCCGCCGGCGTCATGGGTGCCGTGCGCCAGACCGGGCGTTCCGACTACAAGAATCTCGTAACTCTCGACATCGGCGGCACCTCGACGGATGTTTGCGTCGTGACCAACGGCGAGCCACAGCTGACACAGGAGTTCCTGCTCGACGGTCTGCCCATTCGCATTCCGCTACTCGACATCAACACCATCGGCGCCGGCGGCGGCTCGATCATCTGGGTCGACGACGGCGGCATGCTGCGCGTGGGGCCCCATTCTGCAGGCGCCGATCCGGGACCGGCCTGCTACGGCCGCGGCGGCACTCTGCCAACCCTGACGGACGCGCATGTCATTCGCGGCACGGTTCGGCCGGAGGCCTTTCTCGGAGGGCGCATGACGATCGATGCAGAGGCCGCCGCCGTGGCGCTCCAGCGGATCGCCGATCGCTTCGGCATGAACCTGCAGGCCGCCGCCGACAGCGCCATTGCTCTCGCCAACGCCAACATCGTCCGCGCCATCCAATTGATCTCAACCGAGCGGGGGCATGATCCCCGAGACTACGTGCTCGTCCCCTACGGCGGCGCCGGCCCTCTGCACGCGGCTGCGGTCGCGGCCGAACTCGGCATCGCCACCATTGTTGTTCCGCCGTCAGCTGGCATCATTTCGGCTTATGGTCTCATCGCTTCGGATTTTGTGCTGTTCGAGACTTTCACACGCCGCAAGCTCGCTGACGACAGTGCAGCCGACACGTTGCGCGAGGTCTTTGGCATCATGCGCGAGCGCGCGTCGGTGAGAGCACAGGCCTCCGGGCTCGGTAAGAAGGTGCAGTTGACAATGACAGCGCAGATGCGTTTTGTCGGCCAGGCCTTCGAGGTGCCGGTTTCGTTCAGCGAGCGCGAGATCCGAAGGATCACTGCGGACGGCGTGCGCCAACGGTTCGGCCAGGCGCATCATCGCGTCTTCTTTTTCGGTGGCGAGGCCGAAAAGCCCATCGAGTTTGTCTCGTTCCAGCTGGGCCTTGTGGCTCCGCTGAAGGACTTACCACTGCTCGCCGAAACAGAGACCGGCTCAGGCCCCGAGAAGGACATCCGCCTCTACGATGCGCGACAGTGGCAGGATGGACGCCTGCGCAGTCGCGCCTCGCTCGGGTCGCTCGACCGGGTGAAAGGACCAGCGCTCCTGGAGGATCCGACCTCGACGCTCTACGTGCCTCAGGGCTGGACCGCGTGGCGCGACACCAACGACAACACCGTGCTCGAACGCGAAGTCTAGACGGGTGCAGCCCAACCGTCAGGCGCGATTGTGGCCTCTCGCGGCTGCGATTCATCCTCATAGCCTCAATGGCCGACACGACGGCTTGGAGAGCGACATCCCAGAAGGAGACATTCGACCTGCTCACCTCAATGGCTCCGGCTGGGTTGTCGGCTACGTCCGGAAGGTGGGGGATTGCGTCGGCGCGGCCCTACTTCCTCTGGCGAAAGGTCTTGAGGCGCGATGTGCCGCGTCGATAGACGCAGCGAAATTGGTCCCTGCTCAGCGTCTGGGATACCAGCCTGCCTCGGCAGCGAAGCGCGCGTAGAACTCCTCATCGTAGGCATGATCGGGATCCTGCCGGACCATACCGTCGATGAGATGGGCATCGCGACCAACCAGGATGCGCAGCTTGTCGGCCTTTACGCCGTCTAGGATGATGGTTGCGGCCTCGGCGGCGCTGGTCGGCGCATCGGCCACGAAGCGCTTCGCCCGCTCGACGAGCATCGCTTTGACCTCGGTGTCGGGCATGGCGGAGGTGTCCCGACCCATCGACTGGAGCCTTGTTCGCGCCATGGCAATCTGTGCGGCATTCGGTTCATCGGAATCGGTGTTCGCCTGGACCTTGAGGGAGTTGACGCGGATGCCCGTGCCGATGTGTCCGGGCATTACCACGGACGCCTTGATGTGCGGCGCGTTGACCCGGAAATCCGCAATCAGCGCCTCGGTGAAGCCTTTCACAGCAAACTTGGCTGCCGAATAGGAGGTGTGGGGGACGTCGGGACCGACGGTGGCCCAGAAGCCGTTGATGCTGCTGGTGTTGACGATGTGGGCAGCGTCGGCTGCCCGCAGCAATGGCAGGAAGGCGCGGGTAGTGAGGTAGACGCCGCCCCAGCAGATATTGAAGGTCCGCTCCCACTGCTCGCGGCTGTCGACCACGAGGCTACCGCCGCCGCTGATGCCGGCATTGTTGAAAAGGAGATGGATCTTGTCGGTCGCATGCTGCGCTCGGACCTCGTCGCGAAAGCGCAAAACGTCGACCTCATTGGAGACGTCTGCCAAGTGCGAGGTGAGGCGCACACCTTGCGGCTTGGTCGTTGCAGCAATCAGCCCCTCCGTCTCCCCGAGTCCACGGGCCGAGACATCGCACATGGCAACGGTGCAGCCCTCGGCGACCAGCTGGCGCACAAGTTCTCGTCCCATGCCTGATCCGCCACCGGTCACAACGGCGATCCTGCCGGAAAGGTCCTTCATTGGCCTGCCTCCATCGTCGGGTCCGCAAGCGCACTAAAAAAGGTTCGTCTTATCGAGCCCTCTCTCAAACCGGGCTGCCGTCGACGTACTTTCGTTTGTGCGCCGGCACGGTCTCCGGTTTGAGCTGTCCGCCAGCAAGAAGCGTATTCCAGAATGTGTAGTCGGCCTGGTGAACGATCATACATTCCAGGCTTCGAACGAGGAGTTCGCCTTCGCCAGAATGCGCCATGGCAATGTGAGCAACCTGCTCAGGCAATCCTACGGTCATGCAGATGTGGGCGCCCATGGCGGGATGCCTGATCGAAGGACGGCCATAGCGCTTTTGCTCGCTCGACCAGCGTTTGCGGCGCTCGGGATCGAATTCCCAGGCCTTGCCGACGTCATGCAGAAGTCCGCCGGAAACAATGATGTCCATATCGATCTGGAGTTCGGGATAAGCCGTCTGCATTTCATTGGCGATTGCAATTGCCAGGCGCGTGACACCGCGCAAATGGTCCGTCTGGTCACCGCGTTTAGCCTCCTGCACGTCCGGATTGCCGGCTGGCGGAATCTGCCGGATCGACGTGAAGCTCGAATGGGCGATGGCGTATGCCCATGCTTCGACCGTCCTGGTCTGCAGGTCTGCATCTTTGATTTGGCCGACCTCCGGCAGTTCTTCCCTGACCTGCTGCCTGAGCCGGTCGGTGATCATGCGAGTCGCCGGTCCCGCCGGTAATGTTCGAGAGTCCTGCTGCATCGACTTGTTCCTCATCCGCCGCAAGCATTTTTGGATTGTGCGCGTCGTAGCCCGACAGTCGCGCATTTCCACTACTGATTGGAGGTGCGGCCTCACCACAGTGGCTTGTCGTTCATCGTCGACACATGCGCCGAACTCACCTTCCAACCGAGACCGGGAAACCGCACCAGGGTTTGGCTCTGGCAGTGTTGGCATGCCCGCCCCAACAGAACAAGGCAACCGCCATGTCCGCTTGAAAAGGTGATGCAGTCCTGCTTCCGCGCCGGTTTCGTTTTTCAACTTTCTGTTGGTCGAGGTGACCGTCCATGGCAGTATCGGACGGAAGCCGGCGGCCAGGGCTGATCTGGCGGTAGTCTTCGACCGCTAAATGGCTGTGAAACTCTGGGCTTGCGACACAGTGACCTCGCGGCCGGGCTTCGATAGACTGGGAATCAATCTGCAGTCTGGCAGCTTCATCAAGCGGCTGCCCGAGTAAGAAGACTGGTACACCGATTTTTCGAAGGGCTGATGGCGTCCACCACGCCGAGTCGTCTCAAGATTACGGAACAGGCCCCCGGCATGACCAGTACAACCGTCGAGCCGAGCCTTGCGAGCGTCAGCGCGACACAGTGGTTCATCCTGTTAATGGTGCAACTCGCCACCATGCTGTTCGGGATGACCATTACGCTCGCAAACGTGGTGCTGCCGCAGGTTCGCGGGGCCATGGCTGCGACACAGGACCAAATCGCCTGGGTGGTAACGTTCAACCTCGTCGCGACGGCGGTAGCAACGCCGCTCTCGGGCTGGCTCGCCAACCGCTTCGGCTGGCGCAACTTGATGGTTACCTCGATTTGCGGCTTCACGTCGTTCTCGCTGCTCTGCGGGCTCGCAACCAGCCTCGAGACGCTCATTGCTGCGCGCGTCGGCCAGGGGCTCTTCGGCGCACCGATCATGCCGATTGGCCAAGGCATCCTGCTGGCATCGTTTCCCCGACATCTACATGCCCTGGTGCTGACGATGTGGGGCATTGGCGGCGTCATCGGGCCGGTGTCGGGCACCGTACTCGGAGGCATCGTCAGCGAGGCCTACAGCTGGCGCTGGGCGTTCTTCATGATCGTGCCGCCCGGCATGATTGCCGCCGCCTGCGCCTGGCTCGCGCTGCGCGAGCACAACGAGCGGAGCATCACACGTTTCGACTGGACCGGTTTCCTGGCGCTAGCGACAGCCGTCGCAGCCGCTCAGCTGATCCTCGATCGCGGCCAGCGGCTCGACTGGTTCGAGGCCGTTGAAATCCGGATTGCCGCAAGTGTCCTAATCGTCGGGCTCTGGATCTTCGTCGTACACACGGCAACCGCCGCACAATCGTTCTTCAACCCGCAGCTGCTGCTAGACCGCAACTATGCGGTGGGCCTTACCGTCGGCTGTCTGCTTGGCATGCTGATGTTCACGCCGATGGTGTTGTTTCCAGGCCTGCTCCACGATCTGAAGGGCTACCCTGACGACATGATTGGGGCGCTGCTCGCCGGCAGGGGAGTGGGCAATTGGCTCTGCTTCTTGATCATCGTGCCGTTCACGCGGAGAAAGCCGCGCCACGCGCTGGCCTGCGGACTTCTGGCCCAGGCGGTGTCGGGCTTCTGGATGGCGCAGCTCGACATCAACCTGACACCGGCCGACGTATTCTGGACCAACGTGCTGCAGGGCTTCGGCTTTGGCCTCGCGTTCACGCCACTGTCGGTGCTGGCCTTCGCGACCCTGCCGCAGCGCCAGATCACGGAAGGCATGTCGTTCTTCCATCTCGTGCGCAACTTCGGCTCGAGCCTGTTCATCTCGCTGTCGATCGTGCTCCTGATCCGTTCGACCGCAACCAACTACGCCGGCATGAGTGAGCTGATCAACCATTACAACAAGGTGCTGGCGTTCCCGGGCGCGCTCGGACTCTGGAGCCTCGAGTCGCCGCGCGGACTGGCGGCGCTCTCTGGAGAGATCCAGCGGCAGGCGGCAATGATCGGCTACATTAACGCGTTCTACCTGTTTGCGCTGACGGCGACGGTGACGATCCCGCTGGCGTTCCTCATGCGCGACCCGCCGCGAGCGGCGTAGGACGGTGTCGAGCCTAAGCGCCTTGATCTTCGCGTTGTATTCAACGCACAGGCCTTGCCGATATCGGCGCCAGCAGTGGCCGTGTAGAAGATCAGATCCGAATGCCGCGTCGCATCCTCGAGCCCGGCTCCGGACGAGGCGGCATTGACCAGCAAGCAGGGGCAGTTGACGGGCGTTCGCGCCACGAACGCTTGCCCCATGCTTCCTGTCTGTGACGGGAAGCTATTCGGCCGCGATGGCTTGCCGCTGCGCCGCGAAATGAAAGCCCCGGTAATTGTCGGCCACCACGTCCTCGCACGTGCGGCGGTAGGAGCCGACGCCCGCGATATAGGGCATGAACAGGCGCGGCTTACCCGGGATGTTCGCGCCCATGTACCAGGAGTTCGCCTGCGGAAAGAGAGTCTTGTGTGCGACGATCTGCACGTGATCGACCCACTCGTCCTCCGCCTTCAGGTCAGGCTCGATCAGGTCGAGGCCCTGCTTGCGCATGTGGATCATCGTGTCCGTTACCATGTCCACGTGTTGCTCGATGGTGTTAATCATGTTGCCCTTCACGGACGGGCTGCCCGGCCCGGTGATGATGAACATGTTCGGGAAGCTTTCGGTCATCAGGCCCAGATAAGTCCGTGGCCCCGCCGCCCACTTCTTCTTGAGCGCCAAGCCGTCCCGGCCGCGGATATCGAGGTTGAACAGTGTTCCAGTCATCGCGTCGAAGCCGGTCGCAAAGACGATGGCGTCGAACTCGAACTCGCGGCCATTCGCGACCAGCCCCTTTTCCGTCAGCCGTTCGATGGGCTTTGCGCTGATATCGACCAGCTCGACATTCGCCCGGTTGAAGGTCTGGTAGTAGCCGCTGTCGATGCAGATGCGCTTGGTGCCGATGGGGTGCGTCTTCGGGCAGAGAATTTCGGCCGTCACAGGGTCCTTCACAATGGAACGGATCTTGTTCCGGACGAACTCCGCCATCGTGTCGTTGGCGGCCTTGTTCGTCAGAATATCG
This sequence comes from Hyphomicrobiaceae bacterium, assembly GCA_046154645.1. GTDB lineage: Bacteria > Pseudomonadota > Alphaproteobacteria > Rhizobiales > Hyphomicrobiaceae. The sequence continues at coordinate 40,174 of JBJXDZ010000057.1, forward strand.
CTGAAGGCGCCGAGGAACGCGCCCGTGCCTTCCTTCCAGCGTTGCTCATAGATGCGCTGGCGCTGCTCCTCGCTGACGTCGAGTGCCGAAACGGCGTTGGCTTCCCGCAGCATTCCGTTCGGCT
>JBJXDZ010000058.1:0-72362 GCA_046154645.1 Hyphomicrobiaceae bacterium
CATGGTGGGCGCGACAGGGATTGAACCTGTGACCCCACCCGTGTGAAGGGTGTGCTCTACCGCTGAGCTACGCGCCCAAGCTGTTGACGGTGGTTGTCCACGCTCTCCGGTAGCGGCGCGCTTTCCATGATCTCCAGTGGTCCCACTGACGATCGACAAGAACAGCGCCCCGAACGGGGTTGCGTGTGAACGTCGACGCTTGCTCCTGGTCTTTAGCCGTCCAGAGGACAAAACGCAACCATCTCGCTGGCGTTTCTGCGCCGGGAGGTGCCAGGGCAAGCCGTCACGTCGGCGGCTTTATGCGTCGGCTTCGGGGAGGGCTTCGCGATCACCCACCGCTTTGTCTTCCGGGCGTCAGGCGAACGCACCTGACGCACCGTTGGCCCACCTGAAGTCGCAAGATTGCGTGCGCAGGTGGCAGTGCGGGACGAACGTTGCCGCATGCGCATCAGGCCCGAGCCCGACCGACGGAATCGCGGATCTGCTTGAAGTCTGCGACGGGTGCCACAAGGCCAAGTGCGCGAGGACCTGCGTGTCCCCACGTCGTCCAGGCAAACAGCCGCTGGGGTGGGTCAGAGCACACCCCCCATTGTTGGTCCGAGAACGACGCGGAGCGCGGCCTGATCTTGGCCGGAGGCCCCCTGTCCTACGACGGAATAGACCTTTGTGACACTTCTCTGTAAGCTGCCGAAATAGCGAACAAAATTGGCGTGTGAGCCGTGGCCGCGGTCGGCAAGCGGCCGGACGTGGAACTGCCCCCAACTGCAAGGCTCGGCTAGGGAGACCATGCTGCGACAGGGACGACAAACCGCCTGGGTTGTACTTGCCGTTTTAGCGGGCGCGATGCCGTTGGCGGCGCAATCGGTGACCCGCCACGGCAGTTGGAGTAGCCATACCGACCGCGGCGATGGCAACCAGCCCTGTTTTGTTGCCGCCGGTCCCATGGTCCGTGAGCCCAAGGGCCCCCGACGGGACCCGGCGTTCGCTTATGTGACACTTCTGCCCAAAGAAGGCATTGCCGGCGAGGTAAGCTTCAAGCTCGGCTTTCCACTGCGGCACGGCTCGCAAACCATTGTCACCATTGGCGCCGCGCAATTCCGCCTGTTCGTTCTGGGCGAGCGCGCCTTTGTCGCCAGCCGCGACGAGGAGGCCCGGCTGCTGGCCAGCATGCGCAAGGGCACGCGGATGGTGGTGACAGCCATCGCCGATCGTGGCGGGGCGGTGACCCGCGATACCTATTCGCTGACGGGACTGGCGCCGGCCCTGCAAGCAGCGGAAGCCTCCGCATGCTCCGGCCAGGCCTCCGGGCGATGAGCAACACCAAGGCGGCCCGTGCAAGCTGGTACGAGACTTGCTGCCACTGGCGACAGGACGCGTGCCCGCTGGCTTGGCGCCCGCCGTGAGGAGTGCCGACGCCGCGTCACGCTGGCACCCGGCGACGATGGAAACAGGCAACGCGATGGCTGGACGGTTTGCGGCTGCAGTGCTCGGAGGATTGCTACTGGTTGCGACAGGGCCCACGGCGACGGCCGAGACGCCGGCGGGCCTGCCCGACATGCGTCGGTCACCGCCCACTGGGACGGCCTGGACTGTGCCGGCGAGCTATCGGTTCGAGATGCCGCAGGCATGCCTCGACAACGCCGAAAAGGCTTCGCGCCCAGTCCGGTCCACTGCCGCGCGCTACGCCGTGTGCGCCGATCAGATGGCGCTGTTCACCAAAGCGCTGGCCGAAGCACGCGCCGCGCAGAAGCTGGTGCTGGTGACGTTCGGGGCCACCTGGTGTCCGTCCTGCGCGCACCTGCAACGCCAACTCCCGACGGTAGATGTGCTGGGCCACCAGGACGGCAACCTCGATTTTGGGCGGGCCTTCCATCACGTCGAGATCGCCACCTCGGCGACGGACAAGGGCCAGAAGATCGCGATTGCCAGTGGCGAGGCTGTGCTGGCCTTGGTCATGTCGCGCGTGACCGGCGTCGATGTCCGGGCCATACCATTCGTGGCCGTGGTCGATCCCGACAGCCGCGAGCGCGTCTTTGCCCGCAACATCGATGACCTCGCCATCGGCCCGGCCGGCGCGTTCGATCCGGTGCGGTTGCGCGCAATCTTGCAGCAGGCGCATGCCCATGTGCGCACAGGCGCGCCCGCCACGACGGAACCCGGTTGGCTGCGCCGCAAGTTCCTCCGCTGGTGGCACAGCTGAACCCGCCGTTCTCCGACCCTACTTGGCGGCCGGAACCGCGAACGGCTTGCCTTTTTCCACGACATAGGTGGCGATGGCCTTGGCGCCCTTCGGCCCGGCCTTGGCATCGTGGATCACCCCCGCCGGCACCACGTAGCTGTCGCCGGCCTTGAGTTCACGCGGCGGCTGCCCCTCGACCAGCAGCGTCGCCTCGCCCTCCATGATGTAGCCGGACTCTACGCCAGGGTGGCTGTGCCGGCCGACCGAAAAGTTCGGCGCTATCTCGGCGATGCCGATCACCGTTTCGAGGGCGGTACCCGGCACGTCGAACTTCTGCAGCGGAATGCGCTTGAGCCCTTGCCCCTGCTGCGTGATCGGCAGCGGTGCGGTGGGTGTTGCTGGCTGCTGCGCGAGGCTGGTGCCGACGAGGGCCGCGAGGGCCAGCGCCGACGTCGCGAGCAAAACTTTCGGCATGGCGACCTTCATGGCTATCGATACTTTGTTTGTTGCAGGCCGCATCACGCGGCTGAGGCGGCCTTGATGTTCGAGCGCTTGACGTGATCGAGATTCTTGCCCTCGATGCGAATGAGTTTGGTGGCTGCCGTGCGCTTCGGCGAATGCACGAAACCGACGTCATAAACCTGCGCGTCGCCGGGCTTCATGATGTAGGTCTTCACTGGCTCGACCAGATGTGGCTGATCGCCGGAGCCTTGCTTGACGATCTTCCAATCGATCATCTCGGTGGTGCCTTCAGCCTGGCCGTAGATTGCCCAGCTCGAGCCGTGGTCGTGCGGGTTGCCGATGGCCGCGCCATCGTGCACATGCCCGCAGATGCAGAAGCCGAGCTCGGAATCCTCATAGAGCACCTTGCGCGGCTTGCACTGCTCGGCGGTCAGATGCTTTTTCACCAAGTCCTTGTCGAGCAGCGCCTTGGAGACGAGGCGGGCGACAGCATCCTTGCCCTTCGGAGACGAGTCCGTCTTCAAGACCTCGCGGATATCGGCTGCCAGCTGCTCGAGCGTGTAGGCCATGGTTCTTCTCCCGGAATGGTTTTGCCGTGCCAGTCCCGCTGCAGGCATGTGTGTGCGGGCGATGGCGCCAAAGCCATTGTGCATGCCCCGAAGTCGCAGGCAATGGGTGGCCGCCGACCAGGTAGATAGACCGCCCTATCGGATCTCGATCGTGATCGCGGTGTGGGTAATCTGATCGGGCCGCGGCCGTGACTCAACGGCCTCGGCTTTGGCGCTGGCGGCGGGGCGGCGGCGGCCACGGCCTTTGGGCTCGGCCGGCGGCGTGACAACCGGCGACTGGCGGCGCTCGGCGGCCTGCGTCTCGGCCTGGGTCAGGAAGGCTGCGTAGTCGCCGAGATCGGTAAAGCGCTGACGTTCGAAATCATGCCGGATGCCGTCGACCGATGCGCCCGTCGCGCTGCATACGGCGACAATGGTTTCACGCCCCTTGTCCTTGAGGCGAAACACGTAGGGCGCACCGCTGCCGGGCAGTTGCAATTCGCGGTCGGTGGTGAGCAGATTGTTGGGCTCGAAGTCGCTCGGATAAATCACCGTGCCGCGCCCGCGCTGATCAACACTGATCAAGGTCAAATGGCAATCCGCCTTGGTGCGCACGGTGAGGCGGAGCGGATCACCGGCCTTGTAGACAATTCTGTCGGACAGCAGCATCAGGGCCGGACCCGGCTCGATGATCTCGGGCACGGTCGGCACGGCCGCGGCGAGATCGGGCGGCACAGGCTTGGCCTGGATCTCGCCCAGCAGCGCACGAAATTCTGTCTCGAACTCGGCGCGCTCGACGAGGCCGGAGGCCAAGCGCCGCAGCATCACTTCCATGCGTCCGCTGGCCTTCGGCATGGCCTCGGTGAGGGCACCGGTTTCGAGGCCGAGTTCGTTGGCGGCGCGCAATTCGGCCAGGGGGTGTCTGAATTCGCGCACCAGCGCCGTAATGGGCTCAAGGCCGTCAATGGTGAAGCCGGGCTCGATGCCGACGGCGGCGAGGGATTCACGCACGAACTCGCGATCGCGGCTGGCGGCGCGGGCGATATCGGTGGCGGGTGCTGCCTCGTCGCCCCTCGCCGTTGGACCAAGGCCATGGCAGCCCATGCAGTCGAGGCCGGCGCGCACACCTTTGCGCGCGGCGATGCCCGGACGCACCACCTCGGCCGGTACCTGATCAAGGCGATCGCCACGACCATTAGCAACGAGGTAGGCGGGAAGCCCATTCGGAAGCAGGAACAGCGACAGCGCCGCATCATGTGCAGGCGTGGGCGCCGCCGCCGTCAACGGTGTCTCCGTGAGATCGCGGCGGCTGTCGCTCGCGGCGGCGTCGTAGACGGTCCAAAGCGCCCGGTTGCGCACGCCCAGTCGTTCGACCAGGCGGCCCGCTGCAGCAAAGGCCGAGGCCTTGACGACGTCGCGCTGAGCATCGCCGATGCGGCGCAGCGTGGCCGCATCGATCTGCAGAATGCGTGCAACCTCGCCGGAGATCCCGGGCAGGCCGAGCAGATCATAATAGAGCGGTGCGCGCAGGACGGTATCTGCGAGCCAATCGCCGCGCACGACCGGGTGAGCAACCCCGAACGGCTCTGTTGCATCCTTGGCCAGCAGCACGAGGTGGCCCGGACCGTTGGCGGCCGAGCGCAGGATGCGGTCCCAGTGCGCCGGCACCCAACCCAGATCGTCGAGGTCGACGCGCAACAGCGTGCGGGCATCGTCGATGGCCTCAACGCGCACCGGACCGGGCTTCCAGCTCAAGCTGTTGAACAGCCGCACGACGGCCTGGCGATGGCCGAACATGGCCTCTGGACTGGCACAGGCATTGTAGATGTGCGCCAGCGATACGAAGCGCTGACGGGGGGCCGCGGGGCCTGCCTGGGCCGCAGCCCGCTTCAACGCCTCGGCCTGCGCCTCGATGGTGACGAAGCGGCGGTCCTGGCAGGCCGGCACCGGCTTCAAGCGCGCAATCCAGGTCCGCAGCGCCAGTAACTCTTCGGCGGTCGGCTCTGGGCGACCGTTCTGCTCCTGATGCACGTCGAATGGCATCCTGCGGCGCAAGGTGAGAGTGTACAGCCGTGACGCATCAGGATTGCCGGGACGCACGAGCGCCGGATCCCTGGCAATTTCGTCCAACCGCAGGATGTTGCCGAGCCGGGCGGCCGGCGTCGGACGCTGCAGCCGGCCGCCTTGGTGGCAGCGGGCGCAATGCGTGTCGAGCACCTTGTAGGCATCGGCAGCGGCAGGATCGGCGGGTGGCAGCAAGGGCCGTACCGGGGGCGCTTTCTCAGCCGCCGGCTGCGTGGCAGTAGGGGCGCCGGACGGTGCGCCGGCCGGCGCCGGAGCCGGGAACGCAATGTCCGGCGGCGGCGCGGTATCGGTGGTCTGCGCCCATGCCGCAACAGGTGCCAGACACAGCGCTGCGACCAACACCAGCAGCCCCGCCACGTGCGCGCGCCATCGATCACTGACACCGGCCCGCGATCGAACGGCCATGTTACCTGCTAGAACCATGGCGCCTGTTGAAACAGAGGTGCTCCGCCTCGGCAAGGGGGACCGTGAGCTGAGCGGGCATCTGCGCGCAGAGCCGCTCTGACCTGCGGCCCACCGGCCACGCCGTTTTCCGTCAAAAGACTTTCCCGCCGAGCGTCATGATGCCGCCGAACACCAGCAGGACGGCCGCAATCAAGGCCAGAACGGCGTGCCCGACGCGGGCGATCGTGGCCTGCGGCTGATCCTCATAGTCGCGTTGCGCTTTGCGGCCGGTAATCATCGGCTTGATCAGGTTTTCGCCCTTCCAGATCAGATAGAGCAAGTTGGCGATCACGTGCAGCGCGATCACGGCCAGAATGACGTCGAACATGAACAAGTGCCATTTGGTGGCGGCCGCCCAGGTCGCGTCGGAAACCTTTCCGGCCAGGGGACCGCCAGCGTTGGAGCTGTGATCGTCGTAGGAATAGAGACCAAGCACACCTTGCAGGGCAATGATGCCAAGCATGAGGAGGACCACCGAGCCGCCGAGCGGATTGTGACCCAGGAAATGCCGCGGCCGCCGCAGCGCGAAATCAAGGCCGTAGCTGGCGGCCGTCCAGGGCCAATAGAAGAACGAGCGGAAGCGTGCCGTGGAGCTGCCGGTAAAGCCCCAGATGACGCGCCACACAATCAGCACCAGGATGGCGTAGCCATTCCACTTGTGCCAGACGAGGCCCTCGTCCCCCCATTTGCGCGACACCCAGGCCAGAACGATCAGCATTACCAGCAGCCAATGGAACAGCCGCGTCGGCAGATCCCAGGCAACCACAGTCGCGACGGCTGCATTAGGGTCGGCGCCGGTGGCGGACCTCTCCTCGGACATGCCTCGATCTCCCTGCTCGTTCGCATTCACGTCACAACCATGACCATTAGCCGAGTTGCCGGACGGCGCCAATGTGGCGCTGCGGGCGGCCTCGGAGATGGCAGAGGGCTGCAAAGACACAAATTATGTCGACGGAGCGCAGAAATATGCACCAAGACACATGACGGCGTTTGTCAGGGCGGCCGCGATCAGATAACGAACATCCATCCCGTGGGAGGTGGATGACGCCGCCATCATCATTGGCGCGATCTGCAAGTCCAGTGGCCAGAGGTCGGTTCGTGCCCGTACTGCGGCAACCATGCCGGGCGACGGCAACACATGCTGGTGCGCAAGATCATTGCGCCACCCTCCTTAATCCAGTAACGCCGCCGCAGCCGTCCGATTGACCACTGGCCAAGCCCAATTCACCGCGACCGACCGGCCACGGTTGTCTGACGACAACTCTCTCACATCGGGCAGAACCAGCCGCGCCAGACCGCATGGATTTGGCGCGGCCTCTCCCTCGACAGCAGCACGAGCAACCACGTTACCCCGTCATTCGCCGCCGAAGTCGGGTCAGTACCCGGCCGCCCAGCGAATGGTGACCTGATCATGCGAACGCGACAACTGTAGGACGGCAATCGATGAGGATGAAGATCGGCCAGGATCTGGCCACCGGGCTCTTGTTCATGGCCATCGGCATCGGTGCCCTGGTCATCGGCTGGAACTACCCCATGGGCATCCCGCAGCGACCAGGGACGGGCGTGCTACCGTTCGTGCTGTCGTGTTGCCTCATCGGCACCGGCGCCCTGCTGGCCGTCAAGTCGTTCACGGTTGGCGATAGCGAAATCACCGGCATCAATTGGCGGGCGCTGATTCTGGTCACGCTGGGACTGGTCGTATTCGGCTTTGCCATCGACCGCCTGGGCCTGTTGATCACGATGGCGCTGTCCATGTCGCTGTGCGCGGCCGCCTTGCGGGACACCGAATGGCGGGAGTTCGCGATCTTCTTTGCCATCATGTTCCTCGCCTCCTGGGTCACGTTCGTGTGCCTGTTGGGCATGCCGGTCAATGCCTGTCCTTCGGTCGCGCCCTGCGAGTTGTGCTGGCTCGTCAAGACACCGATCCGGTTGGCCTATGAGTTCTTCACCAAGGCGGTGCAGTGATGGGTTTCGAGAACTTCTTGCCGAACCTGGCGCTCGGTTTCTCCGTCGCCTTCACGATGTCGAACCTGTTCTGGTGTCTGATGGGCGCAATGATCGGCACTGCCATTGGCGTGCTACCGGGCGTCGGTCCCGTCGCTACCATGGCGCTGCTGTTGCCTGTTACCTACTACCTGACACCGGAAGGCGCGCTGATCATGCTGGCGGGCATCTACTACGGCGCGCAGTACGGTGGCTCGACCACGGCCATCCTGGTCAACCTGCCGGGCGAGGCGTCCTCAGTTGCGACCGCGCTCGACGGCTACCAGATGGCCCGACAGGGCCGTGCCGGACCCGCGCTCGCCATCTCGGCAATCGGCTCCTTCATCGCCGGCACATTCGCGACATTCCTGATCGTGCTGGCGGCACCGCCGTTGACGTTGCTGGCGCAGAAGTTCGCACCGGCTGACTTCTTCTCGCTCATGGTGCTGGGTTTGGTGCTCGCCATCGTCATGGCCTCCGGCTCGGCAGTGAAGGCGCTCGGAATGATCTTCCTCGGCATGCTGCTGGGGTTGGTCGGTACCGACGTGAATACGGGCAATACCCGCTTTACCTTCGGCATCTCCGATCTCTTCGACGGCATCGGCTTCGTGATTGTTGCCATGGCCGTGTTCGGCATCGGGGAAGTCATGAAGGACATGGGAAACACCGAGCGTCGCGATCTGCTGTCGTCCAAAGTGGATCATCTCTATCCCACCAAGGACGACATGCGTCGGTCCATCGGCCCCATTGCGCGAGGTACGCTGCTCGGCAGTCTGCTCGGTATCCTGCCCGGCGCCGCTGCCGTGCTGTCGTCATTCGCGTCCTATGCCATCGAGAAGAAATTCTCATCAACGCCGGAGAAATTCGGCACTGGCATGATTGAAGGCGTTGCCGGTCCGGAGAGCGCCAACAACGCGGCGGCGCAGACGTCGTTCATTCCCATGCTGACGCTCGGCATTCCAGCCAGCCCGGTCATGGCCATGATGATCGGCGGCATGATGATCCACGGTATCCAGCCGGGGCCGCAAGTCATGGAACAGAAACCAGCGCTGTTCTGGGGCCTGATCGTGTCGATGTGGATCGGCAACGTCATGCTGCTGATACTCAACCTGCCGCTCATCGGCATGTGGGTGCGCATGTTGACGGTGCCCTATCGTCTGCTCGCCATCGCCATCATCTTTTTCTGCTGCATTGGCGTCTACAGCCTGAACAATCTGGCCACCGAAGTGCACATGATGGCCTTCTTCGGCGTGCTCGGGTACATCTTTGTCAAGCTCCGGTGTGAGCCGGCGCCGCTGCTCTTGGGCTTCCTGCTCGGACCGTTGATGGAAGTCTACATGCGCCGCGCCATGCTGTTGTCACGGGGCGACCCTTGGGTGTTCGTCGAACGCCCCTTATCGGCATCGTTCCTCATCTTCTCGGCGCTGCTGTTGCTGTTCCTGATCCTGCCCAACGTCAAGAACGTGCGCGAAAAAGCATTCCAGGAGTAGCGAACGATACGGGTGCTGGTGGGCGGAGGCGACGTCAGGCCGCAGGAGGACTGGCTCTGGCAGGGCGATTGACCAGCCAGAGCCCGGCCAACACCAATGCGAGGCCCGTCAGCAGGCTCGGGCCCAGTTCCTCGCCGAGCAAGACGTGCCCAGCCAACACGCCGAGCACGGGGGTGAGCAGCAGGAATGCCATCACCTTCGACGCCGGATAGTGGCCAAGCAGCCAATTCGTCGTCGTGAAGCAGACGAAGCCGACGAATACGACCGTGAACGCGAAGGCTGCCAGCACCCGCGGATTGGGATCGGTGATGCCCGCTTCGCCGAGCGCCACCGACAGGGCGCATAGCATCGGCGCGGAGATGGCCAGCAGCAGAAATGTCGAGCGTTCGGGTGACACCTTGGCGAGCCGGGTGGCGCGCAACGTCAACGTCAGCAAGCCCCAGGCCAGTGCGCCGGCAAGGCAGAGCAGATCACCGATCAGTGTCGGGGCTTGAGTGCCCGTCGCGCCTGGACTGCGGCCAAGCGTAACCACGGCGACACCGACGAAGGCCGCAATGAGGCCGGCCACCTTCGGCGACGTCATGCGGTCGCCAGGAATCAGGAAATGCGCGCCGACCGCGACCACAAAGGGCGAGGTATAGAGCAGGATCACGGCATGGGCCGCCGTGGTGCGCGCGAGGCCGGGATAGAGGCAGGCGAATTCGGCTGCGAAGAAGGCGCCAGCCAGCAGCGCCGGGGCCAGAATGCCGTCGCGCGCGAACAGCTTGATGCCGCGTGCCCAGGCGAAGCCACCGAGCAGGATCGCGGCGAAGAACGAGCGCAACCCAGCCTGCAGCAACGGCGATATGCCCGCATTGGCGACCTTGATCGCCACCTGTCCAATCGCCAGCAATACACACAGCAACAGCAGCAGAGAAATGGCCAGCGCATCAAGTGTGTGGTGGCGGACAACCGGAGATGCGCCTTCGGATACCGCAGACGGAAGGATGGGCTTGACGTTCATAAAAACTTCGTTCCTTGTCATTGTCATAAAACGCCGGGTGGCCAAGTCGACGTCCAGGGTCGCGTCAACCCGGCAATCGAGCGCGACGAGCCACCAAGAGCTCGGGCGCAGCTGCGAGGGGACGCCAAGCCAATCATGACTGCCGAGATCATCAATTTGCGCCGCGAGCGCAGGCGCAAAGCGCGTCTGCAGGACGAGCAGCATGCGCAAGCCAATCGCCAGAAGTTCGGCCGCACAAAAGCCGATCGCTGCCACGAAGCGGCCACCAAGACCCTGCAAGAGGCGGCGCTTGACGGCAAGCGGCGCGACACAGGGACCACGGCGGAAGACTGATCAAGCCTGCCGGCCCACTCACTCCACCCAGATCGTCACCACTCCCTTTTGAAACTGCGCCACATATGCCACGACCAGTCAAGATTTCCCTCACGATCGGCGGCCATCGTACGTCGATCTCCCTGGAAAAAGACTTCTCCGACGAACTCAAGGCCATGGCCAAGGGTGAGGGTATTTCTGTCGCAAAACTCGTGCGACGCATCGACCAGGAACGTCCCGAAAACGACGGCCTCTCCAGTGCCGTGCGCGTCGCCGTGCTGCGCCACGCTCTGAGGAAAAGGCTCTGATCGACGTCGGTGGCGGGGCTCCCCTGTTACGGGCTGTCGCGGCCGAGATCGCGGAAGAAGTCGCGCTTGGGCCGAGGCACTGGGGCGGGTGCGGTGGTCCGCCGTGGCGGCTCACGCTGCGTGTCGGTGCGCGGCATGTTGTCAGCGCTGGCCGGAATGGAGCCCGTCGTGGTGCCGGGCACTGCCGTTGGTTCAGGCATCGGCGCCAACGGCTCCGGCTCGACAAGCTTCTGGCGCACCTCCGGCCGCACCGGCATGAGGGCCAGCGGCGGCAAGCGCGGTGCAGAGGGCAGTGGCTGTTCGATCGCAGCGCGTTGTGGCGGCTCGGCCAGCGTCTGGCGCTGCGGATCCGGCTTCGTGGGCTCTGGAAGCGGCGCGGTAGCGTCGGGCTCGACAGGGCGCCACTGGCGTTCCATCTCCTCGAGCCGGCGCCGTTCCGCCTCGCGGCGCACCCGCTCCTCGTCGTCGCGGCGAACGCGCTCCAGCTCTTCAACGTCGCGCTCGTACTTGCGCACGATCAGCTCGCGCTCGAAGCCGTCCAGCATCAGGCGGCGGTCAAGCGCATCGGTCTGCGCCAGGGGACCGGTATAGACCAGCGTGATGCCGGGTAGCGGCGGGCGCAGGAGTTGGCGCTCGCTGCTCAACGGTACCGGATCGAGGCGCCATTCACTGTCGACCCGCAGTGTGCCGAGATCGACAACCGTATTGGTGGTCACGCGGGCGTCCGCCGTCACCAGCGTGATGGGCGCCACGCGCGCAATGCCATCGGCAATCTCGAGGGCCAGCGTGCGTTGACCGAGGAGTAGCTCGCCGACATTCAAGGCGGCGTCCAGCTGGCGGCGAACCTCGTCCGTCGCCAGCTCGCCCTTCACGGCGGCGATGGCCTCGGCAACGGTGCGCGGCGCGGTCGGCGCCAGGCCGGCGAGACGGGCTTCGGCAAGCCGGATTTCGCCATTGCCTTTGAGGGCAGCGATCAGGCTTTGCGGACCGAGCCCGCTGGCCTCGAGATCCAGCTTCATATCGATGCGGCCAGTGGCACGGGCAGCTTTGGCGGCGCCCAGGGCTTCGAGACGGGCGGCGGCCAGATTGGCGGTCGCAGTCAGCCGATGCGCAGAGGGGCCCCGGGTCAAGGTGAGGCCAGCCGTCAGCGTGCCGGCGAGGGTAGCTGCTGCAGGCAATTTTGCACTCAAGACGCCGTCGCGGGAGGTAATCTCGATCCGGGCCTTGCCAAGCGCGATGGCCGGCGCAATCTCGAACTCACCGGCCTCGACGGTCACCGCCATGTCCAGGCGCGCCAAGGGCGAAAGGTCGAATATTCCTGGCGGCCACGTCGGTCGCCGTGGTGCCGGTGCGGCGGTCGAAGCGCTGCGGCGAACCTCACTGGTGTCAGCCATCGACAGCAGGGCCAAGGCATAGGGCAGGCTCGCGCGCGGTACGGCGATCTGCCCGGTCACCTTCGTCACCGGGCCGGCTGTATCGAGATCGAGCTTGCCGGCGAAACGTTGATTGGCAACGTCCAGCTCACGGGCGGCGAAACTCCACCGGTTCAAGCTGCCGCCTGTCACCGCGATCTGGCCGCTGATCGCCACCTTGGCCAGCGACGGACGCGCGCGGAAGCCGAGCCCGGCCAGGCTCAGCCCAAGATCGGGCGTTGTCAGACGCAGGTCGCCGGCGAGATCGAGCGCGGCTGTGTCTGTCACCGCCAACCGGCCGCGAAGCTCGGCCGCCATGTCGGCCCCGTCGAAGGTCGCGATAGTGGCGAGACCGGCCTTTGGCGTGCCGACCGCACGCACCATCACCCGCGCCGATTTCGCGGCCAAACCTGGCGACATCGGCGAGGGATCGGGTTGCAGCGCTTCAGGCGCCAGTTGCTGCAGGAGCCGTTGCGTCTCGCCACCGTCCAGCGTGATGGCCAAATCGGTAATGCTGTCACGCCACCCGCTTGGCTTGTGCGCCATGATGAGCGTGCCGGCGATCCGGGTCTGACCAGCGCGGCCATCAAGCTGCAGGTCATAGGATTCCGCGCCCTTTTCCCCGACCGCAAGGCGGGCGGCAAGTCGCAAGGGGGCAAGGTGGACGGCACGGCGCGCGACCGGGCGCAACTCAGGTGGAACTTCCAGCAGCGCCAGCATCTCGTCCAGGCGCTCAGGCGTCTGCGCTATCAGTTTTCCGGAGACGTTCCCACGCGCGCCCGGACGCAACAGACCGGCGATGTCGCCGCGCAGATCGATCTGCCACTCATCGGGGTGTCCCACACGCAACTGAGTGAGACCCAGGTTGCCGTTGACGTAGGTCAGGTCGGCCAGCACGTCGGTCAAGATGGTCTTGCCAAGCACCAGCCGGTCGAAGCGGACGCGGGCCTGCACGTCCATGGGTGCCGTCGCCGTGGCGCCGGAGGTTGGCGTCGTCAGGCGGTCGACGACCGAACGCAGCGTTGCCAGCGGCCGGGCCTCGGCATCGATAAGCGGCGACAGATCAAGTTCGGTGCCGTCCAGGGCTAGGTTCAGCTTGCGGTTGGTGCCACCGGTCCAGCCGGCCTCGCCCGTGAGCCTATGGCGTCCAAGCTGCAAGGTCAGGCTGCGGCCGTCGAAGGTGGTCTCGCCAAGCCGCAGGCGGCCGCTGAGAACGAACGAGCCGTCCTGCCCGACCGTGCCGATGTCGAGACCGCGCGCGCCCCAGGACATCAGGCGGGCCAGGCTGGCGCCGCGCAGGATTACGCCACCATCGAACAGCGCCTCCGGATTGGCGGGGGCGATGACGCCGGACGCCTCGATCCGGCTGTTGCCGGGCAGTGCGGCGACAAACGATTTGAGCTGAAGTGTGTTGTCGGCCGAACGCTCGATGGTTGCCGAAAGTCCGCTCACCACCTCGCCGCCAAGCGTTGCCTGATCGAGGTCGAAACGAACCGTGGTGCGCCCATCGGGGGGCAATCCACCGCCAAGATTTCGCGCCAGACCGGCCAGTACCGCCAATGGCCGGCTCTGGCCAGTCGCACCGCCGATGCGATCGAGATCAAGCCACTTCGACGACAGCTTCAGATCGAGGTCGGTCCGCTGCCGCCAGGCCATGCGCGCGCTGCCGGCTGCGAGTTGTGGCCGGCCTTCCTGTTCGAACGACAGGGCAATGTCCGTGAGTTCGATCGCCTCGGTATCGGCCTTGAAGGCGGATCTGACATCGACGAGGCCGCTGTCGCCGGCCGGCAGTGGCACCGCCGGTTGATCCGCCGGCCCAACCTGGCGCGGTAGCGGCAACTTCGCGGTCAACTCCCCCTCGAGCTTCAGCTGCGCGAGGATATCGCGAGCGCGGCCGTCGAGCGAATAACTGGCGCCGCTGTCGATCGAGCGAACGGTGCCCTTGAAACGCACCGAGCCGTCGGCCTCCGGCGCAGCAGTGGACAAGCGAACGTCGCGCATGAGACCGCTTGAGGAAAAGGCGGCTGCCAGTTTGAAGGGCCCATACAGGGAACCGGCGGTCAACTCGCCATTGATATGCTCGATCCGGGTCCGCTCGACGGCGCCGGGCGCCAGCACGGTGACGGTACCATTGGTGATGCGCACGGCGTTGAGAGCAACGCTGGAGGGCATGAAGCTCGAGGTCGATTTGGCCGCGCCGAGGTCCGACCAGTTGCCGCTACCTTGCTCATCGAGCACCAAGGTCAGGATCGGCCGCTTGAGCTCGATCTCGTTAGCTTCGAGCGCGCCAGAGAACAGCGACCCGACCGCCAGCCAGATGGTGAAATCGTCAGCCTTGAACAGCGGCTCGCCGACGCCACCTTGCGTGTCGGCGATGCGCACCTTCTCGAAGCGGATATAGGGCGTCGGCAAGAGGCGCAGATTTACCCGGCCGGCGACGCGCACGTCGCGTCCAAGCAGCCGTGTTGCCTCTTCTTCGAAGGTGCCGCGGTAACGGTTCCAATCGATGAACACGGGCACCGTGAACAGCGCCGCCAGCAGGCCCACCAGCACGCCGCCGACAATGAGCAGAACTCGGTTCATACGCTAACCTTGGCCCAAACGCGAAGCCGAGCGCAAGAGATGAGGAGCAATAAACGGTGTTCGGTCACCCCCGCGCCCGCAACTGTTCCGTTATCGCACACTTGCGGCAGGAAAGGGACAGGCTTTTGCTGGGCGTTTGCTCGTGCGCCGCGGGCAACACTTTCGCGCCACAGCGCGGGTTCGCCCGGCAGGGCGAGGCCTTCGAGGGCGGGACGGGCCCCTGGCTTTGGCCCTTCGTGGGCTGCTGCTCAGGACTCGTTGGCCCTCTGGAACTTCAGGATGGCGCGGAAATAGTCGCGGCCAAGGTCTTCGAAATGCACGGCCTCAAACGAATCCGAGAGCGGTTCCTCGAACTCGACCCCGGTGTCGCCATTCGCATTCCACACGACCCTGGCCCGGACCGGGTCACGCGACATGAAGCTCAGCACCACCAACTGCCCGACGACGGGAACAAAACCGTGCCGGACCCGGATCTGGGCGCCGGTGCGCGAGGCATTGTGGACCTCGACGGCAGAGCTTACCGTTCCGATCCTACAGGCCGCCGCATAGCTGGTCTCCAGCCGCGTTGCCGACCTTCGGTCTTCCGGCCGGCTGTCCTGGCTCGCCAATCGCGACCTCTGCGGCGGCGTCGCCGGCGCCAGGATTTCGTCGGCCGGTCGCAGCTTGTCTCTACTCATGGTGCACCAAAGCCTTCTTTTTTCACTCGGACACTTGTCGTATGGCGTTACCCGCTGGATTGGGCCTCGAGCGCGGACATGACGTGGGCTACACTTGCAGCCTGGGGCAGCCCTGATTTCAAGGCTGCAACCGCCCTGTCGAAGGCCGCAATCGCGTCCCGCGAGAACAGCGCCTGGACCGTTCCGCGCACCTCTTCCAGACGCCGCATGGCGTCCTGGCCGGCCCGCGCCCCGGCCACTTCGCCAGTCCGGGCTTGCTCGGCAGCAGCCTCGAGCAGTGCTGTCTGCACGCGGGCAATGGCCTCATTGCGCAGGCACTGGAGAAACTGCTGCCGGGCATCATGACGGGCAAGCTTCGACGCCGGCTTACGGCTCCGCCCCAGTTGCTTGGCCGTCGTGAACCGAGACAAGACCCGGTAGATTGGAAAGAAACTCAGCAGGCTAGAGACCAGAAACACAATCCATACCGGCTCCATACCAGGGCTCCTTCGGTGCGAGTGGCACAGCCGGACCCAGGAAACACGCCCATGCTTGCGTGGAGCTTGGGCCTCGATCGAAGTGATGTACGAGCCTCGGCAAAGCCGGCCGCCAGCCAGCCTTGGGTGCCGGGCCGCGACGTGGCCGCAGCCTCGGCCCAAAGACCAGCAGCAGATCAAACCAACGACGATCTGCTGCCAGCCGTTGTGACGGACGCCGCTCAGGACGCCCCGCCCGTCTTCAACCGCGGAACAGCGACAGGATGTTCTGGCTCGACGAGTTGGCAATCGACAGCGACTGGATGCCGAGCTGCTGCTGCACCTGCAGGGCTTGCAGCTTGGTCGATTCGGCATTCATGTCGGCATCGACCAGCGACGAGATACCGCGATCGAGCGCACTCATGAGGTTCGAAACGAAGTCCTTCTGGATATCGATCCGCTTCTTCGAGGCGCCGAGGCTGGTCGCCGCATCCGTCATGTCGGCCAGCGCTGCATCGACGGCCTGGATGTAATCGACCATCTCGTCATCGGTGGCCGTCGAGATGTCGATCTCGGCCGGCGCAACGGTGGCGTTGTCGACATCCATATTGGCGATGACGATGGTGCCCGCCGCATCGATTGAGCCGCGCTTGGCGGTGGCCGCATCAGCGTCGGCAACGGACAAGCGGGCCGAGCCGAGAATGCCGAGCTGATCGGCGGTCGCTGTGCCGCTATCGGCAACGCCACCGGCGCCGTCGGTGTTGGCATTGAACAGGAAGGCCGCCTCGACGTCGACGGCCAGCGTGCCGATGTTGACCTGCGAGCCGTTGACGCCGTTTGACCGGCTGAACGACGAGACGACGGTCTCCTCTGCCTTGTAGGTCGTGCCGCCCGTGTCGACGGAGAGCCAATTGGCTTCTGCGAACGAGGCCGACGACGCGATCGAGCGCAGCTGCTCTTGCAGCTGATCGATCTCGGTCTGGACCTTCTTGCGGTCCACGCCAGGCTCACGGGCGGCGACGAGCTTCGCCTTCATTTCCGTGACGACATCGATCGAGCTGTTCATCGCCGTGTAGGCGACGTCGAGCGTCGCGGCGCCGATGTTCAACGCGTCAGAGACGGCCGACATGGACTTGTTGTCGGAGCGCATGGTGGTCGCCATCGACCAATAGGCGGCGTTGTCGGCCGCGGACGCGACGCGAAAGCCTGTCGAGATGCGGCTTTGCGTCTCGAGCATGCTCTTGTTGGTTTTGTTGAGGTTCTCGAGCGCGGTCAACGCTGCGAAGTTGGTATTGATACTGTTCATGTATGCCCCAAAACTGGTTTAGCTGGTTACAGCGGGACATACCGGGTCGGCCGGTACAGCGAGAACGGCGTGATGCCCTTGAACCTTGGTTCAAGCTCGCTGTGTGATCGAGTCATACACTGCAATCACCTAAGGTGTCGTTAACGGTGGCGACCGTGGCCCTGCTCTGCTGCGTCGATGTGGGCGGTCCGAAGCCTGGCTCGGCTTCGCCTCGGCGGTGCGCAACTGGCCCCTTTTCCTGCTCAGACGCCTCACCACGGACCGAACGTGCCAAGCGACAGGCGCGTGCTCAACATGCTGCGAGCCAATCGATTTGCATTGACTTGTGCGCCGCACAATGAGATAAACGGACATCGCTCGCCGAGCGATTTCCGGCGCTCCAGCCGCGTGAAGGGACTTTAGGCGTTTCAGAACGCCCCTCTGTCCCCCTGTTGAGCGCCCCGAACGATCCCGACATCCGATTGCCCAGGCCACGCGGGGCGTCACTCAGCAATCCGCTGCGCTTTTGGCGCCGGGTTGGCTCGTGACGAGCCGACTTGTGCCATTGGAGCCGGACTCCATGAAAGATCATCCATTGACCGCATTTACCGACCTTGGCCTCTGCGAACCGCTGCTCAAAGCGCTCGACGAGGAGAGCTATACCAAGCCAACGCCGATCCAGGCCAAAGCCATCCCCGCCGTGCTCTCTGGCCGTGACATCCTCGGCATCGCCCAGACCGGCACCGGCAAGACCGCCGCTTTCGCATTGCCGATCCTGCAGCGCCTTGCCGCCGACCGCAAACCCGCCATGCGCAAGGGCTGCCGCGCCCTCATTCTGAGCCCGACGCGTGAGCTTGCCACCCAGATCGCCGAGAGCTTCCGTACCTACGGCCGCCACATGGGCCTCACCGTTACCGTCATCTTCGGCGGCGTCGGCCATCGCCCGCAGATCAACGCCATGGCCAAGGGCATTGACGTACTCGTCGCTACCCCCGGCCGCCTGCTCGACCATATGGGCGAGCGCAACGTGGTCATCGACGGCACCGAGATCTTCGTCCTCGACGAAGCCGACCAGATGCTCGACCTCGGCTTCGTCAAGCCGATTCGCCAGATCGTGCGCCACCTGTCGCAGCGTCGCCAGAGCCTGTTCTTCTCGGCCACCATGCCCTCTGAAATCGGCAAGCTTGCCGATGAATTGCTGCGTGACCCGCTGAAGGTTGCCGTAGCACCGGCCGCCACGACCGTCGAGCGCGTTGCCCAGCGCATCATCCTGGTCGAGCAGAACCGCAAGCGCTCTCTGCTGGTGGAGTTGCTGGCCGACGCCGCCATGCAGCGCACGCTCATCTTCACGCGCACCAAGCGCGGCGCCGACAAGGTGGCGAAGTATCTGGAGACGGCCAAAATCAGTTGCGCCGCCATTCACGGCAACAAGAGCCAGAACCAGCGCGAGCAGGCCCTCGACGCCTTCCGCGCCGGTGGCATCCGCGTGCTCGTGGCCACCGACATCGCCGCCCGCGGCATCGACGTCGACGCAGTCACGCATGTCGTCAACTTCGAGCTTCCGGACGTGCCCGAGAGCTACGTGCACCGCATTGGCCGCACGGCGCGTGCCGGTGCAGCCGGTGTCGCTATCGCCCTGGTCGACAACGAGGAGCGCACGCAGCTCCGCGATATCGAGCGTGTCACCCGCCAGCAGATCCAGGCCGAGGACCGCCGCAACGACAAGACACTGACCGCCGACGCCCCGGCCGCGAAAGGCGAGCGCCGCGAAGGTCGCGCCGGTGATCGTGGCCGCCAGGGCCAGAACCGCTCCAACGGCGGGCGCACGTCCAGCCGCGGTGCGGGCTCCAGCAATCGCGGCTTTGCCCCGCGTGACGGCGAACGCCGTGGCGATGGCAACCGTGGGGCTGCCCCGCGCCGTGATGGCGATCGTGGCGACTCCGTGCGTTCAGCTGACTTCCGCAACGGTGATTTTCGCGACAGCGAGCGGCGCGAGCCCTCGCGTGGCGGTGGTGAGCGGCGTCCCGAGGCTCGCCGTGACGAGCCCCGTGGCGACAGCCGCGGTCCCGCACAATCGCGCGGTCCCGCTCCCGCGCGCCGCGATGACGCGCGTCCCGAACGTCGCGATGATCGCCCACGGTCGGCCGCTCCCGGCCCCCGTCGTGATGGCGCAGCGCCGGCCACGGCACATCGCGAGCAGCGCCGTCCCGGTGGTCCAAGCCGCCATCAAGGCCGCTGACGCGCTGATACACATCGACGTCTGACAATTGCATCACGGCGGAGCCCCTCCGCCGTGATTTGCGTTTCTGCCGGGCTACGCTGCGTCACGTGCACTGTCGCTGGCGGCCCACACGTATATGATCACGCCCACATGCAGCCGTCGCCCGTTCAGGAGGCCCCATGAAGCTCGGCGTCTATCTCAATGCGCAGCACCCGCAAGACCAGGATCCCGGCCGCTGCTTCGCGCAGATGATCGAGCAGGTGCGTCTAATGCGGCAGGTCGGCTTCGACTCGATCTGGTCGGGCGAGCATCACGTCACCGATGGCTACCACTACTTCCCGCTGCTCCCCATGCTGCAACGTCTGGCCGCCGAAGCCGAGGGCATGGAGATCGGCACCAACATCGTTCTCCTGCCCCTGCACAATCCCATGGAACTGGCCGAAATCGGCGCTTTCATGGACGTCATCACCGGCGGCAAATTCAATCTCGGCGTCGGCCTCGGCTACCGGCCCGAGGAATTCGCCATGTTCGGCGTCGACATGAAGCATCGCGTGTCGCGCTTCACCGAGGGCATCGAGATCATCAAGCGGCTGTGGACCGAGGATAAGGTCACGCACAAGGGCCGTCATTGGCAGTTCGAGACCATGACCATTCGCCCCCAACCCGTGAAGAAGCCGCGCCCGCCGATCATGGTCGCCGCCCACATCGACAAAGCCGTCGAGCGCGCTGCCCAGATCGCGGATGGCTGGTGCAT
Organism: Hyphomicrobiaceae bacterium; assembly: GCA_046154645.1. GTDB lineage: Bacteria > Pseudomonadota > Alphaproteobacteria > Rhizobiales > Hyphomicrobiaceae. Next base: position 20,202 of record JBJXDZ010000058.1, read on the forward strand.
TGTGCCGACACCGCGCCTCGACGAGGTGACAGCCCATGCCGCGTTGTTCGCCAAGGCACGCAAAGCAGCAGGCCTGCCCAAAGCCGAGCATCTTATTCGTCTCTTTGAGGTCGCCTGCCAGCCGGACGAGGAAACCGCTCTGCGCAAGGCAGCGCCATTCCTCCTCGCCAAGTACGCGGCCTATGCGTCGTGGGGGCTGCCGGGATTGAAGTTCGAGACGGAGGACGCGCCCGAGATCCAGCTGAAAAAGCTCGCGGCCAACCGCTTCGGCGTCGGCTCACCGGAGCAGGTCGTCGCCGCCCTGATGGATCAGCACAAGACCGGTGTCACGCACGTCACCATGCGCATGAGCTGGCCCGGCATGAAGCAGGAGGACATCCTCGCCGGCATCGAGCTGGTCGGCAAGAAGGTGCTGCCCGAAGTGCGCCGCCGCATTAAGGCTGCCGGGTGAGGGTCGCAGCACCATGACCCGTCTCGCTCAAGCGGACGTCATCGTCGTCGGCGGTGGCGGCTCGGGTCTCGCCGCTGCCGCGGAAGCCGCGCGCCTCGGCCGCTCCGTCATCCTGCTGGAGAAGAACGCAGCCCTCGGCGGCAGCACGGCCTGGTCGGTTGGCTCGATCTCGGCCACAGGCACGCCGCAACAGAAGGCGCGGGGCATCGTCGATCACCCCGACGCGCATTTCGAGGATCTCGAAGTGCTGGCGGGCTCCATGGCCAATCGCGACAATCGGGCGCTCCGCCGCATCCTCGTCGACAACACCACGGATATGCTGGCCTGGCTCGAAGGTATCGGCCTTGTCTTCGCTGGCCCCAACGTTGAGCCGCCGCATCGCCTGCCGCGCATGCACAACGTGCTGCCGAACTCGCGCGCCTTTCCGGAGATGCTGGGTCGGCATTGTCGCGCGCTCGGCGTCGACATCCGTCTCGAAACGGTCGCTGAGCAACTGATCGTCGCGAACGGCCGCATCGTCGGCGTCGAGGTGCGCGGTCCGCAGGGTACTTATCCCCTTAGCGCGCGCGGCGGCGTCGTACTGGCGGGCGGCGACTACAGCGCCAACAGCGAGATGAAAGCGCAACTGGCTGGCCCGGAAACGGCCGCACTCGAAGCCGTCAATCCCACCGCCACCGGTGATGCCATCCGTTTGGCGATCGCCGTCGGCGCCGAGGTGGTCAACGGCGACATCGTGCGCGGGCCGATCCTGCGCTTCATTCCGCCGACACGGCCAAGCCTGCTGCGCCGCCTGCCGACGCGGCGCTGGCTCGCACTCTCAATGCGTTGGGCGTTGAACACGTTGCCCGCCTCGATCCAGCGGCCCTTCGCCATGAGTTTCCTGACCACCGCGCTCGGCCCCTCGCGCGCGCTATTCGACGCCGGCGCCATCCTGGTCAATCGCCACGGTCACCGCTTCTGCGATGAGTTGCAACGTCCCGCACATGCGGTCCCCGCGCAACCCGATCGCATCGCCTACATCGTCATGGATTCAAGCATTGCCCAGCGCTTCACCGCCTGGCCCAACTACATCTCAACCGCGCCCGGCATCGCTTATGCCTACCTCGATGATTACCGCCGCAATCGCGCCGACATCTTTCACCAAGCGCGCGACATTGCTGGCCTGGCTGACCACCTCGCGGTTCCCGCAGCGGCTTTGCAGCAGGCAATCGCAGAAACGACGACGACATCTCACGGCCAGCGCCCGGGCCTGACCAAACCGCCGTTCATCGCGCTCGGCCCGGTGAAAAGCTACGTCGTTTTCACCGACGGCGGCCTCAAAGTGAGTGAGCGCCTGGAAGTGCTCGGCGCCGATGGATCGCCGCTGGCTGGCCTCTATGCGGCCGGCTCCACGGGCCAGGGCGGCCTCCTGCTCGAAGGGCACGGCCATCATCTCGGTTGGGCCTTCATCTCGGGGCGCATTGCCGGACGCCACGCCGCGCTGGAGATCGCGGCCCGAACATGAGACGATTGCATCTTGTCCTGAACCCTGCCGCTTCGATCTGATCTACGCACACCGGGAGACCCCATCCATGGCCACCACCACCTCTGCCGGCGACAAGGCCCTGTGGGAGCGCGCCAATCGTCACCTCGTGCGCTACGGCCATTTCTTCCAGCCGGCGATCATCGAAACGGCCTCCGGCTCCTTCATGACCACGACCGACGGTCGTCGCCTGCTCGACTTCGCTTCGGGCCAGATGAGCACCATTCTCGGCCACAGCCACCCCGAGATCACGGCCGTCATTCGCGAGCAGGCCGGCGAACTGGTGCATCTCTACAGCCAACTGCTGTCGCGCCCCGTCATCGATCTCGCTGAAGCGCTGGCCAAAATCGCGCCGGGCAAACTCGAGCGCGTGCTGCTACTCTCGACCGGTGGGGAATCCAACGAGGCCGCGCTGCGCATGGCCAAGACGGCGACCGGCGGCTACGAGATCCTCGCCCTGTCGCGCTCCTGGCATGGCGTCACCCAGGGTGCTGCTTCCGCCACCTACAACAGCAGCCGGCAGGGCCATGGCCCCGCAGCACCCGGCTCCTTCGTGCTGCCCGCGCCGACACCCTATCGCCCCCGCTTCACCAAGGGCGAGGCCTACGACTGGGAGGGCGAGCTCGACTACGGCTTCGAACTCTACGACAAGCAGACGACCGGCAATCCGGCGGCGTTGATCGTTGAATCCATCTTCTCGTCCGGCGGCGTCGTCGTGCCACCCAAGGGCTATCTCAAGGCCATTGCTGAGCGCGCCCGCAAGCGCGGCCTTCTCGTAATCGTCGACGAAGCACAAACCGGGCTTGGCCGCACAGGCCGCATGTTCGATCATGAGTACGACGGCATGGTGCCGGATTTCGTCACCCTCTCGAAAACACTCGGCGCCGGGCTTCCCCTGTCCGCCGTCGTCACCACGGCTGCCATCGAGGACACTTGCTTCGAGAAGAAGTTCCACTTCTACACCACGCACGCCTCCGACCCGCTGCCGGCCGCCGTCGGCCTCAAGGTGATCGAGATCATTCTGCGCGACAAGCTGGCGGACCGCGCCCTGCAGGCAGGTGAGCGCTTGCGGCAGGGCTTCGAGACCCTGATGCAGCGCTACGAGGTGATCGGCGACGTGCGCGGGCGCGGCCTGATGATGGGCGTCGAGTTGGTCAAGGATCGCCGCTCCAAAGAGCCAGCACCGGAGTTGGCGGGCAAGATCATGAACCGGGCACTGGATCTCGGGCTTTCCACTAGCATCGTGCGCGGCGGCTGGGGCGTATTCCGCATCGCACCGCCCATCACCATTTCCGACGCCGAGATCGATCTCGGCCTCACCATGTTCGAGCAGGCGCTCAGGGAGAGTGTGTGAGGGAGTGATGGGCTAGTCATTTCGCCAGTTTGCGAGCATTAATCGACCATGCCCGCGCTACCGCGACACAAAATGACGGCCGAGGAATTCCTGGCTTGGTCCGAGGCAGAGCCCAAGGAAGCCGGGCGCTTCGAGCTGTGGGACGGTGAGGTCATCGTCAAGCACGGGGCGGCCGGAGACATGAATGCCGAGAGATCGCAGCACTGGGCCATGAAGGCTGCCCTCTATCGCGCCTTTTTCACAGCAGTTCGATCGAGCAAGCTCGACGGCGATGTCGTCATCGGTGGCGCAAGCGTTCCGCTGCCCAACAGCCGCTACGCCGAGCCGGACTTGCTCGTTTACCTTGGTGCCAAGGTGCCGCGCGATACGATCGTCGTGCCCGAGCCGGTCATCATCTGCGAAGTGCTGTCACCTGCTACAGCTCGCTTCGATCTCAGCTTGAAGGTCGACGGCTATTTCTCGCTGCCGAGCGTGCAGCACTACATCATCGCCGATCCCGACAAGCCGCTGCTGATCCATCATGCGCGCGGCAACGGTCGGGCGCTGCAGACCCGCATCATCAGTGACGCCAGCGAAGGCCTGACGCTCGACCCGCCCAGTTTAACCCTGGATCTGACCGAGATCTTTGCAGACTGACGGATGATACGGAACACGACCTCACTTCGCCTTGTCGAAACGGAGGTCTCTCATAGCAGCCGGCGCATCAGTAGGCGGCTTCGTAACCACCAATCGGTGACGCTCGTCTGGCTCGAATGACGGCCGCCGCGGCGGTGACCTCAGAAACCGGCGACGCTCGCGCCAATCCTGGACTTGCGTTGCAACGGCCAACAGCGGCACCCCACCGAAAACAATCGCCATCAATGTGTGAATAGAGAGATAAACCAAAAACATGCCGGGTTGCTTGCCAAATTCGACCTAGCTGCTCCTGCCATCGGCCAGCATCACGCCCGAGCTGATCCCCTTGCCGACTTGATAGCCGGCAGTCACGCCAACGACCGGGCACAACACGTAGACCAGTACAAAAAACTTGATCCGCTCATACACGATATCCACCGCCGCATAGCCAGAGCCGTGCCTCACGCCAACGCAGGCAGTTTACTCTGGAGAGATTGCCAAAATAGTCACATTGGAGCGCATTAACGCGTTGCCAGTCATGGGTTCGCCCCCTCAACTTATTCCGTCATGCCCGCGCAGGCGGGCACCCACGAGCCGATCAACTGATCTGCGCCTTTCGATATGCGCGCAACTCGCCGCCGCGCCACCCCCTTGCCCAGTGGACCCGCTGGCGGTCATATGGGCACGCTCATCTGGCGCTCCGCGCCGCGATATCTGCCCACACACCGATACTCACTCGAGGACCCGCCCATGGCCAGCGCCGACGCCAAGATCTCGCCTTTCGCGCCATCGAAACTCATCGACGTGCCCGTGATCGAGGGCGTGCGCTTCGCCGCCTGCGAGGCCGGCATCAAGTACAAGAACCGCAAGGACTTGATGATCGCTGTGATGGACGCCGGTACCACGGCGGCGGGGGTGCTCACGCAATCAAAGACCTGCTCGGCGCCGGTGCTCTACTGCCGCGACAGCTTGAAGTCGGGCAAGGCACGGGCCCTCGTCGTCAATTCCGGTAACTCCAATGCCTTCACCGGCAAGAAGGGCCGCGAGGCCGTGGCCATGACCGCCGAGTTCGCAGCCAAAGCAACGGGCGCACCGCCGAACGAGATCTATCTCGCTTCCACCGGCGTCATCGGCGAGCCGCTGGACGCCAGCAAATTCTCACACCTGCTCGATGGCCTCGCCAAAGCGGCCAAGGCGGACGCCTGGCACGACACTGCCCGCGCCATCATGACGACGGACACCTATCCCAAGCTCGCCACGCGCAAGGCCAAGATCGGCGGTGTCGACGTGACCATCAACGGCTTCTGCAAGGGCGCGGGGATGATCGCGCCGGACATGGCGACGATGTTGTGCTTCCTGTTCACGGACGCAGCCGTGAGCGCGCCGGCCTTGCAAGGCATTGTCAAATCCGGGGCCGACAAGAGCTTCAACTGCATGACCGTCGATGGCGATACCTCGACCAGCGACACGCTACTGATGTTCGCCACCGGCGCTGCCGCCAAACGCGGCCAGAAGCTGGTCGAAAAGGCCGGTGATCCAGCGCTGGCCGAGTTCCAGGCGGCCACACACGATCTCCTCAAGGAACTGGCGATCATGGTCGCCAAGGACGGCGAGGGCGTGTCGAAGTTCGTCACTATCGACATCGAGGGCGCGGAGAGCGACAAGGCTGCCCGCATCATCGGGCTATCGATCGCCAACTCGCCGCTGGTCAAGACTGCCATCGCCGGCGGTGATCCGAACTGGGGCCGCATCGTCATGGCCGTCGGCAAGGCGGGCGAAGCCGCCGACCGCGACAAGCTCTCGATCTGGTTCGGCGGCAACATCGTCGCTGATCAAGGCATGCGCGCCGCCAGCTACGATGAGAGGGCCTTCGCCAAGTATTTCGAAGGTCGCGAACTGGCCATCCGCGTCGACGTCGGCGCCGGTGGCAAGGGCCGCGCCACCATCTACACCTGCGACCTGACGCACGATTACGTCTCAATCAATGCCGATTACCGAAGTTGAGCCGGAAAGCGGGCGCGCTCATGCAGGTGCTTTGCTCGCACTACTAGTCGCTGGCTGAGGTAAACCCGCAGTGTCGTCAGGATCGCGACTTTCCCGAGCGGCGTGACTTCATGGTCAAGGCCAAGTCAATGGCCGGCCTGAGATCATTGTTGTCCTCGATCCGCAGCATCCGGATATCGCGAACGGACGGTGCAAACCAGTCGAACTCGATCGTCATCTCCTGAACGGCCAGTTGGCAGCGGACGACGTCAATGCTGTCATCGCCGAAGTAGACACTTCCCTGCTGGTGATCAAAGCCGCGCTCCCGCAGAAACTTGCCGATATCGGAGTGGGCATTCTGCCAGGATGCGCCAGGATGCGCCGGGATAGCTCGCCTGCAGCAGTTTCGTATCCAGGTCGAACGAGATCGCGTACATGACCGGCGATCTCCCGCCCTTCTTGATGTTGTGTCCGATTGTGCGCGTGAGTTGCATGCCCCAGATTTAGCACGAGCAGCATCGGACGCCAACGGCACTTCGGCCGCATGCCTCACTACAAAGGCAGGAGCGGCGCAACGATCGCCATCGTTGCGCCGCCAATGCATTCACTTGCATTGCTCAAGGAGCGCAATCGTTATTGATCTCAATACACCCGCGCCTTGGGCTCGATGTACTTCATCTCGTTGGTCATGGTGTAGGTGTGCACGGGACGGTAATCGATCTTGACCTGACGCTTGGCGTCGTCGGCCCAGGTCAACGTATGCTTCATCCACTGCTTATCGTCGCGGTCGGGGAAGTCCTCGTGGGCATGCGCGCCACGGCTCTCTTTGCGGTTTTCCGCCGAAAGCATGGTGACGGCAGCCTGCGAGATCAGGTTGTCGTACTCCAGCGTCTCGATCAGATCCGAGTTCCAAACCAGCGAGCGATCAGTCGTCGCAATATCTGAGGTGCCCTTCCAGATGTCGATGATCTTCGTGGCTCCCTCTCCCAGCACCTGGCTGGTGCGGAACACGGCACAGTTGTTCTGCATCAGGCGTTGCATCTGCAGGCGAAGCGTGGCTGTGGGTGTGCCGCCGCTCGCGTTCCGGAAACGATCAAGACGGGAAAGGGCGAGCTCGGCTGCATCCTTCGGCAGTTCAGCATGCGCCGCGCCCTTCTCGGTGGTATCAGCGGCGCGCAAACCTGCGGCGCGGCCGAACACCACCAGATCGATCAGCGAGTTCGAACCCAGGCGATTGGCGCCGTGCACGGAGACGCACGCTGCCTCACCGATGGCCATCAGACCGGGCACAATGGTATCGGGGTTGCCGCCTTTCAGCGTCACCACCTCGCCGTGATAGTTGGTTGGGATGCCACCCATGTTGTAGTGCACCGTTGGCAGCACCGGGATCGGCTCGCGGCGCAGATCTACACCGGCGAAAATCTTGGCGCTCTCCGTGATACCCGGCAACCGTTCCGCCAGGATCTTCGGATCCAAATGGTCGAGGTGCAGGTAGATGTGATCCTTGTCTTTGCCAACACCGCGGCCTTCGCGAATTTCGACGGTCATTGAGCGCGAGACGACGTCGCGGGAAGCCAGATCCTTCACATGCGGCGCATAGCGCTCCATGAAGCGCTCGCCGCTCGCGTTGGTGAGATAGCCGCCTTCGCCGCGACTGCCCTCTGTGATCAGCACGCCGGCGCCGTAGATGCCGGTCGGATGGAACTGCACGAACTCCATGTCCTGCAGCGGCAGGCCCGCGCGCAGCACCATGCCACCGCCGTCGCCCGTGCAGGTGTGCGCCGACGTGCACGAGAAGTAGGCGCGGCCATAGCCGCCCGTGGCCAGGATGGTCTTCTTGGCGCGGAAACGATGCAGCGTGCCGTCATCCAGCTTCAAGGCGATGACGCCACGGCACACGCCCTCCTGATCCATGATCAGGTCGATGGCGAAATACTCGATGAAGAACTCGGCTGAGTACTTCAGCGATTGACCATAGAGCGTATGCAGCATGGCGTGGCCGGTGCGGTCGGCGGCAGCGCACGTGCGTTGAGCAGGCGGTCCTTCGCCGAATTCCGTGGTCATGCCGCCGAACGGGCGCTGATAGATCCGCCCGTCCTCGGTGCGCGAGAACGGCACCCCGTAGTGCTCCATTTCATAGACGGCTTGCGGCGCATTGCGGCAGAGATATTCGATGGCGTCCTGGTCGCCGAGCCAATCAGCACCCTTGACAGTATCGTACATGTGCCATTGCCAGCTGTCGGCGCCCATGTTGCCGAGGGCGGCAGCGACACCGCCCTGTGCCGCAACCGTATGCGAGCGCGTCGGAAACACTTTGGTGACGCAGGCCGTCTTGAGACCCGCCTCCGCGCACCCAAGCGTTGCCCGCAGCCCGGCGCCTCCGGCGCCGACCACCACTACGTCGTAGGTATGGTCGGTCATGGGATAGGCGCGCCCGTTGACCGCGGGCTTTGCCACGCCGTTCGCTGCGCCGTTGGTCTTTCCAGCCATTTTCAAGCCCCGAAGGAGAGTTTCAGAACAGCGAATACGCAGGTCAGGCCCACGAGGATCGCAAAAAACGTATTCAGCATGAGATATGCGACCTTGCGCCCCTCAGCCGTCACATAGTCCTCGATGATCGTCTGCATGCCGAGGCGCATGTGATAGATCCCTGAGACGATGAGCAGCAGCAGCGGGATGGCCAGTAGCGGGTTCTTCAAGGCGGCCTTGACCACGCCGTGAGGGGCACCTGCCAGCCGCACCACATGCCACGTCAGATAGGCGACCAGGAAAATATTGGCGACAGCGGTAACCCGCTGCCACCAGAAATGATCGGCACCTTCTTTGGCCGAGCCAAGGCCGCGGGCGCGCGACAGCGGGGTGCGGATGCGAGCCTTGGTTGGCGATTCGGTCGGGCGCAGCGTTGGCGTGCTCATCACAGCGCTCCCTTGGTCAGGGCAAAGAACCAGATCACAGCCGTGAGCGCGATCGAAACAATGATACTGCCCCAGGACAGGCGATCGACGGTCGAGAGGTCAAACCCCCGGCCCGTATCCCACAGCAGGTGCCGCATGCCGCCGAGCATGTGATGCATCAGCGCCCAGGTGTAGCCGATCATGACAAGGCGCCCGAGCGGCGTGGTCAGCAGGCCGTTGACCCAGTCGAAGTATTGCGGGCTGGTCGCCGCCGCCACCAGCCACCAGGCCAGCAACAACGTCCCGGCATAAAGGGCAGCACCCGTGATGCGATGCAGGATCGACATCATCATGTTAATGAGCGGGCGATAGATCTGGATATGCGGGGACAGCGGACGCGGCCGCGCAGTCTGGGTCGGATTGGCTTCCGCCATTGAGTGAGCTCTCCCGGAGACGAGTGGTGCCGGGGTTTGTAACGCGGCAGGTCGACGCTCGCAATTCCAACCTGTCGAGGAATGCGGCCAGTGCATAGCCATAAGCGCGCAGGGCCCAGACAGCCCGCAACTCGAACTACCGGGCGCGATCCAAAATCAGTCCAGGTTGTCGACGATGGCCTTGCCCAGGCCGACGCCGCTCTCGAAAGCATGCTCCGCAAGGCGCCCCAGGCACCAGTCGCCAGCAACGCCCACCATGTGCTCGCTCGAGAACAGGAACGTTTCACCAAGGGAGCTATCTACCAGTCCCTGGCGCCACAAATGGGCCGAGAGTTGGGCCGGGCGTGATGGCGGCAGGCTCAGCACGTTGCACACCTCATTCCACATTTCACTGGCGACAACTTCCGGATCTGCATCCTCGGTCTCGCGGCTCCAGCCGGGTGACGCATGGATGACAACGTGATCGCCCCGGCCCGGTCGCCCAGGCTTGGCGTTGTTGCGGGCCACCCAGCGGACGACCTCCGACATGTCCGAATAGACATCACGCACCGGCAATACGCGATCCTCGAGCCGCACCAGGACGGCCCAGCAGGGAGCAATGCGCACTCGGGAAATCGGGTCGGCGAGCTCGGGAATACGGCCGACCAGTAGGCTCGCCTCGTTGGCCGGCGTGGCCACGGCCACGGCGTGAAATGGCCCAGCCGCCGACTCGTCCTCGAACCAGAGCATCCAACCTTTGTCGGCACGTTGAACGGTGTGAACACGCCGTTCCGTGTGGATCCGAACACCTTCCGCCAGCGGGCGAACGAGGGAGCTCATACCGGGTGTGCCAACGAACCAGGGATGCATCTGGCTGATGGCCTCGCCGGTTTCCGTTTTCGGGCTCCAGCGGGTGGCATAGGCAGCACTGACCAACTCGTTGAGATAGCCGGTAAATCCAGCCGATCGGGCGGTAACGTACTGGGCGCCATGGTCGAAAGGCGTGAGACCAAGTCGTGTCGTTGCCATGCGACCGCCGATGATGCGGTCTTGCTCGAACAGCTCGACGTAGCAACCGGCGCGGCGCAGAATTCGTGCGCACGCGAGGCCCGCCACCCCTGCCCCGATTACTGCAACCCGCTTCGTCACCTGTGCCCCGGCTCTGCCCGCAACCACCGCCCTAGGGCGTCAGTGCGAGCACTTCGGTGCGAGAACGGATCGGATCTGCATTCAGACCTTTGAAATTCCGCCGCACCATCTGTGACGTTTGCACAACATCCCTGCGAGACTGTTAACGAGTGACCGGGATCGGACGAAGCCAGCAGTGGCCGTCGGCCTCGCCGCACACGGTCCACCTCGGCAGCCCAAGTCGCCTCGACAAGCGGTTCCACGTAAGGCCTTGCGAACAGCAGCCAGAGTCTCGAACATGGTCGCGAACGACATTCAACTTATAGAGCCGATCATCATGACCGCGACGCCGCCCCGCCGTGTCTATCGCACCTGGGTCGCCGACAGCCGACGCTGGGACGGTTTTCAACCCCGTCAGGGCGATATCGTGATTGCCACGTATCCCAAGAGCGGCACCACCTGGATGCAGCAGATCGTTAGCCTGCTGATCCACCAATCAGCAGTGCCGCGCACTCTCCCGCATCAGGCCGCTTGGCTGGAAATGCGGCATCTGACCACGCATGCGCAGGCCTTGGCGGCCATCGAGGAGGAGCCGTCGCCACGCTCGATCAAGTGTCACATGCCATTTGACGGCATCCCCGTATTCGATGCGATCAAGTACATCCACGTGGCCCGCGATGGTCGTGATGCTTGCATGTCGTACCACAACCATTGCCTGGCCTTTACCCCGGCGGCGCTCGCGCGGCAGGACGCAGCTGGGCTGGCCGACCCGTGGCTCGGTCGGCCGGCGCCACGTGCCAGTCCCGATCCACGGAAATTCTATCGCGATTGGATGGGTCAGGGCTCGATGCCCGGCGAGCCCGATGGCTTGCCATTCCTCTCTTACTTCAATTTTGAGCGCACCTATTGGGAGGCTCGCCATCGGCCCAATATGCTGTTGGTCCACTACAATGACTTGAAGGCCGACCTTGATGGCGAGATGCGGCGGGTGGCGGCCTTCCTTGGTTTTGATGTCACCCCAACGCTCTGGCCAAGCCTGGTCGAGGCCGCCAGTTTTGAGGCCATGAAGGCTGCTGGCAACGTTCTACTGCCGCATGCCGGGCACATCTGGGAGGGCGGCGCCGACCGCTTTCTGCACAAGGGCACCAACAACCGCTGGCGGGACGTCCTGACAACTGCCGACATCGAGCTTTACGAGGCCCGCGTGCACGCGACGCTGCCGACTGATTGCGCGCAGTGGCTGGCCGGTGGACGACACGCGGCAGAGGCTTTGTGACACCAGCATCAGCGGCCCCTTGTCTCCTACCCGGTGGTGCGACGCGGGTCAGCCATGTCGAGCCAATCGGTGCCGATCAGCACGAGGGGAGTTGGCGGCGCCCTTGCGGTATGTAATCTTAAGTCGTACTCACCCCAGATCGGAATTTTTCGCGAACTGACGCAAGAGGCAATCACGCATGCGATACGAGACCCCGGATACCCTCGAGGCGGCCGCCAAGCTGTTGGCCGGCGCGAGTGGTGATGCTCGCGTACTGGCGGGAGGCACCGACCTTCTCGTCCAGATGAAGGCCGAGGTGCTGACCCCCACCCTCATCGTCGACATCAAGCGCATCGCCGAGACGCGCACCATCAAGGAGGAAGCCGGTGGCTTCCGCATCGGCGCCGCCGTCACGGGCGCTGAATTGAAGGAGCATGCCAAGCTCAAGGCCGCTTGGCCAGGTCTGGTCGAGGCGGCAAACCTCATCGGCTCGACGCAGGTGCAGGGCCGCGCCACGATGGGCGGCAACCTGTGCAACGGCTCTCCCGCTGCCGACAGCGTTCCTGCTCTCATCGCCGCCAGTGCCGTGGCGTCCGTCGTTGGCCCCACCGGCCGTCGCGACATCAAGGTCGAGGACGTCATGCTGGCGCCGCGCAAGCTCGCCCTCCAGAAGGGCGAAATCATCGCGTCCTTCTTCATCCCGGCCAAGCCGGCCCATACCGGGGACGCCTATCTGCGCTTCATCCCGCGCACCGAAATGGACATCGCCGTCGTCGGCTGCGGCGTCGCGCTGACACTCGACAATGCCGGCGTCTGCACCGCTGCCCGCGTCAGCCTTGGCGCAGTCGCGGCGCGACCGCTGTTGGTGGCCGATGCCGCGAAGGCCCTCATCGGCACCAAGATCGACGATGCCGCCATCGCCAAGCTGGAAGCGGCAGCGAAAGCGGCCTGCAGCCCCATCGACGACAAGCGTGGCACCAAAGAGTTCCGTATCGACGTGGCCGGCGTGCTCGCTCGGCGCACTGCACTGATCGCCCTCGAGCGCGCAAGGAAGAACTGACCATGGCTAAGCATCACGTATCCACGATCGTCAATAACGACCCCGTCGAGTTCCTCTGCGAGACGGATCAGACTCTTCTCGACGTGCTCCGGGACGAGCTCAACCTGACTGGCGCCAAGGAAGGCTGCTCGTCGGGCGACTGCGGTGCCTGCAGCGTCCTCGTCGACGGCCGTCTGGTCTGCTCCTGCCTCATCCTCGGCGTCGAGGCAGCCGGCAAGAAGATCGAGACTATTGAAGGCATGGCAAGCGGCGACAAGCTGCATCCGCTGCAACAGAAGTTCCTCGAGCATGCAGCCCTGCAATGCGGCATCTGCACGCCAGGCGTTCTGATCGCGGCCAAGGCGCTGCTGGCCAAGAACCCGAACCCGACCGAGACCGAGACCCGCTACTGGCTGGCCGGCAACCTCTGCCGCTGCACCGGCTACGACAAGATCATCCGCGCCGTGATGGATGCAGCAGCCGACATGCGCAAAGGAGCTTGAGATCATGCAAGATCGCGTAACTCCACCAAAATACGACATCGTCGGAACGCGGCCGATCCGCCCCGACGGCGCCGACAAGGTGACCGGTCGCGCCCGCTTTGGTGCCGACATGAAGATGGCCGGCCAGTTGGTGGGCCGGATCCTGCGGTCGCCGCATCCGCACGCCCGCATCAAGTCCATCGATGCCTCGAAGGCGCTCGCGCTACCCGGCGTCAAGGGTGTCGTGACCCGCGACGACTTCAAGGATCAGGCCTCCGAGTTCGTGCCGGCCGGCGAAATGCTGATCAACTACCGTGACGTTGTCCGCAACGTCATGGCGCGTGAAAAAGTGCTGTTCGAAGGCCATCCTGTTGCCGCCGTCGCCGCCACCAGCGAGTCGATCGCCCGCCAGGCCTTGAAGTTGATCAAGGTCGACTACGAGATCCTGCCGCACGTGATCGACGAGGTCGAGGCCATGAAGCCCGACGCACCGATCCTCGAGGATGGTATGATCACGGCGGGCGTGACGCCGGCGCCGACCAAGCCCTCGAACGTCGCCAAGCGCGTGGAATTCACGCTCGGCGACATCGAGAAGGGCTTCAAGGACGCCGACATCATCGTCGAGCGTGAGTTCAAGACCAAGCCTGTCCACCAGGGTTACATCGAGCCGCACGCCTGCATCGCCAGCGTGTCGGAGGACGGTACGGCTGAGCTGTGGACGTCGACCCAGGGTCACTGGATCGCCCGCGCCCACTGCGCCCGCCTGCTCGGCTGGGACATCACCAAGCTGCGTGTGACATCGTCGGAAATCGGCGGCGGTTTCGGCGGCAAGACGGTGGTGTATGGCGAGCCCATCGCGTTGGCGCTGGCCAAGAAGACGCGCAAGCCGGTCAAGATCGTCATGAGCCGCGAGGAAGTGTTCCGCGCTTCCGGCCCGACGTCGGGCGCCACGGTGTGGATCAAGATGGGTGCCAAGAAGGACGGCAAGATCGTCGCCGCCGAAGGCATCCTGAAGTTCCAGGCCGGTTGCTTCCAGGGCAGCCCCGTGCAGCCCGCCTGCATGTGCGCCTTCGCGCCCTATGACCTCGAGCACGTCAAGGTCGTCGGCTACGACGTCCTCTCCAACCGGCCGAAGGTCGCAGCCTATCGCGCGCCCGGCGGTCCGATCTCGGAATACGCCGTCGAAAGCGTCGTCGACGAGATCGCCGAGCTGCTCAAGATTGACCCGATCGAACTGCGCCTGAAGAACGCCGCCAAAGAAGGCACCAAGGCTGCCTACGGTCCGAAGTTCGGTCCCGTCGGCCTGATCGAATGCCTCGAGGCGGCCAAGGACAGCCCGCACTGGAAAGCGCCACTCATGAAGAACCAGGGCCGCGGCATGGCTGCCGGCTTCTGGTTCAACATCGGCGGCGAGACGACGGTCAACTTGCAGCTCAACGAGGACGGTACCCTCACCCTGCAGGCCGGCACGCCCGACATCGGTGGCCTTCGCGCTTCGCTCGCCATGATGGCGGCCGAAGAGCTGAAGATCCCCTATGAGAAGGTGCGCCCGATCATCGCCGACACCATGTCGCTCGGCTACAACTTCCTCACCGGCGGCAGCCGCGCGACGTTCTCGTCGGGCATGGCCACCGTGGAAGCAGCCCGCTCGATCATCAAGCAGTGCTGTGGACGCGCCGCCAAGCTCTGGGAAATCCCCGAGGATGCGGTGACGTTCGAGAACGGCGAGTTCCGCCCCGCCGGTGACAACGCCGGCAAGCACAAGCCGATGAAGCTGGCGGAAATCGCCAAGGTTGCCGGCAAAACCGGTGGCTCCATCGTCGGTGTCGCCGCCATCTCGGCGCAGGGTGCAGCTCCCAGCTTCGGCGTCCATATCGCCGACACCGAGGTCGATCCCGACACCGGCAAACTGACGATCACGCGCTACACCGTGATCCAGGATGCCGGCAAGGCGATCCATCCGTCCTACGTCGAAGGTCAATTCCAGGGCGGCGCCGTGCAAGGCATCGGCTGGGCGCTGAACGAGGAGTACATCTACGGCGACGACGGCAAGCTGCAGAACGCCGGCTTCCTCGACTACCGCATCCCTGTCGCCTCCGACCTGCCGATGATCGACACCATCATCGTCGAAGTGGCGAACCCACGCCATCCCTATGGCGTGCGTGGCATCGGCGAGACGCCGATCATCCCGCCAATGGCGGCGATCAACTCGGCTGCGCGCCGCGCCACGGGCGTACGCATGTTCGAACTACCGCTGTCACCGCCGAAAGTTCTGAAGGCCATGAAGGACGCGAAGAAGGTGTGACGGTTTTCTTGCTGGTTTGAATGCCGAGGCCCGCGCGGGGAACTGCGCGGGCCTTTCCCGTTAACGCCACGGCGATGTCATCGCTACTTCGGCTTGATCTCGCCAAGGCGGCGCATTTCCTCGAGCGTCTCGAAGTGGCTCGGGTCAAAGCGCAGCGCCAGGCGATAATCGGCCATCGCCTCGTCACGGCGGCCGAGAGCTTCCAGCAGACGACCACGCGAGTGAAGCAGGTTGGGGTCATTCGGCAGTCGCTTCAAGGCGGCTTCGGCATCTGCCAATCCTTGGTCCAGCCTGCCGAGCAATAAAAGGGCCCAGGCCCGCAATCCGAAGTCCCAGGCAAACTGCGGCTTCGAAATTCGCGACAGGCCCGCTTCGAGATCGTGCACCGCGTTATCGCGCTCTCCGAGCCGCAGGTGTGCCTCGCCACGGGCGAAATAGTCTTCCGCCTTTTCCGGCTTCAGCCCGATCGACGCGGTGTAATCCGCAATCGCCGCAGCAAAAGATCCAACCTCGAAATGAGCGTCGCCACGGAGGGAGTAGCTATCGCTGTCGGTGGGGTCCAGTGCAATGGCTTCACTGAATTCCCGAATGGCGACATCGAACTGGCGCCGCATGTGTCGGCCAAAGCCACGGTAGTAGGCATCATAGGCGGACGTACCTGTCGCTTGGGCCGCCATGTCGATTTCCGCTGCAGTTTCAGCAAGCGCACGCAAGGCCTCGCCTTTGGCCCGCCAAACTGCAGCAAGACCCGCGCGCACGTATCGTAAAGTTGGATCGAGTTGCAGGGCGACCGTCATATCGAGCAAAGCCAGATCAAACTCCGACAAGCGAAGCCGGCAGGAGCCGCGCCTGGCGAATGCTCCCGCGTAATTCGGCCATACCTCGATAGCGCTGGAATAGTCCGCTATGGCCAGCTGACAATTCTGGACGTCGAAATAGGCGTCGCCCCGCAGGTATAGCGTGAACGCGAGTTGTTTGTTCTGCTGCCCGATCTCGTCAAGCGATCGCGTGCAGGCCGCAATGGTCGCTTCCGGACTCTTCTCTTCACAAGACTTGAGGTCGTCGGCAGAAGCCGTCATTGGCGGCAGTGCCAGCACGACGACCATCACCGCGGTCCGAAACGCACACTGCATGCTGGCCCCCATCAAGCGCCATGGTTTGCTGAGGAGAATAGCATGAGTGAAATGGAGTCACCTCCCTTCGGTCGCCACCGAAGCGATCCCTGTCAAAGCGCCTCTGCTTTGCTTGGTCTGCAGGAACGGTTGCAACTGGTGCTGTTGACTTTCGCCCCCAGTCATGGCCTCGATTGCCCCATCGCGAACAACCCCGGGGACTGCTGCGATGCTGGATACGGTGAGCTTTGAATCCCGCCTCAAGACCGACGGCTACGTCGAGATCGAGCGCAAGCGCTACGAGCCGCGTCCGGCTAATGGCGAGCACGGACACCACTTCTCGGTGCGTGGGCTCATTCTCGATGGCGCCTTCATCATCACGCTGGAAGGCGTCGAGCGCACCTACCGTCCCGGCGAAATCTTCGAGGTCGAGGCGGGCCGCATGCATTTCGAGGCCGTCGGGCAAGAGGGTGTCGAGTTGCTGGTAGGACGAAAATACTGAGCCATGGCCCACGTCGTGCTGATCGGAAATCTGCGCCAGTACACCGGCGGCGTCACATCACTCGATGTGGGGGCGCGCACGGTCCGGCATCTGTTCCAGCTGCTCGGCACCAAGTTTCCTGAATTGGCGCCGCATCTGGAGGATGGGCTCGCCGTCGCCATCGACGGACAGATCTATCAAGACGCGCTGCTGGAGCCTATCGGCGAACGCTCCGAGGTGCATATCCTGCCGCAAATTGCGGGCGGGTAAGACGGTCTGCCGCTCATCCGCGATGCAGCGCCACCGCCTTGCGGATAATCGACTGGGCTTCCGGCGTCATGGGCACGTTGTCGATATTGCTCAGCGGGAAGAATTGCGCATCACGGCTATCGGAGGCGGCGACGGCCTCGCCTGCCATCCAGCTCCCGAAGTAGACCGTGAGCACATAGTGCGCCCGAAGCATGCCGGCATCGTCGCGGCTGATCACGTCGTGCACGCCGACCAGGCCGTCGATGCGGGCATCGATCCCGGTTTCCTCGTGCACCTCGCGCCGTGCCGCGTCCTGAGCCGTCTCACCGGGCTCGACATGGCCACCAGGCAGGCTCCAGAGCCCCGTGAACGTACCCTTGCTGCGCTGAATCAACAGGATCTCCTCGCCCCTAAAGATCGCGGCACTGGCACCAACCCGCGGCCAGCCGTCGTAACGTTTCGGTTCACTCGCCACGCTTGCCCACCCCCTCCTGCACCAAAGCCTGTCACGCGGCCGCCAAGCCTGCCATATGCTTGCATGAACACGGCGCTCTCTGCCAGAAGCAGAAGCCTCGATATCCTGCCACGCTGCCGCGACCCGGTAACGCCCCATGTGCTCACGCTACTGCCTGACCTCGCCCCCGGAAGTGGTCCGCGCCTATTTCCAATTGGCCGAGATCGACCCGTTTCCGCCGCGCTACAACATCGCGCCGACGCAACCGGTCGGTATCGTCCGCAATTCGGTTCGGGGCGCACCGGAATTCGTGTTGGTTCGCTGGGGCCTGATTCCATCCTGGGTCAAAAATCCGATGGAGCGCTCTACTTTGTTCAACGCGCGCGCCGAGACGGCTGCCGAGAAACCGTCTTTTCGTGGCTCCATGCGGCATCGCCGCTGCCTGATCCCCTCGGACGGCTTTTACGAATGGACGGGCAAAGCCGGGGCCAAGATCCCCCACCTGATCCGTCCGCCCGCGGGCGGTCTAATGGCGCTAGCCGGACTCTGGGAGCATTGGGTGGGCGCCGACGGCAGCGAACTGGAAACCATGGCCATTCTCACGGTGGCGGCCAATACCACGCTGGCCCCCTTGCATGACCGTATGCCGGTCATCCTCGCGCCGGAGACGCACGCGGCTTGGCTGGATTGCCGATCAGGAAGCTCGCTGGATATCCTTGATCTGATGCGACCGGCAGCGAACGACCTTCTAGACATCATTCCAGTGAACCCACTTTTGAACGACGTTCGGCGCGAAGGACCGGACCTCCAGGTGTCCCCCAAGTCAACGCTGTTCTAGGTCTATGCAGTGCCGATTTTCGCCGGCCGCAGCCCTGCCATTGACCATGGTGCGATAACGCACGAATTGCGTCTCGAAATCGACGCAAGAAGCGGCTATTCTGCCACAGTCAATGGGAAGCTCCGCCCGCGTGAGGCGTCGCCGGGCAATCTTCCCTGATCAGGGCGCGGCGGCGCCCAAATCGGCCGCCAACGGCAATCTGCCACGCACGGGTGCGCGAGTTTGCACAAATCTTGCTCACGCATCGAGTTGGAGAACCGCAACTTGCTAACCGGCAGGCGTTAAGACTGATCATGACAGGGCTGGACGCGCTTTGGCCCCCGTCCCGCCGAGGCGATACAGGAAGCCCGGGCCACGAAAGCCGCGACCTGGGTGGCGAGGAGTAGACGTCAATGCAGTACAAGGGTGACGACATGGACCTCCGCGTGCCACACGCCCGCACGCCCCGCGAGTCGTATCCGGGGTCCGATCTTGACCAACCCTACACCAACGGCCGCTGGCGCCCAGCCGGCAGTGCTACGCCGGAACCACTGTGGGTCGACGAGACCGTGCTGGCCTGCTGCAACACCGCTTTCGACATGGCGATGGCCCACGGTTCATCCGAGGTCGAGCTTGAGCATTTGGTGCACGCAATCACCCGCGTCGAGGGTGCAGCACGCGTGCTTGAAGCTCGCGGCGTCCGCGAAGGACAGCTACGCCGCGACAGCGCCGCCCTGATGGCGAGCGACGTGCCGACGAACCTTGCGACCGACCGTGTCGCCCCCCGCCGCGCCGCCGATGTCGAGGATGCGCTGCGTCGCGCCGTGGAAATCGCTGCCCGACGTGGAATGGCTGCCGGCATCGATGACCTGCTGTGGGTGCTGTTACATTACGCCCGCGATGTTCCCGCCATCCAGCTCTTGCGCCGACACACACCCGACTGGCAGCGCCCGGACTGGGGCCGCGGGTATGAGACGGCATCACATGCCGTCGACGTACCGCGCTATGTGGCGCCGCAACCAGAGCCACCGCGTTACGTGCCGCCGCCGGAGCCGCCGCGCTACGTGCCGCCCATGCCGGCAGAGCCCATGCGTTTTGCGCCGACTGGGGCATTGGATCATGTCGCCCATCGTCTCGGCACGCTCGAGGACGGCATGCGTGCCTTGCACGCGGAACTGAGCACTGATCGCAAGGCATTGACCGAGCTCATCCGCGACATGCAGCGCGATATTGTCGCCCATCGGGGCGACGCGGCAGCGTTGCGCAATGACCTCGGCCAACGCCTGGAAATGCTGGAACGCGGCCTGCAGGTGCGCGGCGATGCCGGTCGCATCCCGGCGCAGCTTGCCGAGCGCGTGCAGCAACTCGAGAAGTCCGTCCAGAGCGGCATGAGCGAAGGTGCCCGCAATTGGGCCGCCCTTGGCCAGCGCCTGACGGCCTTCGAGAGCCAGCTCGCCGCGCCACGTGATATGGCCGTCGACCACCAGCCGATGCTCGACCGTTTGGCGTTGGTCGAAACTGCCGTCGATGCCCGGGTGACCGATATCGGTCGCGGTGTCGCGACACTGACGGATCGACTGGTGTCCATCGAGCGCATCGCTGAATCCAGCGCCGGTGAAGGTGCCCGCCGCTGGGCCTCGCTCACCGATCGCCTCGGCAGCATCGAGACCTATCTGGCCTCCCGCAGCAAGGAACCGCAAGCCGGCATCAACGACCTGACCGAGCGCTTGAGCGGTCTCGAGCGGGCCGTGCGCGCCGGTTTTGGCGAGGCCGCACGCCAGGGTCAATCGGTCATGGACCGGGTTGGCGATGTCGAGAAATACGTTGCTTCGCTACCATCTGACCAGGGCGAAGGCGCACTGCTGATCGACGAGCGTCTGGCCGGTCTCGAAAGCCGCCTGGATGCCGGCCTTGCCGGTCAATCCGAGATGGCGCGCCGCATCATGAGCCAGTTGACGGTGCTCGAAAGCCGCCCTGCCGGAGACGCCACGCTGCCGGCGTCAACACTGGCGCAGCTCTCAGCTCCCCTTGCCGACCGCCTCGCAGGCATCGAGCGCACGTCCTTGCAGCAATCGGCCGAAGGTCAGGTCGCCTTGGCGGAGCTGAGTGGCCGCCTCGTCACCATGGAACGCACGATCAGCCAAAGCGTCGCCAGCCAGGATGAAGCCGTGCGCGCCCGCGACCGCGAAATCGCCGACATGCATGATGCCTTGATCCGCCTCGGCGAGAACCAGCACACATTGGCCTCGGCCATTTCGGATTGGCGCCAGGAGAACCACAACCGGCTGGCCGCCGTTACCGCGCAACTCGATCGCGTCATGCCGCCGGAGATCGTGGCCCAGATGCCAGCCGATGGCGGCCGCATGCCGACCATGGTCGAACGTGAAGCCATTGCGGCCGGCCGTGACAGCCTGCAAACCGAAGCCTCAGTTCCGGCCGCGACCATGACCGCCCGCGACGGTATCGGCGCCGACACGGCGTCGACGCTCGATCGCGAGCCCTCGATGATCCCGCAGGCGCGCGGTCGTGGCTTCTGGTGGTGGCTGTTCGGCACCGACGATGTGAGCCGCTCCAACCGAGAATCGGAACTGCGTTGGGAACGCATGCATCGCCGCATCCAGGAGGCGCGCCTGCGCCGCCGCGAGAAAGCCTGAGACAGATTCAAAGGCTGCGCGAGCCCCGCAAACATCATGCCTCACCGCGAGCGGACACCTCACGATCAAGGCGGCGCGACCACATTGCCGTGTCGCATCGCTTTGTTGATCTCCGCCGGCCCGATGGGCTGGAGCGTCGCCAATCATCTGCGCCGCACATTTCCCGATCTCGCAATTCTGGTCGAGGAGCCGGAAACGAAAGCGGCCATCCTCAAGCGGCGGGCACGCCTGCTGGGCTGGCCCCAAGCCGTTGGCCAAGCCGCTTGCGGCGTTGCCACCAAGCTCGTGGCCAAGCATTCAGGCGCGCATATCGACCGGTTGTGCGAGGACGGCCATCTCGACCGCACGCCGCTTGCCGCCGGATCTTTTCAGGCCGTCGGCTCCATCAATAGTGACGCTTGCCGTGCCGCGCTGGCCGCGATCAACCCCGGCGTCGTGGCCGTCTACGGGACACGCATCATCCGTCGCGACACGTTGCGCGCGGTGGCAGCGCCCTTCATCAATTATCACGCCGGCATCAATCCGAAGTATCGCGGCCAGCATCCCGGCTATTGGGCGCTCGTCAACGGCGACGCGGCCCACGCCGGTGTCACGCTGCATCTCGTCGACGAGGGCGTCGATACCGGCGACGTGCTCTATCAGGCGCCCGTCTCGTTCGGGCCCCATGACAACATTACCACCTATCAGTGGCGGCAAATGATCGTGGCGTTGCCGCTCCTCGTTCGCTCGATCGAGGACGGACTCGCAAAGCGCTTGCGGCCCTATCGCGTCGATCTGCCTTCGGCCCAGTATTTCCCGCCGACCCTGTGGGGCTACGTCTGGAACGGCGCCACCCGCGGTGTTTGGTGATGTGAATTCTTGCCGGACGGCTCAGCACCAATCGCCGTCGCGCCGCTGATTGCACCTGTCGCGCTGACAACGCAGAAAGGGCCCTCGCGGACCCTTGCTGACGACGTGATTCCAACCGGGCCTTAGAGCGCAGGATTGCGATGCTTGCGCCACATCGGCACCAGGATGTCGGAATAGTCGTCGCTCCAGGGCGCGATCTCCGCCTCAGGCATCTTGACGACCGACGGCAGCGCCTTTAGCGCCAGCAGCGCCACCTCGCTGCGCGTCACATACACGACGTGGCTGGCCGCCGCGTCGAAGCCGCGCTCCGGCACGCGATCGTCCGCCAGCGCCACCAAGGCACCCGGCACCTGCCGCACGGTCGCCGCCGCGACACCAACCAGGTCGAGATGCCGATTGGAGACATGCATGGCCAAGATGCCATTCGGCGATAGTTTGTCGAGATAGAGCTTGATCGCTTCGACAGTCAGCAGATGCACGGGTACGGCGTCGGACGAGAAGGCATCGATGACGAGATAGTCGAAACGGCCGACGGGTTCCTTGGCGAGGGTCAAGCGCGCATCGCCAAGAACGATGTCGGCCGTGGGCCGGCAACGGGAGAGGAACGTAAAGCGGCTTGCATCGCGTGCTATCTTGACCACCGTCGGATCGATCTCATAGAAGCGCCAGGCTTCGCTCGATCGGCTGTGGCAGGCCATGGAGCCGGCACCGAGACCAACAACGCCAACCGACAGGCTGCCGTCCGCCTTGCCACTGACCGTGCGGGCCACCTCGACGCCGCGCGCCATCGGACTGCCCGGGTAGTAGTAGGTCGCCGGCAGTGGTGCCGTCACCTTGTTACCTTTGTCGTCGATCAGTCGCTCGGCGCCGTGAATGGTGGTGCCATGCATCAGCAGGCGCATCTCGTTATTCTGCGTCATGGTTACGCGATGCACGCCGAAGAAGCTGCGCTCGGCATCGCCGCGATTCATGGCCGACGGCAGCAGGAAGATGGTGATCCCCATGATCGCGGCGCACACCAACTGGCGCAGCGGACGGTTGCCGTTGAGCAGCATCAAAAGGCCGAAACCGACGAGGAACAGGAAGCGCGGCAGCGTGCTGGCACTCATCTGGCCAACCTTGATGGCTCCAGCGATACCGAGGAGTGCAATCACGGCGACAATCAGTAGCGCAGCCATGTCGCGCAGCTCGCTCTTCTCCCGCGCCGTGGTGAAGAGGCCTGGACGGCAGGCCATGCCAAGCACGAGGAGGAGCGGATACTCCCACACCGTGCTGAAGATCTGCGGCGCAATGAGGGCCGCGAAGATGCCGCCGAGGACGCCTCCCAGCGACATCCACAGATAGAACTCTGTCAGGTGCTCCGATGCTGGCCGATGCAGAAACAGCTCACGATGCGCGATCAGCGTGGTGACCACGAACGCTGCTGTGCCACCGATGCAGGCCATCAGCCAGCCATTGCTGCCTGGTGTCGCCAGCCCGAAGATCACGACGCCAATCAGCGCCGGTTGCAAGACCAGAAGCCAGTCATGGGAAATCAGCGGCTTGTCGCGGAAGACGACGATGAACGTCCCCAGGAAAGCCGCCAGCGGCAGCACCCAGAGGAACGGCGCCGAGGCCAGATCCGTCGTCAGATAGCTCGAAAAGGCGACCAGCAAGCCCGATGGCACGAACGACAGGCCGATCCAGCCGAGACGGCGCGACCACGTCGGCGTCGGGGCAGCAGTCGCCGTGGTCGTACCTTCGCCCTTGACCGCCACGTTGTCCGAGTCCGCCTGATTGAAGCGCATCATCAGGCCGCACATGGCAATGGCCACGCCCAGCACGACAAATCCGGCGGCCCACAACGAGGCCTGTCGCAGCAGGCCGGCGAACGGCTCGATCAGCACGGGGTAGGCGAGCAGCGCCAGCAGGCTGCCGCAGTTCGACGCAGCGTAGAGGAAATAAGGATCCTTGGCGTGCGGATGGCCGGAGCGCGCGAACCAAGCCTGCAGCAGCGGCGCGTTGGCGGAAACTGCGAAGAACGGCAGGCCGACACCCAGCGCCAAGACACCGATCAACCAGAAGTAGGCGTCACCGGCAGGAGGCTCGGCCCCCCAGGCCGGCAGGCCAATCGGCAGCGCCAGGACAGCGAGCCCCAGCACCACCAGATGGATCAGAGGCGCTAGGCGGGCCGGTGCAAAGCGGTTGAGAGCATGTGCGTAGCAATAGCCGGCCAGCAGCGCCGCCTGGAAGAAGCACATCGACACCGCCCACACGGACGGTGAGCCGCCAAGCTTCGGCAGCACCATCTTCGCGAACATCGGCTGCACCGAAAACAGCAGCAGTGCCGACAGGAAGATCGTACCGGCGAACAAGCCAAGTGCTGCGGCCGTGTCGCGCTGACCTGCGATGCGGCGGACCAGACGATGACCAAGGGCAGCAGCATCCATGACGCAAGTACCTCCACAGACATATCGACTGTCGGGAGGTTATGCGCCAGCGATTGAAATTTGCTGAAGCTGAAGTTAACAGGACGTTCGCAAGTTGCTCGCAACAGAGCAAGAGTTGCAGCTACTGCGATGCCGGCGGTCGGCCCCTAAAACGCGAATTCGCTAAAGATCTTGTCGATGTTGCGGTCCCAACGCTTCTCGTAGGCCTCGAGCAGATCTTCGGCAATCGTGCGGCCGGAGGCGACAATGGTTTCCACCGGCTCGAGATAGATGCGTTCGTCGTCGCCCTTGCCATTCTTCTCGGCCCGGGCCTTCAGGCCTGACGCCGACATCGCAGTCACCTCGCGCGCCAGATCGAGCAGCTTCATACGCCGGAACGACGTCTTCAGTGCCAACCGCGGCACACCATTGCGCAAGTCCTGCCGCTCCTCGGCACTCCAGCCCTTGACCATGTCCCAGGCCGCATCCAGTGCGGATTGGTCGTAGAGGAGACCGGTCCAAAACGCCGGCAGGGCGCAGATACGTCGCCAGCGACCGCCATCGGCGCCGCGCATCTCGAGGAAGCGCTTCATGCGCACCTCGGGAAAAATGGTGGTGATGTGGTCGGACCAGTCGTCGATGGTCGGCACCAAGCCGGCAAGCTCCGGCCGGCCGAGTTTCTGTGCGAGTTTGCCGCCCATGTAATCTCGGAACGAGGCACCGGCAACGTCGATGTACTCACCCTCCCGGTAGATGAAATACATCGGTACATCGAGGGCGTACTCGACATAACGATCGAAGCACATGCCGTTCTCGAACACGAACGGCAGCATGCCCGTGCGCCCCTTATCGGTGTCGCGCCACACTTCGCTGCGCAGCGAGAGAAAACCGTTGGGTTTGCCTTCCGTAAACGGCGAGGCGGCAAAGATGGCCGTCGCCACCGGTTGTAGCGCCAGCGATACGCGCAGCTTCTTGACCATGTCGGCTTCGCTGGCGAAATCCAAGTTCACCTGTATCGTCGCCGTGCGATACATCATCTCAAGGCCGCCCTTGCCGACCTTGGGCATGTAGCGCGTCATCACCGCATAGCGGCGCTTGGGCATGCGCGGCGTTTCGTCGAGCTTCCACTTGGGCGAAAAGCCGAGACCTAGGAACCCGATTCTGAGATCCTCGCCGATGGCGCGCACCTGATCGAGATGCAATTGCGTCTCGTCGCCGACCTCGTGCATGGTCTTGAGCGGGGCACCCGACAGCTCGAACTGTCCGCCCGGCTCCAGCGACACCGTCGCCATCGGCTCGCCGTCCGGCCTCTTCAGGGCGATGATGTTGTCGCCTTCCATAATCGGCAGCCAGCCATAGCGCTGGATCAGTTCCTCCATGATGGCGCGAATCCCGCGTTCGCCCGTATAGGGCACGGGTTTCAGATCATCCGTCTGGAACACGATTTTCTCGTGCTCGGTGCCAATGCGCCAATCAGCCTTCGGTTTGCAGCCGACGGCAAACCAGGCAACAAGATCATCGCGCGAACCGATCGGCGGGGAGGGAGCGCCTTCCTGGCGGGTGGACATGCGGTAGCCTCAGATCCTCGGACTGGCGCCGCCTGTGGTCGCAACTACGGGCAAGCTCGCCTCACTTATGGCCGCCGCTACGCCTTGGCACAAGCCCTGGGCCGCCAATTGATCAAAGGGCCCGGCGAGTGAGCTTTTCTCAGCCCCATATTGACGAAAACTAAAGTGTAGCACGGCCTGTCAGTGCCAGTCGCCGAGCACCGCATTGATGAGAGCAAGAGCGGCCACCGCCGCCGTATCGGCACGCATGATGCGGGGACCCAACGAAAGGCGTGTGACGGCGGGCAAGGCAAGCAAGGCTTCGCGCTCGGCCGGGTCGAAACCGCCCTCGGGCCCGATCAGGAATGCCAGCGGTCCCGGCGGCACCGCGCGCAAGGCCGCCACCGGATCAGCGATCGGAGCGCCCTCGTCACAGAAGATCAACGCACGATAGGGATCGACCGCCGCTAACAGCTTGGCCAGCGAGATGGGTGCGCGCACTTCGGGCAACCTGAGGACACCGCACTGCTCCGCCGCCTCGATGACGTTGGCCTGCATGCGCTCGATATTGACCCGCTCGGCGACCGTGCGCCGCGTCATCACGGGCTGCAGCGCGCCAACCCCGAGCTCGGTTGCCTTCTGGACCATGTAATCCAACCGGCTGCGTTTCAGAGGCGCGAACCAGTAGTGAACATCAGGCCCCGACGCCTGCGCCCGCACCTGCCGATGGAGCCTCAGCGTGGCATCGCGGCGTCCCTGTGTCTCCACGCTGGCCAGCCATTCGCCGTCGCGGCCATTGAAGACCAGGATCTGCCCGCCATTGCCAAGCCGAAGCACGTTGATGAGGTAGTTCGCCTGGTCTCGCGAGATCTGGCACGTGCCCCCCTCGTCAAGTGGCGCGTCCACAAACAGGCGATTGGCGCGAAAATCCAGTTCATCGTCCATGCGACCACTGAACCACAGTTGCCCGCTCCAGCCAATCATTGCCGCATCCCTTGGCGGCATTCCTCGGTGCAGTCCATGCCCCAATGACGATGGCTGCAAAGGCGGACAAGCCTGGCGAAAGGTCCATCACAAATCATCGGCCGGCAAAGCGCAAACGACTCGCGGCCGGATACTCTGGAGACCAAAATGCTGTTGCGATCGATACTCGCCGCCACGTTGGGCCTGTTGGCAGGCGTCGGCCTGACGCCGAGCTACGCCGAGAGCATCAAGGTCGGCGGTTCCGGCGGCGGCCTCCGGATCCTCCAATTGCTAGGGCTCGACTATGCCAAAAAGCATCCTGGAGATCGGATCGAGGTCGTGCCGAGCCTTGGCAGTGCCGGCGGCATCGCGGCAGTCAATGGTCGGGCCATCGATTTGGCCGTGAGCTGGCGGTCGCTAAACGCGAAAGAAGTCAGTTGGCCGCTGCATGAGATCCCTTTCCTTGAGACGCCATTTGTCTTCGCGACCACGCACAGCCAAGGCGGCTCGATTGCTCGTGATGACATCACCAAGATTTTTGGTGGCACGCTGTCGACCTGGCCGGACGGGTCGCCTTTGCGCATCATTCTGCGTCCCAAGAGCGACTCAAATTCCCTTTTCATGGTGGAAAACATCCCGGGCATGCAAGCCGCACTGGAGCAGACGCGGCAGCGAACGGACGTCCCGACCGCCGCGTCAGATCAGGATAACCTCGTTCTTGCCGACAAGACCGAAGGCGTTCTCACGGGCATTTCCTTATTGCAGTTGCAGGGAGATCCAGGCCATCGCCTCAAAGTACTCGCGATTGACAACGTCGTACCGTCTCTCGATCGATTGCGGGATGGAACATATCCTTACAGAATTCGTATGCGGGTGGTGTTTGCGCACACGCGCACGCCGGCAACCGAGCGCTTCCTTACCTATCTGGCAGGCAAAGATGCCGAGGCCATTATCCAACAGCACGGAGCTTTCCGCTTTGCGATGCAGATTCCGCGTTGACCGCGGCGACGGAAACGTTCGGCATCAGTGCACGCGTAAGCCTTCACATTTAATCGTGGTCAACGTTGGTTTTTCAGTCCACATTAAGTAATTGCCGCAAATATGGGGGCATGACGAACCGTGCCGCGCGCCTGTCGCGTGGACCCGGGTGGCATGTAGCCGAATCCGTCAAGCCGGTATGATCCGGCATGTCCCCAGACAACTCCAGTTTCCGGACCAGCAAACGCGGCTTGACCGCCTGATCCGCCGCTTGCGGCGCTCAGCAGTGCGCGTTCCGTGATGGCCGTTCGTCTGCAGCAAACCGAAATCGTCCTGACCGACCAGTCGGCCGCGTTGTGGATCTGTGCACATTGTAAGGCGTAGCGTCAGCATGATTACTCTGGCCAAGATCGAGAATAGAATCCTGCGCCGCTGGACGTTGCGGCAAATCATTGACTGCCTCGGCAAGGGCGCCGCCCTCACCATTCTTACCGGCGCTCTTTTGCTTTTCAGCAGTCTGGCGATCGAGAAACTCGTTGGCCAACTGGATGTCCGGGCCCAGCAGACAGCCTCTCGGATTGCCAAGTACATTTATTCAGTGGGCGATCTGTGGATCTATCACAATTCGCGATTGGCGGACCTTATCGAGTTGCCGGGAACGGACAAGCGGGTTTATCGCCAATCCATCTACCAAGGCGACACGATGACGCCCGTGGTGGAAGAGAGCGTGCAGGTCGCATGGCCCGTCCTGCACGTCGACCGCCCTATCATCGTCAAAGACAAGGTCGTTGGCTTCGTGCGCATCGAAACCAGTGCGCTGCCGCTGCTGCAGCGTGGCATCTGGATCATCATCATCAGTTTTCTCATTGGCGCCCTGGCCAATGTGTGTCTTGCGGTGTTTCCTCTCAAGGCCTTGGACCGCACGCTCCAGGAACTTGCCCGCGAACGCCAGATCCTTAAACAGCTGGGTGAGCGATTTGCTCTGGCGCTCGACAGCATGGTGCAGGGACTGGGCCTGTTCGATGAAAAAGGCCAACCCCTGGTCATCAATGGCAAGCTGAAATCAATGCTGGCGTTGCCCGGCCTTGAAGCCGATTACAATCCCGATTTCGTCACACTCAGTGCTTCCGTCGGACTCTCAGATGACGCCAGGGCTGCCTTGCTGGCCACCGCCGCTGTCGCCTCGGATGAAAGCCATTGCCATAGACTCGAGCACCGTTTGGCCTGCGGCCGGATCCTGCTCACCACATTACGCGTGTTGCCCGGCACGGGTGTCCTGGTCGTCATCGAGGACGTTTCGCAGGAGCGTACCGCGCAAGCCAAAGTCGAGTTCCTCGCTCACAATGATCCGCTGACGGGGCTGGCCAATCGAGCCAGATTCGGCAGCGAACTGGAAGCAGCGATCGAACGATCGCATGAAGCGCAGCGTGTTGTTGTCTACTGTCTTGATCTCGATCGCTTCAAGGCGGTCAACGATACACTTGGTCACGCCGCTGGCGATGCCTTGTTGAAGCAGGTCGCGGGCCGCATCAAGGCCAGCATCCGCGGCTCCGACGTCGTCGCCCGGCTCGGTGGTGACGAATTCGCCATCCTGCAAGCCGACATCTCCAGCGACGACAATTCGGACGCTGTTGCCGAGCGACTTGTCCGAGCCCTGGAGGCCCCCTTCGACATCGATGGGCACCGCATCCAGATCGGGACCAGCATCGGCATCGCGATCGCGCCGCAGAACGCGACAACGGCCTCGGACCTATTGAAGCTCGCCGATATCGCGCTGTATCAGGCCAAAGCCAATGGCCGAAACACCTACTGCTACTTCGAAGCCGGCATGGATGAGCGCATGCGCAAGCGCCGCGAGTTGGAAAACGATCTGCGGCTGGCCGTTACCAACCGGGAATTCGAACTGCACTACCAGCCGCTCTTCGATTTGGCCACCAACAGCATCGTCGGTTGCGAAGCCCTGATGCGGTGGCGCCATGCCACGCGTGGATTGGTGTCCCCCGCCGACTTCATTCCACTGGCCGAGGAAACGGGCCTGATCAAGAAAATCGGTGCCTGGGCCCTCGCCCAAGCCTGCACCGACGCCGCGGCTTGGCCTGAACAAATGTTCGTCGCCGTCAATCTGTCGGCTGTCCAATTCGCCGGCAACGACCTCGTCGGTGACGTCAAGACAGCGCTGGCAATTACAGGCCTCGCAGCCGAACGCCTCGAGCTCGAAATCACCGAGAGCATCATCCTGCATGATACTGAGGCCATCCTGACGACGCTGCGCGCACTCAAGGACCTCGGCGCCAAGATCTCCATGGACGATTTCGGCACCGGTTACTCGTCACTCGGCTACCTGCAGAAGTTCCCCTTCGACAAGATCAAGATCGATCGGGCGTTCATCGACGGCATCGATGAGAAGGCCGACTCGCGCGCGATCGTTCGAGCCATCACCAGTATGAGCAAGAGCCTCGGCATGGCCACCACAGGCGAAGGCGTCGAAACCTCACGCGAGCTGGAATGCCTGCGCTCGGAAGGGTGCACCCAAGCGCAAGGCTATCTGATCAGTCGTCCGATCCCGGTAGCCGGCTTGGCCAAACTCTTCGACAGCACGCCCCACACACGTCAGGCGGCATGACCCACAGTCGACTTGGCTGCTTCGTCCAGCCAGGTCTCAGAAATGCACTTGCAGACCGTCGTAGGCGGGTTCGACATGGGGCGGCAACTCGCGCTTCAAGGTGGCGTAGTCGAGATCGATGTGGAGGTGCGTGAGAATGGCACGCTTCGGTTTCAGCTTCTCGATCCAGAACAGCGTCTGCTTGACGCTCCAGTGGGCGGGATGCGGGATGTAGCGCAACGCATCGACGATCCACAGATCGAGACCCTGAAGGCGCTCCACGGACTCGTCGGGCAAGCCCACCACATCGGGGGAATAGGCGACGTTACCGATGCGGAAGCCCAGCGAGTCGACCTCGCCGTGTGCCTGCGTGAACGGCAAAGCTTCAATGGGACCACCGGCGCCGTCGACGGTGACGGGGCGGAAGGGGTGGATATCGTGGGCATTGAGGATGGGGGGATAGTTGGAGCCCGGCGCCGTCCGAAAGCAATAAGCGAAACGAGAGGTCAGACTCGCCCGGGTATAGGCATCGAAGTGCACGTCGACCCGCCGCTTCATGTTGAAGGCAAACATGCGCAGATCATCAATGCCGTGTGTGTGGTCGGCGTGGTCGTGCGTGTAGAGCACACCATCAATCGTGCTTAGATCGGTGCCGAGCAACTGCTCGCGCATATCGGGCGGGGTATCGATCAGCATCGTCGTGCGGCCGCGCCCTGAGATGCGCTCGACCAGTGCTGAGCATCGGCGTCGCCGGTTCTTGGGGTTGGCCGGATCGCATTGTCCCCAGTTATTGCCGATCCTGGGCACGCCACCCGATGAACCGGTCCCGAGCAGCGTCAGCTTATAGCTCATGCGGTGGCGCTCCCCGTCGCGCGACGAGGCACCTTCGCATAGAGGCGATGGAAATTCTCGGTGGTGGCCGTGGCCAACTCGGCGTCCGACACGCCCTTGACGCGAGCCAGCGCCGCCGCCGTGTGCACGACAAAAGCCGGCTCATTGCGCTTGCCCCGATGCGGATCCGGGGCCAGGAACGGCGCGTCCGTTTCAACCAATAGGCGGTCGAGCGGCACGTCGGCTGCGATGGCGCGCAAGGCCTCCGACTTCTTGAAGGTGATGACACCCGAAAACGATACGTAAAGGCCGAGTGCTACGGCGCGCTGCGCCAGCTCCGGGCCGCCGGTGAAGCAATGTAGCAGCGCCTTGAATGGGCCTTTCGCCATCTCATCTTCGAGGATTCGGATGGTATCGGTGTCGGCATCACGGGTGTGGATTTCGAGCGGCAGACCCGTCATGCGGGCAGCCTCGATGTGCCGTCGCAGGCCGTCCGCCTGTCCCTCCGGTGACGACTTTTTGTAGAAGTAGTCGAGACCGGCCTCCCCGATGCCGACGCACTTGGGATGCTGCGACAGCTCCGCCAGCCGATCTGGCGTGACGTCCAACTCCTGATCGGCCTGATGCGGATGCGTGCCGACGGTGAAATACACATTCGGATAGCGCTCGGCGATGGCACGATAGGTGTCGTATTTGGCGACGAGCGTCGAAATGGTGACGAGGATGCCGACACCCGCGGCTTCCGCGCGCGCCACATAGGCATCCAGTTCCGCCTCGAAGTCAGGGAAGTCGAGGTGGCAGTGATGATCGACCAGCATCAGGCGCCGCCCCCGCTTGCCTCTTTGCCCTTCTTCGGCTGTTTCGGCGGCTTGGCTGACTTCGCGGCAGCCGCCTCGTCGGGATCGACGGGGCGCACATAGCGCGGAAAGACTCCGACCGGCGGAGGCAGCGCAAGGCCGGGTGCCAAACGGCCTGCTGCACCAAGCGAGGCAAACGTCCGTTGCGCCTCAGTCTGGCCGAGGAGGTCCAGCAACTTGGCGGCCGAAACTGGCACCGCCGGCTGCACCAGGATCGCGAGTTGGCGCACGACTTCGGCGGCGACATACAGAATAGTACCCTTGCGCTCCACCGACAGCGTTTTGTCGAATGGCTTCTCGGAGGCGAAATAGCGGTCGGCATCGCCGATGACGGTCCAGCAGGCATCGAGCCAGGTCTTGATGGCTTGCTTGTCCATGGCCGCACGCGCCACCGGATAGATGGCATCTACCGCGGCCAGGATCGCCTGATCGGAGTTCGTGAATGGCCCGGGCGACGGCAGATTGCCTTCAAAACCTTTGGCGATCATGGACAGCGAGCGCTGCGCCAGATTGCCGAGACCATTGGCGAGGTCGGCGTTGATGCGCGTCTCTATGGCGTCGGGGCCGTAACTGCCGTCGGCGCCGAAAGCCACTTCACGCAGGAAAAAGTAGCGCACGGCATCGACGCCATAGGCGGCAATGAGGTCGAAGGGATCGACAACGTTGCCGACCGACTTCGACATCTTCTCGCCCTTGTTGAGCATGAAGCCATGCGCGAACACGCGCTCGGGCAGTGGCAACCCCGCCGCCATCAGGAACGCCGGCCAATACACGGCGTGGAAACGCACGATGTCCTTGCCGATGACATGCACGTCGCACGGCCAGAACTTCTTGCGCGGGTTATCGCCGGCATTCAGCAATCCGGTTGCGGTGACATAATTGTTCAGCGCGTCGATCCACACGTACATGACGTGTTTCGGATTGCTCGGGACCTGGATGCCCCAATCCAACGTGCCGCGCGAGATTGACAGATCCTGCAAGCCACCTGCAACGAAACTCGCGACCTCATTGCGCCGTTCGGGCGGCAGGATGAAATCGGGATGCGCCTGATAGTGCGCCAGCAGCTTGTCCTGGAACGCGGAAAGCTTGAAAAAATAGGTCTCTTCTTCCGTCCATTCGACCGGTGAGCCGAGCGGCTCGCGACGCACGCCATCGGACCCGAGCGTCGTTTCCTTCTCGTCGAAGTAGGCCTCCTGGCGCACGGAGTACCAGCCCGCGTACTTGGCGCTATAGATGTGGCCGGCCTTCTCGATGCGCCGCCACAGCTCCGCGCAGGCTTCGTGATGGCGCGGCTCCGTGGTGCGGATGAAATCGTCATAGCTGCAGCCCAGCGCATCTTCCATGTGGCGGAAAACGGCGGAGTTGCGGTCGGCCAAAGCCAGCGGCGTCAAGCCCTCCTTGATCGCGGTCTGCTTCATCTTGAGGCCGTGCTCGTCAGTTCCGGTGAGGAAGAACACATCCTTACCCGAGAGGCGTTCGAAGCGCGCAATGGCGTCGGTGACCAGCGCCGTGTAGGCATGGCCGAGATGGGGCACGCCGTTGGGGTAGAAGATGGGCGTCGTGATATAGAACTTCTCGCGCTCTGCCATGGCGGCGCCGCTCCTCTAGCGATGGACGTGGTGTTCCGCCACCCGTCGCGCGTAACACAGCGCGAGTTAACGGCGCGTGACGCTCTCGATCCGGCTGAACGCTTCCAGAATCAATGACTTGCGATCGAGATTGAGGGCCATGGCCTCGGCTTTCTCGCGCACGAGTGTTTCCCACAGCTCGGCCCAGGAGGCAAGCCTCGCGGCGGAAATCGCAGCCATACCGGGAGCCTGTCCTCCGGCAGGGTCGCCACCTGCCGCGCCGTTGGCCGCTGCCGCCCGGATCAGGCTGGCGAGGTGCTGCATCAGGAGTTCGTAGAAGGTCTCGAACTTGTCGGCGGCAGCAACCGAACCCAACTCGTCACCAAGCGTGTGCACCAGGCTCCAATCGATGCGCGGCAACCCCTTGAACAGCGCATCGATGCGGTCCTGCAGTTTCAGTCCGTCGCGCATCCACAGTACCAGCAAGCGGCGCACACTGCCCTGCGCGAGGGCGACCAGCCGCGTCCATTCAGCCGCGCCCGGCGGCTCGCGCTCAGTGGACATCAGAGCTGCCTGTGCCGCGCGCCGCAGGTTCTGCTCAGCCAGGGGCTGCAACGCCAGCGTGCGGCAGCGTGACCGAATTGTTGGCAGCAAGCGGCCAGGAGTCGCGGCCACGAGCACAACGAACGTGCGCGGCGGCGGCTCCTCCAGCGACTTGAGCAGGGCGTTGGCGGCGTTGACGTTCAGTTCATCGGCTGAGTCGACGATGACAACCCGGTTGCTGTCCGTGGCAGCGGTATGGGCCAGGAACGCCTTGATGCGGCGCACCTCGTCGACGGGAATGGAGGCCGTGAAACGCTTGCCCTTCGGGTCCCAGGGGCGGCGAATGAGCAACAGGCCCGGATGCGACAGCGCCTGCACTTGCCGCGCGGCGACGGTCTCGGCTGCGATATCGAGCGACTGGCCGAAGGGATCGCGCTCCGTTGGATCAGCCAGCGCATGCCGCGCGAAACGATAGGCGAGTGTGGCCTTGCCGATGCCTTCCGGACCGGTGATCAGCAAGCCATGATGCATGCGGCCAGAAGCGATGCCCGCCACCAGCGTCTGCTCGGCTTGCGAGTGCCCGTGCAATACGGTGGTCGCGCGTGGATGCGGCACCTCGTCGAGGCGGTCAGCCTCGGGCAGCGCCTCGATCACCTGCAGGACGGGCGCGCGGGCCATCAGGCGACACCGAAGCGGCCGGCCAGAACGGCGCCTACTGCTGTCGCGATGGCCTCGACCGGTAGGCTGCCATCGATCACGGCGCAGCGCTGCGGCTCGCGGGCGGCAATGCCGAGAAAGCCGTGGCGAAGCCGCTCGTGGAAGGCCAGCTCGCGCGCCTCGAAGGGATCGCGATCGGTGAGCTGCGGCTGCAAGGTCGCCTGCCGCAATCGCGCCCGTTCAAGCCCGACACGCGGCTCGAGATCGAGGATGAGGGTGAGATCTGGGCGCGTTGGGCCGACCACGACGGCTTCGAGGGCGTCGATATCGGTTGCCGCAACGGCGCCACCGGCCCCCTGATAAGCGCGGGTCGAATCCATGAAGCGATCCGAGATCACCCAATCGCCGCGAGCCAAGGCTGGACGGATCAAGCGCGTGAGGTGGTCGGCGCGGGCAGCTGAAAACAGCAGTGCTTCGGCAAGCGGCGAGCCTTGTGGCTGGCCACGCTCAAAGAGCACATCCCGGATCCGCTCCGCAAACGGCGAACCACCGGGCTCGCGGGTGATCACCACGGTGCGTCCAGCCCGGCGCAAGTGATCGGCCAGCAGCCGCACCTGTGTGGACTTACCCGCGCCCTCGCCACCTTCGAACGTGATGAAACGGCCTGCCATGGCTGGTGTCCTAGGCATGCGGACACGTCGCGTCAATCAGTGCCGCACCCGATGTGGCTTCATAGCGCCCAGCGGAACGCCATATGAATGAGCGTGTCGAGGCCACGCCGCATGACTCCGGCCGCGGCCACGTCCTCGCTGGCATAGAGGGGCACCTCGTTCACAGCTTGCGACGAAGATGTGACCCGCAACATGGCGACGGGATCGCCTTTGCGGATGGGCGCTTTCAGCGGTCCCTGGTAGACGATTTCGGCCTTCAGCTTCTGGTTGGCCGGAAAACGTGGCAACATGACGCTAAGGTCACCGTTACCGGTCAAGGGCAGCCACATGCGGCTGCCGCCCCAGACGCGGGCCTGACCGACGATCTCACCGGCATCGAACAGCTTGAACTCGACGAAGCTCTTGAAGCCCCAGTCCAACAGCCGCAAAGCCTCAGATTTGCGATCCTCTTGCCGCTCCATGCCATTGATGACCAGGATCAAGCGGCGATTGCCTTGCATGGCCGAGGCGACGATGCCATAGCCCGCTTCCTTGATGAAACCCGTCTTCATGCCATCCACGCCGAGGCCCGAGCCGATCAGCGGATTGCGATTCGGGAAGGGCTTGTGTTTGCGGTACTGGAACTCACGTTGCGAGAAGCGGGGATAGTACTCGGGATACTCTTTGATCAGGTGGCGGGCGACGATGGCAAGTTCGCGCGCCGTCATCAGATGCTCGGGATCGTAGAGACCGGTAGAATTCTTGAAGACCGACTTCTTCATCCCGAGCTTGCGCGCTTCCTCGGTCATCAGGCGGGCGAAGGCTTCCTCGCTGCCAGCCATGCCCTCTGCCACAACGATGCACGCATCGTTGCCGGACTGCACGATGATGCCCTGCAGCAGCTGGTCGAGCTTCTCGCGCGTGTTGACTGGCAGCAGCATGGCGGACGTGCCCGAGGGCGCTCCGCCCTTGCGCCAGGCGTTGGCCGAAACCAGGAATTCATCGTCCGGCTTGATCTGGCCGGTCTTCAGGGCTTTGAAGATCATTGCCAGCGTCATGAGTTTTGACATGCTGGCCGGCGCCATCAACTCGTCAGCCTTGTGCTGAAACAAGATTGCGCCCGAATCGGCGTCCATCAGAATCGCCTGTCGCGCCTTGGTGGTGGCTTCAGTCTGGCTGGCGGCGGCCGTCTGGGCGGCAGCCGGTGTAGCGAGCGTCGTGGCGAAGACGCCCACCAACAGCCCCACCGAGGTCAACACCGCGCCGGCGACGGCAAGCCCGCGCCGCAGGCGCGCCTGGATGCGTTGAGGCAATAGCATTCGCACGTCCGGTCGTTGGAGATCGAGTCGCGCCGACTATCGCCAAGCGTGACCCTTGAAGTCAATTGCTGACTGTCGATCAAGGATGCCATAATCAGCATGTCCGCTCATCCGTTGCAAGGACGCCCAGGCCCACAGACCGGCAGCACGGCACTCGTGGAGCCGGAACGATCGCGTCGGTTTTCAGCTTGTTTGTGACAAAGCCGTCGCTAAGACTTGTTTCGAATGAACATTCATGGCGGTCATGGCCTACAGGCTGAAGCTCAAAGAAGATATTCAATCCGGGTTACGGCGAATCCTCGTCGAACAGTGCGAACAGGCCGAAAGGCAACTGGCGGCCGCTGCCGATCCCGCCACCGCCGTGCATGAGGCGCGAAAGTGTCTGAAGCGCATGCGAGCGGCCCTGCGCCTGGTCCGCGACGGTCTCGGTGAGAACGTGTGGCAGCGCGAAAATGCCTGCATTCGGGACGTCGCTCGCAGCCTCTCGCCCTTGCGGGATCGCGACGCTACGGGGCAAACCCTGAAAATGCTGGCAATCGACGCGCCTCGCCCGCTGGCCAAGGCGTTGGCGGCCCTGGAGAGCCATTTCGACACCACGGAAGCCGGTACAGCCAACCCCGGCCAGTCCCGACAGACCGTCATGGCCACCGCCTGCACCGACCTAGCCGCCTTCCGAGGCCGTTGCCAAGACCTGCGTCTTACGGGAACCACGACGGAGATCATCGAGCAAGGCCTCAAGCGCAACCATGCCCGGGGGCGCGCCATGCTGGCCGCGCTGGGTGAGGCGCCGGAGCAAGAAGCTCTGCACAATCTACGCAAGGCCGTGCAGGTGCATTGGCGGCACATGACACTGCTCAGCGCCGCCTGGCCAGAGGTTCTGAAGGCGCGGGCGGAGGAAGCTCGCGCCGTTTCCATGCTTCTTGGCGAAGACCAGGACCTGGCCATGATCGAGCGGGGTGTGCTCGACGGCGCGCCGCACGGTCTCACCCGTGCGGCGATCGGGCATATCGTTCGCGCCTGCCAGCACCGCCGGCGCGCCACGCAGATTGAGGCCATCGCCCGCGCCAATCGCCTGTTTCTGGGGAAACCCCGACACTTCGCCCTTCGGCTCCGTCAGGCGTGGACCATCTCCGCCACGCTGAAAGGAGATACTGAACAGGACGCTCGGCAGGCAAGAAAACAGATTTAGCCTGCGCGACCAGAAGCTTGCGCGCGGCCAACGCGGCCTTTTCCGGTGCGACCCTCCGACCGCCCATCGATTGGGGCTGGCGCTCAACCGACTCCGTTGGCTAGAAGTAGGCTGCGGGAGGCAGCAAGTTGGGGTACTGGGTCGGGTCAACGCTGCCGGCAGGAGGAAGCATGGGTCCGTATTTCCGGGCGGTCTCATTGGCATGGGCGATCGTCGGCCTTGCGGCGGCAGGATCGGCGCTGGCCCAGAAGGACAAGCCGGGCGACGCCGCGTTGCGCCTGGCCAAAGCGCGCGACGTGGTGCAGACACTGTCCGATCGCCTGCGGCTTGAAATCACGTTGGCGTTGAAAGCCGGGCCCGCTGCCAACGCCATCGGCGTTTGCCAGACGACGGCACCTGGACTGACATCGGCCCTGGCAGATGAGACCGGCGTCGAATTGCTGCGCGTCTCGCACAAGCTGCGCAACCCCGAGAACGCACCTGACGACTTCGAAGACCGCGTCCTGCAGAAATTCCAGGCCAAGCTCGACTCGGGTGCGGAAATCGCCAAGCTCGAGCATTCCGAAATCGTCGTCACCGCGGAAGGCGACAAGCTGTTTCGCTACATGCGCGCCATCCCAGTGCAAGAGCAGTGCCTCGTGTGCCACGGCACAGATGTGAAGCAGGACGTCAAGGCCGAGATCGCGCGCCTCTATCCGGAGGACAAGGCAATCGGCTACAAGCTCGGCGAATTGCGCGGAGCATTCTCGCTCATTCAGATCATCGAGGAATAGGGCCACCGCCTCTGCGGCGCGCGATCTCGATGGCGAGCATCAGCAGCAGCGCCCAGATGCCGTAGGCCGCCATGAACCACGTCTGCCAGATTCCCCAGCTGAAAGCCCCGATCAGGACGGCTGAGACGAAGCTCGCCAGCGCATAAGGTTGCACCTCGGGCGGCAACCGGAACAGTTGGCGCAACAGGAGCAAGCCGATCGCCAGGAGCAGCACGGCACCCACGGCACCAAGCTCGTACCAGGTCTGCATGAAGATGTTGTGCGCATGCCGCCCGGTGCGCTGTGGATAGCTGTGGCCTTCGCGCCGCTCTGCCGTGGCCATTGCCCGCTCGTCCAGCGACTTGGTCGCCGCCACACCGACGCCCAGCAGCGGCGCCTGCATAGATTTGGTCGCCGTCACGCTCCACAATATAATGCGCTGGCGGCCTGTGTCGGGAATCCACTGCGCCTGATGCAACCCGGCCGCATAGCTCGCCACGGCGATCGGCACCACCAGGATGGTCGCCGCAATCCAGCCCACGACCAACATTGGCCGCAGGACGCGTGGCAGCAGCAGCACGCCGACAAAGGCCACGCCGGCGAAAGCCACCGCCAGCATGGAAGTCTCGTGTGCTGAATTGAAAACGCCAACTCCCGTCAAGACAAGCAGGACGCCCGCTGCGATGCGTGCCGCAGCCACCGAAAGCAGACTGCGCAGCATTAGCAATGTTGGCCAGACAGCGAGGCACAGCACCGCAAAACTGCGATTGAGTACATAGTCACCGATCGAGATTACCGCGCCGCCCTGCACGTTGATGTGTTTGGGATCGGGTCTTGCCATGGGCAGCAAGTTGAACAGCGAGCGTTTGATCCACTGCCCTGACAGCACCTCGATGGCCAGGAACAGCGCCCCGATGAGAGTGCCGACGATCACACCGCGGGCCAACCGCTCCAAGGTCTGGTCGTCAAGCCGACCCATGCCCCGTCCGGCCAACCAGCCTAGGGCCAGCAGCAGCCAGAAGAATACCACCTTGCCCAAGGCTTCGCCTCGATCCGCCGACCACAGGGCATTGACCGCCAGATAGACGCCGAGCGCTAGAAGCACCCAGTTGAAGGGCGTGGCCGTCCACACCGTGACCGTCCGCAATCCTTCGAG
Source organism: Hyphomicrobiaceae bacterium (assembly GCA_046154645.1). Taxonomy (GTDB): domain Bacteria; phylum Pseudomonadota; class Alphaproteobacteria; order Rhizobiales; family Hyphomicrobiaceae. The sequence continues at coordinate 60,279 of JBJXDZ010000058.1, forward strand.
AAACAACAATGCCAGCACGGGAACCAGTGCGATGGCAATAAACGTTGCCGCCGAACCGCGCGGCGCCATCATAGCAGCGGCCATAGCCACCAGCGGCACGACCGGAGCCAGCCGGCCAAGCGGCGCGAGGCTGGCCGATGTTGTCGGCATAGGACTCATTTGCACGATGCGTCTGGCCTCGACAGTTGGGGCTTGCACGGCTTGCGGTTCGCCCCCGGAACCCTATAGTTCTGACGAACACGGGTCAAAGGTGGCATCAGCGCCTGTGGCCAGATTGCCGCAGTGGGTCCACGCACGCGAAGCGAACCCATGTGAACCACGTGCGACTGTTGCAGGAGATGTGCGTGCTATCGACAAGCCACTTCAACGCCGACGCCATCATCGCCGGCCTGATGCCATGGGTGATGATCGAAAGCCCGACCTACGATGCCGCCGCTGTCAATCAAATGATGAATCTGGCAGAGGCCGCCATGCGCCCGCTCGGCGCCCGTATCGAGCGCATTGGCGGCAGCGATGGGCTCGGCGATATCGTGCTCGCACGGCTGGGACCGCAAGTCGCCACCAATGAGCGCGGCATCCTCATCTTGTCGCATCTCGACACCGTGCACCTTGTTGGCACTCTGGCGGGCAAACTGCCGCTGCGCCGCGACGGCGACCGGTACTATGGTCCGGGCATCTACGACATGAAAGGCGGGGTCCGTATCGCCATCCACGCACTTCAGGCTGTGCTCGCCGCCAGCGCCGGCCCGCGACTGCCGGTCACGTGGATGTTCGTCCCCGACGAGGAGATCGGGAGCCCGTCGTCGCGCGAGCGCATCGAAGCGGAGGCGCGCCGGGCCAAGTACGTGCTGGTCACAGAGCCGTGCAAGAATGGCGTCATTGTCACCGGACGTTTCGCCTTCCAGCGCTTCTGGCTGAAGGTCGACGGGCGCCCTGCCCATGCCGGCGCCAACAATCACCAAGGCCGCAGTGCCATCCGCGCCATGGCGCGCCTTGTCGAGAAGGTCGAATCCATGACCGATTTCGCGCGCGGCATCACCTTCAGTGTCGGCCGCATCAACGGCGGCACCTTCGTCAACGTGATGCCAGTTGAATGTCGGGCCGAGATACTCACAGTGGCCCCCAGCATGGCCATCTACCACGAGATCGGCGAACGCTTGCGCGCACTGGAAGGCGAGAGCGACGGCACACGCGTGACACTCGAGGCGGGGCCCGTCCGACCGCTGTGGGAGCCCAATCGCGACACACTTGCCCTGTTCGATCGCGCCAAGAGACTTGCTGGTGAAATCGGCTTTGAATTGAAGCATGGGTCGTTCGGTGGCGGTAGCGACGGCAATTTCACTGGCGCCTTGGGCGTGGCCACGCTCGACGGCCTCGGTGTCGATGGCGCCGGCGCGCACACGTTCGAAGAACATCTGCTCGTATCATCGCTTGTTCCCCGATGCCGGTTGTTTGCCGAATTGCTCGCCAGCCTCGACTGAATTCAACTCTGGCGCTGTCCGCGGCAACCAATCCAATCGCCGACAGCAGCCGTAGTGTCCGCATTCCTCCAACTCCAGTTCCAGATCATGCAACTCAAGACCCCGCCGCCTGCCGCGCCCAATCCGCACTTGCCAGCTGGTCACCCGGCTGTCATGGGTGGCCGTGTCGGCGTGCTACTGCTCAACTTGGGCACCCCCGACGGGACCGACTTCTGGTCGATGCGCCGCTATCTCAAGGAATTTCTGTCGGACCGCCGCGTCATCGAAGTGCCTCGGCTGATCTGGTGGCCGATCCTCAACCTGATCATTCTGCAGAAGCGTCCGGGACCTAAAGGACGCGACTATGAAACGATCTGGAACAAGGAGCGCAACGAGGGGCCACTCAAGACAATCACGAGATCGCAGGCGGAAAAGCTCGGCCAAGCCCTCGGCGCAGAGCCGCGCATCCTGGTCGACTGGGCCATGCGCTATGCCAACCCGACGACGGAAAGTCGTATCCGGGCGCTACAAGCGCAAGGCTGCGACCGCATCCTGCTGGTGCCGCTCTACCCCCAGTATGCCGCCGCCACGACAGCCACCGCTGCCGATCACGCGTTTCGCGCGCTGATGAAAATGCGCTGGCAGCCGGCCGTCCGCGTGGCGCCGTCCTGGCACGACGATCCCGCCTACATCGCCGGCCTCGCTGCGTCCGTGCGTGCGAACCTGGCCAAGCTCGATTTCGAGCCGGAAAAGATCATCGCGACCTTCCATGGCATGCCGGAGAATTATCTCACCCAGGGTGACCCCTATCACTGTCAGTGCCTGAAGACGTCGCGCCTGCTACGCGAGGCCATGGCTCTCCCGCAGGATCGCTGGGTGACCTCGTTCCAGTCCCGTTTCGGCAACGACCCCTGGCTCCAACCCTACACCGACGAAACGGTGGCCGCATTGGCCAAGTCCGGCGTCAAGCGCATCGCCATGGTCGCACCGGGCTTTGCAGCCGACTGCCTGGAAACGCTCGAGGAACTCGATGTCGAGAACCGAGACATCTTCATGCAGAATGGCGGTGAAAAATTCGCTTATCTTCCCGCCCTCAACGATAGCGTAGAAGGCATGTCTGTCATCGAGGCGGTGGTCCGCCGCGAGCTGATGGGCTGGATTTGAGCGTCGCGCCTTACTCGGCGCTGTCACGCTCCCTCGATATCCTCAATAGCTGGGCTTGGCGGCGTGCGGAGTGAGTTGCAGCTCGTGCGTCCAGGCCGAGCGATCCTGCGTGTGCAGGTAGTAGAACGCGTCGGCGATACTGACAGGGTTCATGATCAGCTCGGGCGTCTTTTGCCCTTTCGGCATCGCGCGGGTCCCAGGTGAATCAATGGTACCGTCGATCACCACGTTGGCGACGTGGATGCCGTGCTCCGAGTACTCTTCGGTCAGCACTTGCGACAGTGCGCGCATCATGACGCGCGGATAGTAAAGCGACTCCCCCGTCTTGCGCTTGGTGCCGCGCAGCGACTTGGAATTGTTGGAGAAGAAGAACGATCCCACGCCCTTCTTGCGCATGGCTGGTAGCACTTCCTTGGCCACCAGGAAGGGTCCACGGCTGGCGATGTGCTGCGCCGTGTCGAACATTTCGATTGGGATGTACTCGAGCAGCTCTTTGTCGGGCGGCAGATCGCGGCCCTCAAGGTAGCCTGCGTTGTAGATCAGCACATCGGGATCGCCGGCGTCTTTACGGATGGTTGCGAACGCCGAGGCCACCGACGCCTGCGACGACAAATCCAACTCGACGATGGCGCAATCGCCACCCTGCTCCGTGATCGCCGCCGAAAGTGCCGAAGCGTTAGCTGAACTCCGTGTGGTGAGGACGACGAAGAAGCCCTCCTTCGCAAACTTCTGCGCGATGGCGCCGCCAATCCCCCAGCGCACACCGACGGGTAAAGCTGAATCGTCCAGCGCCTTGCCGTGTGCGAGTTTGGTATTGCGGCCGTCGGACTGCCACTTCGAGGTGGCGCCAACGATCACGGCGACCGGCTTCATTTTGCTGTTGGCGCGGCTGGCTTGGCTCATGCTGCAACTCCTTACATGGGCGGCGGGCCCACCGGCCCGCCTCTAGAGAGCACGTTTCATGTGCGCACGTCACCCCTTAGGTATCATCCAGCCAGTAGTGCACTGGCCGGCGTCAGGGCGAAGCCCCGGTAGCCTTCTGCAGCGATCTCGGTGCACGTCTCCCGGTAGACGCCGACGCCGCCGATATAGGGCAGGAAGATGCGCGGCTTCCCCGGGATATTGGCGCCCATGTACCAGGACGCAGCCTTCGGATAGAGCGTCTTGTGGGCGACCTCGTTGTTGTGCACGACCCACTCATCTTCGGCCGCTTTGGTCGGCTCGATCAGGGCCATCCGCGACTGCTGGAGATGATGGATTGCATCCACCGTCCAGTCGACGTGCTGCTCGATGGATACCATCATGTTGCTCAGCACCGACGGGCTTCCGGGCGCCGTGATCATGAACATGTTGGGGAAGCCAGCCGACATCAGGCCCAGATAGGTTCGCGGTCCCGCCGTCCACTTCTCGACGAGGCTCTCGTTGTTGCGGCCGCGAATATCGATCTTGGCCAGCGCGCCCGTCATGGCGTCGAAGCCGGTTGCGAATACGATGCTGTCGGCTTCATAGACATCGCCTGCCACCTTGACGCCGTCGGGCGTGATCTCCTCGATCGGGCTCGACTTGATGTCGACGAGGTGCACGTTCGGCCGGTTATAGGTGTCGTAGTAGTGGCTATCGACGCAGATGCGCTTGGTGCCGATCGGGTAATCCTTGGGCGCCAGCAATTCCGCCACCTTGGGATCGCGCACAATCTCGCGGATCTTGTTGCGCACGAACTCGGCGGCCGCGTGGTTGGCCCCCGCGTCGGTCACCAGATCCTTGAAAGCCTGCATGAACGTGGTGCCGCCGATCTGCCAGCGAGCCTCGAACTCGGCGCGGCGTTCGGCCTCGGAAACTTCCAGCGCCGATTTCTGGCCGAAATCGGTGACGATGCCGTTTTTGGTGGTGCGCGCCTCGGCACGGCGGCGTGCGTACTCGTCCTTCCAGGACTTCTCGTACCACGCGGGCATCGGCTCGTTGCGCGAGGGGATCGAGTAGTTGGGTGTGCGCTGAAAGACTGTGAGGTGCGCTGCCTGCTCGGCGATGACGGGAATGGCCTGGATGGCCGAGGACCCCGTCCCGATGACGGCAACACGCTCGCCCGTGAAGCTTACCGGCTCGTGCGGCCAGTGGCCGGTGTGGAAGGTGCGGCCCTTGAAGCTGTCGCGGCCCTTGAAGTCGGGTGTGCGGGCCGACGACAGGCATCCCGTCGCAGGAATGAAAAAGCGCGCCGTGTAGCGGGCGCCTTTATCCGTCGAGATCCGCCACAGTCCAGCCGCTTCGTCGAAGTGCGCGGCGGTGACCCGGGTCTCGAGCTCGATGTCACGGCGCAGATCGAACCCGTCAGCAACGTGGTTGGCATAACGCAGGATCTCGGGTTGGGCCGAGAAGCGCTCGCTCCATTTCCAGTCCTGCTGCAGTTCCTCGGAAAACGAATAGGAATACTGCATGCTCTCGACGTCACAGCGAGCGCCCGGATACCGGTTCCAGTACCAGGTGCCGCCGACACCGGTGCCACCCTCGATGGCGCGGGCTGAAATGCCGAGCTTGCGGAAACGATGCAGCAGATAGAGGCCCGAGAAACCGGCGCCGACGATCAGGACGTCGAAGGTGGGCACGGCTTGACCCTGGGATTGACTGTTATCGAGTGGCGACACGGGTGCAAGGCTCCAATTGTGTGGGCGAGCTCCAGACCATGGCTCGCCCCGCGACCGGTGAACGTGGTGGTCTCCAAAGCAACGTGCGCCAGCCAGGAAGTCAAGTCCGAGATCGCCAATCGCACACGGTCATGGTGTACGTGGACATGTGCGCCATGACTCACGCAACCGTGCCGGACGTCGGACGATCAGAGACTTCACAGACGACCCAAAACCAACTCACTTGCCTGCCAACGCCTTCGCCTTGGCGGCCACGGCCGCAGCCGTAATGCCGAAATGTTCATAAAGCTTGGCTGCCGGCGCCGAGGCACCGAACGACGCCATCCCGATGAACGCATCTTTGTGACGCAACCACTCGTGCCAGCCCTGCGCCACCGCCGCTTCGACCGCGACGCGTGGCGCATCGCCGAGCGTCGCAAACCGATAGGCCTCGGGCTGCTTGCGGAACAATTCGAAGCTCGGCAGCGACACCACGGCCGCCTTGAGCCCATCCTTGGCCAGCAGTTCTGCCGCTGCTACCGCCAAGCCCACCTCGGAGCCCGTCGACAGCAACGTCACATCGCGCTTGCCCTCGACGTCACGAATGACATAGCCGCCCTTGGCCGAGAGATTCTCGTCGGTGTGCGTGGTGCGCAAATTCGGCACGTTCTGCCGTGTCAATGCCAGCACGGATGGCGTATCGCCGGTCGCCACCGCCAGAGCCCAGCACTCCGCCGTCTCGACGCCATCGGCGGGACGGAACACGTTGAGGTTCGGGATCGAGCGCAGCGCCGCCAGGTGCTCCACCGGCTGATGCGTTGGGCCGTCCTCGCCGAGGCCGATGGAGTCGTGCGTCATGACATAGATCACGCGCTGGCCCATCAGTGCCGACAGGCGGATCGAGGGGCGGCAGTAGTCGGTGAAGACGAGGAACGTACCGCCGTAGGGGATCAAGCCGCCATGCAGTGCGATGCCGTTCATGGCCGCCGCCATGCCGTGCTCGCGAATGCCGTAGTGAATGTAGCTGCCGGCGAACTTGCCCTTGGCAATCACCGCCTGCGACTTGGCCTTGGTGTTGTTGGAGCCGGTGAGATCGGCAGAGCCACCAAGCAGCGCAGGACAGGCTGCTGCCAGTTTCTCGAGTGTCATCTCCGACCAGATGCGCGTGGCGCGCTGGGCCGTCTCGCTGGCAGCGGCTTTCTTCATCGCGGTAATTGCTTCGGCGGTGGCTGCCGCATAGGCTCGCGCCGGATGCTCGAGGGCTTCACGGGCCTGTGGCTCGAGCTTGGCGAAGCGCGCCGTCCACTGCGACCGCGCTGCGCCGCCTTTGGCGCCAGCCGCGCGCCACGCGTCCAGGATCGGTCCTGGAATTTCGAACGGTGCATGCGGCCAGCCGATGCGCTCGCGCGCACCTTTGATTTCGTCGGGACCGAGCGGCGAGCCATGCGAAGAGGCCTTGCCCTCTTTCGTCGGCGCGCCGAAGCCGATCTTGGTCTTGCACGCGATCAGCCACGGCCTGGAGCCATCGGCCTTGGCCGCCGCCATGGCCCTCGACACAGCGTCGGCATCATGGCCGTCGACCGCCGCCGTGTTCCAGCCCGAAGCCTTGAAGCGGGCAATCTGGTCCTCGCTGGTCGACAAACTCGTGGGACCGTCGATCGAGATGCCGTTGTCGTCGAACAGCACGATCAGCTTGCCGAGCCCGAGATGGCCGGCGAGCGAAATCGCTTCCTGGCTAATGCCCTCCATCAGACAGCCGTCACCAGCAATAACCCAAGTGTGGTGATCGACGATGTCGTCACCGAGCCGCGCGTTGAGAATGCGTTCCGCCAACGCCATGCCGACGGCGTTGGCGAGACCTTGTCCCAGCGGCCCTGTCGTCGTCTCGATGCCAGCCGCATGGCCGTACTCGGGGTGCCCCGCCGTCTTGGAGCCGAGTTGGCGGAAATTCTTGATCTGCTCGAGATCCATGCCGGGTGCACCCGTCAGATGCAGCAGCGCATACATGAGCATGGAGCCATGCCCGGCCGAGAGCACGAAGCGGTCGCGATCGAGCCAATTGGGCGCCGTGGCGTCGTACTTGAGGTGGCGCGTGAACAGCACCGTCGCCACATCGGCCATCCCCATGGGCATGCCGGGGTGGCCCGATTTGGCTTTCTCGACAGCGTCCATGGCCAGCGCGCGGATGGCACTCGCCATATCCTTCGTCGCGACCACCCCCGCAGCCGCTGCACCTTTGCCGGCGCTGCCGCCTGTTCCTGCTGCTGCGTTGGCCATGGGCTTGTCCTCTTGCCAGTGGTTTGCTGCCGCTGTCCACTCCGGACGCAGCGCAACGATCTCGGCTGAGGCTTAACCGTGTTGCAGGGCCACGTAAACGGTTCCACACCGCCAACCCACGGCCTATTCGCGCATATCTGGCGATTGACGATCGACAAAAGAAAAACCGGCCCGGATGGCTCCGAACCGGTCTTTCCCAAAGAGCTCCAGGCACGTCCCCAACGTCCGATTGTGCCTTCCGCTCTCCCCCCAAAACCATTGAAACGATTGAGTGTTTCTTTAGTTCACCGGGCAACGTTGCAACGATACTTAGCAGCATCGTGTGCTGATGCAACGGGGGCAAAGTTGATTTCTAACGATTGTGGCGGGATCGCCACATTTGCTCAGACATCGGCGCCTCTACTGCGCGGTGCGCATGAGCGGCGCACTCCGTCCGAGCCGCCATGCGCAATTGTGTCGGTCCCATGCCGCAGCACCGGATACGCCCGCCGCCGCCTGTGCTAAGGAGCTGGCCGAACGGACCTTTTGGGGGCGAAACATGGGGACGACGGGACGCTTGGATTGGCCGCAGCAGGTGCGCTCTGATGGCTGACGGCGAGACGCCCGCGCGCGCCTATCGCATCGGCATCGATGTCGGCGGCACTTTCACCAAGGCCGTGCTGCTCGATCACGCCAGCCGCGAGGTCATCGGCCGCTATTCGGTGCTCACCACGCATGCTCACGAGCGTGGCGTCGCCGCTGGCGTCGTCGAAGTGTTCCGCCAAGTGTTGGCGCAATCGGGCGTCTCGCCGCGCGATGTCATCTTCCTCGCCCACAGCACCACGCAGGCCACCAACGCGCTTCTTGAAGGTGATGTCGCCGCTGTCGGCATCGTTGGCATCGCCGGCCGTTCCGCAGCCCATCTGGCCGAAAAGCAGGTGGCCATTCCTTCGATAGAGCTCGCACCCGGGCGCACGCTCGCCACCGCCAACCGCTTCCTGGTCGCAGATGAGATGAGCGAGGTCGACGTGCGCGAGGCCATCGCTGGTCTCAAGCGTGAGGGCGCCGGCGTGCTGGTTGCCTCGGCCGCGTTCGGCGTCGACAACACCGGCAGCGAGGAGCTGGTGCGCCGGCTCGGCGACGAGGCGGGTCTCCCCACCACGTGCGGCCACGAGATCACGCGCCTCTACGGCCTCACGACGCGCACGCGCACGGCCGTGATCAATGCCTCGATCCTGCCCCGCATGGTCGAAACCGCCACCATGACCGAGCGCAGCGTGCGTGAGGCGGGCATCGAAGCCCCGGTCATGATCATGCGCGGCGACGGCGGCGTCATGGATATCCGCGAGATGCGCCGGCGCCCGGCCATGACCATGCTGTCGGGACCCGCTGCCAGCGTGGCCGGCGCACTCATGCACCTACGCGTCACGGACGGCCTCTATTTCGAGGTCGGGGGCACCTCGACCAATATCGGCGTTATCCGTAATGGCCGCCCGACCGTCGCCTACGCCCGCGTCGGTGGCCATGAAACCTACGTCAATTCACTCGACGTGCGCGTGCTTGGTGTCGCCGGTGGCAGCCTGGTACGTGCAGAGCCTGGCCGCCTGGTCGATGTCGGCCCGCGCTCGGCGCACATTGCGGGCTTGCCTTATGCGGCCTTCGCGAAGCCCGAGGACATTGTCGATCCGCTCGTCGAGCCCTTCGAGCTGAAAGCTGGCGACGGCGGCGGCTATGTCGCGGTTCGCGTCGCCAACGGCACGCGCTACGCGCTGACCACGACGTGCGCGGCCAATGTGCTTGGCTACGCTAAAGCCGGCATGCACGCCTACGGCAACCCCGAAGCCGCGCGCCGCGCCTTCACAGCCCTTGGCGCCTTCGTTGGCCTGAGCGCGGAGGGCGCAGCCCGTGCGGTGCTTGCGGCGGCGGCTGCCAAGGTCATCCCCGTGGTCAACGAACTGATCAAGGACTATCAACTCGAAACCGATCAATGCCTGTTGATCGGCGAAGGTGGCGGCGCAGCCTCGATCCTACCCTTCGTTGCCGAGAGCATGGGATTGAAACACGAGATCTCCCGCGACGCCGAGGTGATCTCCTCCATCGGCGTGGCGTTGGCACTGATCCGCGACGTTGTCGAGCGCATTATCCCGCATCCGAGCCCCGAGGATCTCACTGCCATTCGCCGGGAGGCAATCGACGCCGCCATCCGCATGGGCGCCGATCCCGAAAGCGTCGACGTCGCCGTCGAGGTGGACACACTCACGCACCGTATTCGTGCCATTGCGTCGGGCGCTGCCGAGATGCGCGTCAAGGATATCGGCGGCTCGATCAGCGAGAGCGAAGCCCGCTCTATCGCCGCCCGCAGCCTGGGCGTTGCCGCTTCTTCACTGCAGATGGTCGCGGCCACATCGGGATTGCGAGTCTATCAGGCTCAGGCGACCACGCCCAGCGACAGCCTAGCCGCAGTGCGCGTCGTAGCCTGGGACGGGGCCATCAGGATCCAGCGCAGCCGCGCGCTTGTCCGGTCGGCGACGCCCGCAGACCTCGCTCAGCAGTTGACCGAAGTCTGGAAAGTATCCGTTGGCCAGCAACAGGGCCGTCACATCGTCTCTGGCCTCTGGCTGCTGATCGGACGCCACGTCGTCGACCTTTCCGGCGTCGAAACGCTGGAGCAGGCGCAGGCGCTGGCGCGCAGCGAAATGGATGGCGTCACCGCCACCGCTACGCTGTCGATCATTGCCGTCCCCACCGGCCAGATCGGCTGAACCCTACAACCAAGGGCGCGCCGCCGCCTGCTTGCCTTCGAAGGTCTTGATCGCGGCCTCGCTTTGCAAGGTGAGGCCGATATCGTCGAGACCGTTGATCAGGCAGTGCTTACGGAAGGGATCGACATCGAACTTATCGAGCTTGCCATCCGGTCCCTTCACGGTCTGCGCCGGCAGATCCACTGTGATCTCAGCGCCCGGCAATTCCAGCAGGAAGCGCAGCAACTCGTTCACGCGCTCCTTGGGCAAGATCACGGGCAGAATGCCGTTCTTGAACGTGTTGTTGAAGAAGATGTCGGCAAACGATGGCGCGATGACGCTCTTGATCCCGAAATCAAGGAGTGCCCACGGTGCATGCTCACGGCTGGAACCGCAGCCAAAATTGTCACCTGCGACCAGGATCCGGGCCTTCCGGAACGGCGCCTGGTTGAGCACGAACTCGGGCTTTTCCTTCTTCGCCTCGTCGTATCGCATTTCAGCAAACAGTGCCGTGCCGAGGCCAGTGCGCTTGATGGTTTTCAGATAGGTCTTAGGGATGATCATGTCAGTGTCGACGTTGATCATGTTCAGGGGCGCTGCAACGCCGGTCAAGGTCGTGAACTTATCCATCGGTCGTCTCCTGCGGCCCGCGGCCACCATCGATCCATGCTATACTATTAGTCCTGCGCCGCGTGCGGCTCAAGTCTCCGTTGCATGGCCGGGCCTCATCACTCGAGGCGATTCAACGCCTCGATGTCCTCGACGGAATGACCGAGAGCTGCGCCGAATGGGCGTGCAGATGCGTTACATCCGTGACCGAAGTGTGGCTCGATCAGGAACTCAACACGGCCAAAAATCGCAGATGGCGGCTTTCGACCCGTCATTTCAGACACGTCGGTAGGCCCGCTGGTTGGCGCCGGATGGCCGGAGACCGAGGCGCAGCTTGTGGCAGGACTTTGCCCCATTCCACCCCTGTGCCGTTCTCCAAACGCCAAACGCCCCGCTGCATGAGCAGCGGGGCGTTTGTTCATATCGATCGCAATGAGGAGATCTCGACTTCTTGTCCTTCACGTTTTGGCAGACCTGGCAACGACCTACTCTCCCGCGTCTTGAGACGAAGTACCATCGGCGCTGGGGCGTTTCACGGCCGAGTTCGGAATGGGATCGGGTGCAGCCACCCCGCCATAGCCACCAGGTCAGCGAAAACGTGAAGGACTTCTGGTCTTTCCAAGTTGATTGCGTGTCTCATCCAGACCGCGCCATTGCTGGCCAGCGATCAGAACTTGGCGTCATGCACTCTCTGCACAACGCCCATGAGATGAGCATTGCTTAATGAGAGCAATCAAGCCGATCGAGCTATTAGTACCGGTAAGCTACACGCCTTGCGGCGCTTCCACACCCGGCCTATCAACGTGGTGGTCTTCCACGGCTCTCAAGGGAGAACTTGTTTTGAGGTGGGTTTCCCGCTTAGATGCCTTCAGCGGTTATCCCGTCCGCACATAGCTACCCTGCTGTGCCGTTGGCACGACAACAGGTCCACCAGAGGTGCGTTCATCTCGGTCCTCTCGTACTAGAGACAAATCCTCTCAACACTCCAACACCCACGGCAGATAGGGACCGAACTGTCTCACGACGTTCTGAACCCAGCTCACGTACCACTTTAAATGGCGAACAGCCATACCCTTGGGACCTACTACGGCCCCAGGATGTGATGAGCCGACATCGAGGTGCCAAACGACGCCGTCGATATGGACTCTTGGGCGTCATCAGCCTGTTATCCCCGGCGTACCTTTTATCCGTTGAGCGATGGCCCTTCCACTCAGGACCACCGGATCACTATGACCG
>JBJXDZ010000059.1:0-2890 GCA_046154645.1 Hyphomicrobiaceae bacterium
GCTGCTGCCTTGGGCGGTCAATGCTGGGGCCATCGCGAAACCGACGCGATAGCGTCGCCGCCCGATCTGCCAACCGTCAAGCGGAAACCGACACGCGGAACGCCCAGTCGTTCCTGAGGCGCTTACCGGGCTTCAGTAGTGCGAGCAATATTGGCTTTGGTCTGCTGGTCATAGAACGCACCGCGCGCGCGCGATTGATCGACTGCGCACTGCATCGCCTTCACAGCGTCGGCAATGGCCTCGCATTTTGAACCGTCGATGGATGCGGGAATTTGCTGGGCATGTACATTCGGCGCAAGTGCAAGCAGCGCCACTGCAGAAGCGGCACCACGGAAAAACGAATTCGGGGCAATTGTCATAGCATTCCCTCTGATGGTTGTTTTCTGCTGTGAATATAACGAAAGCGAATTTGGAAGCAAATAAGGTGTTTACTTTCATTGGGTTATGGCAGGCAAAACTATTGTTTTCCGGCATTTCCATGTGCCGGATGACGAGCAAGTGGGGAAAGTTATTAAAGAAAATTATTAGAAACAGTATTGTCCATAGTGTTGCATCCTCCTTATCGACGTGATATTTCACGGCTCGATTGAGGTTGCTGCGTTGTGCTGCGTACTTTGCTCCGCTGATTTTATCGACTTATGCCAATGAAATGGCTGTTTGAAACACTATGGACAATTTTGTTGCGAGGGTGGGGCGCCAGAACCACCTGGAAGCCGGTCTCTACACCAATGGCGGTCTCAGGAAGTACCTGAACCAGAGCGAGCAGCATCGGCTGATCAGCGCCGCTTCAAGGCTGTGCGTGGTCAAAGAGCTATTCGTACTCACGCTATTGTGGAGTGGCGGGCGCATCAGCGAGGTGCTGGCGCTGACGCCGCTGTCATTCCAGATCGACGAGCAAGTTGTTGGCATGCGAACGCTGAAACGACGACGTTCGGTCACACGCGAAGTGCCGTTGCCGCCTGATCTGCTTTCACGCATCCAGCGCGTCTTTGGCTTGCGCGATCGACAATGCAATCCGGAGCAGAGTTCATCGCGGTTATGGGAAATGTCGCGCACGACGGCGTGGCGGATCGTAAAGTCGACGATGCGCGATGCGGGACTGTTTGGGCCATCGGCGTGTCCACGCGGGCTGCGGCATTCTTTCGGCATCGCGACCACGCAGGCCGGCGTGCCGCTGACTTTGGTTCAGCGCTGGCTCGGCCATGCACGGGTGACCACCACGGCAATCTATCTCGATGCGTGTGGGCCAGAAGAGCTGGCACTGGCGTCGCGATACTGGAATGCCAACGGGCTGCCATCAGGCCATTGAATGTGATGGCCGTGATCGGTGTTCGGGCCGTCGTGGATTACGCGTTTGTCAATCGAGAGCGGTTTGGCGGAGCCGCTGCATGAGCGCTGCCTTACGCGCTCTTGCAAGCCCAACATCATCAGATGGTGATCGTTTTGGCCGCCTTGGCCAGCTCGGCAGCGCCGGCTTTGAGCTCGGCGGGAAGCCGCGCCAGCGAGCGGTCATTGAATTTCAGGTTGAGATAAGACGATGCGACGGCTGCGACGGCATAGGCCTGAGCTTTGTCACGGGGTTTGCTTGCGGGCTGACGGCTCGGCTGTTGCGACAGCCAGAGCTTGTGCAGAGCGAACACTCTGGGATCGACGCACGGAAGATTGAGTGGAATGCCATCCCAGCCGATGACGGTTTCTTCGATCTTCGGCGCCTCGACAAGCCAATCTGCACCCTCGGTCGTGATGGGGTCGAGATCGGTGGGGGTGATGCGTTCGGGCGCCGGATCTAGGTCGGGGCAGAACAGATCGACAAAGTAGCCGGACGCGTTCTGGGCGCGGGTGCCATAATTGTCGGCGGTGGAAAAGGTCGGATCGGCGCGCCTCAAGATGCCGAGTACGCCCTCCGGCGAGATGCCGCTGACGAGCAGCCGCAGTCGATCACGAGCGTCCCACAGCAAATCGAAATCGCCGGTCGCAAGCAGACTACTTTCGAACAATACGCCCGAGCGCATTTCATAGGCGTAGAGCGCGTTGGTGCCGATGACGAACATGTGCTGGCCGAGCAGGCCGGCTGCGTCGAGCTCTCGTAGAATGAGTGTCGGGTCCTTCGGCACCCGGTTGAGGTAGAGGGCCCGATTGACGCGGGCCATGGATTTCAGGCGCGCCGCTGATTGACGGACGCGATTGCGAAGCTCGATGTGCTCGGCCATGGTTGCTTCGGTGGCGGGCGAGCGCCGGCCGAGCGAGCGCTCGGATTTCTGGCTCTTGCGATAGAGATACTCGGCACCTTTCCGGGTTACCCATCGCAAGCCGATGTGCCGCGTCTTGCGCGCAGCTGTCCGCCAGGCTGAAAATGCTTGCCTGACATCGATCAGTTGCCGACGTTGCTCGTTGGTCAATTCAGTCAGGTTCATTGCTGGCGTCACTAGGTAAGGCATTGATATTGCGTAGGTTGCCACTTTTTTCGCATTTTTGCAAGAAAAGTGGCAACGCCGAGCTCAGCGTGGGTGCTACACGCTGTAGCGCTCGAACATGGCCGGGCGTCGCGCTCTGCGCATTCTGAACTCGACCAAGCGACTGGCCGACGTCGATCGGGGCATGCTGTCTTGCGGTTGCACACGCTGAGCGTTCGCGGTCGTGCGCAGCCAGGTGAGGGCCAGATCGATCAACTGGTCGGGTGAGGTTTCGGCCGCGTCGTCATAAACCGATCGCTTGCAGAGGGACCGTTCGATCTCGCGTGCTGCCAATCTGGCATGACGGGGCGACGGGGTGTGGCGCTCGATCCAGCCAATGGCCAGGATGATGGTGGTCAGTTGGTCGCGGGTGGCTTGGCGAACTTGATTGAGATTGCGGCGAGGCATAAGGCATCCTTGGAATGATATGACTTTAT
>JBJXDZ010000060.1:0-81415 GCA_046154645.1 Hyphomicrobiaceae bacterium
CACGGTATTGCTTGAGTTTGCAGAAGAACCGCTCGACGAGATTGCGCTCACGATAGAGTGCGAAATCGGTTTGGCGGGGCTCACGGCGATTGGCCTTCGGCGGGATGACGGGCGTGATGCCACGGCCGACGAGCGTCTCGACCAGCGCGTCGGAATCGTAGCCCTTGTCAGCGAGGAATGCTTCGGGCTCGACTTGGTCGAGCAGCGGCACCGCCTGCGTGATGTCGTGCGCTTGGCCGGGCGTCAGCGACAGCGCCACAGGGTTGCCGAGGGCATCAACGATGGCGTGGATCTTGGTCGTTAACCCGCCGCGGGAACGGCCGATCGCTTGATCTTCGCCAACTTTTTTTGGGCGCCGGCGCTGTGCTGGTGGGCGCGTACGCTGGTCGAGTCGATCGACATGAACTCGGCATCGGCATCAAGCGCCAAAGCTTCGAGAATACGCGCAAACACGCCGCTTTCGCACCATCTCCGGAAGCGCTTGTGCGTCGCCTTCCAGTCGCCGTAGCGCTCCGGCAAATCGCGCCAGGGAATGCCGGTTCGGTAGCGAAAAATAACGGCATCGACGAACAAGCGATTGTCCGCCGCGGTGCCGCCGACGTGCCCTTCCCGGCCGGGTAGGAAGTCCTTGATCCTGGACCACTGGTCGTCGCGCAAGGCGTAGCGTTGCATCTGTCGGCCTCCCCGTTGCCGACAACCCAGGAGTCAGAGAAAAAATGATTTGGGAATCCCTCGACTGACGACAACAGCGGCAGAAATGTGCGATCTTTCGTTCCCAGTTGCTCAACAGACTCACATCAACTGACGACAGGCCCTAGTTGCCGAACACGAGAACGGCGCTGAGCTGGAGACCGGATGCAGGATGGGCGGAAGCCCCGCTTTGTCTGGACACGATTCGCGGGTACATTTCGTATCCTCAAAGCGAACCGGCTAAGGACGTGTCACATGGCAGCTTTCGGCTCCATCGGAGTGATCGGCGCGGGGGCCTGGGGCACGGCCCTGGCCCAGACCGCCTGCCTTGCCGGCCGCGATGCGCTGCTGTGGGCGCGCGAGACGGACGTGGTCGCCGAGATCAACGACCTGCATCAAAACTCGCCGTTTCTGCCCGGCGTCAAGTTGGAGGCCGGCCTGACGGCGACAACGGATCTCGCCGCTATCGCGCGCCGTGATGCCATCCTGATGGTGGCTCCGGCGCAGCACGTGCGCGCGGTTGGTGCGGCGCTGGCACCGCACTTGAAGCCCGGGACACCGGTCGTGATCTGCGCCAAGGGGCTGGAGCAAGCGACGGGCAAACGCATGAGCACGGTGCTTGGCGAGGTGCTTCCCACCGCCACGCTCGCCGTGCTGTCAGGGCCAAGCTTTGCTGCAGACGTGGCACGTGGGCTGCCGGCCGCGTTGACGCTGGCGACCGTCGACGAAGCGCTCGGCGAGCGTCTCGCTCCATCAATCGGTTATCGCAATTTCCGCCTCTACTGGTCGTCAGACATCACCGGCGCGGAACTTGGCGGCAGCGTCAAGAACGTGCTCGCCATTGCCGCCGGGATCGTCGATGGCAAGAAGCTGGGTGCGAGCGCGCACGCAGCGCTGGTGACGCGCGGGTTTGCCGAGATGCGTCGCCTTGGCCGTGTGCTTGGCGCACGCCCGGAAACGTTGACGGGTCTTTCGGGACTGGGCGACCTGCTGCTCACCTGCGGGAGTCCACAGTCGCGCAATATGAGTCTTGGTCGCGAACTGGCGCAGGGCAAGAAGCTCGCAGATGTCCTTGGTGCGCGCCGCTCAGTGGCAGAAGGGGTGTTTACGGCGGCGGCTGTAGTGCGGTTGGCGGGCGAGCATGGCATCGAGATGCCAATTGCCGCGGCTGTGCAAGCGATTGTGGATGGCAGAGTCGAGGTCGATGCGGCGATCGATGCGCTGCTGTCGCGGCCGTTCAGGTCGGAAGAGATTTGAGGTTGGCGGTGTGCTGTTGCTTCGCTTCGCGAGAAGTGTCGTGCTGAAGGCACGCGCTTGCAGCACAACCGACCTTCAACCAACTTGAGGGGTGCCCCCTCAAACTCCCCTCTTTGTGGGGCGAGTGGAGGATTTTTTTGGGAGAAGCGCTGTGGGGAGCGAGACTCAAGCTGATCCGGCTGTCGCCGCCGAGTTAATTGCGCGCTTGAAAGCCAAGATCGAGCAGGAATTGCGGGCCTATCCCTATCCGATCACGGCGTGCGATGTGGCGTTCAAGTTGCTGGCCGAGCAACGCGAGTTGTGTCGTGTGGCGCTATTGGGATTGGCTGCGCGCGATGGACTGTCACTCGCTGACGCCGGCGAGGCGATCGCGGCCCTGCTGGCAACGCCGCTCGCCGTCGAGCCGCATGAACAGCACGCATTGCAGGCGCTCGCTCGAACGATCAGCATTGGCTCTGCCGTTTGAAAGCGGCAGACTGGCGGCGAACATCAAGCTTCACGCCCGGAGACCGTCATGCCCGAAACGCCGCTCATTACGCTCACTGCCGTCACCTGGATCGGCGAGGGATTGAAACGCCCCGAGTGCGTGCTAACCACGGCCAAGGGCGAGGTCTTCGCGGGCGATCACCATTCTGGCATCGCCGAGATCGGGAAACCCAAGCGCGATATCGTCGGCGCGCCGCCCGGATTCCTACCCAATGGCGTCGCCATGCTGGCGGACCGGCAATTCCTGATTGCGAACCTAGGGCCGGGCGGCGGCGTGTGGCGGCTCGATCGAGACTGGCGCTTGTGGCCGCATCTGTTCGAGGTCGACGGCGAATTGCTGCGCGTGTGCAACTTCGTCGGTGTCGATGCGCAGGGCACCGAATGGATCTCGGTTTCGACCAAGACGTTCCCGCGTGAGTTGTCGTTCCGGCCAGGCCATGCTGACGGCTTCATCGTGCGCAGGGACAAGGCCGGCGCGCAGATCGTTGCCGATGGTATCGGCTTCACCAACGAGTGCCGCGTCGATCCGACGGGCCGCTGGCTCTACGTCAATGAGACGGTGGCCAAGCGCATCTCGCGGTTTCCAATCAACGGCACGAAACTCGGTTCAAAAGAAGTGGTGCACGACTTCGGTGATGGCGAGTTCCCGGATGGCTTCGCGTTCGATGCCGAGGGCGGCGTGTGGGTGGCCTGCGTGTGCTCCAACCGCGTCGTGCGCATTGAGACGAATGGGCGGCGGACATTGATCCTGGATGACTCGGACGCCGCCGACGTGGCCAAGGCCGAGGCGTATTTCAAGACCAATGTTCGGGGTCGCGAGCACATCGAGATCGGCGCGCGGCGGGAACTCAAGAACATCGCCAGCGTTGCCTTTGGCGGGCCGGACCTGAAGACCGTGTACCTTGGCAATCTCGCGGGATCGGCCATTCCGACCTTCCGCTCACCAATTGCCGGCGCCAAGCCGGTGCAGTGGCGGTTTTGAGAGGTTGAAACTCATTCAGCAGCCAGTGACGGGCGCCAGTGCCGGTTGGCACTGAGCAACGAACGGCGACCATATAGCGGGGGCGGTCCCTTGCGACACCGCCCCCGTGCGAGAGCCGTACACCTCCCAGACGTTACTCTCGCCAATCGCGCCGACTTAGTAGCCGTGCTGCGACTTCCAGCGCCGCCACCAGTTCACCTGGCGATCGTGGCTTTCCGCATAGATGTGGTTCTGTGCCTCGCGCTGCGCCTCGCGGATCTCGCGGAACTCGCGGCGGTTGACGTAGCCGTCGGCCTTGGCGCGACGCTCAAGTTCGGCGATGCGGGCCTGCTCGGCCTGCAGTGCATAATACTCGCGGCGGGTCAGGGAGCCGTTGCGCCGCGCGGCATCAATTTCGTGCTGCTGCCAAGCCTGCGTGCGATCGACGGGATTGCGGTCGTATGCGAGGGCCGAGCCAGAAACGAGCGCCAGCGTGCTGGCGGCGAGGGCGATGGTGGTGAGCGTATGCTTGATCATTGGGGTTCTCTCGAAGAGGTTTGAGTTTCCTGTCACCGCATCAATGACGCCACTATGCCGCAGCGCTCCTGAACCGCGTTTGAAGCGGTTGTTTAGCTGGCATTCACGCGGGAAACTTGCGCCCAGCGGAGAGAAAGCTATGGTCGCGACGGCACAATTCGGCCGCAATTTCGCGAGGGGCTGGGAGAGCACGATGGAAGCGGACTACGTGATTGTCGGTGCAGGTTCGGCCGGTTGTGTGCTGGCCAACCGGCTCTCGGCAGACGGCGCACAGGTCATCCTGCTCGAGGCTGGCCCGCGCGATCTGCATCCTTGGATCCACATCCCGGCTGGCGTCCTGAAGCTGCTCTACAATCCGCTGGTCAACTGGATGTATGCGACCGAGCCTGAAGCAGGCTCCGGCAACCGTGCCATCCACTGGCCGCGCGGTCGCGTGCTTGGGGGGTCGTCCTCGATCAACGGCATGCTGTTTGTGCGCGGTAACCCCGCCGACTTCGACAACTGGGCGCAGATGGGCTGCCGGGGTTGGACCTACGACGACTGCTTGCCGCACTTCAAATCGATGGAACGCTATGAGGCCGGCGACGACGCCTATCGCGGCAAGGACGGGCCATTGCGGATCGAGGATTATCGCACCGTGCTGCCGATCACGCACAGCTTTGTCGAAGCAGCGCAACAGGCGGGATTCCCCTTCGCCAAGGATCTCTCCGGCGCCACACCGGGAGAAGGCGTCGGCTATTCGCAGATGTCGCGCAACGGACGCTTTCGCGGCTCGACGGCGCAAACGTTTCTACGCGATGCCAAGCGGCGGCCAAACCTGCGCGTGCTCACCAATGCTCTCGCCTTGAAGCTGCTGACCAAAGGCAAGCGCTGCACCGGCGTGCGTATCGACCAGATGGGATGCGAGATCGAGGTGAAAGCACGGCGCGAGGTGATCGTCTCGAGCGGTACCATCGCCTCGCCGCATCTGCTGCAGATTTCAGGCATAGGGCCAGCGGCACATCTCAAATCCATCGGCGTCGACGTCGTGCATGACTTGGCGGGCGTCGGCTCCAACCTGTCGGACCACTACGTGATCCGTGTCTCTCACCGCCTCAAGGATGCGGTCTCGATCAACCAGCTGGCGCACGGTGTGCGGCTGGTCGGGGAAGTGGCAAAATTTGTCGTGACCGGCAAGGGCGCGCTGACGTTCGGCGTGTCCAGCGCGCAGGTGTTCGTGCGGAGCCGCGAAGGCCTGGCCAGCCCAGATATCCAATTGCTGTTCTCGCCGGCCAGCTACGACATGTCGAAATTCGGCGCGCTGGAAAAAGAGCCGGGCGCCACGTTGGCAGTGTCGATCGCGCGGCCTGAGAGCCGCGGCAGCATCATGGCCGCTTCGCCCGACCCCACCGCGCGTCCGAAAATCAGGCCGAATTATCTCTCCGCGCCCGGAGACATTCGCGTCATTCTGGCGGGCGTGGCGCATGCGCGTCGGATCTTTGCCGCGCCTGCCTTCGCCAAGCACTCCGTTGCCGAGATTACGCCCGGCCCTGATCTCACGAGCGATGCCGATCTGCTGGCGCACATCCGCGCCAACGGCACCACGATCTACCACCCTGTCGGCACCTGCAAGATGGGCGAGGACCCGCAAGCCGTCGTCGATTCACGCTTGCGGGTACGGGGCATGTCGGGCTTGCGCGTCATTGACGCCTCGATCATGCCGCTGGTCACGACGGGCAACACCAACGCGCCCACGATCATGATCGCCGAGAAAGGCGCCACCATGATCCGCGAGGATGCGAAGACGGCTGTGGCGGCATAAGCAGCGGTGCGCCCGAGGCTCACCCAAGCGATCCCGGAAGGCGGGGATAGGGTTGAGACCCCCCAAATGGTTCTGTTGTTTGTCGGCAACCCGCGCCCACCCGCCGACAGTGCTCAGGCAAAGGCCTTGGCGGCAGCGGTGACGGCAGCGCCGGGAGAGAGCTTGTGGCCCATTTCGGCGAGCACGTCTTCGAGATGCATGAGGTCCGTGAGGATGTCGGCCTCGGTGATGGCGCCCATGGTGCCGAGGCGGATCATCTTGCCTTGCAGGCGATTGCGGGCGCCGGCGATGACGGTACGGTGCTTCTCGTAGAGCCGGCGAATGAGCCGGGTGCCGTCGATGCTCGCGGGCAGATGGAAGCAGGCGACGGTGTTCGACTGCTGCTTGGCGGTGGCGAAATTGGCAAGTCCCATGGCCACGGCACCCGCTTTGAAACCGCGAGAGAGGCGAGCGTGTCGAGCCAGCACATTGGCCAATCCCTCCTCGTGGATCATGTCCAGCGACGCATCGAGGCCCTGCACCAGTGATACCGGCGGCGTGAACGTCGATTCACCCTTGTCGAAGGAGTCACGGGCTTTGCGCAGATCAAGATAGAAGCGCGGCATGCCGCTCTCCCGCCGGATCACGGCCCACGCTTTCTCGCTCGCCGCGATGATGCCCATCCCCGGCGG
This sequence comes from Hyphomicrobiaceae bacterium, assembly GCA_046154645.1. Classification (GTDB taxonomy): domain Bacteria; phylum Pseudomonadota; class Alphaproteobacteria; order Rhizobiales; family Hyphomicrobiaceae. Next base: position 6,404 of record JBJXDZ010000060.1, read on the forward strand.
GCACATCAGCGCTTTCTGCGACCCCGTGACGACGACATCGACGCCCCAGGCATCCATCTGGAATTCCATCCCCGCAATGCCGGAAACGCTGTCGGTGACCAGCAGCGTGTCGGTGTTGCGGGTGAGGTTGCCGGTGGTGGCGAGATCGCCGATGACGCCGGTCGAACTCTCGTTGTGTACCAGCACCAAGGCGCGATAGGCGTGCGTCTTGAGCCGGTCCTCCAGCACAGCCGGATCGACTGTCTCGCCCCAGGGCACGTCGATCGGGTCGACAATGGCCCCCATGGCCTTGGCGATGGTGGCGAAGCGCTCGCCCCATTGACCGTTGCACACGATCAGCAGGCGATCACCAGGCGTGATGATATTGAGCAGGGCCGCTTCCATGACGCCGGTGCCGCTGCAGGCGAAGATATGCAGTGGTTGCTTGGTTCCCATCACCGGCTGCAGCTTGGCAATGGTGCGGCCCCAGATGGCGCGGAACTCGGGCCCCCGATGATTGAGCATGGGCCGGCCGGTGGCGAGACGCACGCGCTCAGGCACCGCGATCGGTCCCGGCAGCCGCAGGCGATAGGTGTCGGCCAGGATCGGCGACGCGTTGGGCATTGGGATCTCGGTGGACATGTTCTGGGGCTCGGCTCGGTTCGCGTCGACGGGGGTGCGACACTCAAGGTCAGGTGATAGCCAATTGCCAAGCCGTCGGCCAGCATGCCGTCGCGACGCAGAGCTTCCGGTTGCGCCTGTAGCGCATGACAGCTGCGCCGCAGATGCGATGGTCGATACCGATGCCTGCTGTGCCGTCAATCTGCGCACCGCGTTGCAGCGAGTGGCGCGTTCGCTCCCGGCTGTCGCCGGAGAAACAGCGATCTCCGTAGGTCGCGCGCTGACGCAAGGGCGTTCCCTGACCGGCGAACGATGTTGTGGCGATATGCTTGATCGGCGCCGGACAGGTCCGTGATATATATGGACCGCGCCGCTTGCCGGCGGGCCAATCGACACCACATCATGCGCTCTGCGGCGGTGGTCCGCGCTTGCTGCGAAGGCACGCTGACAGAAATGACGGCTGGCCGGTAGATCGAGCCGGCAACTGGCGAACGGGAGACCTCACGAGATGCGCAACCTCATCAGGCTTGGGTTGGCCGCGGCGGTGACGCTGGCAGCGGTGATCCCGGCCAAGGCCCAGGACACGATCAAGATCGGCGAGCTCAACAGCTACAAGGTCGTGCCGGCCTTCCTCGAGCCCTACAAGAAGGGCTGGGAACTGGCGGTCGAGGAGATCAACAAGGCCGGCGGCATCAACGGCCGCAAGCTGGAAGTGATCGTGCGCGATGACGGCGGCAATCCCGGCGATGCGGTGCGGGTAGCGGAAGAACTTGTCAGCCGCGAGAACGTCGTCCTGTTGACAGGTGGCTTTCTCAGCCACGTTGGCCTCGCCATCTCCGATTTCGCCAAGCAGCGCAAGGTGCTGTTCATTGCCTCCGAGCCCTTGACAGACAAGCTGGTCTGGGAATCTGGCAACGCCTACACCTATCGTCTGCGGGCTTCGACCTACATGCAAACATCGATGCTGGTCGAGGAAGCGCTGAAGCTGAAAAAGAAGCGCTGGGCGATCGTCTATCCCAATTACGAGTACGGCCAGTCAGCGGTGGCGTCGTTCAAGGCGTTGATGAAGGTGCGCCAGCCCGACATCGAGTTCGTGGCCGAGCAGGCGCCGGCGTTGAACAAGATCGAGGCGGGGCCGGTGGTGCAGGCGCTTGCCGACGCCAAACCGGAAGCCATCTTCAATGTCACTTTCGGCGGCGATCTCGCCAAGTTCGTCCGTGAGGGTACGACGCGGGGCCTGTTCAAGGATGTGGCGGTCTTCTCAGTGCTGGGTGGCGAGCCCGAGTATCTCGATCCCCTCAAGGAGGAGGCGCCGGTCGGCTGGTATGTGACAGGTTACCCTTGGGACCAGATTACTACAACAGAGCACAAAGCGTTCGTCGACGCCTACCGGGCGAAGTGGAATGATTACCCGCGGCTTGGCTCCGTGGTCGGCTATGCGGCGCTGCAGTCGGTGGCGGCGGTACTCAGGAAGGCGGGCTCGACGGAGACCGGAAAGCTGCTGGTGGCGATGGAGGGTCTCACGCACATGACGCCGTTCGGACAAATCACCTATCGCGCGCTCGATCATCAATCGACGATGGGCGCTTATGTTGGCCGCACGGCGGTGAAGGATGGTCGCGGCGTCATGGTCGACTGGCGCTACGAGCCGGGCGAGAAGCATTTGCCGCCCGACGAGGTGGTGAAGACGCTGCGGCCAGCGAATTGACCCCCTGACAGGCCGAGAACGAGGCGTGCGGATCTTCCTCAAGCGATGGTTCGCACGCTTCGCATGCATTGATCTCGCGATCAGGCCGTCTTCACATGCAACGCGAACTCAGCGATGGCGCGTCACGTGGCGCCGTTGCGCTTGCGCTTTGCCGCCTTGGCGGCCTTGTTGCGGGCGTTGGTGGCCTTGCGCTGCTTGGCCTGAATGTTGCGGCGACGCGAGTTCGACATCTTGGGCATGGGAGTTTCCTCTGTTGCCCGCCATATAGACCGAGCCCATCGGCCTTGCCAAGGCGGCATCAGCGCTGGTCGGGCAGCGCTGCGACCTTGTAGGATGTCCGAGGTGAGGCGACAAACTGGACGGGATCCACCGGTAACGCGTGCCGGATCTATGGGTCGCTCAAGCCCCGAGCTTCACACACCGCACCCGTTTTCCGGCGCCCCACATGCTCGCTTCCTTCCTGATCCAGACACTGAATGGCCTGGCGAGTGCGTCACTGCTGTTTCTGGTGGCACTCGGATTGACGCTAATTTTCGGCGTCACCCGTATCGTTAATTTTGCCCACGGCTCGCTCTATATGCTCGGTGCCTACATGGCAGCGTGGTTGTTCCAGCGGCTGGGCGGTGGCAGCTTGGGCTTCTGGGGTGGTGCCTTCCTGGCAGCGCTGGCGGTGGGCGCGCTCGGTGCGCTGATCGAGGTGGCGATCCTGCGGCGCGTCTATAAAGCTCCCGAACTGCTGCAACTGATCACCACTTTCGGCATTGTGCTGGTACTCAAGGATTTCACGCTCTGGTGCTGGGGTCCCGAGGACATTCTGGGACCGCGACCACCGGGCTTGAAAGGCGCCGTTACGATCTTCGGAAAGCCGTTCCCGACCTATGACCTGGTGCTGCTGGTGATCGGTCCTGCCATGCTGGCTGCGATTTGGCTGTTGCTGACCAGAACCGAATGGGGCACGCGGATCCGTGCGGCGACCGAGGATCGCGATATGGCGGCAGCGCTCGGCATCAATCAGAGCCTGTTGTTCACGAGCGTGTTTGCGCTGGGGTCATTGTTGGCGGGCCTCGGCGGCGCCCTAGCATTGCCGCGCGAGTCGGCGTCGCTCAGCATGGACCTCGCGATCATCGTTGACGTCTTCGTCGTCACGGTGGTCGGCGGACTGGGTAGCATTCCCGGCGCCTACGTGGCGGCGATTCTGATCAGCGTGGTCAAGGCCTGGTGCATCGGCATCGGCGACGTGACAATGTTCGGCGCGACGTTCTCCTTCTCCAAGCTGACGCTGGTGGCCGAATTCATCGTCATGGCAGTGGTGCTGGTGCTGCGACCGTGGGGCTTATTCGGACGCGAGCCGGCGCACACACGAGTTGCCGCAGCCCAGATCGTGCCCCTGCCGGTGCCTAGACGGCCGGCGCAATTGGCAGCTTTCGCTGTGGTCGTCGCGCTGGCCTTCTTGCCGCTCATCGTCGATCGCTTCGGCCTCGTGCTCATGACAGATATCTTGGTATTCGCGCTGTTTGCGGCGAGCCTCGGCCTGCTCATGGGCTGGGGCGGGATGGCGTCCTTCGGACATGCTGCCTACTTCGGCGCCGGCGCCTACGCGACGGCAATTGCCGCGCAGGCGGGCGCCCCGTTCGTGATGGCGCTGCTGCTCGGCGTGCTGTTCGCGGCGATGCTGGCATTGTGCTTCGGCTGGTTTTGCGTCCGCCTCGATGGCGTCTCCCTGGCCATGTTGACGATGGCCTTTGCGCAGATCACCTGGGCCATCGCGTTCCAATGGGATGCGGTGACGGGGGGCAGCAACGGCCTGCGTGGGATCTGGCCGCCGACGGCACTCAATAGCAAGGCGGCGTTCTATCTGCTTGCATTGACGTTGCTCGGCGCGGCCATCCTGAGCCTGTGGCATCTTGCGCATACGCCGTTCGGCATGCTGCTGCGCGCTGCCCGTGATCATCGCGTGCGGGCCGAGGCGCTGGGCGTTCACGTTCGCCACGTACAGTTGGCGGCAATCGTCATCGCGGGGGGATATGCAGGGCTTGCCGGCGCGATCTATGTCTATTCCAAAGGCTCGCTGTCGCCGGACACGCTGTCGATCCCGCGCTCGATGGATGCGTTGGTGATGGTGCTGCTCGGCGGGGTGCAGTCGCTGGTTGGCCCCGTGATCGGCGCAGCGATGTTCACCTGGCTGCAGGATGCCATCATTCGCGTGACGCCCTATTGGCAAGCGGTGCTGGGCGCCGCCGTGATCGTGCTGACGATGGCGTTCCCCCAGGGCGTGGCGGGTACGTCGCGACAGCTGTGGGCGCGATACCGGGGGCGGCTATGAGCGCCACGCCGGCCGTGCTGGCCGTTGCGGGTCTCGCCAAGACATTTGCCGGCTTTCGCGCCGTGCAGGATGTTGCGTTCACCGTCGAAGCAGGCGAGCTCGTGGCCTTGATCGGCCCCAACGGTGCCGGCAAGACGACGACCTTCAACATGATCAATGGGCAGCTCAAGCCGGATGCCGGGCGCGTGCTGCTCGATGGCCGCGATGTCACAGGCATGGCGTCGCGCGAGTTATGGCGGCGAGGCGTGGCGCGTACGTTCCAGATCACGGCGACCTTTGCATCGATGACGGTGATTGAGAACATCATCGTGGCATTGATTTCGCGTGATAGGACAGCAGGGCGAGCTATCGTCATGGATCCGCGCCATCGCGACGAAGCGCTGGTACTGTTGGGTGAGATCGGCATGATGCCGGCGGCAGACCGCGTTTGCGGGGTGCTGGCCTACGGCGATCTCAAGCGTGTCGAACTGGCGCTGGCACTCGTTAACGCGCCGCGCCTGCTGCTGATGGACGAGCCGACGGCAGGCATGGCGCCGAACGAGCGGGGCGCGCTGATGGGCCTCGTCGCGCGCATCGCCCGGGAGCGGCGCACGGCGGTGCTGTTTACAGAGCACGACATGGATGTGGTGTTTCGCCATGCCGATCGCATCCTGGTCATGAACCGCGGCAAGCTCATCGCCAGCGGGCGGCCCGAGGAGGTGCGCCGCAATCCGCTGGTGCGCGAGGTCTATCTCGGCGCTGGCGCTGCGAGCGGCCAAGGGTGAGGGGCATTGCCATGACGTTACTCGAAGTCACCAATCTCGACGCCTGGTATGGTCCGGCGCAAATCCTGCACGGCGTCGCACTGACGGTGGCAGCCGGTGAGGCGGTGGTGCTGTTCGGCCGCAACGGGGCAGGAAAATCAACGACGATGAAGGCGATCATGGGGCTCGAGGTTGAGCGACGCGGCGCCATAGTCTTTGCCGGCAAACGAATCGAACGCTGGCCGACGCATGAGATCGCGCGAGCGGGGCTCGGGTTCGTGCCGGAAGAACGGCGCATCTTCACAGGCCTCACCGTGATGGAAAACCTGACGGTTGGTCGATTGCCGGCGCGTGATGGCTATGCATGGACGCCGGAGGCGCTGTTCGCGCTATTCCCCAGTCTCGGTCATATGCGCGACCGGCCGGGCGGAAAGATGTCGGGCGGCGAGCAACAGATGTTGACCATCGCGAGAACCTTGATGGGCAATCCGCGCTGTATCCTGCTCGATGAGCCATCGGAAGGGTTGGCGCCGGTCATCCTCGAAGGCATTGCGGCGGCGATCGTCACCCTGAAGAAGCGCGGTGTGGGGCTCTTGATTTCGGAGCAGAACCTGCATTTCGCGCGCCTCATCGCCGATCGCGCCACGATCATGGAGAGCGGGCATATCCGCTTTTCGGGCAGCATGGCGGAGCTCGATGCCGATCCCAAGCTTAGCGAGCAGTTTCTGTCGGTCTGAAACGACGACATCAATGGCCGGCACGGCCCTCGGAGATGGCGCGATGGAGGAGCAGCACGGGCACCAGCCCCACCGCGACGATGGCCAAGGCGCCGACGCTCGCCGCTTCCGGCTGCTCAATGGCGACCAAGCTGTAGACATGTGTCGCCAAGGTCTCGAAGTCGAACGGGCGCAGCAGCAGCGTTGCCGGTAGCTCCTTCATGGCATCGACGAAGACCAGCAGCGCGGCGGTGCCGATGGCAGGCACCAGCAGCGGCAGGTGGACTCGAAACAGTGCCGATATGGCCGTCTCGCCAAGCGTGCGGGCGGCGGCATCGAGGTTCGGCGAAATGCGCTCGAGACCGGCCTCGATGGTGCCCAGTGAAACGGCGAGAAAGCGTACGACATAGGCGACGATCAGAATGACAAGCGTGCCGGAAATCAGCAGGCCCGAAGAATACCCGGTTAGGCTACGCACGGCCGTGTCAATACGCCCGTCGAGAGCCGCGAGCGGAATGAACAGACCAAGCGCCAGCACCGTGCCTGGCAGCGCATAGCCGAGCCCGGCCAGGCGCACGGCTGGCCGCGTGAAGCCGTTCGAAGCCACGCGTCGCGCATAGGCCAGCAGCAAGCCGATGGTGGCGGCCGCCAGCGCCGCAACAGCCGCGAGCAGCAAACTGTTCATGGCGGCGCGCCAGAAGCCGCCGGCCAGGGCGCCGCCAGCATGCCGTACCGCATTGTTGGCGAGCACGAGCGAGGGGAAGAGAAAGCCCACGACAAAGGGCAGGCTGCAGAGCAGCAAGGCCAGGCCTGCGCGCCAGCCGGCAAGGTCGGCAAACGGAATGGCGCGATAACGGCCCGTGGTGTGATGGAACTGGCCGCCGCCTCTGGCCATGCGCTCGCCCGCGACCAGCGCGCCGACCAGCAGCAGCAGCACACTCGCAATCTGCGCCGCACCGCCCAGACTGGAGCGCTGTTGCCACGTTTCGTAGATCGACGCCGAGAGCGTGCGCACGCCGAGATGCTGCACGGCGCCGAGATCATTCAGGCATTCCATGAGCACCAGCGCCACGCCGGCCACCAGCGCCGGGCGGGCAAGTGGCAAGGCCACGGACGTGAAGGCACCGAAAGGCGTGCGGCCAAGCGTGCGCGCTACCTCGAGGGCGCAGACCGACTGCTGCACGAAGCTGGCGCGCGCCGAGAGGTAGACGTAGGGCGCCAGCACGCCCGAGAGGACGAAGACGGCGCCGCCGAGCGAGCGCACGTTGGGAAACCAGTAGTCGGCGGCCGTACGCCAGCCGAACAGGGCCCGCAGCGACGTCTGGATCGGCCCGGAGAAGTCGAGCAACTCGACATAGGCGTAGGCGACGATGTAGGTCGGAACCGCCAGCGGCACGATCAAGAGCCGGTCGATCAAGGCACGACCAGGAAACCGATACATGGTCACGACCCAGGCTGTCGCCGTGCCGGTAAACAAGGTCAGCGCGCCAACGCCCGCCAGCAACAGCACAGTTTCGCGCAACGCCGGCGGCAGTACAGTTGCAGCCAGGTGCCGCCAGGTGCCGGTATCACCGCCGAAAGCCAGAACCACGATGGTTGCGACCGGCAGCAGCATCACCGCGACGATGGCGGCAACGACGGCCGTCCACAGCGGTGATGCCCGGCGCCGCGCCCGCCACGCCGAAATGCGCCCCGGCAAGGTCATCAGGCCATGCATGGGCCCCAGGGCCGCGGTTCCCACCCGCGTCCACCTCAAGGCGTAGGCCTCGCGGCGCTCTCGGTAGGCCGACGCGCCGTCGAATCACAAAGGCAATGCTGTGTTGGTCGGTGCAGGACGCTCACGAACTTGGCCCAGCATCGAAGTTGACCTTATCGACGAGTTCCGACGCCTTCTTGCGCAGTCTCGAGATTTCGGCGAGCGGCAAGGCGTCGGGCTTGAGGGGCCCGAGTGACCGCAGCAAATCGGATGGCGCCACGTTGGCGGACACGGGATACTCGTGATTGATATCGGCATAGAGCGACTGCGCCGCATCGCCGAGCAGGAAAGCAATCAATTGCTGTGCCGCCGCCTTGTTCGGGGCGTGCCGCGCCAGGGCAACGCCGGAGATGTTGACATGCGTTCCCTGGCCACCGGCATCGGGAAAGATCACGCGCACGGCATCGGCCCATTTCTTCTGCTCGGGAACCTTCTCGTTGGTGAGCATGAGGCCCATGTAATAGGTGTTACCGAGAGCCAGGTCACACTTGCCCGCCCAGACATCGCGCACCTGCTCGCGATCCCCTCCTGCCGGCCGCTGTGCCAGATTGGCCTTCACGCCCTTGAGCCAGGTTTCGGCGCCGCCCTCTCCCAAGTGCGCGATCATCGCGGCAATCAATGCCGTGTTGTAGGGATGTTGGCCCGAGCGCGAGCAAATGCGGCCCTTCCACTTTGGATCGGCGAGCTCGGCGTACCTGATCGCGGTGTCCTTGACGCGCTCCTTGGAAGCAAACAGCACGCGGGCGCGCAAGGTGACGGCCGTCCAATGGCCGTCCGTATCCTGCAGAGGCGGCGCCACACGGCGGCGCTCGTCGCCGGTGAAGGGCTCGGTGAGCCCCAGCGCCTTGGCTTCCGTCAGGCGCGCAATATCCGTGGTCAGCAGCACGTCGGCGGGACTCAAGTGGCCTTCCGCCGCCATGCGCTCGACGAGGCCATCCTTGGCGAAGATGAGGCGCGCTTTGATGCCGGTGCGCTCGGTGAAGGCCTTCAGCAGCGGCTCGACGAGTTGCGGCTCGCGATAGGAATAGACATTTACCTCGGCGGCAGTGGCGGTGGTGCAGTTGGCCACAGCCAGCACCGCGGCGGCGATTGCGCATCGCAACTGATTGCGAGGTTGCGAACGCGTGCGGCTGAATTTGATCACGGTCGAGGTTCCTTCCAATGGTCGAGGTTCAAGGCCCCGATATCAGATGGCAGCGGAGCCCATGCTCCGTGCATCGCCCTGCGAAACTTGGACGATGCGAGCATCAGCACTGTGCGCGCTAAGCCTGTCAAGAAAATGCACAAAAGACGCGACAAACAGCGCAATATTAGAATTGATCCAATTCAAAAACAGATCAGCCACACGGTAAAGTTTCGCTGTCTGACTTTTGTCAACAAGCCTTGCCAGCGAACACTGGCATGTTGAGCTACGCCACTTGCCGTCGCGCCATCTGTGGGGCGTCGAAGACGAGCCTGATGCACGCACCGCCCCGCTCACCGTTTCTGAGCGCCAAGCGAGCACCGGAGCTTGCCGCCAGTGCTTGCGACAAGGCCAGCCCGATGCGGTCGGTGTCATGGCCGGCAGGTTCTGGCTCCACCGGTAAAGCCTCCGCCGCGGTGATCGCTCCCGTCGCCGTGGCGAACCGCTGCAGCACGGCAGCCGGCAACCCGGGGCCGTTATCGGCCACCTCGATCCAAGCCCGGCCCGTCCGGTCGCCGCCGGTTTTGATCCTGATCCGCGGTGCGCTGCCGGCATGACGGATGGCGTTGCTGATCAGATTGATCAGGATCTGCGTCACGGCGAGGCGGCTGCCTGTGACCGGGGCCAGGCGTGGGGCGCGTGCGATGACGACTTCGGCGCCGGCGCTGCGAGCCAATGGCTGCAGCCGCTCGGCGATTTCAGCGGCGAGTGGCGCCAATGCGATCGGCTCGATATGCATTGGTTCACCGGCGGGTTGCGCCATCTGCGGGCGCTCCAGCAACGACGCGATGACGTCGAGACTATGGCGCGCCGCCTGCCGGATGTTCTGCGCATAATCGCGCGAGCGATCGCGGCGTCCCGATGCGGGATGGAGTTCGAGCAGCAGGTCAGCGAACGCCTGGATGACGGCGAGCGGCGTGCGCAGCTCATGAGCGAGGCAGGCCAGGCGATCCTGCTCGAGCGTCTCGATGGCATGCCACGCGGAACGGTCCGGCACGATCCGCCATCGCTGTGGCAAACCCGTCGCAAGTTTACCGGCCGGTTCGGTATCCGGGGATACCTGACAGAGCCACCGGCGGGGGCCGCGCAGGGTCCAGAACAGCAGCAACTGCGACCGCGGCACATCGCAAGCCATGCCGCCGCTCGACTGGGTCAGCTCGCGCAACGTGATCAGCGCCGGCATGGCGCCGTCGAGACGCAGTGGCAACAGATCGGGCGCCATCGCCAAGCCCCACAGGCGGCGGGCGAGCGGCGTTGCGGCCAGCAGCTGACGTTGCCCGGGATCGATCGTGAAGACGACCGCGTCGTCAGCGGGACGCGCTGGCGCGGCTGGCTCTGGCGTCGCGGGTTTTGCCTTGGCGGCCCGTGCACTGATGGGTTTCACCACCGGGGGGCTTCGGTCCGGGGCATTCGATGGACGTGATTTGAGGCTGAAGCTCACGGGGTTCGGCCGCTGGAGTAAAGGCTTGAGGCCACATTGGCTGCTGTCGTGAGTCGGGTCCATGCGCGGGTGTGAGAATCCGGTGGACAGGTTGCGTTCCACCTCGATGCTGCGGCGCACAAGGATAGGCCCAACGCACACCGTGGTTAACGCCGTAAACGTGTGCTAGGCTTCGGGCTTCTTGGAGGAGAGCAGCGTCATGGCCGAAAAATCCCCGTTCGAGATTCCGGATACCGTTCGCGACCTTGCCGAACGCAACGTCGAGCAGGCCCGCAATGCTTACAGCCAGTTCATGACCATGGCGCGCCAGGCGCAGGAGATGATGACCAAATCGTCCCCCCTGATGACGGAGAGCGCACGAGAGGTGCAGGAGCGGGCCTTCCGCTACGCGCAGGACAACATCGATGCCAGCTTCAATTTTGCGGCTGATCTGGCACGGGCGCGCGACGTGAACGAATATCTCCAAATCCAGACACGTTATGCGCAGGCCCAGATGAAGAGCTACGCCGACCAGGCCCAAGACCTCGGCCGCCTGATGGCGGAAGCCGCCCAAAAGACACAGCGGCGGGATTGATCGTTTAACTGGCTTGGCCATTCTCAGATGCGGCGGCGGCCGGCGCGGGATCGCCTGTTTGCCGGTCATTGACCGATTGAATTTCCGCGCTCCGATACCATATCCTCAACAAAGTTGTGGTGCCCACTCCAGGGGCCACGAGCCGGCGGTGCCATAATGGGCCGCAGGTGGCGCCTGATTAGTGATGCGCTGAATAAGACAAGGTCGCTTCCGAAAGGACTTTGCCGCCATGACCAGGATGACGCTGTTATCGAGCCCCTTGCTGTTGGGGTTCGAGGAAATCGAGCGGTTGATCGACCGGGTGGGTAAGGGCGGCGCCGATGGCTACCCCCCCTACAACATCGAGCGGATCGCGCGCGGCGAGGGCCGACCGGAAACGTTGCGCATCACCCTGGCAGTAGCCGGGTTCAGCCGCGAGCAGCTGGAAATCACGGTCGAGGACAGCCAGTTGCAGGTGCGCGGCCGCCAGGAGGACGACAAGTCCCGGCAGTATCTGCACCGCGGCATTGCTGCCCGCCAGTTCCAGAAGACCTTTGTGCTGGCCGATGGCATCGAGGTGAGAACGGCGGATCTGGCGAATGGTCTCTTAACTGTCGATCTCGTTCGGCACGAACCGGACCGGCTGGTACGGCGAATCGAAATCGGCGGCGACAAAGGTCGCAAGTGAGCCGTTTCTGTAACAGGCTCGTAACACGAATCAGTCCAAACTTGCGGACGCGGCAGCTTGGGGCCGACCTGCTCTTGTGAGCAGGCCTCCCAGGAACTGGCTGCCGCGCCCTGAGCTGCATCATCAGAAGGAGCGGCGACATGGAGCAGAGCAGAAGCAGGAAGCGCACGGGCCGCAAGGCCACGGCCACGATGGACCTGCCACCGCCACCCATCATGAGCGAGAAGGAACTGGCCCACCTCGGCGAAGGCCACGTTGCCTATATTCGCCAGATGACCAGCCGCCAGGCGCGCCGGCTCTTCCCGGGCGTACAGGGTCTCCCTCGCGGTATCGATCTCTTCTCGCTGCACAGTGCTGACGGTACGCCGATCGCGCTCACCGACAGTTGGCAGGCGGCCCTCGGCCACGCTGTCGAAGGTGAACTCGAGGTCGCGAGTCTACACTGAAGCGCCGGCTTATGGATTGACCTGCCGCCCCGGCTTGCAACCTGGGGCGGCCTGACGGCTCATCCGTTAATTGCTGGACCAGACCTTATGTCCAATGTAGCGGGGCCGATCCTTCGGATCGCCCCGTTTTCTGTGTCTACCCCCCGCGCCACCTGTCTGTCAGCTCCGCCCCAAACCGCATCGCAAAACCCGCGGCGCCCATCAACGCGTGCGCAGGACCCTAGTTGCAAATGATTTGCAATTGCATTAGCGTCGAGATTGGGTATGTGCGCGGGGTTCGTCGATGCAAGACAGCTTGAATCTGAAGCCTAGGGTTCCCGGCGAGGGCCGCGGCTGGCGACGGGAGCGCGGCGAGGCCGCCCTGGTGGACCAGCACCGCTCGATTGCGGTCGATGCCAGCGGCAGCAACATGCGCAAGGCGGCAGCTTTCCTGGGGCCAGGCTATCTGGTCGCTGTCGGCTATATGGACCCAGGCAACTGGGCGACGTCACTCGCTGGCGGCTCCAAGTTCGGCTACACGCTGCTGGCGGTGGCGCTGATCTCGAACTTCATGGCCATCGTGCTGCAGGCCCTGTGTTGCCGCCTCGCCATCGCCTCGGGCCGTGACTTGGCGCAGGCCTGCCGTGACGCCTACCCGCGCTGGGCCGCCTGGCCGTTGTGGGTCCTGGCTGAGATTGCCATCATCGCCACGGATATTGCCGAGGTCATCGGCACCGCGATTGGCCTCAATCTGCTGTTTGGATTGCCACTTGAGATCGGCGTCATTCTCACCGCCTTGGACGTGTTCCTGATCCTGTACCTGCAGCGGCTCGGCTTTCGCTATCTCGAAGCCTTCATAATCACGCTGCTTGGCGTCATCGCCGTCTGCTTTGCCGTGCAGATCGCTCTGGCACGGCCGGATTGGGGTCCGCTGATCCGCGGCTTCGCGCCAACCACCGACATCGTTCGCAATCCAGAGATGCTCTATCTGGCCCTGGGGATTCTGGGTGCGACGGTCATGCCACACAATCTCTATCTGCATTCGGCGATCGTGCAGACGCGGGCCTATGGGACGACGGACACTGAGAAGCGGCAGGCGCTGAAATTCGCCACCCTCGATTCGACGTTTGCGCTGATGTTCGCGCTATTGATCAACGCTTCGATCCTCATTCTGGCGGCGGCCACCTTCCACAAGACCGGTAAGACTGATGTGGCCGAGCTAGGCCAGGCCCACAGCCTGCTGTCGCCGCTGCTTGGATCGCTGCTCGCCCCGTCGTTGTTCGGCATTGCGCTACTGTGTTGCGGTCTGAACTCCACCGTGACTGCGACCTTGGCGGGGCAAGCCGTCATGGAAGGCTTCATCGACATCAAGCTGCAGCCGTGGCTGCGCCGCCTGATCACGCGCGGCATTGCGATCATTCCGGCAGCAGCCGTGACGCTGCTCTACGGCGAAAAGGAAACCGGCAAGTTGCTGATCCTGTCACAGGTCGTGCTGTCGCTGCAGCTCTCGTTCGCCGTCGTGCCGCTGGTGCAGTTCACGGCCAGCCGCGCCAAGATGGGGACGCTGGTGGCGCCGCGCTGGTTGACCGTGTTGGCGGTGGTCATCGCGGCCATCATCATCGTGCTCAACGTCAAGCTGCTGTTCGATTGGGCGACCGGGGCCTGACGCCATGTCCGATCACGTCGCATCACAATCGCGTGCTTAGCCCTACTTCCTGCTCCGAGCCCGATCATGGTCGGCCAACGTGCCGCAGTCGACCCAGACTGCCAACAAATCCGATGGAGCCCTGTCTTATGCTGCGTGTCGCCCTACTGCTGCTTGCCTTGATCACGCCGACGTTGGTCGTCGCCCAGTCCTCCGAGGCACAAACCACCCTGTCGGTGCTGCCCAGCAAGTACAGTGTCGAGGAGACCGTAACTCGGCTCGTGAAGGAAATCGAAGCCAAAGGCCTCAAGGTTGCGGCCCGCATCGATCACGCCGCTGGCGCGAAAGCCGCTGGCCTCGAAATGCCGCCGACTGTAGTCGTGCTGTTCGGGAACCCGAAGCTCGGCACGCCGCTGATGCTGGAGAACCCTCAGCTCGGCATCGATCTGCCGATGAGGATCATTGTCTGGCAGGACAAGGCAGGCAAAGTTTCTATCGGATACACGCCGCCGGCCACGCTGCAGGCACGCTATGCGATCAAAACGGGCGACAACGTCACGGTGCTCAAGACCATGGCTGGCGCGCTAGAGGCCTTCGCCAAGGCGGCGGCGAACTGATCATCGCGATCGAGCCCGTCTCTCTGCGACCCCACCGGACCGCTGGCCCGGTGTACGCGCGCGGCAAACTTGAGTTCAGCGGGGCTTACTCTGCCGCTTGCTTCAGGGCGGGTGCAGCCGCCTTCACGTCGGCATCGACGTAGGCTTCGAACTTGGCGAAATTCTTGTTGAACATATCGACCAGCGACCGGGCTTGCGCATCGTAGGCGGACTTATCGGCCCAGGTGTCGCGCGGGTTGAGGATCTTAGGCTCGACTCCGGCCAGCGCCGTCGGCACTTGGAAGCCGAAAGTCGGATCGGTGCGCATGGGCTGGTTTTTCAGGGCGCCTGACAACGCCGCATCGAGCAGCGCCCGCGTCGCCTTGATCGGCATGCGATGGCCGGCGCCGTACTTGCCGCCGGTCCAGCCGGTGTTGACCAGCCAGCAATCGACGTTGTGCCGGGCGATCAGCTTGCGCAGCAGGTTGCCGTAGACGCTCGGATGGCGCGGCATGAACGGGGCGCCGAAACAGGTCGAGAACGTCGCCTGCGGCTCGTTGCCCATGCCTTTCTCGGTGCCAGCCACTTTGGCTGTATAGCCCGAGAGGAAGTGATACATGGCCTGGCTTGGCGTCAGCTTGGCGATCGGTGGCAGCACGCCGAACGCGTCGGCACAGAGCATCACGATGTTCTTCGGATGGCTGGCGGTGCCTGTCTTACTGGCGTTGGGAATGAACTCCAAGGGATAGGCCGAGCGCGTGTTCTCGGTCAGCTTGCCGTCATTGAAGTCGGGTTCGCGGCTTGTCGGTTTGAGGATCACGTTCTCGAGGATGGCACCGAAGCGGTTGGAGGCGGCCCAGATCTCAGGCTCGGCCTCGGCCGACAGGCGGATCGTTTTGGCGTAGCAGCCGCCCTCGAAATTGTAGATGCCGTTGTCGGACCAGCCATGCTCGTCATCGCCGAGTAGAATACGTTTCGGGTCAGCCGACAGCGTCGTCTTGCCGGTACCGGAGAGGCCGAAAAACACGGCACTTTCGCCGTTGTGGCTGACGTTGGCCGAGCCATGCATAGGCATCACGCCGACGCTCGGCATCAGGTAATTGAGGAACGAGAACACCGATTTCTTGGTCTCACCGGCATAGGAGCTGCCGCCGATCAGCACCAGGCGGCGGGCAAAATCGCAGGCGATGACGGTTTCAGAACGGACGCCGAACTTGGCCGGGTCGGCGCGAAAGCTTGGCAAATTGACGACGGTGAATTGTGGCTGGAAGCTCGCCAGATCCTTCGCCTCTGGCCGGCGGAGCAGATGGCGGATGAAGGCCGCGTGCCAAGCGTATTCCGTGAAGATGCGGGCATTCAGCCGGTGCGTTGGATCGGCGCCGGCATAGAGATCCTGCACATAGAGATCGCGGGTGCGGGCATGCTGCTGGAATTCGACGTAGAGGCGATCGAACTGAGCGGCGGTGATGGATTTGTTGTTGTCCCACCAGATCTCTTTGTCCGTGGTGTCGTCGCGGACAGTGAACTTGTCCTGCGCCGAGCGGCCGGTGTGAGCGCCGGTCTCCACCACGAAGGCGCCCGTCGACGCGAACCGGCCTTCACCCCGCTGGATCGCATGCTCCAACAGCTCGATCGCCCCGAGATTGTGATGCACCTTGCCCGGAACGCTCAAGGAGAAGGGTTCTTTGGTCATTTTCGCGGCGCTCTTCGTCAACCGATTGCAGCAATTGAAGCTCGCGTTATCGCAGGCGCCGAGAGCGGCTGCCAACGCAAGCAACGGACATTTGCGGAAACCGCCAGTGAGGGGTCACGACCCCGGATTGCAGCGCGACTGCTGCCACCTTAATTGCGTGCCCTGGACACCGTCACTACCACAAGCCGTCTAATAGTCGCAGCGAAATGTGGCCATCTCGAAGACCGGGTTGCCGACGCCTGTGCAAAGTCACCATGCGCTGCACAACCATCTCGCATTGCACAATATATTGCCATCAAACGATCGGCAATTCTGCGGCGCTGCAGCATGGTTGCTCACCCCGCGGCCACGGCATCGGAAAGAACGCCCCGCGCCATTGTCAGCAAGCGGTCCATCACCTCCGCCGCTTGCCCGAACGCCAGCCGCTGGTGTCGCCCAAATCGCAGCACGTCCACCCCCTCCGCATCGAGGCCAACGATGCGCATCGGGCTATGCAACGGCAACTCGCTCTCGAGGGTGGCGATGATCTCGCTTTCATCTGTTGCAAGCCTTGCGATCAGATCTCGTGAGGGGCCAGCCGAGCCATCCCCGAGCCGCAATTCGGCAGCTGCAACCTCACGAATGCGGCCGAAACCGGCCACCAGATGCGCATCGTCGACGGCGACCGACCAGAACTGGAAATCCGCAAAATCGGCATAGACTGCCGCATCCCCGTGCCGGCGCAAGTAGCGCTCGCGGGTCGACCGGCCGGCATCCAAGCGCGCCCGCCCCATCAGCGTCACGCGTGCCGAGGTCAAGGGATGGGCGCCGTCATGCCGCCGATCACTTAGTACGGCCACGGCAGGGGCAGCAAGCAGATTGCGGGTATGGCGCGCCAACCGCGAGAGCAACAGCAGCGGCTGGCCCTCGACTGAGGTTGCAACCTCTACCAGAGAAGCGTAAGGACGGCCTGAGGTCCGTTCCGTCGTGGCAATGGTTGCCACCTGAGCTTCGCGCAGCAGGGCGCGCACCAACTCGGCATCGGACACCGGTCTCGCGTCGTGCCGCCCAGGTGGCGCGACAGCCCCCGTCGAAGCAGAGGCTGGGATTGATTTGTCAATAGACACTGGAGGGCTCCAGGGAGGTCAGCTTGCCGCAGCGCGTCGTTCAGGTACTATTCAGAGCAATCACCGCATCGTGAGCATGCCACATTTCGCTCATGTTGGGGCCATAGTGGCGGCGCTTGAGTTTGGTGACGTCCGCCGGGGATCAAGATCATGAACCAGAAGAGCACGATCGCCCTCGTCGATGACGAGAGAAACATCACCGCTTCACTGCGCATGGCGCTGGAGGCCGAGGGCTACAAGGTCCGCACATACGGCGATGGTGCCGAAGCGCTGGCCGCCTTGTCGGACGAGCCGGCTGATCTCGGCATCTTCGACATCAAGATGCCGAAGATGGACGGCATGGAACTGCTGCGCCGCGTGCGCCAGATCACCGACATGCCCGTCATCTTTCTCACTTCCAAGGACGAGGAAATCGATGAGCTGTTCGGCCTCAAGATGGGCGCCGACGACTACATCGCGAAGCCGTTCTCGCAACGCCTCGTAGTCGAGCGTGTCAAAGCGGTGCTGCGCCGCTTCCAGCCCAAGGATGGCCCGACCGGCGCGACCGAGGCAGCGCGCATCATCGAGCGCGGCAAGCTGAAGCTCGACCCCGAGCGCCACACCTGCCATTGGGACAACAAGGCGGTGACTCTGACCGTGACCGAGTTCCTTATTCTGCAGGCGCTGGCCACGCGGCCTGGCGTGGTCAAGACGCGCGACGCCCTGATGGACGCCGCCTACGACGACCAAGTCTATGTCGACGATCGCACCATCGACAGCCACATCAAGCGTCTGCGCAAGAAGTTCAAGGTTGTGGATGACGACTTCGACGTGATCGAGACGCTCTATGGCGTCGGCTACAGGTTCAAAGAAGCCTGAGCCCGATTTCGCATTGGCCCTGAAGCGGGCTGGGCGCCAGACCTGGGGGTCCCATGGCACTCGAAACCGAAGGCCGACGCCGGCTCGATGGTCTCGCGGATCGTCTCCGCGACGGCCTAAGCCGCACGCAGCAGACCGTTGCCGCGTCGTTGCCAGCCAGACTGCGGCATTTGGCGTTGCCGCCGCTGCGCGTTCCGGCCCTGGTCGACCGGCTGCTGCCGCGGCTGAAGACCACCGCCGTCTATCGCTTTTTCACACGGTCTCTTGCCCGCCGCATCTTCGTCTCGAACCTCCTCGGCTTGCTGGTTCTGATCGGGGGCATCCTTTGGCTTTCGAAACATCATGAGCTGCTGATCACAGCCAAACGTGAAAGCCTGAAGGTTCAGGGTGAGATCATTGCTGCGGCCATCGCTGCCAGTCCCGAGGTCTATCGCGACCGCCTGTCGTTCGATCCCGACCGCCTACCTGAGGTGGAGGGCCCACGTCTGCCGTACCGCGACGACCGCTTTGCCGCGTTCGAGCTGTCGCTGCGCAACGATCACGTCGGCCCGGTGTTGAAGAAGCTGATCCAGACAGCACAGCTAACCACCCGCGCCCGCGTCTATGACCGCGACGGTGAGCTGGTGGTCGACACCGACACCTTGTTCGGTCCGCCGAAGAAGTACCGCGGCGGCCTCGAAATGACCGGTGAAACACCGGGTCAGCGCGTTCCCGTCAAGACGCTTTGGACGCGCCTCACCGGCTGGTTCGATGGCTCGGATTTACCCGTCTACAGGGAAATCGGCTCTGCCAACGGCAACTCGTACTTCGAAGTTCGGCAGGCTCTCGCCGGCATCACGCCAAACCCGATGCTGCTGCTGAACGAAAAGGGCGCCCAGATTGTTTCGCTTGCGGTACCCATTCAGCGGCGCAACAACACGCAGGGCGCGCTGCTGCTGTCGACGCCGCCGGGCCAGATCGACAACATCCTCGCCGCTGAACGCCGTGTCATCTACGCCCTGGCGCTGATGGCCATGTTGACGACCTTAATGGCGTCGATGCTGCTGGCGCGCACCATCGCCGGCCCTGTGCATCGCCTTTCGGCGGCCGCCGACAACGTCAGCCGCAGCATCAACGCCCGCGCCGACCTACCCGACTACAGTGATCGCCAGGACGAGGTCGGCCAGATGGCCGGCGCCATCCGCCGCATGACGGCAACGCTGTACAAGCGCATCGAGGCTAGCGAGAAGTTTGCGGCCGACGTGGCGCACGAGCTGAAAAATCCGTTGACCGCTGCTCAATCGACGGCGGAATCGCTGATCTATGCCAAGACGCCCGAGCAGCGGAATCAGTGCGTCACGCAGATCCGCGGCGAGCTGAAACGTCTGAACCGCCTCATCACTGACGTTGCCAACGCATCGCGACTGGACGCCGAGCTGGCGCGGCAAACTACCAGGCCGGTCGATCTGGCCGAAGTCCTGACCGGGATCGTCGATGTATTCCGCGATCTCGGCAAAGGCGATAATGTCACGGTTCGTTTGGCGATCGATCCCGAGGCGGCAAGCCAGGGCGCGTTGATGGTGAAGGGCCACGATGGGCGCCTCGGCCAAGTGGTGACCAACCTCGTCGACAATGCCATCTCGTTCTCCAGCGAAGGCTCCAACGTCACGGTCACGGCGGCGCGGATCGGCTCGGAGGTCGAATTCGCCATCGTCGACGAAGGCCCTGGCATGCCAGAGGATAAACTCGAGCAGGTGTTCGAGCGCTTCTATTCCGACCGCCCCGAAAGCGACCGCACACGCGGCAAGAACTCGGGCCTGGGCCTCAGCATCTCGCGGGAAATCATCGCGGCGCACGGCGGACGCATCTGGGCGGAGAACCGGCGCGGTCCGCCCGCGACGACAACCGTTGATGCGGGTGGTCACCCGAGCGAGGCCGACGAAGGCTCCATCACTGGCGCCCGCTTTGTGGTGCGATTGCCTGCCCTGATCTATGCACCGCCGCGGGGACAACTCGGCTTTGGACGTCGCCCCACCTGATCCCGGCCGCTCGCGGCTCCTGCATGCCACGGCCATTGCTGTCGATGGCCATGCTGCGGTGCTGCTCGGCCCGTCGGGTGCCGGCAAGTCCGATCTCGCCTTGCGTTGCCTGATGCTCGGCGCCCTTGATGGGGATCGTCCCCTGCGCGCACGCTTGGTGGCTGACGATCAGGTGCATGTGGACAGCGTTGGCGGCGCGCTGACCTGTCGCCCGCCGCCGACCATCGCCGGTCGCATCGAGGTCCGCGGCTTAGGGATCATGACCGTGCCGCATATTGAGCGAGCGCGCGTCGCCCTCGTCGTGCAGCTCACATCCGGCCCGATCGAGCGTCTGCCGGAGCCCGTGACTTTTGACATCCTCGGCCACGCGATTCCAGCGCTGCGGCTCACGCCGTTCGAGGCCTCGGCGCCCTTCAAGCTGCTGCTGGCCCTCGCGCGCGCCATCTGAGGCTGGACTCTTGGCGAGGCCGGCCACACCATATGCCGCAGCGTTCGCCCTGGAGTCCGCCGATGCAGCCAACCACGCTGACTATCCTTTCGCATGCCGATATCATGCGCCTCGTTGATCCCGCCAAGGCCATCGATGTGTTGGCCGAGGGCTTCAAGGCATTGTCGCTGGGCAACGTGCAGGCGCCACCCCGACCCAAGGTCGATATTCCCGGCAAAGGTTTCGGCCTCGCCATGCTGGCTTGGATGCCCGGCTTTCCGATCTCGCTCAAAACCGTCAACGTCTTCCACGACAATCCTGCCAATGGCCTCGAGAGCCATCAGGCGCTGATTTCGCTCTTCGATGGTGACACCGGCAGACCGCTCGCCGTCCTCGATGGCGGCAGCATCACTGGAATGCGCACGGCCGCCGCTGCCGTTCTCTCAGCGCGTCTCGGTGCCAGGCCGGATGCCCGCATCGCCGCCGTCATCGGCGCCGGCGTGCAGGGCCGCGAGCACGTGCGGCTGCTGCATCTCGCCCGCGATTTCGATGAGATCTGCGTCTTCGCCCGCAGCGCAGAGGCAGCCCGGCGGACGGCCGCCCTGTCACCCAAGGCGCGCATCGTCGGTGACATCGAAACAGCCGTGCGCGGCGCCGACGTCGTGTGCCTGACCACAGCTGCGGCGACCCCGGTTATCGAAGCCGACTGGATCGGGCCCGGCACCCATGTCACTTCGGTCGGGTTTGCGCCGCCCGGCAGCGAACTGCCGCTGGCCCTGATTGCCAAGTCCCGCGTCATCGTCGAGGCCAAATCGGCGTTCGCCCCGGCGCCCGTCGGCTGCGCCGAGCTTGCCGGCCGCGATGCCTCGGGCGCCGTGGAAATCGGTGAAATTCTGCTCGGCATGAAGCCCGCCCGCGCCGCGGCGAACGAGATCACCCTCTACAAATCAATGGGCAACGCCATGGAGGACATGGTTGTTGCCCATCTCGCTTATTCAGAGGCGCTCCGCCTTGGCGTTGGCCAAAAGGTCACGGTCTGAGCAATGCCGGCCGCGGTGCGTCACTGTCTTTGCGCCTTCAGTTACCCAATTCCAACCGGCGCGTTGCGCTTCAGATCCCCGCCTACATGCGCGCGTTCAGCGCAAGTTGCCGCAGAAGCGCTGGATGCGGCGGCAGGCTTCCTCGAGGTCCTCGTTTGAGAGCGCATAGGAAATGCGGAAGAACGGAGACATGGCAAACGCGGCGCCGTGCACGGCCGCGACGCCTTCCTCCTCCAACAGCGCCGTGACGAAATCCTCGTCCGTCTTGATCAACTTGCCCGAAGCGCTGGTCTTGCCGAGGGTGCCCTCGCACGACGGATAGACGTAGAACGCGCCTTCCGGCTTCGGGCACTTGAGACCCTTGGTCTGGTTCAGCATCGACACGACCAGATCGCGGCGCACCTTGAACTTCTCGTTGTTGATCGGAATGAAGTGCTGTGGCCCGTTCAGCGCCTCGACGCCGGCCCATTGCGAAATCGACGACGGGTTCGACGTTGACTGGCTCTGCAGCTTGCCCATCGCCTTGATCAAAGGCTCCGGTCCGCCCGCGTAGCCAATGCGCCATCCGGTCATGCAATAGGCCTTCGAGAGACCGTTGACCGTCAATGTCCGCTCATAGAGCGCCGGCTCCACCTGCGCCATGGTGTAGAACTTGTGGCCGTCATAGAGCAGGTGCTCGTACATGTCGTCGGGCATGCACCAGACATGACGGTGCTTCATCATGACGTCTGTGATGCCCTTCATCTCGGCCAGCGTGTAAGCGGCACCCGTCGGATTGGACGGCGCGTTGAACATGAACCACTTCGTCTTCGGTGTGATCGCGCGGTCGAGAACCTCAGGCTTGAGCTTGTAGCCGTCCTCGATGCGGCAATTGGCGAACACTGGCTTGCCGCCGCACAGCATGACGATATCCGCATAAGACACCCAGCACGGCGCCGGGATCACAACCTCGTCGCCAGGATTGATCGTGGCCATCAGCGCGTTGAACAGCACCTGCTTGCCGCCGGTGCCGACCGTGATCTGGCTGCGCTTGTAATCGAGGCCATTCTCGCGCTTGAACTTGGCCACGATGGCATCCTTCAATTCAGGCATGCCGTCCGGGTCGGTGTACTTGGTCTTGCCCGATTGGATCGCCCTGATTGCCGCATCCTTGATGTTCTGCGGCGTGTCGAAATCCGGCTCACCCTGCGACAGGATGATGATGTTGCGACCCTCGGCCGCCAGCGCCCGCGCTTTCGCCGACACACCGATCGTCGCCGACGGAGAGATCCGGTTCAGGCTATCGGAGAAGAAGCCCATGGGACGGGTGTCCTTTCGCGTATCGGGGTCCAGTTTGCGTGGCGCCTGCTGGTGCAAAGCGGGCCGGACCATAGTTGCAGCTCCGCCCACCTGCAAGCATAAGCATGGCTATTCCACGAATTCTCGGGCAACCTGAAACAGCAATGCCGGAGCCCATAGGCCCCGGCACGTGTCGTTCCTGGTCATCGGAAGCGTCGACTGCTCAGCCGCGCTCCTCGACGTCGGGCTGCTCGCCCGTGCCGCGGACGCCCTCTTCGAACGCCTGATCCTCGCTGAACGTCTCGATCTTCGGCGCCTCGTCGCGCACCATCGTCACGTCCTCGCCGCGAGCCTGGCGATCGGCCTCGTCCTGCGAGCGGGCGACGTTGACGGTCACGTTGACGATCACTTCGGGGTGCAACTGCACGCGCAACTGGTGCACGCCGAGCGCCTTGATCGGCTTGTCCAGCAGGATCTGGCGGCGGTCGACGGTGAAGCCGCCAGCCGTGATCACTTCCGCCAGATCGCGCGTCGACACAGAGCCGTAGAGCTGACCGGTATCGCCGGCCTGGCGGATCGACACGAACTTCTGCCCGTCGAGCTTGGTCGAGACGCCTTCGGCCTCCTTCTTCAGCTCGAGGTTTCGCGCCTCGAGCACCACGCGCTGGCTCTCGAAGTGCTTCTTGTTGTCATCCGTGGCGCGCAGCGCCTTGCCCTGCGGCAGCAGGAAATTGCGGGCAAAGCCGTCCTTGACGCGGACGACGTCGCCCATCTGGCCAAGGCGGCCGATGCGCTCGAGAAGAATGACGTGCATGGTGGGAACTCCGTTCGTTGTGTTGATGATGGGGATGATGTCGAGAGCGAGAGGTGCGAGTTCGCGATCAGGTGGACCGTCAGTCAGGCCCGCCGGCCGCCGGCGCCTTGCCCCGGCTTAGCGGCAGGATCGGCGCCAGGGCTGCAAAGATGGCGAGGGCGACGCTGGCCCAACCGTTGAGAAACACCAGCGCCACATAGAGCACCGCCAGGATGCCCGGCCGGAACGTCGAGCCGCGCGAGAGGTCATGCACGATGGCAAGACCCATCAGCAGATGCGCGCAGAAGAAGGCACCGGCGAATGCGGAGCCGATGAAGCCAAGAGTGCCGCCGGTGAAGGCGAGTGGCAATGCCATCGCCAAGCCGAGGCTAAAGCCCACTGGAAAGATCATCGATGGCACGTCCGGCAACGGCCGGATGAGGCGCCCCGACACTGCGGTAATGCGCGTCCCGATATAGAGATTGAGCAGCATCGACAGCAACCAGCTGAAGGCTGCGGCGCCGGGCAAGGTGTAGATGCCCAACTCGACCAGAGCCGACAGCTCATCCTCACTCAGGACTTTGCCGTCGCGGCGCGGCAGATGCTGGGCGAGCGCACCCATCAATTGACGCAGCATCGCCCGTTGTTGCTCGATATCGATGCCGAACACGACGGTGCTGAGAAATCCATGCAGGCCGGCGCAGACCGCAGCGATCGCAACGATGCGGCCAACCGGGTACCACTCCAGCAACGGCTTATTGGTCGGCGAATATTGATCGCTGGTCGGACGTTCGCGGCTGAGCAATGCGAGATGGCACAACAGGGCCGCCGGAATGCCATGTGCCACCGCATGCAGAAGCGCCACCTTGTCGCCAACCACGGCCAGCAGCACACTCGTCGACACCACGGCGCCAAGTGCGGCCGCCATACTGCCAGCCCCGAGGCCCGCCAGAACCAGCGGCAACGGCGCCAAGAGATATACGAGCAGCCGGATGCCGAGGCCACCCGTCGCCGTCGCGACGAGCAAAAGTGCCGACGCCAAGCCGGCACCGATCCCGATCAGGGCAATCTGGCGCATTGCAGCTGTCCCGCTCATAAGGCGGTTAGAGGCGGCATTGGCAGGCCCATCAGGGCACCCGCCACCTCAACCAGGAAACTGCGAGGATCAGACCCATGGGTCTGATCCTCGCCGACGATTTACTTGATCACGTACGGCAACAAGCCGAGGAACCGCGCGCGCTTGATGGCACGGGCTAGTTCACGCTGCTTCTTCGCCGATACGGCCGTGATGCGGCTCGGCACGATCTTGCCGCGCTCCGACACATAACGGCCAAGGAGGCGAGCATCCTTATAGTCGATCTTCGGCGCATTTGCGCCCGAGAACGGGCAAGTCTTGCGGCGACGATGAAAGGGCCGGCGAGCCGGCGCTGCTGCTGCTTCAGCCATCAGGTGCGCTCCGGTGTCGTCGGTGGGGTTGTGCTCATGGGCGGACGGGGCGGACGGTCACCGCCCTCACGTGGCGGACGATCGCCACCACCGCTGCGGAAACCACCTTCGCGAGGGGGCCGGTCGCCACGGTCTCCACCGCCACTGCGGAAGCCACCTTCGCGTGGCGGACGGTCGCCGCCGCCACCACCACCACCGCCGCGGAAGCCGCCACGGTCGCCACCGCGATCACCACCACGGAAACCGCCGCGCTCGCCGCCGCGGAAACCACCGCGCTCGCCACGATCGCTGCGCTCGTCGCGGTCGCTCTTCCGCATGGGCGCCGAGGGCTCGACCTCGTGCGCTTCGACCTTGACGGTGAGGAAGCGCATGATGTCGGTGTGGATGCCCATGCGGCGCTCCATCTCGGTCACCGCGGCTGCGGGGGCGTCGATGTTGAGCAGGGAATAATGGGCCTTGCGGTTCTTCTTGATCTTGAACGTGAGCGATTTGAGGCCCCAGTACTCGGTCTTCGTGACCTTGCCCTGGCCTTCTTCGATCACCTGTGTGAATTCCTTGGTCAGCGCCTCGACCTGTGTCTGCGACACATCCTGACGCACAAGGAACACATGCTCATAAAGCGGCATGTTTCTAGCCTTCCTTCCTGGTTGTCCGCGCCGGCGCGTAGCCCCTCATGGGCCGGACGCCCCGCGAGGGGGCTGGAAGGCCCATCAGAACGACCCAAAGAGCGGAGACACTGGGGAAGAGGCGGCATAGCAATGCCAAGTCCCGCGCGCCCGAGATCTGTTTGCACAGTCTCAAGCACCCCGTTCAGCCTCCAACCGGCGTGGGTAGCGCGCGGGTTATGCCGCCTTTTTGCGAGCGCGGCAAGCCGGAAAGTGGGGCGCAGCGAGCCGCTCAAAGCCACGGGCGGCCCATGCCGCCGGCCTGGACCCAGCCTTGGGTTGCAGGCGCGCCCCTTGATCAGGCCGCAATTACCGCACTCGAGGTTCGGATCGAAATTGACAAGCCGCAACCGTCGCACTACTGGATGCCGCAGGCCCGGATGGCGGAATTGGTAGACGCACTAGTTTCAGGTACTAGCGCTCACAAGGCGTGGAGGTTCGAGTCCTCTTCCGGGCACCACTCATCGTTGTTTTTCAATAAGTTAATAACGCTCTATACCGAATTCCATACCATTGTCCTGCTTTGCGGTCCAAGACTTGAGATCGCCCGAGAGTTGTGGGTGACGACAAGTGCAGCCGCTCTCAACCCTCTTTCTCATGGCGCTTTAGCTAGGCCTCGAACGCGTCAGCCATCACCTGCTGCATCGTCTTGTCCTGCCGGGCGGCGACGATCTTGAGCCGGCGTCTCGTCTCGGCCGGGAAGTATCCCGAGATCATGACCTGCCACTCGCGATCCAGGCGCAGTGACGCCGGGCGCGGCCGTCGTGCTTTGGTTACTGTCGGTATCGACTGCTCGGCCGAGTTCGTATGCAGAGCCGCCTCTGTGGCAGAGGTGAACGAAGCAGGGGTAACGCTCCCTTGTGTTTTGTCCCTCCTGAAGGGACGGGCCCGCATCAAGCACAGCGGGCACGAGGGGCGGCGAGGCAGCGAGCTGCCGCTGCATTTTTGGCACGCAGCTCTGCCAGCTCATCTTGTTGGATCGACGAATTCTTGCTCCCTTCGAGCGCGGTCTCTGCCATGGCGCACTCCATCTGTCCGCCCCAGATATGTGGCTCGAGCAGAGAAACGGCGAGAGTTGCGTGTCGCACAGAGTATCGGCTGTTGGCGACGGTGGGCGCGATGATCGCGTCTGCGGCGATGAACTACCACGACATGGCCGGCGAAGGCAGCGGCGCTCAAGGCCAGATCCTGGGCGCGGTCAGTGTCGTGCTCGACCTCGGTCAGGCGGTGCTGCCGGTGCTGATCGCCAGCGCGTGGGCGGCCGGCGTCCCGGTGGCGCGCAGGACTTGGCGGCGTGTTTCTCGTTCTGCTTGTCATGTTCGGCCTCGCGTCGGCTCTCGGTTTTGGAGAGGCAAACAAAGGGAGCCGCGTGGCAACGCGAGAAGGGGCAACGGCGATGCTCGTCTCGGTCGATGCCGAGATCGCCGCGTTCGAGACCAAGCGGAACACGTTACAGCCTCTCCGCTCCCTGCCTGAGGTGGAGGCTGTCTTGAAGTCGGCATGGCTGGCGCCGGTTGTCGAAGGGCAACGAATGCGCGGGACGCTCGTGGCCGTGTCGAAGCAGTGCACATTCCTCTCTGCGGTGACCATCGAGCGGTGCCGAGCTGTTCAGGTGATTGCGGTGGAGGTGGCGGCAGCAGGGGAGGGTTCAGCGCATCGATGATGGGACCCACCCCGCGGCCCGCCGGACAATCGTCCTGATTCGGGCATAATTCGCCTGTCGCATCCAACAGTGTCGGCTCGAACAGCGCCGCTTTCGCGTCCTGCCACACGACGTCTCCATTCTTGGTAAGGCTCGCTAGCGCGCGAAGGTGTTGGCGACCGGCCGGATGGCCTGTGAAGGCGAAGCGATGACCATTGCTGCGCCATTGGGCATAGATGGCAACGTAGCGGGAGCGCAGCGGCACGGCGCCGGGCAGCCAGACCAGCGGTTGGGACAGCGCGGGCAGCGACGCATGCGCCGCACCGGCGACGAAATCAGCATCGTGGTCCGCTGCAGCATCGATCAGCCTGGAGACCAGGAGCCGCGCCTTGGCAAAATCGGCCAGTGTCACCTCAGCGACGCGAATGCTGGTCAGCAACGCTGGATCGGCCACAATAGAGAATTGGGTTGGTTCTGACACGGGTTTTCGAATGGAGCTTCTATGCTCGGTTTGCGATAGCCGTCGCATCAGATCGAGAATGAAGGCCCCCTAAGCGACAACGAGAATCTCAGGATTGATCAGTGCTGACGTTACGGGTCTCGAGTTCAGTCTCTGGACAGCGCTGCGAGAGGATCAAGAAACGACGCCCTCCGCGCCGGCGCGTAACCGAAGACGATCCCAATCCCTGTCGAGAACAGCACAGCGAACACGATCGAGATGACAGAGAAGCTCAGCTGGTAGTCTGGAACGAGGGCGTTGAATGCTGCCGCAAGTGCGAGCGCACAACCGACACCTAAAAGCCCGCCGGCAAGGCAGACTACAACTGCCTCGATCAGAAACTGCTGCAGAATATCGCTCCGCCGCGCGCCCACAGCCATGCGAACACAGATCTCGGCGATACGCTCCGAGACCGACACCAGCATGATGTTCATGACCCCGACACCGCCGACGAGAAGCGATATCCCCGCGATGGACGCGATCATGAGTGCCAGGGTTGCCGTCACGCTGCCGATCGTCTTGCGGATGTCATCGGTGTTGAGGATGACAAAATCCTTTGTGCGATGACGCGCGGTCAGGAAATGCGCATTCCGGTGAAGGCGACCACCGTTTCCAGTCGATGACGACCACCCGTTCCGGTCCATGGCGACCAGGGTAACTGGGCTGTGCACGGGCGTGATGAACGCCGTTGGGTGATCTGCGAATCAGCCGGACCTCGCTCCTCATTCCAGAGGAGCGGTGATGGCCCAATCGAGATTACCCATGCGCAAGATCCGCGATGTGCTCCGGCTGTCAGCTGCCGGTCTCTCCAAGCGTCTTATCGCCGCCAGCCTCGGCATCGGACCGACAGCTGCCGGGGCGTGTCTCCGCCGGGCGCGCGCAGCCAAGATGCATATTGGATTGATCGGCGGCATCGGACCGGCCGCCACTGTTTTCTACTACGAGCGGATCGTGAAGGCGTTCGACGAAGCTCAAGAGCAACTTGAGCTCACGATTGCACACACCAGCGCTCGGATGCTGTCGGCGAACGTCCGCGCTGGTCGCGTCGAAGAACAGGTCAGTGAGTATGTCCGGGTGACACGGCAGCTCGCGGCGGCGGGAGCGGACGCCGTCGCGATCACTTCCATGGGCGGGCATTTCTGTGTCCAGCAATTTGCTGCCGTATCGCCCTTGCCGATCATCGATGGCCCGACAGCCGTCGCAGACAAGCTGAAAGCGATGGGACTGGATCGCATCGGCATCCTTGGCACCCGTGTCGTCATGCAGACGGCACTTTACGGCTCGCTCTGCGATCTGCACCCTGTGGTGCCGAGTGGCGCCCTGTTGGAGCGGGTGAACGACGACTACGTAGCCATGGCTATCGTGGGCACAGCGAATGCCGACCAGCGTCAGCGCCTACTGGACGCCGGCGAGCGCCTCGTCCGGAACCATGGCGCCAGCGCTATTCTGCTCGGTGGCACGGACTTGAACCTCGTGTTCAAAGAGGATCTCGGTCTGAGCTATCCCGTGATCGACAGTGCCGCCGTGCATGTCGACGCCATCGTCGCATCGCCGAGATCCGCCGCCATGTCGACGCCATGGTTAGGCCCGGCGATGTGTTATGCCTGCCGACATCACCGCGCGTGGCCCCCTTGAAGGACAGCCCGATCGACAAGATCGAGGTCGAGTACCGCGAGCAGGCCATGTGGCTTTTGTGCATCGCCGGCCTCAATGGGTTGCCGCAGATCAGCCTGCCGCTGGGATGCCTGGATGGTCTACCGCTGGGCTTGTCGATTGCCGGGCCGCGCGGTAGCGATCTGGCGCTGCTGGCGCTGACGCGCAAACTGATGTCAAATAGGCATTCCTAAGACCCACGATAGGAGCCCTGTGGATGTGCGGGATCGTCGGCCTGTTTTTGAAGGACAAGAGACTGGAGCCCGAATTGGGACGGCTGACGGCCGCGATGCTGCACGAAATGCGGGGCCGCGGGCCGGACAGCGCCGGGTTTGCCGTCTATGGCGGCGAGGATGCGGGGGTCTCCAAGATCTGTGCGGTTCGCCGCGTGGCGCAGATCGACTGGTCCGAGGTCGCAGAACGGCTGGCAGCGGCAACCGACTGCAAGATCGACGTTCGTGTGCTCGACGATCACGCCGTCTTCAAGACGAAAGGCGACGGCGACACCGCCCGCAAATGGCTGATCGACAACGTGCCGGAAGCGACTATCCTGAGCCAGGGACAGTCAGTGGAGATCTACAAGGGCGTCGGTGATCCGGATATCATCTCGCAGCGATTGAAGCTTGCCACGCTGACTGGCTCGCACGCCATTGGCCACACGCGCATGGCGACCGAGAGCGCGGTGACGATTGCCGGCTCGCACCCCTTCTCAACCGGGAACGACACCTGCCTTGTGCACAATGGCTCGCTCTCCAACCACAACCGCCTGCGGGAAAACCTGCGCCGGCACGGCGAGCGGTTCCAGACCGAGAACGATACCGAGGTGGCCGCGGCCTATCTTTCCTGGCGCATGAAATCAGGTGACACACTCACCAAGGCATTGGAGCGCTCCCTCGACGATCTGGACGGGTTCTACACGTTCGTCGTTGGCACCCGTGACGGTTTCGCCGTGCTCCGTGATCCAGTGGCCTGCAAGCCGGCGGTGATGGCGGAGACCGACGCCTGGGTCGGTTTCGGCTCCGAGTTCCGCGCTCTGGCGGCGCTCCCCGGCATCGACAAGGCCCGCATCTGGGAGCCGGAACCAGCCACGGTCTACGCCTGGAGCCGGAACTGACAGATGACGAATGCCATCGAACGAAGCGCTGCCGCTCCGGGACTGGGCCGCAACACGACACTTGATTTCCAGACATCATCATTGCGGGAGATCAACGATCTCCTGCAATCGGCAACGGCCGGGGACTTCCTGGTCCGCAATCCTCGCGGTGCCCACGCGCTAGCCGCCGGACTCGACGGCGACATCGAGGTCACCATCGATGGCCACGCCGGCTATTACTGCGGCGGCATGAACAAGCGGGCTCAAATCATCATCAAGGGTAATGCCGGGACAGGCGTGGCCGAGAACATGATGTCAGGCCGCTGCCACGTCCACGGCGACGCCTCGCAATCAGCCGGCGCCACCGGTGTGGGCGGGCTGCTGGTGATCGACGGCAACGCCTCGGCCAGGCTCGGCATCTCGCTGCGCGGCCTCGATATCGTGGTCAAAGGCTCGATCGGGCACATGGCCGCGTTCATGGCCCAGGCCGGCAACATCGTCGTGCTCGGCGATGCCGGCGAGGCGCTCGGCGACAGCATCTATGAAGCCCGCATTTTCGTGCGTGGCAAAGTCGCGAGCCTCGGCTCAGACTGCATCGAGAAAGAGATGCGCGAGGAGCATCGCGTCATCCTGCGCCGGCTGCTTGACGCGGCGGGCTGCGGTCCTGAGGTCAAGGTCGACGACTTCAAGCGCTATGGCTCGGCCCGCAAGCTCTATCACTTCAACATCGACAATCTCGGAGCCTACTGACAGGTTGCGTCCATGCTGAAGCCGAAGTCACGACCGGCCACCTATGCCGACCTCGAAGAACTGCCCGCCAACATGGTGGGCCAGATCCTGTTCGGGGTGCTGCACGCGCATCCGCGGCCGGCGCCCAGGCATGGATTGGCGGCCAACGAACTCGGCACAGAACTGACACTCCCGTTTGGCCGAGGCCGCGGTGGCCCTGGAGGGTGGATCTTCATGGTCGAGCCAGAACTTCATCTGGGTCCCCATGTTGTGGTTCCGGACATTGCCGGCTGGCGGCGCGAGCGGCTGACGCCGTTCCCAGCGACTGCCTTTGTCGAGACGCCATCGGACTGGCTAGCCGAGATCCTATCGCCGTCGACGCAGGCGATCGACCGCACCGACAAACTCGCCGTCTATGCGGAGTACGGGGTCAAGCACTGCTGGTACGTCGACCCGGTCGCGAAGACGCTCGAGGTGCTGGCTCTGACCAGCGGCAAATGGCAGATCGCGGCCACCTTCAAGAATGCCGATCCGGTGACGGCACCGCCATTCGAGGTCCACACGTTTGCGCTGGATGTCCTGTGGGCACCAGAGGCGGGGGCTTGATCAAATGAGCAGCGACGACAAATACCGTTGGATACATACTCCGCCGCGCGAATCGGCCACCTTCGACCGGGCCAGCATTGCCGAGATCCATCGCGCCGCAGCGACCGGGATCTACGATATCCGCGGCTTCGGCGCCAAACGGAAGTTGCCGCATTTCGATGACCTGCTCTTTCTGGGTGCCTCGATCAGCCGCTATCCGCTGGAAGGCTATCGCGAGAAGTGCGGCACCAACGTCGTGCTTGGCACGCGGCATGCCAAGACGCCGATCGAGATCAAGATCCCGATCACCATTGCCGGCATGAGCTTCGGCGCGCTGTCGGGACCGGCCAAGGAAGCCCTGGGGCGCGGCACGTCGGCCGTCGGCACCTCGACGACGACGGGCGATGGCGGCATGACTCCGGAAGAGCGCGCTGCCTCGAAACTGCTCGTCTATCAGTATCTGCCATCACGCTATGGCATGGAGCCGGACCAGTTGCGCCGCGCCGATGCTATCGAGATCGTGGTCGGTCAAGGCGCCAAGCCCGGAGGCGGCGGCATGCTGCTTGGCCAGAAAATCTCCGACCGCGTGGCGGCGATGCGCACGCTACCGGCCGGCATTGACCAGCGCTCGGCCTGCCGGCATCCGGATTGGACGGGGCCTGACGATCTCGAGATCAAAATTCTCGAGTTGCGTGAGATCACGCGATGGGAAAAACCGATCTACGTCAAGGTGGGCGCGGCGCGGCCCTACTACGACACGGCGCTTGCGGTGAAGTCCGGCGCCGACGTGGTGGTGCTCGACGGCATGCAGGGGGGCACGGCTGCGACGCAGGACGTGTTCATCGAGCATTGCGGCATTCCGATCCTCGCCGCCATTCGGCCGGCCGTGAAGGCGCTGACCGAACTCGACATGCACCGCAAGGTACAGCTCATCGTGTCGGGCGGCATTCGCAATGGCGCCGACGTGGCTAAGGCGCTGGCGCTCGGCGCCGACGCCGTCTCGATCGGCACGGCGGCGTTGATCGCGCTCGGCGACAACCATCCCCGCTGGGAGGAAGAGTATCGCAAGCTCGGCACCACGGCCGGCTGCTACGATGATTGGCACGAAGGTCGCGACCCGGCCGGCATCACGACGCAGGATCCAGAGCTGACCAAGCGGCTCGATCCGGTGGCCGCCGGCAAGCGCCTCGCCAACTATCTCTCGGTGCTCACTCTCGAGTGTCAAACGATCGCCCGCGCCAACGGCAAGAGCCACGTGCACAACCTCGAGCCGGAGGATCTCGTTGCCTTGACCATCGAGGCCGCGGCCATGGCGCAGGTGCCGCTCGCCGGCACGGACTGGATTCCCGGACGGGGCAAAGAGTAAAGAGCTGAGGAGAGGGGCCGACATGTCACTTGCCGCAACTGCCAAGAGCCAAGGCATCAAGTATTTCCTGATCTCGTTCGTTGATCTCTTCGGCGTCATGCGGGCCAAGCTGGTGCCGGCGACGGCAATCGATCAGGTGGCAAGGGCCGGCGCCGGATTCGCAGGCTTCGCCGCCTGGTTCGATATGACGCCGGCGCATCCCGACGTCCTCGTCATCCCCGATCCAGGCACCGTCATCCAACTGCCGTGGAAGCCCGAGGTCGCCTGGGTCACCGGCGATCTGATCATGGACGGCAAGCCGGTCGAGCAGAACCCACGCCAGGTGCTCAAGCGCGTCATGGCCGATGCGGCGCGGGATGGCTACGAGATGAAGACTGGCGTCGAGTGCGAGTACTTCCTGATTTCGCGCGACGGCACAGCCATCTCCGACGGCTCCGATACACAGGCAAAACCCTGTTACGACCAGCAGTCCCTGATGCGCCGCTACGACGTGATCAAGGAAATTTGCGATGCCATGATCACACTCGGCTGGAACCCCTACCAGAACGACCACGAGGACGCCAACGGCCAGTTCGAGATGAACTGGGAGTACGACAACTGCCTAAAAACCGCCGATCGGCACGCGTTCTTCAAGTTCATGGTCAAGTCCATTGCCGAGACGCACGGCCTGCGCGCGACGTTCATGCCGAAGCCGTTCGCCAATCTGACCGGCAATGGCTGCCATGCGCACGTGTCGCTGTGGTCGGACGCGGGCCAGTCGCTGTTTTCAGACGAAGGCGGCGAGCTTGGTCTGTCGCAGTTGGCGTATCACTTCATTGGCGGCGTGATTCATTCCGCCGACGCACTTGCAGCCTTGACCAATCCGACCGTCAACTCCTACAAGCGCATCAATGCGCCGCGCACGCTGTCCGGAGCCACCTGGTCGCCCAACACCGTCACCTACGCCGGCAACAATCGCACGCACATGATACGCATTCCGGACGCAGGCCGCTTCGAATTCCGATTGGCCGACGGCGCCGCCAATCCCTATCTCCTGCCCGCCGGGCTGCTGGCCGCAGGCATGGATGGCATTCGCAACCGGCGCCATCCCGGCAAGCGGCTCGACATCGACATGTATGCGGAGGGGCACTTGGTGAAAGACGCCAAGCGTCTACCGTTGAACATGCTTGATGCACTGCGCAACCTGGACGCATCCAGCATCCTCAAGAGCGCTCTTGGGGAGGCGACGGTTTCATCTTACCTCAAACTGAGACATGCCGAGTGGAACGACTATGCGCGTCACCTCACCGATTGGGAGCGGCAGACCACACTGGATTGTTGAGTGCGCGGCGCAGCGCCGCAGGTGCGACTCCGATAGCCGGCTGAGAATTGAGGACGATAACCCTGCGTTTTTCTGCTTTTGTATGCAAAATTTCTAAATGTTGACTTGACGGAAGAAATCGCGAGACAAGCGGGTTGGTAACGTCATCCCGTGAGTCTGTGCTGTTGGATACCCAAAGTGCCCTTTCACTGATTCTTTCCGGCGATCCGACGCTGTTCGCGATCGTGCGTCTATCGCTGCTCGTTACGTTGTCGGCGACACTGCTGGCCGGCCTCATCGGTTTGCCGTTGGGAGCCGTCGTTGCCCTCACCCGCTTCCCGGGCCGGGATGCGACGATTGTCGCGTTGAACGGCATGATGGGATTGCCCCCCGTGGTCGTCGGACTGCTGGTGTTTTTGGCTCTGTCCCGCTCTGGTCCGTTTGGGTTCCTCGGCATCCTGTTCACAGCCAAGGCCATGATCATCGCACAGGCCGTGCTGATCACGCCGATCATCGCCGCGTTGACCCGACAGGTGATCGAGGACTTGTGGGGCGAGTATCGCGATGAATTCACGGCTATGCAGGTGGGGCCGGTGCAGCGGGTACAGGCCCTGCTCTGGGATGCTCGCTTCTCTCTGGTGACGATCCTGCTTGCGGGATTCGGTCGGGCCGCCGCAGAGGTCGGAGCGGTGATGATCGTCGGTGGCAACATCGACGGCTTCACGCGTGTAATGACGACGACTATCGCGCTTGAAACTTCGAAAGGCAATCTCGCGCTCGCGATCGGGCTCGGCTCTGTGCTGATCGGAATAATTCTCGGTGTCAATACGCTCGCCTGGGCTGTCCGGCAATGGTCGGAGCGCCATGCGGGATAATCTCGACATACCCCCGCCCATGTTGCGGCCCGTCGTGCTGCTCTCCGGCATTGTCGTTTGCGCCGGCGCGACGACGATTCTGGACCGCATTACGCTGCAGATCAGCATGGGCCTGCCCACCGCAATTGTCGGTCCGAACGGCTCCGGCAAGACCACGCTGTTGCGCGTCGTGATGGGTCTTGTCGCGCACCATGCCGGAGCCATCCAGGCCGACGTGGGTTCAAGGGCCATCGTCTTTCAGAAGCCGGTGATGTTGCGTCGGACTGCCGCCGAAAACATCGCCTTCGCGCTGAGGGCAGCCGGACAAGCGACTGATCAAGTTGCCATTGCCAGCCTCCTCGATCAGGTTGGACTGGCCGAGTTGGCAGACCGCCCCGCACGGCGTCTATCAGGCGGTGAGCAGCAACGCCTCGGCATCGCCCGGGCACTTGCTCGCCGGCCACGGCTTCTGCTGCTGGATGAGGCCACAGCCAGCCTCGATCCGGCGCAAGCCAAGATCATTGAGGATCTGATCGGCTCCATCGCCCGCGCTGGCGTCAAGGTCGTGTTTGCGACGCATGATCTGGGACAGGCGCGTCGCCTCGCGGGTGACATCGTGTTCCTGGTCAAGGGCCAAGTCGCCGAGCATGCACCGACGGACCGATTCTTCGCCAACCCCGCAAGTGAGGCTGCACGCCGCTTTCTCGCGGGTGAACTCGTCATCTGAAACAGGGAGATAAGCCATGAAATTCGGACGTCTCGGATTGGCACTCGCGCTGGCACTGATACCGACGCTGGTCACAGCACAGGACAAATCCATCGTCGTCGCCTCGACGACATCGACACAGGACAGCGGCCTGTTCGGCCACATCCTGCCGCTGTTCAAGGCCAAAACCGGCATCGATGTGAAGATCGTCGCACAAGGGACGGGCCAGGCACTGGAAACCGGCCGACGCGGTGATGCAGACGTGGTGTTCGTGCATGCCAAAGCACAGGAGGAAAAGTTCGTCGCCGACGGCTTCGGGGTCCAGCGCTTCGAAGTCATGTACAATGATTTTGTGCTGATCGGACCGAAAGCCGATCCGGCAAAGATCAAAGGCAGCAAAGATATCCTTGCAGCACTGAAGGCGGTCCATCTCGCCAACGCGGTATTCGTTTCACGCGGCGACAAGAGCGGCACGCATGCGGCAGAACTGGCATTGTGGAAGGCCGCCAGCCTCGATCCAGCGGCAGCGAAACCCGCATGGTACCGTGAAATCGGCCAGGGCATGGGCGCAGCGCTCAACACCTCGGCTGCCATGGGGGCCTACGTGCTTGCCGACCGCGGCACCTGGATCAGTTTCAAGAACAAGGACTCGCTCGAGATCGTCGTCGAAGGCGACAAGGCGCTGTTTAATCAATACGGCATCATGCTGGTCAACCCCACCAAGCACCCGGCCGTCAAGAAGGAGCTAGGCCAGTCATTCATCGACTGGATCACGTCGGCCGAGGGCCAAAATGCCATTCGCGCCTACAAGATCGACGGCCAGCAGTTGTTCTTCCCGAACTTCGGCGTCGATCAACAGAAGAAGGCAGGTTGAGAACAAACAGTTCGCTCACCTCGCCTGCCTCGTTGCCACGACCACCCGGGGCCATGCAAGCCAACAGGGCCTGCTCGCAGCGCAGACAAGGCTGTTCGCCAAGGGCGACACCGCGACCATCCTCACCGGGGCTGGCCGTGAGGGCAAGCTGGCCTTGGGCAGCTCGCTCAGATTGTCGCCCCCGCCTTAATCCAGCAGATCCTGATACTCCGGATGCCGCTGGATATAGGCGGCGATGAACGAGCAGCGCGGTATCACTTTCAGGCCTTCCGCCCGCACCACCTCCAGCGCCGCCTTGGCCAACCGAGAGCCGACGCCGCGGCCTTCCAGCTCCGCCGGCACCTCCGCGTGCAGCAGCGCGATCGTCCCCGGCCCCCGCCGGTAGGTCACGAACGCGATATGCCCTTCGACCGGCATCTCGAACCGGCTGCTGGCCGCGTTATCCGTAATCTGGCTCATCCCGTCCTCGCTGCATCACTCAGGCCTCGCGTCGGAATATGGTCCTCCGGACGCCCTGTCATCAAGGGCCGCCACCGTCCCCCAACAGCATTGCTTGGCGTGCAAATTGCACCCTAGTCAGCGCATCGGGGCTTGCTTGGCATCGGCACGCGTCGAGCCGGATCGTTCGGCCAGCGTGCAACGTGACATCGCGTCCCCAGTTTCTTTTTGCACTGCAGCAGCGAGTTCCGCTATGGACAGTCACGGTGGCGTCATCATCAGCTTGGATCACGAGAGCGAGCAACCGATGGCACAAGCGACGGTCGGTCCGGCAACGGCAACAGCGGCAAAGCGCGTCTACGGCTTCGGCGTCGGCAAATCCGAAGGTGGCTCGGGACTGCGCAATCTTCTCGGCGGCAAGGGCGCCAATCTCGCGGAAATGGCGAGTCTCGGCCTCCCCGTCCCCCCCGGATTTACCATCACCACCGAGGTCTGCACCGCCTACTATGAGCTTGGCGGCCGTTTGCCCGCTGGCCTCGAAGCCGAAGCGGAAGCCGCACTCGCCGAGGTCGGCAAGGCCGTGGGCGCCAGCTTCGGCGATGCCGAAAACCCGCTGCTGGTCTCCGTCCGTTCCGGTGCCCGCGCCTCCATGCCCGGCATGATGGATACGATCCTCAACCTCGGCCTTAACGACACCACCGTTGCCGCCATTGCCCGCCGAACGGGTGATGCCCGTTTCGCCTATGACAGCTATCGCCGCTTCATCCAGATGTATTCCGGCGTCGTCCTCGACATCGAGCACCACGTCTTCGAGACGATTCTCGACA
This sequence comes from Hyphomicrobiaceae bacterium, assembly GCA_046154645.1. Lineage (GTDB taxonomy): Bacteria > Pseudomonadota > Alphaproteobacteria > Rhizobiales > Hyphomicrobiaceae. The sequence continues at coordinate 44,671 of JBJXDZ010000060.1, forward strand.
ACGCCAAGGCCATGCAGGGTTACTCCCTCGACACGGATCTAACGGCCGAGGATTGGCGCAAGGTCATCGTCGCCTACAAGGCGGCCGTCGAGGACGCCAAGGGCGAGCCGTTCCCCGAGGACACCCGCGCCCAGCTCTGGGGGGCTATCGGCGCTGTGTTCGGCTCCTGGCAGAACCAGCGCGCCATCACCTATCGCCGCCTCAACGCCATACCCGACAGCTGGGGCACCGCCGTCAACGTCCAGGCCATGGTGTTCGGCAATCGCGGCGACACCTCTGCAACCGGCGTTGCCTTCACCCGCAATCCCTCGACCGGCGAGCGGCAGATCTACGGTGAATTCCTGGTCAATGCCCAGGGCGAGGACGTCGTCGCCGGCATCCGCACGCCACAGCCGCTGACCGAGGCCGCACGCAAGGCGGCCGGCGAAACGGCGCCGTCCCTCGAAGCGCTGATGCCCACCACGTACAAGGAACTGGCCGCCATCTTCGCCAAGCTCGAGCGGCACTATCGCGACATGCAGGACATCGAGTTCACCATTCAGGAGGGGCGCCTGTGGATGCTGCAGACGCGCGCCGGCAAGCGCACCACCAAGGCCGCCTTGAAAATCGCCGTCGACATGGTTGATGAAGGCGTCATCTCGCCGGAAGAAGCTGTCGCGCGCATCGAGCCTGATCAGCTCGATCAGCTCCTGCATCCGACGATTGCGCCGAACGCCAAGAAAACCGTCATCGCCATGGGCCTCCCCGCCTCGCCGGGCGCCGCCGTCGGCGAGATCGTGTTTTCCTCCGACGAGGCCGAGAAGCTCAAGTCCGAAGGCCGCGACGTCATTCTCGTGCGCATCGAAACGAGCCCCGAGGACATTCACGGCATGCACGCGGCCGCCGGCATCCTCACCACCCGTGGCGGCATGACCAGCCACGCCGCCGTGGTCGCGCGCGGCATGGGCCGGCCCTGCGTGTGCGGCGCCACCTCGCTCAAGATCGACTATAAGGCCGCCACCATGACCGTCGGACGTGAGGTGTTCCGCAAGGGTGACGTCATCACCATTGACGGCGCCAAGGGCGAGATCCTCAAGGGCCGTGTCGAGATGCGCCAGCCGGAGCTTTCCGGCGATTTCGCGCGCATCATGGACTTCGCCGACAAGGTGCGCCGCTTGGGCGTGCGCGCCAATGCCGACACGCCGCGCGATGCCCGCGCCGCCCGCGATTTCGGCGCCGAAGGCATTGGCCTGTGCCGCACCGAGCACATGTTCTTCGACGAGGACCGCATCCTCGCCATGCGCGAGATGATCTGCGCCGATGACGAAGCCGGCCGCCGCCGGGCGCTGGCCAAGATCCTGCCCATGCAGCGCGCCGACTTCGCCCAGATGTTCGAGATCATGGCTGGATTGCCGGTGACGATCCGCCTGCTCGATCCGCCGCTGCACGAGTTCCTGCCCCACGAGGACAAGGAGGCCGCAGCCGTTGCGGCGGCTCTCGGCGTGCCTGTCGAAAAGCTCCGATCACGCGTCGCCGAGTTGCATGAGTTCAATCCGATGCTCGGCTTCCGTGGCTGCCGTCTCGCCATCCGCTATCCCGAGATCACCGAGATGCAGGCCCGCGCCATCTTCGAGGCCGCTGTTGACGCCGCCGCCAAGACCGGCAAGCCCGTTGTGCCCGAGGTGATGATTCCGCTCATTGCCTGGCGCAAGGAATTCGACATCCTCGCCGAGGTCATTCGCAAGACAGCGGCTGCCGTGGAAAAGGAAAAGGGCGCCAAGCTCGTCTACCAGATCGGCACCATGATCGAGTTGCCGCGGGCAGCCCTCACGGCCGAGGCGATCGCGGCCGGTGACAGGGGTGCCGAGTTCTTCTCGTTCGGCACCAATGATCTGACACAGACTTGCCTCGGCCTTTCGCGTGACGACGCCGCGCCCATCCTGTCGAACTACACCGAGAAGAACATCTTCGAGGTCGATCCGTTTGTGTCGATCGATCAGGATGGCGTCGGTGAGCTGGTGCGCATCGGCACCGAGCGCGGTCGCAAGGCCAATCCGAAGCTCAAGGTCGGCATCTGCGGTGAGCATGGCGGTGATCCGGCGTCGGTGGCGTTCTGCCACGAGACGGGTCTCGATTACGTCTCCTGCTCGCCCTTCCGCGTCCCCGTTGCCCGCCTCGCCGCCGCCCAAGCCGCCATCAAGGTCAAGGCCACCAGCACCGCCTGACGGCGTGCCTTAAAAGTGTGTTGCACCTTCGGATGCCCAGTGCCAACCGGCGCGCGCGCACGGCTCTACGGAAAGCAAAGGGGTGTGCTGGGCCTGTGAAACCACTCCATCCCCGCAACGCCCATAGTCGGCCACCGCTCGCGCGACGCCGATGCTGCAATCAAACAAGGGGAGCGGAGCGGCTGAGCCTCGCTATGTGTGTAGTGTTGGATGCGGCTCAGCCGCTCCACTCACGCACGACGGGGGTGGTCCCCCTTTTCTGACGGCTGGCATGACAGATCCACATGCATCCGTTCTGAATGCGGACCACTGCTTGTTAGGGCGATCTCACGATCGTCACGGCAAGCAGCCATGCCATCGGCGCTGGCTGAGGGGCGCCGCGCTGCAACGTACCCATCGGGCCATCGCAGCACCTATCCGATGCGCTTGTCCGCTCCAACCAATCTCCCAGCTCGAGCCTGATCCCTTGCGAGAAGCGGATAACAGGGAGAATACCGCAGCAAAACCACTATGGGAATATGTTCCCACGTGTTTCATTATTCGCAGAGTTAATTCCATGAGCCGCGCCGCCGGTGGTCGTGTCGGTGCATGACGCGGCGCTAATGCACCCTACGAGCCGAGCCAAATCGAGCAGCCCGTAGGGCGCAATAGGCCGCCCTGCCCGCGGCCGAATTGCGCCGACGCAAGCGCATGCCGCGCCGCTCACACTGCCCGTACGTCGGCGTCAAGCCGCACGCGCCGGTTGGCACTGGGCAACGGAAGGCGCAACAAGAGAGCGCGCGACCCAACGCGAAACCCACGAGCAGATAGCAGTCCTCGCTCCCGTCTGGTGGGTCGCGCAAGTGCAGGACTTGACCCAACCTGTGCGGCACCCACGTTTCCCTATTCCCTATTCCCTACATCGTGTGCTGTCTCAAATCCCCCGCCCACCTGCCACATCCAATGTCACGCCGGTGATGTAGGCGGCCTGCTCCGACATGAGCCATAGCCCCGCTTCCGCCACTTCCTCGGCAGTACCGCCGCGACCCAGCGGCACCGACGCTGCGTTCTTCTTCAAGCGATCCGGCTGTCCGGCACGGGCGTGGATGTCCGTATCGATGAGTCCCGGCCGCAAGCCGTTGACGCGAATGCCTTCGCCGGCCAACTCCTTGGCCATGCCGACCGTCATCGACTCGACACCGCCTTTCGACGCGGCGTAGTGCACGCAATCGAACGGACCGCCGAGACGCGCTGCCATCGACGACAGGTTGACGATAACGCCGCCCTTGCCGCCGAGCCGCGTTGACATGCGCCGTACCGCCTCCTGGTTGGCGACGAAGGCGCCGGTCAAGTTGATCGCAAGCATGGACTCGAGGTCGGCCACCGAGATGTCGACGAACCGCTTCTGCAGCGCGAAGATGCCGGCGTTGTTGAGAAACGCATCGACTGTGCCAAGCTCGCGGTCGACGGTCGCGAACATCGCCTTGATGGCCTCGGGCTTCGCCACGTTGGCTTGGATGGTGACGGCACGCCGTCCGGCCTTGCGCACATCGGCAGCCACGGCCTCCGCTGCAGCCTTGTCGCTGCCATAGCCGAGCGCCACGTCATAGCCGCGCGCCGCCCCAAGCCGCGCCGTCGCCGCCCCAATGCCACGCGATGCGCCGGTGACGAGAAGAATCTTGCTCATGGTTGCCTCTGTTGACTGAGTTCAATGACAAGTGTTGCCGGTCCCAGTGGCGCCCGTCAATCAACAGTGCTCAATCAAGGCGCCCATTAGCGCTAGTCTTGGTTCGCACTTGCTGGCCTCAGAGACTTCACCGAAAGTATCGGCTAGCGTCGGCGCGATGGATCAGCCCCCGGCAGCTCTCGGAGCAGCGGTTGGGCCGCCAATTTGCAGGAAGTCTCCATGTGGCAACAAGCACTCGCGAGACGACTCCACGCCGCAAAGCAGCATTATCCGGCAAGCAACCCACTCCATCGTTTGACAACGCAGCACTTCGCCAACTTGGCCAAGGGGTGCCTGGTCATTGCCCTCGCCATCGTCGCCATGCTCGCCATGCTCGCCATGCAGCGTACGCTTTGGAGCGAAACCCGGAGTTATGAGCAACGAGCAACGGAAGTCATAAAGCCGCGTAGGTCCTTTAGTTTCTCCTCGCAGTGGTATGTGACCTACACATTCCGAGCCTCGAACGGCAGCTACCATTCCGGCCGCGACCCCATCTCCGACCCAAAGCCGTTCATGCCGAGTCGGGACGACCAGCGCATCCGCGTATTCTATGTCTCCTGGTGGCCAGAGCTCAATCAGTCCGAGATCGGCCAGGGCAACATGCTGTGGTTCGCGCTCAAGCTACTCTTGCTTGCCATCGTGGTCCGCTCGATGGTTCGGTTCTACCGCACTCACGTGGCTCCACTCGCGAGCGAGCCGCGCCAGACTGAAATCACTTGAGCGCGGTTTTCATCCTGTGAACACGCCATCACCGCTGCACGTTGCGGCTGCGTACGGGCGTGCCGAACTCGCGATGGCAGATGTCGGCGAGCTTGGCGACGCCGGCGCGGATGTCTCCCTCGCTCGGATTGGCGAAGCAGAGCCGCAGTCGCGTCTTGCCGTACTCCGCGTCGGTCGCCCACTCGACACCGGGATTGATGGCGACGCCTTCCTTGCCGGCCACCTGGAACAGCTTCGTCGTGTCGACGCCATCAGGCAGTTTCACCCAGAGGAAAATGCCGCCCTGTGCTGGCTCGAACTCCGCCGCCGTGCCGAACTCCGCCGACAACGCCTCCGTGAGCACGTCGTACTTGCGTTTCAGGACTTTGCGCAGACCCTTCACGTGGCCGTCGAAATGCTTGGTCGCATACTCAGCGAGGATCATCTGCTCCAGCGCGCCGGTACCAGCATCCGTCTTGAGACCGAGCAGGTTTCCCATCAGCGGCCATGACGCCACCAGATAGCCGAGCCGCAACGCTGGCGCGATCGACTTCGAGAACGAGCCGACATGAATGACGCGATTGTTGTTACCGCATAGCGCCCGGAAAGCCGGTGGCCGCACGCCGGTCCAGGTCAGATCGGCATAGCACTCGTCCTCGAAGATCGGCACATCGTGCGCTTCCGAAAGCTTCAGGATTTCGCGGCGGCGCGCCTCGCTCATGATGGTGGCGCTAGGGTTATGCACGGTCGGAATGGTGTAGATGTACTTCGGGCTCACGCCCTTCTTTTTGCAGTCGTCGAGCGCATTGGAGAGCGCCGCCGGGTTCATGCCGTCGTGATCCACCGGCACGCCGATGATGTTGGCTTTCACCCGCTTCAACCGTGTGATGGCGCCGCCGTAGTTGGACTTCTCGATGATCGCGGTATCGCCAGGCGAGAACAGCGCCGCGTTGACCAGATCCAGTCCCTGCAGCGAACCCGACGTGATGAGGATATCGTCAGCCGTGCACGTTATGCCCGCATCGGCCTTGAGCTTGCGCGCCACGAACTCACGCAGCGGGCGATAGCCCTGCGGTCCGCTGTTCAAACCGTAGGTGCCAAGCGTGTGTCCCTCGCGCTCGATCACCGTCGCCGCCGCCTTGACCAGCTCGGCCACCGGCACGCTGTCGCAATCGTTGTGGCCACCGACGAAGTTGTACTTCGGGAAGCCGTTGTATTTCACCGCCGCTGGCGGCAGGTCGGGGCGCAAACGCTTGGCGTAGTCGAAGGTTTCGGTGGTCACAGGGTAAGTCCTCGTTAGGCGTCTGGTTGTGATGAGATGTCGGTGGCTCACTCCGCCGCGTCGCGCCGTGAGCCCGCATAGCGCTGCTCGGCGTCGTAATAGGCGTCGAACCCGGCGATGCGCTTGATGGCATCGAAGCCGATCAGCCGCGCTTCTGGATTGCGCCCGGCCTTCATGTCTGCGAGCGTATCCTGCATGGCGCGCATCGCCGCCGACATCAAGGTGAGCGGGAAAATTGCGATGCGGAAGCCCAGCTCGTGCAGCTTCTCCATGGACGGGATCGGCGTCTTGCCGCCTTCGACCATGTTTGCCATGTGAATGCCGGGAACTTCGCGCGTAATGCGTGCCATCTCGGCCTCGCTCTGCGGTGCTTCGACGAAGAGGATGTCGGCGCCCGCATCTTTGAAGGCTTTGGCGCGCCAGATTGCTTCATCGAGGTTGTGCGTGCCGCGCGCGTCCGTCCGCGACAGGATGAGAATATCGCCGCCTGCTTTGCGTGCGGCCTCGCGAGCATGCACAGCCGCCTTGATGCGGTCGACAGCCTCGGCGCGATCGACCACAAGCTTGCCTTTGGTGTGGCCGCAGCGCTTCGGTGCCACCTGATCCTCGATCATGATCGCGGCAGCGCCCGCCTGCGCGTAGCCCTTCACGGTGCGCTCCACGTTCAGCGCATTGCCGTAACCGGTGTCGCCGTCGGCGATGACCGGGATCGGCGTTGCGGCGCAGATGTTGCGCACCTGATCGACCATCTCGCCGTAGGAGATGAGGCCGAGATCCGGTTCCCCGAGGCGGGCAGCGGACACTGCAAACCCACTCATGAACGTGAACGGAAAGCCCGCATCGCCGATCATGCGCGCGGACAATGCATCGAACGTGCATGGCACGCGATGGCAGCGGTTTTCGGCAAGCAGCGAGCGCAGCGTCGCGGCGCGGTTGGTCATGGGTACGATCCTTTTCGTTCGTTCAACTCAGGCGATGGAAATGAGACCTGTGGGTCTCAACCCGTGGGGGCCAAGGGGCGCAATTCGTCTGCTGCATACACTTTCCCCTCCCTAGCGGGGAGGGGTTAGGGGTGGGGAGAAGAACCCACGACGAATGTTTGAGTTTGGCTTGCAGAGGCAAGGTTTTCACTGTTTTCTGTACTCCAAGCTCGACACCCCACCCCTGACCCCTCCCCTGATGGGAGGGGGATACAAGTAGCGGACGCGCGGGCCAAGGTTAGCCCCAATGAGGGCGGAACGCTTGTCGGGTGCGGCAACGCGCGGTCGAGATCACACCGGCACCACATAGCCATCGCGGCGGGGATCGCAACCGCCGATGCGAGCGCCCGTTGCCTGATCGACGACGACGCCGTGCATGCCGCCGACCTTCATCGTCCAGGCGTCACCCGCCTCCACATCGTGGCCGAGCTTGCGCAGCGCGTCCAATGTCGCAGCCGGGATGCGCGATTCCGCATACACCTTGCGACCATCCCACAGCCGCGCGCGAGGCGACTCGATGGCGTCTTGCAGTCCGAGGCCGAAGTCCACCACCTGCACCATGGCCTGGGTCTGCGTCTGCTTGATGCCGTAGCTGCCAGGCGTGCCGAGCGCCAACACCGGATTGCCACTCTCTGTCGAGATGCTGGGCGAGACGCACATCGGCAATGAACCGCCGGGCTTGGAGCGGTTGGGGCTACCCGGCTGCACGTCGGCCCAATAGAGGAAATTGTTCAGCGTGACGCCCGTCTCCGGCACGATGACAGCCGAGCCATAGGGACTGCCGATGCTCTGCGTCACGCACAAGAGATTGCCCTCCCGATCAGCGATCGAGAATGATGTCGTGTGATGCTCGCCGCCCGTCTCCGGCCCCGGCGCCATCCACTGCTCCGTCGGTCCGGTGATCGGCTTGCCGTCGCGCACGCGGGCCCGCAGCCGCTCGACGTTCGCATCGCTCATGATCTCAGCGAGCTTCGCCGGCGTCGGATCGTTGTGTGCGATGCGCTCGCCCGCCGATAGCCGGATGGCACGCCACACCGTATCGAGATGCTGCACGCCATTGCGTTCCATGGCTTTGACATCGAAACCATCGAGGATGCGCAGCGCCAGCAGGAACTGGAAGCCCTCGCAGGGCGGCGGCGGCACATGCACCGTACGGCCACGATAGAGCGCGGTCGCCGGCTCCTTCCACGTCGGCTTGAACGCGGCAATATCCGCCATCGACACCGAGCCGCCGGTCGCCGCCAGATGTGCGACGAGCTTCTTGTAAAAACTCTCCGGTCCCTTCGCCGCGATCTCCTCGAGCGTGGCAGCCAGCGCCGGTTGCTTCAGGATCCAATTGAGTTTCAAGATCCCCGAACCATCGGTGTAGTTCTTCGCCCAGGGGCCATAGAGCGCCGGGAAGCGCTTGATCTCCGGTTCCGTGCCGTTGCTCTCGACGATGTTGAACTCGGTCGCGGGGAAGCCATCGCGCGCCAGACGAATGGCGGGCGCGAAGGCGTCGGCCAGTGTCAGCTTGCCATAACTCTTCTGTAGCTCCATCCAACCCGCCAGATTGCCTGGAACGCCCACCGCGGCGGGGCCGCGCAGCAATTGCTCGCGCTTGGAAAACGTTTCGACCGGGAACTTCGCCGGGATCTTCGGCACGAAGTCGAGGGCGCGCACCTTCTGCTCTTTGGCAATCCAGCAGGTGGCGAGCCCCATGCCGGCAAGGCTCGACATGTACGGCTCGACCACGTTCAGCGCCGCTGCCGTTGCCACCACGGCATCGAACGCATTGCCGCCTCGCGCCAGCATCTGCGCCCCGGCTGACGCCGCATGAGGATGCGCCGCCGCAACCATGCCGTGCATCGAGGAAATGGTTGGTCGTTTACCCGTCATCGCCGCCATGGCCTGCCCCTTCGATCCCGAATGTCTGCACGAGATCGTAAAGGCCGGCGCGGCAAGCGCAAGTGGTTGATGTCAACGTTGAAGTCAGCAGGCGCCGCCGGCTGCTCATGCCCACGGGTGTCGGGCACGAGCGGGAATGCTCACTCGCCCGTCGACTGAGGCACCAGGGCGCCGGTCCTGACGGGCTTGGCTTTCCGGGCGTCGGACTTGGGGGTGGCGGGCGCGGCGGGTTTCGTTGGCATTGGTGCGCTGGCTGCCGCGCGCGGCTTGTTGCGCTGTTCCAGATCGTTGAGCAGGACTTCGAGCAAGGGTGCTGCCACCTGTGCGGCGTGCAGGCTGCGCCCGAACGGTTCCCTGGTCGAGCCGGTGCCGACAACAACGACGTAGGAAAAGGCTTGGCCGTTGGCGAACTGCAGGCCACCCGCCACCCACACGTCGACCGTCTGGTTGGGGTCGTCGTTGGTGTCGGTGCCGGTCTTGGCGAAATGCAGCTTGAGTCCCGGACGCTCCGTCGCGCACCAGTGGGACAGGCTTTTCAGCGTACCTTGCGCCGTACCCTGCTGGCGATAGCAGAGCGGCGCCTGCAGCACGGTTTTGACGAAGCCGTGCGCATGTGGGCGCATCAACCGGTTCGGCACGATGGCCGTGGACTCCGCCGGCACGGACGTATCGGGCTTGTCGCCGCGTTCCAGCGCCTTGATCAGTGTCGGCATGGCGACCGGACGATGCCCTTCGCCGACCAGACCACCCAGGATGACGCCAGCCATGTGATGCACGCGGCGCGGCGAGCCCGAGATCAAGCCCCGCACGGCGGCCGTCGATGGCGGCGTTGCCTCGGCCTCAGTCGCAGCTGGCGGCATGTTGAAACCGAAGCCATCGATCAGCCGCTTGATGCGGGACTGGCCGAGGTTGGCGGCGCGCCATTCGACGGGCCGGTTGAGCGAGCAGGCGAACGCCACGATGGCGCGGCGCGTGCGCGGTGTTGTGCCATCGCCCTTGGCGCAACTGTCGAGGCCGCTTGCTGGCGCCATGGCGTCGGTATAGGGCGTGTCGGGTCCATCCTGGTGCTCGTTGCCGGCGGCGATGGCCACCAGCATCTTGCCGGTCGAGGCAATGCGGCGTGGCTCGCGGGCCGGAATGTAGCGGCCAGTCGCGCCGTCGCGGGCATAGGGCGAGCCGAAGTAGGCGGCATTCTCACCACTGTCGAAGTAGCGCACGATCTCGCCTTTGGCATTGGCTGCAACGACGATGATGTGCGGCAGCTTGGCGCCACCCTTGCCCGGTTCGATCAAGCTGGGATCGAGCACGAAGCCTGGATTGAGCTTGTCGCTGACGCGCGGGTGCAGTCTGGCCAACTCGGCGCGGACTTGCTGCGAGAAAGCAAGGTTGTCCGAGACATCGAACGTCGTGGTGACGCCGCGGGCCTGCTCGCGCCAGCCGAAGCCGTACAGGTCCTTCAATTCCTCGCGCAGGCCGAAGCGGGCCGTCGGCAGAAGTGCGTTGGCGCGGATCATGGGATTGGCCTGAGCGCGGCGTGCGAGGGCCGGCGCATACTGCTCCAGCGCCTCCTGCAGCTTCGGGCGCACCTTCGGGTCTGGCGGTCCGCCGGCCATCGCCACCAGCTCGAACAGGATCTGGCGGCGCTCGGACTCGTCCTTGACCAGCCGCTCGGCGCACGTGCGGGCGCGCACCTCGGTGATGTAGCGCCAGTGGTCGAGGCGCACAGCATTGAGCTGATCGCTGCCCTCGAGCAGGATGATCGGCTTGTTGACGGCGGAGGCAAGCACGAACTGCTCAGCCGTGGTGAGATCCTTGGCTTCCTTGCCGAACACGACGCGAGCTGTCATCTCGACGCCGTGCAGCGGCGCGCCACCCGTCCGTTGCGCCAGCCAGAGGTGATTGGCGGCCCATTGCTTCAAGGGCGTCTGGTCGCCGCCCCGCGTCAACTCGTGATAGATGACCGGCGCCAGCCACCATTCGCCCAGCTTGCGGCGCAGCTTCTTGAATCCGCCCTCGCGCGCGTCCGGTGGCGTCTTATAGATCACGCGCACGAATTGCATCGGCAGCGTCGAACCGCCAACCCCAAGCGTCGGCCGCTTCAGCGCGATCGAGCGTTTCACCGAGGAATATGGGATCTTCAGCACGCCCATCAGATCGATGCCGTAGGGATTGAGCGGGCCGCCGATGTAGCGGTCCTCATGATAGGAGAGGCACTTCCAGTAGGCCTCGGGCACCTCGCGCACGGGGATCGACTTGTGATCCGGATTGGCCGTATAGCCACCCATCTCGATCGACGCATCGGTCCAGTTGACGTCGCGCTGGCTGTCGAGGCGAGGGTCGAAGGTGCCGATGAAGTTGCCCTTGGGATCGTAGATGGCGGTGGCGAGCCAGCGTTCGGCGTCGTAGCGCAGCTTGTCGCCGAGGTAGTGGTGACCGATGAAGCCGCGCAACGGCGCCAGCACGTAGACCAGCAGCAGGGCGAAGGCCACATAGGCAACCCCGGCCGTCACGACATGGCGCAGCGGGCCAAGCTTGGGATTGAACGCCACCGTCGAGAACAGGAAGCGGCCGAGGCGCGCCACCACGCCGAGCACAAGCTCGATGGCGTGGGTGAACAATCGCAGCAGTGCGAGCATCGGTGGCCGCCAGTTGGAGTTGCTGCCGGCGCAATCTCAACGCGCACACTCCGGCAGCTGGCGGGATAGACCTTCTTTGTGGCCCGTCCTGGGCCCGTTTGTGGGGCTTTTGTGGCGCCTTCAGATGTCGACTACGCATCCGGCGCGCTGCAATGCCTTCAGATGCCCGTCGCAATGATGCCCCGCCTCCGGCGCGAGGTGCGGCCAGGACCGGGCGAATGCGGCAGCGGGCGGCCACGGCGTGCTGGAGATCGTATCGCGATGCACCCCGGCAACCCGCCGGCATTTGCCGAGGGCAAGCAAATGCCGGGGTGACGCTGCTTGTCGAAGCGATGACTTGCCCTGCCCCTCCAGTCCGGCGCGGCGTCAGTGAAAGAAACGACCGGAGTCGATGACCATGGTCTGGCCGGTCATCGTCTCCGTTTTGCACATCGTCACCACCATGTCGGCGCAGTCGTCCTTGTCGGCAGCCCGCTTCAGCAGCGATGACGCGGCAGAATTCTGAACCTGTGTCGGCAACAGATTGGCCGTCGCGCGCGTGCCTTCCAGCAGGCCTGGCGCCACGCAATTGACCAGCACCTGCGGCGCCAGCGCCACCGCCATACACTTGGTCAGATGGATAAGCCCTGCCTTTGACACCGCATAAGCGATCGAGGAGCCCGTGGGCCCGAGACCGGCGACGGACGAGATATTGACGATCCGCCCGCTACCTTGCGCCTGCATCACGCCGCCCACCGCCTTGATGGCCAGCATCGGTCCGGTCAGGTTGATGGTCATGATCTTGTTCCACTCCTCGAGCGTCAGCTTGTCGAGGTCCTTGAAGGGAATGGCGATGTTATAGGCGGCGTCATTGACCAGGATGTCGAGGCGCCCGAAGCGCTTCACAACGGTATCGACCATCCGGGCGATGTCCGCAGGCACCGCCAAATCACAGCCGATCGCCGCCGCCTCGACGCCGTACTGCTGGGTCATGTTGCCGGCCACGACTTCGGCATCGCTCTTGCTGCGCGCATAAACCACCGCCAGCTTGACGCCTTCCGCTGCCAGCTTATGGCAAATGCGCTGGCCGAGGCCACCGTTGCCACCCGTCACGACTGCCACTTTGCCCTTGAGATCCATGCGCGCCACTCCTGTTGCTCATAGCTCAGAGATTGGGCGAGGAATGCGCGTAGGGCAACAGAAGGATCCGCGCAGTTTCGACTGGCAGCCAACCGCCCGCAACACACGGAGGATGCGGGCCCGGCGCATTCAATCAGATCGGGCGCGACTGTCAGGATGAAATGCCTCAGCGGCAGTCAAAAACATTTTCTTATCCAGATCGACGCGTTACCAGCGACGCTGACAGGAGCGATATGCACGCGATCTGGCATCAGCGGGAGCAGCCGATCCAATAGTTTCTGCGAGACGAACGGACCTGTTGCATCTGATACTCTTGGGAAACGCGCCCGAAACCAGTGGCGACCAGCAACTGCTTGCTTGGAGAATGTCAGGTTCACGGGTCGACCTCGGCCGTCCTTGATGACGCCACTGCCGTCATCCGTGGTATTGAGACTGAATATGGCCGGCGTGTGAGCTGTAATGGTGACCCGATCACGCATGACGAATCCAGAATAGGTAGCCGGGGGGAAGTATGTACGTGACGTACCAATTTTAGCGCGCCCCTGCCATGTTGGCGTATGGAGCTGGTCTGGTGTGTGTCGCGTTGGCGCTTGTTGTGGATGAGCGAATCAGATCAGTTCGCACTTGCGCGAGTGCACATAAAGAGCCCTTTATGTGTTGGGGAGCCTCAGGCAAGCAGGAGACAGAGCGATGATGCGGCACGCTCTATGTGGTCAACGGATTAACTTCTCGTTTACCGGATCACCCCAGCATGGGGTTCGTTGCGCCTAACGGGCGCATCTGCAACAATACGGGTTCACGAAGCGGTGGAGCCGAGGGGAATCGAACCCCTGAGGCCATGGATAGGAAGCCCGGACTCGCACCAGCCGGCCCCGCCCTTCGTGGACAAACGCGACTGGTTGTCGAATCAACACGACGGCCGGACTCAGTCAGATTCGGGTGAAATTGTGAAGGCCAAGAAAGCAACATCGCCGGTTGAATCTGCTCCATCCAATGTCGAGCTATTTGAGCGCACGGTGAAGAAGCTGCTTTCGACGCCACCCGTGAAGATTAAGGACATGAAGAAAGGGGCCGCGCCAAAGCGCGACCCCCATTCTTCTGGGAAGGGCTCGAAGTCTTAAGCTGTCCAGGCGGCTTCGAGTTCCTTCCGGGTTTAGTTCGGCTTTGGAAGTGAACCTGTGGCGTGCATTTCCATGCCGGCGATGATCTGTCGGAGTTGTGCGGCCATGTCGGGAACCCCGATGAGGGGTATGACAAGGTCGATGCTGGGAACGCGGGCGAGAGTAACGCTTGTTGTGCCCGTAGCATTGGTGGTGAATGTGGGGCGCACTACGCTGAAGATCATGTGCAAATTTCCAGCAATCACCTGCGATCCCGTCAATTCAGTCACAAGGACTTCATTGACGGTGTCCGGCTTGGATAACGGCAGGACGACGTTTTGCGCCGCAAGCGGCGTCTTGGGAGATGACATGTCATCTGTTCCTTTGTTGGTTGGTCCATCGACGCAAAGGCAACCAACGCAACAGCCCAACTGGGCTTACAAATGGGAGAACGGTGCCGTCTACGTTTCCGCCGATGGTGGCGTGACGTGGCGGCTATTCATGTACTTTCCGGGGAGTAAAACGCCCTAGGTGACGCTCAACAAGCGTTGAGCGTATACATTGCCCCAATCCTGCAACTATTGCGATTCTAAGGTCATGACAAGCGCTTGGCTCGCCATCGCAAGAAACGCTTTGCTCTCTGCTTCCGAGTTCTAGGCGTCACGAGTTGACCTATAGGTTAACCGTTTGCCACCGATGCCTTTAAGGGCCGCAACCGCTCGATCCGTGTCATCGACATCCAGAGCCGCGCGGTGGTTCCACTTGAAACTGACCTCGTTGACGTACCGTTGCAGGTGGGCTTCGCTGACCGCGTGATGAGTGCCGTACATCTGGCGCTTCAGAATGGCGAAGAAGCTTTCGGCCGATTGGATGTGTGACTTGCCGTCCTTGGACACGTACTCGCCAGCACTGTGGTTGACGGCGTGGTGCTCCGCGAACTCGCGGCCGGTCCAGTAGTATTGCAGGGCGTCGTCTGTGTTGAGAGTGGACTTGCGGCTCGCTTGCGTGACCAAGGTTTCCTGCAACGTTTTGGCGGTGACGTCAGCAACATGCCTGGCCCGAACTTCGCCGCCACGCTCAACTAGCGCTTGAACCGGATGCTTCTTCGGGATCGGCTTGCCACGGTGAACGTTCTTGGCCTTGCCGCCCACAAATGTCTCGTCGCTTTCGACGATCTTGCCTTCACCGCCGATCGGTCCTGGCGTCGGTGAATTGGTCCTCATGGCCTCGCGAATGCGGTGGCACATAAACCACGCGGTTTTGTAAGTCACGCCGAGTGTACGGTGAATTTGGTGCGCGCTGATACCCTTCTTCGATGACGTCATGAGGAAGGTCAGAAGCAGCCATTTATTCAGCGGTACTTTCGAGTCTTCGAAAACCGTTCCAACAGTAATCGAGTAGGGTTTCTCACAAGCCTTGCACTTGTAAACACCGGGGCGTGTGCTCTTGCCTTGGAGTTTCGTACCTTCGTGTTTCGCGCCGCACTTGGGGCATACCGGACCTTCCGGCCAGCGCTGAGCTTCCAGAAACTCGCGAGCCGCTTCGGCAGTTTGGAATATGGGGTTCGTAAGGTCGATCATCTGACGCTCCCGTCTGTCTCTGAAAAGAGATATAGGGCATCAGGGTAGGTACGTCAAGTATACAAATCCCTAGCCGGGGCCTTTGGATTCAAAAACGACAATGTAAGAGGGAAAAACTCGTGAACCCCGTTCTCGAGAGACTCGACCGCGCTCTTCCACTGATCAGAGACCAACGGATAAAAAAAGTACGAAGAAGCAAGCTTGACGCGCAACATTGCATGGATGATTTGCCAGTGTTCGATCGTTTTCGGTTTTTGACCTGAAACGTAGCGAACCTTCTCCATGAGGGCCGGATCCATCGGGAACTCGCGACGATCGAACAGCAATTCGTACGCGGGTGCCGACGGGTCCAGCTCAAGGAGTCTCTTATGTTGCGCTAGAGCTATGGCCTGCTCCTCCTCTGTGGGTAGGCCGTCCCACGTGCCTCGAAATATCCCGGTTATAGGATCTTTGACAGCAGGCTTAAACCGAGTAAGAAAGCTGCGCGCATCTCGCCCATCGATCATGGCATAAAACGGCGCATCGACAAGTGGCGGGCGTGGCCATTTCTCAGCCATGCTTCTGGCTCCGATCCAGCTCAATCCTGTAGACGGGAATCGACTCCCCAGGCACCCGGGCCCGCCGCCTCACCTGTTGGTCAGTTTCAGCTCGATGCGGCGGTTGCGGCGGAAGACGTCGTCGGTGTTGCCGTCTTCGAGTGGGGCGAACTCGCCGTACCCCGCGGCCACCAATCGGCGGGGGGAGACGCCGCGACTGATCAGGTACTTGACCACCGACGTGGCGCGCGCACTCGACAGTTCCCAGTTGGAAGGGAACTCCCGGCTGGCGATGGGGCGCGCGTCGGTGTGGCCATCCACCTGCAGCACCCAATCGATCTCGGCGGGAATCTGCCGTTCGACCTCGACGATGGCCCGGGCGAGTTGATCGAGCGCCGACAAGCCCTCGACGGTCATTTGAGCCTGGCCCGAAGGGAACAGCACCTCCGACTGGAACACGAAGCGGTCGCCAACCACACGAATATCACGGCGGTCTTTCAGCAATTCGCGGATGCGGCCGAAGAAATCCGAGCGATAACGCTGCAATTCCTGCACCTGTCGCGCCAGCACGACGTTGAGACGCGCCCCCAGGTCCGATATCCGCGTCTGCGCGTCCTTGTCCTTGGCCTCCGCGGCTTGCAGGGCTTCGTTCAACGCCGCGATCTGGCGCCGCAGGTTGGCCAGCTGCTGGTTCAGCAGATCGACTTTGGCCAGCGCCTCGTTGGAAATCTTCTTCTCGTCATCCAGTTCCTTCGACAGGCCCGAGATGCGGCCAGCCGCGGCCGCGGCCTTCTCATCGCCAAGGCCCGTGATGCCCAGGATCTTGGCGTTCTCTGCCTTCAACGCGGCGAGCGAGGCTTGCAACGCTGCCAGCTCATCCTGCGCCTGTTGCCCTTTGCCCTTCTCGAGCGAAAGAAGATTGGTCAGCTCGGCGATCTGCCGTGTCAAACGCTTCAGCGCGTTGTCCTTGCCCGAGGCTTCCTGACTGACAAAATGCTGCGTCAGCATGAAAATCGACAGCAGGAACGTCATGGTCAGCAGCAGCGTCGAGAGCACGTCGATGTAGCCCGGCCAGAACTCGCCGTACTCCGACGTTCGACGCGCGCGTCCACCACGGGCCATAGCTCAGCTCCCCCGCCGCGGCGGCACACGGGGACCGGGCGGCACGGCCGGGGCCGCGACGGCTTGCGGTCGCGGCGTTGGCGCCTGCACGGCCTGCGCGACATTGAGGTTCTGTGCTACCTCCTTGATGACACTGGCGACCTCCGTCTGGCGCACCGCCTGTTCATCCACCCATTCGCGCACGACCTTCTGCTCGGCCCGCATCTGGCGCACCAGTTGCTCCACGCCGGTGGCCAGATCGCGCACCGCCGCTTCGCTGGCGACGCCTTCGGGTGGGGTTGCAGCCGGCAGCGTATCGCCCGGCATGGGCGCCCGGTTGGCCAGCACCGTGATGGCGCGCTGCATCTCATGCATGGCGGCATACATCTCGCGCGGCATGGCCTCGCCGGTGCCGCCACTGGCTGGCGTCAATTCCGTGATGCCAGACAGCCATTCCTCGAGCTCGTTGTAGAAGCGGTTCTGGGCGTGGCTCGCCTGCAGATCGAGAAAGCCCAGGATCAGCGAGCCCGCAAGACCCAGCAGCGAGGCTGAAAACGCGGTACCCATGCCGCGCAACGGCGCCGCCAGATCGGTTTTCAGCTGCTCGATCACCAGCACGCTGTCGGACTGGCGCGCATCCAGCGAATTGATGGCCTTGCCGACCGACTGCATGGTCTCGAGGAGGCCCCAGAAGGTGCCGAGCAGGCCCAAAAATACCAGCACGCCGACCAGATAGCGGCCCGTGTCGCGCTGTTCATCCAGACGGCCGCCAATCGAATCCAGCATCGAACGCATCGACGTGGTGGAGATCGACAGCGCCCC
Organism: Hyphomicrobiaceae bacterium; assembly: GCA_046154645.1. Lineage (GTDB taxonomy): Bacteria > Pseudomonadota > Alphaproteobacteria > Rhizobiales > Hyphomicrobiaceae. Next base: position 62,322 of record JBJXDZ010000060.1, read on the forward strand.
GGTGCGGTCGCGCAACATCGTCGCCATCGGCGCCAGGAGGACCGGCTTGTGCTCGATGGCGAGGCCGGGATCGGCAATGCGAAAGGCGTTCACCCAGCGGATTTCCGGATAAAGCCGCGCCACTTGCCCGAAGGCGCGCAGGGCGCCGACTGCCAGCACCGAGATGATGAGGCCGTTGAGCAGCGGGTTGGTCCAGAAGGCCTGCAATAGCGGTTTGGCGATGATCGCCACCATGAAGCCGACCAGCGTCAGAAAGATCAGCATCCCGCGCAGGTATGAGCCCGGCGTATTGAGCGTCCGGTGCAGGCGACGGGACGTCGCCTCGGGCGTTCTCGGCTTGGCCATCGATTCTCTCCGCCATTCGGTCGGAGCGACATTAGCTAGAGATCATGGCAAGACAACCACAGCCTGTGACATATTTCACAGCGGCAGAGGGTGACCACCAATCCCAACCCCTTGTTTTCCCGAACGGAGCCGGCCCCACCCCTCGGAACTCAGGTGTAGAGCCGGACCCTATATGCTCCATAGCGCCCGCAACATCGCCATCACGCCGATGGCCGAGAGACCTGCATCAACGCCGACGTCGGTGCTGGCTCCTGCCGTCACGCGCCAGTCGTATGTCCCCAGCCAGGGTTTGATTTCGGCGGGGCGCGCGCCTATCACTCTGCAGGAAATCAACCCCGCCTGCCGCCCGAGAGACACCCCATGCCCGCCACCGCGCCGACCCCGAAGCCCGGGATCCTCGATATCCAGGCCTATGTGCCGGGCGAAAGCAACGTGCCCGGCGGCATGACGCCGATCAAGCTGTCGTCGAACGAGACACCGTTGGGGGCCAGCGCCAAGGCCATGGCCGCCTACAAGGCAGAGGCCGAGCACCTGGAGCGGTATCCGGACGGCGGCTCGACGGCGCTGCGCCAAGCCATTGCGGCCAAATATGGTCTCGATGCCGGACGGATCGTGTGCGGCTGCGGGTCCGACGAACTGTTGAACCTGCTGGCAAGCGCCTATCTCGGTCCCGGCGACGAAGCGGTGTTCACCGAGCATGGCTTCCTGGTCTACAGAATCGTCACGCTTGCCAATGGAGCCACGCCGGTAGTGGTCAAGTGCAAGGAGCATCGCTCCGACGTCGACGCCATGATCGCGGCGCTGACGCCCCGCACCAAGGTCGTGTTCCTGGACAACCCGAACAACCCGACCGGCACCTACATTCCGTTCTCGGAAGTGCGCCGGCTGCATGCCGCGTTGCGGCCCGATACCCTGCTGGTGCTCGACTCCGCCTATGCAGAGTATGTGCGGCGCAATGACTATGAGGCCGGGCTCGAACTGGTCGCCACCACGCAAAACACCGTGATGACGCGCACCTTCTCGAAAATCTATGGACTGGCCGCGCTGCGGCTCGGCTGGGCCTATTGCCCGCAGCCTATCGCCGATGTGCTGAACCGGATTCGGGGCCCGTTCAACGTCACATCACCGGCGATTGCGGCGGGTGTGGCGGCCATCAATGACACCGCGCACGTCGAGAAGTCGCTGGCCCACAATGACCAGTGGCTGCCCTGGACGACGGCGGAGCTCGAGAAGATCGGCCTCAAGGTGACGCCGTCAGTCGGCAATTTCATTCTGGTTCACTTCCCGACCGGGGCTGGCAAGGATGCGGCGGCAGCGGACGCTCATTTGAAATCGAGAGCGATCATCATGCGGCGGGTGGCGGGTTACGGGCTACCCAACGCGTTGCGCATGACCATCGGCACAGAAAGCGACAATCGCGCGGTCGTAGCGGCGCTGACCGAGTTCATGGGGAAAGCCCGCGCATGAGCAAACCCATGTTCGAGCGCATCGCGCTCATCGGCATCGGGCTGATCGGCTCATCGATCAGCCATGCGGCGCGACGGGCAGGATTGGCACGCAAGATCGTCGGCTCAGCCAAAACGGAGGCAACTCGCAAGACGGCGCTGCGGCTTGGCATCGTCGATGAGGCGTTCAGCACCGCGGCTGAGGCCGTGAAGGGTGCGGATCTGGTCATCCTGTGCGTGCCGGTCGGCGCCTGCGGAGCCGTGGCGGCCGAGGTCGGGTCGCATCTGGCCCAGGGCGCGGTCATTACAGATGTCGGCTCGGTGAAGGGCGCCATCGTGCGGGACGTGGGGCCACATGTGCCCAAGGGCGTGCATTTCATTCCGGGCCACCCCATCGCGGGTACCGAGCATTCGGGGCCTGAATCGGGCTTCGCGGAGCTGTTCGACAACCGCTGGTGCATTCTCACACCCCTTACCGGAGCAGAAAGTGCGCCGATCGAGAAGTTGAAAACGTTCTGGCAGCGGCTCGGCTCCAATGTCGAGATCATGGATGCCGACCACCACGATCTCGTGCTGGGCATCACCAGCCATGTGCCGCACCTGATCGCCTTCAACATCGTCAATACGGCAGCCCATCTGGAGCGCGTGACCGACAGCGAAGTGATCAAGTTCTCGGCTGGCGGCTTCCGCGATTTCACGCGTATCGCAGCGTCCGATCCGACAATGTGGCGCGATGTGTTCCTCAACAACCGCGAGGCGGTGCTCGAGATGCTCGGCCGCTTCACCGAGGACCTGATCCACCTGCAGCGCTCGATCCGCTACGGCGATGGCGAGACGCTGTTCAAGCTGTTCACGGAGGCGCGCGCGGCGCGGCGCAACATCATCCAGGCTGGCCAGGATACGGCAGCGCCGGACTTTGGCCGCCATCAAGCCAAGGGCACGGGCGATAAACCCGCTGCCACCAAGCCGAAAGCGTGATGCTGTTGCAATGACATCTGAGCGCGGCGTGGCAGACCTGTGGATCTTCGGCTACGGTTCGCTGATGTGGCGGCCGGACATTCCGTTCGTCGAGCGGCATGTGGCGAGCGTCACGGGGTTCCATCGCGGCTTCTGCGTCGCCTCGACTCACCATCGTGGCACCGAGGCACGGCCGGGCTTGGTGCTCGGGCTCGATCGCGGCGGCAGCTGCACCGGCATCGCCTATCGCATTCCCGACGCGACGCGGCAGGCGACGATCGAGTACCTGCGCGAACGGGAGCTTATTTATGGCGTCTATCGCACGGCGCGCATCCGGGTGCAGCTGCACGACGAAGGCCATCGCCAAGTCTCGGCGCTGGCCTACATCGTCGAGCGCGCGCATCCGAGTTATGCCGGACGCTTGTCGGCGGCTGAGCAGGTGCGCCGCATCCGGCAGGCGCAAGGCATTTCGGGCGCTAATCTGGACTATCTGATCAATACGGTGAACCAGCTCACGGCCCTCGGCATCCGCGAACGGGGATTGGAGCGGCTGGTGACGCTGGCGGCAGGACCAGCCAAGCGCGGCGCGGTAACGGAGACCGTGCGGCCAGCGGTGCGCGCGATCCGGGCGGCGTGGGCACGGCACCCGGTGACGGCACGACCATTGACACGCGATCAGCGCCGACGGTTCTGCTATCGCTGGCGGATCGGCAGCGAGGGGCACTGACTCGTGCTGTCGGGCCGCGCGGACGGACACCGGTGCGACCGGACGTGCTGGGGTAGGCCCGGCACTCGGCAGCGACCCAACAGCCACGCGTGAAAAGTCCCGCGGACGCCAGCAAGCACATTGGACCGGCGCAGGCTTACGCCCTATATGTGCGCCAACGCTTCCATGTTTTGAGCCCGACGAGCCCCGCCATGCACGACATCAAGGCCATTCGCGACAACCCGACGGCATTTGACGCCGGCCTCAAGCGGCGGGGCATCGACAAGGAGTTCTCGGCGAAAAAGATCCTGGACCTCGACGAGCAGCGCCGCGCGCACGTCACCAAGCTGCAGGAGGCGCAGGCTCGCCGTAACGCAGCTTCAAAGGAGATCGGCGCCGCCAAGAAGGCCAAGGACGATGCCACCGCTGAGCGCCTGATGGCCGAGGTCAACGCGCTCAAGGATTTTCTCTCCTCTGGTGAGGACGAGGACAAGCGTCTGCTGGCGCTGATCGAGGCCGAGCTGGCGGTGATCCCGAACCTGCCGCGCGACGACGTGCCCGACGGCGCTGACGAGAAAGCCAATGTCGAGGTACGCCGGGTCGGCACGCCGACAAAATTCGCCTTCACCAACAAGCCGAAGCAGCATTTCGAGCTTGGCGAAGCGCTGGGCATGATGGACTTCGAGAGCGCGGCGAAGGTGTCCGGTGCGCGCTTCGTGTTCCTGAAGGGGCAGCTGGCCCGCCTCGAACGCGCACTCGGCCAGTTCATGCTCGACATCCACACCGAGGAGTTCGGCTACACCGAGGTCAACCCGCCGCTGCTGGTGCGGGACGAGGCCGCGCACGGAACGGGCAATCTGCCGAAGTTTGAGGATCAGCTATTTGCCACTAGTCGGTCAGCTAGTGATTTCGAATCCTACGAAGAGGCGATCCGCAAGGAATTGGCAGAAGTCCTCGATGACCTGAAGTCAGCCAACGATGAGCGCACTCGACTCGGCCAGTTACAGCTCAATGCCGCGGAATATCTTCGTAAGATTACTCTCGACATGAAGCTTCGAGAATCGGAGCTTCGTAGAAACTATCAAGGATTCATTCAGACAGAAGCGCGCCTCTGGCTCATCCCTACCGCCGAAGTCTCGCTGACCAATCTCGTGCGGGAACAAATCCTCGACGAGGACGCGCTGCCGAAACGCTTCACCGCGTGCACACCGTGCTTCCGCTCCGAGGCCGGTGCCGCCGGCCGCGACACCCGCGGCATGATCCGCCAGCACCAGTTCACCAAGGTGGAGCTGGTCTCCGTCACCACGCCCGAGAAATCCATCGAAGAGCACGAGCGCATGACCAAGTGTGCCGAGACCATTCTTGAGCGCTTGGGCCTGCCCTTCCGCACCATGCTGTTGTGTACGGGCGACATGGGCTTTGCCTCGCAGAAAACCTATGACATCGAGGTCTGGCTGCCCGGCCAGGACGCCTACCGCGAAATCTCCTCGTGCTCGGTGTGCGGTGACTTCCAGGCCCGGCGCATGGGTGCGCGCTATCGCCCCAAAGGCTCCAAGGATGTGCGCTTCGTGCACACGCTGAACGGTTCGGCCCTCGCGGTTGGCCGCACGCTGGTCGCCGTCTTGGAGAACTACCAGCAGGCCGACGGCTCGATCGCCATTCCCGAGGCCCTGCGGCCCTACATGGGCGGCAAGGACCGCATTGCCAAAGCCTGAAGATGTGCGCTGGGAGTGGTCACTCGCCGCGCATCATGGCAAACTTCAGCAGTGGTTTTCCTCCAATCCGGTGATCAACACGATGCCCGGTGGCGCGACTACAATCTGGGCTAAGGCCTGGCGGGCAGGGCTGGCCCTGTGCCTGCTGGCCGCGCTCGGCATTGCGCCACTCGCGGCCGAGACCGGGGCCGGCCGCATGAACCTTCGCTCGGCGGCCCTCGATCTGGTCGAGGCGCAGATCCGCACGGTCTTCGACGACGTGCCGCACATATCGCAAGAGTCCCTGGTCAAGCTGCTGCAGGACGTGCCCGGCCGGGTCGTGCTGCTCGACGTTCGCGGTGCCGAAGAGCACGCGGTGAGCCGTCTTCCGGGCGCTATCCACGTCATGCCGGAAACGCGCAGCGCCGCCGAGGTCGTGGCCCGCGCCGGCAGCCTGGAGGGCAAGATCGTCGTCGCCTATTGCTCCATCGGCCTGCGCTCGTCCCGCCTCCTGGTCGAGATCGGGCAAGCCCTGAAGGAGAAGGGGGCCGTGGAATTGCACAATCTGGCAGGTGGCGCCTTCCGCTGGCGAAACGATGGTCGCCAACTCGTGGGGGCGAGCGGGCCAACGCGGGCGATCCACCCCTATAGCGTGCTGTGGCGGCAGTTCCTTCTCGACCAGCCGAACCTACCCGCGGCAGGTGACAAGTAGTCGCGGCTACCCTTGCTGCGGCGGTCGATAAAGCATGCGGTGCGCGCAGTGCTGCCGGGACGGTTGTAACCCCTTATGGTGCCCGTGAATCGTGCCATTCTCCCCGCAACGGCCCGCGCGCCGCAGTCGACGCACCAGCAGTGAGCCATCGCCCATGACAGCCACGCAGCCCATGCAAACTCGCCCGGACGCCGCACCCGCCCGCGACTTTGATGCAATTGTCATCGGCGCTGGCATCTCGGGCCTCTACCAGCTCTATCGCCTGCGCGAACTTGGCCTGCGCGTCCGCGTGCTCGAAGCCGGCACCGGCGTCGGCGGCACCTGGTACTGGAACCGCTATCCTGGCGCCCGCTTCGATTCGGAAAGCTACTCTTATGGCTACTCGTTCTCGAAAGAACTGCTGCAAGAATGGAATTGGACTGAGCATTTCTCGCCGCAACCCGAAACCCTCAAGTACCTGAACTACGTCGCCGACAAATTCGACCTGCGCCGCGATATCGATTTCCGCACGCGCGTTTCGGCCGCCCACTACAGCGCCGAGAGCCGCAGCTGGACCATCACGGCAGAGAACGGCAAGCGTCTCACCACGCGATTCCTGATTACGGCCATCGGACCACTGTCAGCGCCGGTCAAGCCACGCATCGAGGGCATCAATACGTTCAGGGGCGAGGCCTATCACACCGCCACCTGGCCGCATGAGCCGGTGAGCTTCGTCGGCAAGCGCGTGGCCGTCATCGGCACCGGCGCCACCGGCGTGCAGACCATCCAGGAAGTCGCCAAGACTGCCGGTCATCTCACCGTTTTCCAACGCACGCCCAACTGGTGCAAGCCGCTGAAGAATCGACCGGTGACGCCCGAGGAAATGGCGCACATCAAGGCCACCTATGCCGACATCTTCAAGCGCTGCGACGAGACCTTCTCGTGCTTCATTCACACGCCCGATCCCCGCGCTACCTTCGAACTGAGCGAGGCCGAGCGCGAAGCCTTCCTCGAAAATCTCTACCAGTCGCAGGGCTTCGGCATGTGGCAGGGCAATTTCCGGGACATGCTGACCAACCGCGAGGCCAACAAAGTTGTCTCGGATTTCGTCGCCAAGAAAATCCGCCAACGGGTCAAGGATCCCAAGGTCGCTGACATGCTGATCCCCAAGGACCATGGCTTCGGCACGCGTCGCGTGCCCATGGAGACGCACTACTACGAGGTTTACAACCAGCCGAATGTGCAATTGGTGGATATCAAAGCGACGCCGATCGAGCGCATCACCGAAAAGGGTATCAAGACCTCAGGCGCCGAGTTCGAATTCGACATCATCATCTTTGCCACCGGTTTTGACGCCATCACCGGCAGCTTCGATCGCATCGATATCCGAGGCGAAAACGGTCTCTCCCTCAAGGACAAGTGGAAGCGCGGCCTGGAAACGTTCGTCGGTGTGCAGGTGCAGGGCTTCCCCAATATGATGATGCTGGTTGGCCCGCATACTGCGCTCGGTAACATTCCCCGCAGCATCGAGTTCAATGTCGACTGGGTGACGCGGCTTATCGCCTTCATGCGTGAGCGCCAGTTGACGCGCGTCGATGCCCGTCCGGACAGCGTCGCGGACTGGACCAACTACGTCAAGAAGATGGGCGAAGGGCTGCTCTCGAATGAGATCGACTCCTGGATGACCGGCATCAACCGCAACATCGACGGCAAGGAGACGCGCATTATCGCCCGCTACAGCGGCAGCGCGCCGACCTATCGCGCCCGCTGCAATGAGGTCGCGGCCAGCGGGTACAAAGAGCTCGAGTTGGACTAGCGCCCGCGCCTGCCGCTCATACCAGCAACACCTTGCCCATCACGGCGCGGTCGGTGATGAGCTTCATGGCCTCAGCCGCCTTGGCCAATGGCAGCGCGTGCGAATGATAGGGATGGATGCGGCTAGAGCCCAGCAAGCCGATCAGCACCTCCAGATTGCGCCGCGCGCGCGCCGGGTCCAGCTTTCCAAGGGCGCCTATCGTAAAGCCGATCACCTCGGCGTCCTTGACCAGCAGATGATTGGTTTTCGCCACCGCCGGGCGGCCGCTGGTAAAGCCCACAATCAGGATGCGACCGAAGGGTGCGACTGCGCGCATGGATTCATCGAACACGTCGCCGCCGACGGGATCGAATATGACGTCGGCGCCACGGCCATTGGTCAGCGCCAGCACCTGATCGCGAAAGCCACTCGTATAGTCGATGACGTGATCGGCGCCGAGCCGCTTGCACACCTCCAGACGTTCGGCACTGCGCGCTGTGGCGATGACGCGCGCGCCCATCAGCTTGCCCATGTCGACGGTGGCGAGGCCGACACCGCCGGCCGCGCCATGCACCAGCAGCGTTTCACCCGGCTGCAGGCGGCCGCGCTGTAACGCATACATGGCGGTAGTGTAGTTGGAGCGGAATGACGCCGCTGCCTCGAAGCCAACACCCGCAGGCAGCTTGATGACGCTGGCAGCCGGCTGCACGGTTTCCTCGGCAAAGCCACCACCGCAGAGCACGCGATCACCGACGTCCAGCCCCGTCACGTCGGCGCCGAGGGCGATGATCTCGCCGGCTGCCTCGCCGCCCGGAATGAATGGCGGCGCTGTCTTGACGTGGTAGGTGCCGGCGACCCGCAGCACGTCAGAAAAACTCACCCCCCGTGCGCGCAGCCGCACCTTGACCTCGCCAGGACCCGCCATCGGTGACGGGACCTCCTTGACCACGAGGCTCTCCGGCGTGCCGTAGGCTTCACACATCACGACTTGCATGGTCCGCTCACTTCCAAGTTTGCCGCTGTCAGTAGGTCTTATTGCATGATGGTGGTGCGCCAGTGCACACGCGGTTCGTCGGCTGGATTGCCGCCAGCCGCCGAATGCACGGTGCAGCGATTGTCCCAGATCACGACGTCACCGACCCGCCACTTATGTCGATACTCGGCATTGGGTTGGAGCATGTACCAGCTGAGTTCGGCCAGGAGTCTGTCGCTTTCAGCTTCGGGCAGGCCGACGACGCGCAGCACGTGGTACGGATTGAAATACAGCGATTTGCGGCCGGTTTCGGGATGCACGCGCACGAGATCATGCACGGCGGGCGGTCGCGCCTGATCCTCGGGCTCGAGCAGATCGAAACCCTTGCGCTCGCGCCCACCGTAGGCGAACTCGAGCTTGAGTGTGGCAGCGCGCTCCTTCAGCCGAGCGGGCAGCGCCTCGTAGGCCGCATGCATGTTGGCGAACAACGTGTCGCCGCCGTAACTCGGGATTTCCAAACCATAAAGCTGCGTCGCCTTGCAGATTTCTGTGTCCCAGGGGCTGTCCGTATGCCAACCCTGGCCGCGATTGAGAATCAACCCATCGGCCTTGGCATCGGTCTTGGTGGCGACGCCCATCAGCGTGATTTCGGGCGCCTCAGGATCGCGGGTGCGCTTGACGCGATGCGGTTTCAAGGTGCCGAAGCGGCGGCTGTAGGTGACGTAGTCGGATTTGCTCAGGGTCTGGTCGCGCACGACGAGCACATGATGGTCGAGCCACGTTTGGTAGAGGGTCTTCCAGTCGGCCTCGCTGAGCCGTTTCACGTCGACGTCCGTGATGAGGGCACCGATCATCGGTGCGGCCTTCTCCGTATGCATGTCGATCTCCTCACCCGGGCCGGGGCCGAACGGCGCCGACCGATCCCGTAGCGCGCCCGCAACGCAAACAGTGCCCAGCTTTACCGGCGCCGTAAAGCGTGATGTCTCTTGCACTGACGTCAGCCTGCCGTGTCGTGCGCATCAGCGCCATCTCGGTTCCGCCAGGAGATCGCCCATGCAGTCCAATCCGCGCATACCGTTCCAGATGTCGAGCCAGAGGCAACGCCTCGAGCCGCCGAACGGCAAGCCGCTGATCGTCAATGTAGTCATGAACATCGAGTACTGGCCGCTCGACCGGCCGATGCCGCGCGGCGTCATTCCGGCCCCGCATGGTGCCCAGAGCATCCCTCCCGACCTGCCGAACTTTTCCTGGGTCGAATATGGCTTGCGCTGCGGCATGCCTCGCATGCTCGAAATGCTGGGGCACCGCCAGATCAAGGCGACGACGTTCTTCAATGCGCAGGTGGCCGACGTCTATCCAAGCTTGGCCAAGGCGGTGCTGGATGCGGGCTGGGAGTTCGTCGGCCACGGCTGGTTCCAGCGATCGCTGAAGCAGGTCGAGAATGAGACCGAGGAAATCAAGCGTTGCCTTGCCCGCCTCGAACAGCTCTCGGGCAAGCGCACGCGCGGCTGGTTTGGCGCCGGTGGCGCGGAAACGGAGCACACGCCTGACGTGCTCAAGGCCGCAGGCGTGGATTTCCTCCACGATTGGTTGGTCGACGACCTACCCTGTTGGCTCAAAACGGCGCATGGTCCGATGGTGGCCTTGCCCTACTCGTTCGAGCTCAACGATGTCCCAGCGTTCGTCGTCCAAGGCCAATCCAGCGACGAGTTGCATCGCCGCGTCGAAGCGACGCTCGCCGTTTTCGAGCGCGAGCTTGAGAAGCAGCCTCGGATCGTGACGCTGGGCCTGCATCCTCATCTGGTCGGCGTGCCGCACCGCGCCTATTGGCTGGAGAAGACGCTCGATCTCCTCATGAGCCGGCGCGACGTACAGTTCATGACTTCGAGCGGGATCGCCGACTGGTTCGTCGCGGCCGACGGCACCGGCGGGCGCGGCCTGTAAGTCAGGCCGTCGTCGCGCTTGGCGTGCGCTCAGTCACCGGGGCTCGCGGCCTCGATCAATCGCTCGGCCGCCGCCCGCGCCGTGGCCGCCACGCCGTTGCTGCCAAGAACCTGCGCAAAGGCGATGGCGCCTTCGTGCAGCATCACGATCTGGGCTGCGAGGCGTTTCGGGTCGAAGAGACGCGCGGCACGCACCAACTCCTCGAAGTAGGCGAGGTAGAGCCGCTTGTGCAGCCGGGCCTGCTGAAACACCGGATCGCTCGGCGCACCGTACTCACCGGCCGCGGCCACGAACGGACACCCCTTGAACTCACCGTCCTTGAGCCACAGATCGAGCTGGCCGAAGGTTGCCAAGAGTCGCTCGCGCGGATCCTCCGAGGCCGCCTCGACGAAGGCCCGCATTTCGTCGCGCGCCTGCTCGTCGACTTTAGCCAGCGCCGCCACGATCAAGTCCTCCTTGGACCCGAAGTGCCGGTAGAGCGTGGTCTTGGCGATCCCTGTTTCCTCCATCAAACGGTCGACGCCGGTGGCATGGAAGCCGTGCCGGTTGAACAGCCGGATGGCGGTGTCGAGCAGAAAGTCACGTTTGTCGGCGCGGCGCATGGTCTATCTCTGGATACTGTCCTGTAGCGAAATATGGCGACAATGCCGCCATTCAGCAAGTCGGATACAACCGCTACCGTAAATTTATTCCCATCCTCATGCCTTTAAGTGCCTCACTTGTCGCTCACGTGGTCGTGACACGAGGTGATTTGCGAAACGATACTCATTTGTACATATTGCAACTCAAGAGCGCTGCCGCAGAGCAGCAACCTCGATGAACCAGAGCCAATGACAACCGGGTCGAACGACCCAGATCCACCAGGAGATGACACCATGAAGACCGCTCTCGCCGCCCTGCTTGCCCTCGGCCTCGCCACCGGCGCCGTCAATGCCCGCACCGTGTTCGATGACATCCGCGATACGGCCCCCCGCTCAGACATCTTCGCCGACATCCAGAAGACGGCCCCGCGCACGATCTTCGACGACATCCGCGACACCGCCCCGCGCTCGCTGTTCGACCAGATCCGCGACAGCGCACCGCGCTCAGACGGCGTCTTCGGCGACCTGGAACGCAACGCGCCATAACCCCAAGACCGATCACTCACTCAGCAAAAGCTCAATTCAACCAACACTCAACCTGACATCTCACGGAGACAACCCATGAAGACCGCTCTCGCCGCCCTGCTTGCCCTCGGCCTCGCCACCGGCGCCGTCAATGCCCGCACCGTGTTCGATGACATCCGCGACACGGCCCCCCGCTCAGACATCTTCGCTGACATCCAGAAGACGGCGCCGCGCACCATCTTCGACGATATCCGGGACACGGCACCCCGCTCGCTGTTCGACCAGATCCGCGACAGCGCCCCGCGCTCGGACGGCGTCTTCGGCGACCTGGAGCGCAACGCGCCATAACCAATGGCGACAGCCTGAAACGACAACAGGAGCCGGCACCGCTGGCTCCTGTTTGCGTCCGGGACTGCATCAAGCAGTGGCCTCAATCCAGATAATACGTGTTCACCCAGCCGGTGCGGCCGCGCCAGGCAATCTGGCACCACGGCCCTTTGCACGCCCCGATTCGCTCGACGCCACAGGCGCCGGGAGGAATGCCGCCGATCTCGTCATGCGATACGCCGGGGCCGGTGCGCAGACGCAGCGTGTCGCCCCGGGACACGCGAGCCACGCACAAGGTGGGGTCGCCGCTGCCTTGCTCGACAATCTCGGGCCGAATGGCCTGTTTAGCCGTCGAGGGATGCCCATTCGGCACGTCATAGACGGCAATGTGCTTGGTGTAGACCCAGCCGGCTGCCCCATTGAGGGCCATCTCGCACCACCCGTCGGTACACCGGCCGACCAATTGGACGCCACAGGCGTTGGCGGGAAAACGCGCGACGACGGGGGCATTGAACCCCGGCGCTGACCGGACGTTGAGTTGGTCCGACGGCTCGACGCCGTGGACACAGAGAAGCCGCTGCTCAGCGGCCGTGGCCGGCATCACCGCAAACAGCAGCAGGATGCCCAGAAGACATGAGAATTGCGGACGCAGAGACGCGAACATGGTGAGGAAGCCCCAAAGAAAACGCCTGCCCGCCACAATATTAACCATTTTCGACAGCCGGCCAACAGGGCTAACCTGCGGTGCTCGAAGAGAATTTCTGCTGGCCGTGGCGCGGGCGCGACAATCCTTGATAAGACGTCGGTCAACCCGGTGTGCACCCAGGTGAGCTTGCCACCTCGCGTCAGACGGCAAGTGGGCCGACGATGGCACGCAATCCCAAGGGGTCAGTGGGTAAATCCACGACGCAGGGGAACTCAGAGCATTGGCGGCCCAGGCCGAAGCCAGCGATGGCCCCGATGTACCCCTGGGTCAGGGTTAAATCGATTGCCATCGCGAACGGTCGATTGGCAACGGCGCTCTCAATGGCTGTCACGGGAGCGTCCGGCGCTGAGACATTGTCCTGCCACCAACCCGGACGAGCGCGCAATCGTTCCAGCAGGCTGCCGATGCCCTCTCCACTGGCCTTCGCCGCCGCTTCGAGCCGCACCCAGGCCTGCAGTGTCCGTTCGTCACCGGCGGATTGCGCCAGTTCCCGTCCGCCGGCGATTTGGATCGCGGCGCGCTCGATGGCGGCGCGGCGCGGCGCTGACATCGTCATGCGCCGCCGTGCTTCGATGTCGACGCCACCGGGCGCCACGTCTGACAGCGCAATCAGCGCCCGGCCGCCGCTGTGGGCGAGGCTGAACTCGAGGCCGCCATCGGCCAGATACGGTTTGCCGCGCTCACCAATACGGAACGGTGCCAACGCCCCGACCAGGCCAACGCGAGCCGCCAATAGCAGTCGAAGGGCCTGATGAGCCGTCAAGCGGTGCGGGTCGTAGGCTCGAGTCGCAGGCGGCAGCGTCATCGACAGCTCGGCCGACACGGCCGCCAAGGCCGCCGCCGCCCGGTCGAGATCGACGCTCCAGATCTCCAAGGCCGATGGCGTCGCGCCAGTTGTCATGGGGTGCGGGTCAGCTGTGTGAGCCCGAGCGACGCGGCACGGCGGCAGCGTTGCTTTCGGCAACGGCAACCGGCGTGGGCGACGCCGTTGCAAGCGGCGCCAGTAGCGAACGGCAGCTTTCCAGCTCCTTGATCGCCAATAGTATTCGCTCGCGCACGGCGGCATCGAGGCGGCCATGCCTGGGCGTCGCAGCGACCGGCTTCGCTACCGACTTTGGTGCGGCGGGTTTGCTGTTGCCGGCCATGGCCGCGAGCGGCCCTGCGGGCGTCGATTTCGGCGCCGGAGGTTCGGCACGTGTTCGCTGAGCAGAGGGTGGTGCGCCCATTCCATCGAGTGTGCGCGCAATCGCTGGTCTGCTTGGCGGCGCTACCTCACCCTCGCCGCGTCCCTGCAGCTTGACGGCCTCGATGCCCTGCTCGCGGAGGATCTTCTGCACGCCCTTGATCGTGTAACCTTCCCGATGCAGCAGGTGCTGGATGCCCTTGAGCAGATCCATATCCTCGGGCCGGTAATAGCGCCGTCCGCCGCCCCGCTTCATGGGCCGGATTTGAACGAATTTCACTTCCCAGAAGCGCAGCACATGCTTCGGGATATCGAGGTCGTCGGCAACCTCGCTGATGGTGCGAAAGGCATCGGCCGATTTCGGCATGGCCCGTTCCTCGCGAAAATGCGGCGCCTGTCACCAAGCGGGACAGCGCACCCCTTCGTGGCTTGCGGTACGCGACGCCAACGAACGCAGGAACGGTCGTGACAAACCTATTCGGCGGCTTTGCGTCGGCGCGTCAATCCGCCGTTGATCCGCGACTTCATAATATTGCTGGCGCGAAACACCAGCACGCGGCGCGGCGTGATCGGCACTTCCTCGCCCGTCTTCGGGTTGCGGCCCATCCGCTCACCCTTTTCGCGCACGCCGAACGATCCAAATGACGACAGCTTCACGCCTTCCCCGCGTGAGAGCGTCAGCGAGATCTCGCCGAGCACCAGCTCGACCATCTCCTGCGACTCGTTCCGCGGCAGGCCGATCTTGCGCACGACAGCGTCTGCGAGATCCGCCCTGGTTAACGTTCTGCCGCCCATTTTACCGCCTCCCCTGGCACTTGTTTGCGGGATGCTAGCGGTGTGATCTGCCACGGTCAACTTCGAAACGCTGCAACGCGCTGAAATTCCAATGAAATGTACACCGTTGTGCGCGTGGGCCTGCAATCCATTACCAGCGGGCCAGAACCGCACCCCAGGTAAAACCGCCGCCCATGGCTTCCATCAGGATCAGCGAGCCCTCTTTCAGCCGGTGCTCCTCGAAGGCTTGATTGAGGGCCAATGGAATCGAAGCAGCCGACGTGTTGCCGTGCTTCGACAGCGTGATCATGATCTTCTCGGGACCAACGCCAAGTTTGCGCGCGATGCCGTCGAGAATGCGCTGGTTGGCCTGATGCGGCACATAGAGGTCGATCTCATCCGGCGCATAACCGTTGGCGACCAGGGTCTCCTCGATGACACCGTAGATCTTCTGCACAGCGTGCCGGAACACCTCGCGGCCGTTCATGCGCAGATGGCCAACGGTCTTGGTCGAGCCCGGCCCGCCGTCGACATAAAGCAGGTCTTCATAGCGCCCGTCAGACCTGATGATCGTCGACAGGATGCCGCGATCCTCGCGTGTGCCATGTTGCGGCTGCGCTTCCAGAACCACGGCGCCGGCGCCGTCACCGAACAGCACGCAGGTGCCCCGATCGGTCCAGTCGAGAATGCGGGAGAAGGTCTCGGCGCCAATGACGACAGCGCGCTTGAACTGCCCGGTTTTCAAGAAATTGTCGGCGGTGGTGAGCGCATAGACGAAGCCCGAGCACACGGCCTGTATGTCGAACGCGGCGCCCTTGGTGACGCCGAGCGCCGATTGGATCTTTACGGCCGTGGCGGGAAATGTCCGGTCGGGCGTCGCCGTGGCGCAGATGACGAGATCGATGTCGATGGGGTCAATGCCCGCCCTGATCAGCGCCTGCTTGGCGGCGGCAACGCCCAGATCGCTGGTCAGCTCACCATCGGCTGCGATGTGGCGCTGCTTGATGCCGGTGCGTTCGGTGATCCAGTCGTCGGTCGTATCGACGATCTTGGAGATGTCGTCGTTGGTCATGATGCGCTTGGGCAGATAGCCGCCCACGCCCCGGATCACAGATCGATTGACCGCCACGTTCCTACCTCGTCATCGCTTTCTGCTGCCTGCCAACTCGTGTGAGCCGGACAGGCCATCAACCATCGGCCGACTGCCGGTGTCCACGCGCAAAGACCGCCACGTTACGCCTGCCCCGCGCCGCCGGATTGCGCCGGTCCGGAAGGGTTGCCCAATTGCGCCGGCGGCTCGAGCCGGCCCGCGATGGCCCCGATATCCGCCGTCAACTGGGCCACGAACCCACTCTCCGCCATCTGGTAGCCGAGTTCCACCGCACTCGCAAAGCCGAAGGCATCGGTGCCGCCATGGCTTTTGATGGCAATGCCATTGAGGCCGAGAAACGGGCCGCCATTGACGCGGCGCGGATCCATTTTCTTTTTCAAGACCTCGAAACCGCTCTTGGCCAGCAATGCCCCGAGCTTGGTGATGGGCGACAGCCGCATCGACGATTTGAGATAGGCGCCGATCTGGCGGGCCGTGCCTTCCGCCGTCTTCAAGGCGATATTGCCGGCAAAGCCTTCGACCACGAACACGTTGATGACGCCCTGGCCGATCTGGTCGCCCTCGACGAAGCCGACGTAGTCGAGCGGCAGGTTGAGATCGGCGCGCTTCAGCCAGGCATGCGCCTGCTTGACCTCCTCGTTGCCCTTGATCTCTTCCGAGCCGACATTGAGGAGGCCCACGGTCGGCCGCTCGATGCCGAAGCGGGCCCGTGCCATGGCCGCGCCCATCAGCGCGTAATCGACGAGTTGCCGCGCCGTGGCGCCAATGTTTGAGCCGACATCGAGCACGATGCACGAGCCTTCGAGCGTCGGCCACTGGGCGGCCAGCGCTGGCCGCTCGATGCCGGGAATGGTTCGGAGTACGAGGCGGGCGATCGCCATCAGGGCACCCGTGTTGCCAGCCGAGACGGCAGCCTCGGCCTCGCCACTCTTCACAGCTTCCAGCGCCAGCGCCATGCTGGTGCCCTTGCTGCGGCGCAGCGCCTGACTGGGCTTGTCGTCCATGCTGATTGCGAGGTCGGTGTGCACGATGCGCACGTGCCCCTGGAGGCCCGGCTCCGCCGCCACCAACGGGGCCATGCGGGCCTCGTCGCCGTAGAGGATGAACTGCAGGTCCGGATAGCGCTGCCGTGCGATGGCTGCTCCCGGCACCACGACCTCCGGGCCATGATCGCCCCCCATCGCGTCCAGCGCGAGTGTCCGCGGCCCTGCCATGCTTGTAATCGGCTCCCACTCAGTCCCCGTCCAGCCTGGCGCCGTGCGCGACCGGACACTCTTCCCCCGACGACCCCGCCGTCAGCGCGAAGATAGTCTTTTCGCAAGGTCTGACAATCGGATTCCCGTTCGCGTCCCCAGACCCGCCGCGCCCGTTGACGGATGTTCCGGCTCACGTCTTGTCGGATGGCAGCTTGAGATTTCGGAGCTTGGCGAACGGATTGGTGCCGCCATCATCCTTGGGGCCCGCCTCGGTCTGATCGAGGGCCGCGTCAGGCAGCCGTGGATAGGGGTCAAGGGCTGCCGCGATCTCCTGGAACACCACCTCGCCGAGGTCCATGACGCCGTTGACGATCGGCTCGGCCAGCCGGGCTTCCTCGTCCGCATCGGCTTCGTCCGGTGAGGTGGGGATCGGCGGCGGCAGCAGAGCCTGCGGCAGGAAATCGATCGCCAGTTTGATGGCCAGGCGCGCCGGCACGGGATCGAGCGTCACCACGCAGGCCTGCGACACATCGGCCGTAAGTGTGCCGTCGAGCCGGTAGCGCCCCTCGCCGGCCGATCGGATGCGCCCGTCCAGCTGGGCGTGGTCGACGGCGAGGATGTCCAATGCCGTGGCCAGCGGCACGCGCTCGGCCGGGGTCGCCGCCCGGCTCACGGCGAGGCCACCGTCGGGAACATCGAGCACGGCATACTTCCAATCCAATGCGGTCATGGCGTTCGTCGTCCCGTCGAGTTCGATACCTGAGCGTGCCTGAGGGCAGAGTCTAAGCCTGCTTCACCGCCGGAAAAGCGATCTGGCCGGCGAAGATGGCGTCGCTTGTGAGCTGCGCCAGATCGGAGCGAGCCGTTTTCATGTAGGCGGCGAGCCCGGCAGCCTGTCGCGGCAAATCCTGGCATGCCCCGCCAGCTTCGATCGTTGCGCCTGTGCCGGCGGCATAAACGCCCTCGATCAGCGCGGCGGCAAGGCTACCCACGGCCGCGTCAGGAGCCAAGGCCGCTTGGTAGGCGCGCGACCGGTCACCGAAGGCGGCGGCGGCCTTCTTGACCCGTTTGGGCACACCCATGTCATAGCCGATCTGGCGCAACGCATCGTCCATGTCGGCGATCAGATGCTCGAGCAGGAGCTGGCCGAGCCGTTGGCCGGCGGCGCCTTCGCCCTTCAAGCGCTCGCGCACCAGATAGAGATGCAGGGTGATCATCTCGAAGCGCCCCTCCATGGTATCCGGGACACACAGATCGCGGTAGAACGGCTCAGATCGCGCCTGCGCCACAATCCGATCATAGAGTTGCCGCCCTATGTGGCGAAGTTCGGCTCTCTGCCGGAGCCAGCCAAGCATGTGAAGCGCCTCCAAAATCCGTCGTGGGGTTGACCAAGGTGTGGGCGAACGGCCATGCGGCGTTGCCAGGATGCTCTCCTAAGGCTAGCGAGGCCGCAGGGGAAGCCCGGCGACGATTCGCGTTTGTGTGGCGGACGGCATGACGGACAAAAGGCGTCGGGGATGACGCTGCAGAAGAATCTGTATCGCAAAGCCGCAGCATGGTGGGGAGCGGCTCGGGGATGTTAAGGGAAAGCGCCTTGATCATGACGAACGGGGCTGGGGGAATGGACGCCAAGACAGGCCGTGCAATGCGGCATCCGCCGACATGGCGCCGGTTGCTGGCGGCGGGCTGCTTTGTCGCCGTCGCCGGATGCGCATCGACGACGACGCGCCATGGCCACCATTTTGGCGAAACCGATCTGCAGCAGATCCAGCCCGGCATGACCCAGGACGCGGTCCGCATGGCGCTGGGCACGCCCGATACCACGTCGGCAGTCGGCAATGGCAATGCCTACTACTACATTTCGAGCACCACCAAGCAGCAGGCGTTCTTCAAGCCCGAGGAGGTGGATCGCCGCGTGGTAGCCGTCTACTTCAGTCGCGTCGGCAGCGTCGAGAAGATCGCCAATTATGGCTTGAAGGACGGCCAGATCGTCGACTTCGTCAACCGCGAGACGCCGGCGCATCTGCGCGACAAGAGCTTCATCGCCCGCTTCTTCCGCGGCGTCGGCCCAAAGCAGAAGCTGCTCGACGAGTAAGGCGCGGCGTGGTCGTTCGATGCAACCACCAGCCCATCCCGCTGCG
>JBJXDZ010000061.1:0-3659 GCA_046154645.1 Hyphomicrobiaceae bacterium
CGAAGCGTGCTTTCGTGCGCCGCGCGACCAACTCGAAGCTGACGGCTGAGAGATGGTGACACTCGTCGATGATCAGGTGGCCGTAGTCCGCGACCAAGTCGCTCACTTCTGCGTTACGTACGAGGCTATGGATCAGCGCGATATCGATCCTCCCCGTCGGCTTGCGCTTGCCACCGGCTATCGATGTGTCTCCGTCGCCGCGGAGGTCGGCGGCGTCGCGATGCTGATTGACGCCAAATCCGACCGGGCGGCTAAATGATACAAGAGCTTTGGGACGGTCCGGCCGGACAATGCACCGCTGACGCTTCTGCTGCCCCTCAAGACCGTCGCTGCGGCTCTGCAAGGGCCGTGACCACGGGAGACAATCGACTTGTGAGGTTGGCCGTCGTCTAATGGCGGTCGACGCCGAGCAACGACGCCACAGTGAAATCGACACTTTAATTGTAACGGTGGTGGAGCCGAGGGATCTTGCAACCCTTCGGGCCACCTGATTGAAATCGTTCATGTTTTTTTGTTGAGTTCCCAAGCCGAGGAATCGCACCCTTGGGAGACCACGGCTACTTGTGTCGCGGCCGTGCATCGCAGCTGAACAACACAATGTAAGCTCCGCCGAGTGCGGCACAGCTCGATTTCAGCGATGCTTGACGAGCTGCTCGGCCAGTGCAGCCAAGCCAATGGCTTCGACGTCGTGCGGCAATGGCACCCGCTCATCCCCTGAGTAGACAACGAGCCGGCGCGCCGGTTTCAGGTCGTCACACGCGATATGGAAGCCGCGCTCGACCTTGGGCGAAAGGCTGCGCTTGATCTCAATGGCCCAAAGCTGATCCCCGGGCAGCTCCAAAAGAAGATCGATTTCGGCACCGGCCGCGGTGCGGTAGTAGAAGGCTTGGGTCCATTCCGGGGCGCAATCGATCAGCGTCTCGATGACGAAGCCTTCCCAGCTAGGTCCAACGATCGGATGATCGCGAAGGGCATCGAGCGTTGCCACGGCGAGAAGTGCATGCAGCACGCCACTGTCGCGGACGTAGGTCTTCGGCGACTTCACCAGACGCTTGCCAAGATTTCTATGGAACGGTTGCAGGCGCCGCACCAACAGCAGATCGACCAACAGATCGATGTAGCGCGTCACAGTCGGCGAGCTGATGCTGAGCCCTGTGGCCAGCCGCGACGCGTTAAGTGGCGTACCTTGCGCGTGTGCCAGCATGGTCCACAGCCGGCGCAACGTCTCTGCAGGGATGCGCGGCTCGAGCAGCGGGATGTCGCGCGTCAGGTATGTGCGCAGGAAATCGCGTCGCCAATCGAGGCTCCGAGCGTCGCCACGCGCAAGGAAGCTTTGCGGAAAGCCGCCGCGCAGCCAGAGAGTATCCTGCTTGTCGCGCCCGGCCTCAGTCACATCGAGGGGGCACAGTTCCCGATAGGCAATCCGACCGGCAAGGCTCTCGGACGATTGGCGCAGAAGCTCGATCGACGCTGAGCCAAGGAGGAGAAAGCGGCCTGTCTTGCGGCCTTTGCGTCGGCCCTTGTCGATCAACCCGCGCAGGACACTGAAAAGATCCGGCGCATTTTGAATCTCGTCGAGTATCACGAGCTTGTCCTCGTGGGCCTGAAGGTACAGGGCCGGATCGGCGAGCTTGTCGCGACCGGCTGGGTCCTCCAGGTCGAGATAGATCGACGGGACAGCTTCTGCTATCGCCAAGGCAAGCGTCGTCTTCCCAACCTGCCTGGGACCGAGCAGGGTCACCGCGGCCTGAGCTTCGAGGTCCGTGCGGATTCGGGTTTGGAGACGTCGCGTCAGCATCCTTGCATATTTAACGTGTAAGTTTAGAATTGCAAGGATGAATACCGAAGCCAGGACCGAGGCCCGATCCGACGAGGCGGCGCTGTGAATGATGCACGGCGAGATGAGGAATTGGAAAATCTCCGCCGGCAGCTTGCCGAGCTCGAGATGGAGCGCGCCCGCATCAAAGCGCGAATCGCTGAACTCAATCAGAGCCCAGCGGCGGCGGCCGGAGACCTATCACCAAGCCAACCCTTAGCGATCGCCACGCCGAAGCCTGAGGTGACCAATGGCTCTCCTGCCACAGACAAGGTTGCGCTCTTCCGCCAGCTCTTCGGCGGTCGAACCGATGTCTTCCCAGCGCGATGGGACAATCCGAAGACCGGTCGATCGGGCTATGCTCCTGCCTGCGCCAACGAGTGGGTGCGCGGCGTATGCGGCAAGCCGCAGATCAAATGCAGTGATTGTCCGAACAAGGCTTTCATCCCGGTCACGCCGGACGTGATCGAATGCCACCTCCGCGGGGAGGATCGCGTTCGCCCGAATGGTCGAGGGAAGGACTTCGTGGCCGGGGTCTATCCACTGCTCTTCGACGACACGTGCGGATTCCTGGCCGTCGATTTCGACGAGGAAAACTGGTCCAGCGACGCCCTGGCCTTCATCGCTGCCTGCCGGGACTGCGATGTGCCGGTCGCGCTGGAACGGTCGCGTTCCGGGAACGGTGGCCACGTCTGGCTGTTCTTCTCCGAGCTCGTGGCGGCATCGGACGCTCGTCGTCTTGGGACTTTACTGCTGACGCGGACGATGAACCGGCGGCCGGAAATCGGCTTCAAGTCCTATGATCGACTGTTTCCAAGCCAGGACACGATGCCGAGCGGCGGCTTCGGAAACCTGATCGCGCTGCCGTTGCAGCGGCATGCACGAGAGAACGGGAACAGCATCTTCGTCGACGATGATCTGCGGCCCCATGATGACCAGTGGGCATTTCTATCGTGCCAGCGACGCATGTCCTCTTCGGAGGTCTCCGCCGTGATCTTAAGGGTTGAAGCGGAGATGCCTGGCGGGGCCACCGGAGTCCGTTTGCCCGTTGATGACGAGAACGCGGACGAGCCCTGGAAGATGACTCCGTCGCGGCGACGGCAGGTGCAGCCCAACAAGGAACCAATGCCCGAGCACGTCGACGTCGTGCTTGGCGATCAAGTCTATGTCGACCGGTCCGGTTTGCCATCGTCAATGGTGGCCCAACTCGTTCGGATTGCGGCATTTCAAAACCCGGAGTTCTATCGCGCTCAGGCCATGCGGCTGCCGACGTTCGGCAAGCCGCGCATCATCTCGTGTGCCGAGCTTCATCCGCGCCACGTCGGCCTGCCGCGTGGCTGTCGCGATGAAGCCGTCGACCTGCTCAAGTTGAACGGAGCGGCAGCCCGCTTCAGAGACGAACGCAATGTTGGCCAACCGCTCGACCTCAAATTTCTCGGCATCCTGCATGATGTGCAGGCCGCCGCTGTCGCCGCGATCGAACCCCACGACTATGGAGTGCTGGCCGCCACAACCGCATTCGGCAAGACCGTCGTCGGCGCGCGCATGATCGCCGCGCGTGGTGTCAACACGCTGGTTCTCGTCCATCGCCGCCAGCTCGTCGACCAATGGCGCGAGCGGCTGCGAACGTTTCTGTCGGTCCGGGATGGCGATATCGGCACGATCGGCGGCGGGAAGCGCAAGCCCACGGGTCGGATCGACATCGCGCTGATCCAAAGCCTCGTACGTAACGCAGAAGTGAGCGACTTGGTCGCGGACTACGGCCACCTGATCATCGACGAGTGTCACCATCTCTCAGCCGTCAGCTTCGAGTTGGTCGCGCGGCGCACGAAAGCACGCTTCG
>JBJXDZ010000062.1:0-15511 GCA_046154645.1 Hyphomicrobiaceae bacterium
ACCAACTACGGCGCACACGAGGTGAAACTCGCCGCCGGCGACGCCGTGCTCTACCCATCGACCAGCCTGCACCGTGTCGCGCCAATCACCAACGGCCAGCGCGTGGTCTCGTTCTTCTGGATGCAGAGCATGGTGAAACTCGAAGCCGAGCGCGCGCTGCTGTTCGATCTCGATCAGGTGATTCAAGAAATGGCGGCGGAGCAGGGAATTGACGACGTGCACGTCGTACGGCTGACCGGCATCTACCACAACCTCATCCGCCGCTGTGCCGAGGCGTGACGCTCACTCGAAAGTCCCCGCTCATGAACGCCTGTTTGAACGTCGCTCGACGATTGGCCCTCATCGCGATACTTGCCTTTCCCGCATGTGCCGCGACCACCGCGCGTGCCGACGATCCTCCCGCCGATGTCCTCCAGGAGAGGGCCAAAGAGGCAGCCGCGACGGCTGGTTCCTCCACCGCCGCGCCGGTCAATGTCGCGGTTCAGCCCGCCGCGCCGCCGCCTGCCGTCGCAGCTCCGGCAGCGCCCTCTTCGCCGACTGCACTGGCTAAGGCCGCGGCCACACTCCCCCATGAGCTATCGCCGTGGGGCATGTTCTTGTCGGCCGACATCGTCGTGAAGGCCGTCATGACGCTGTTGGCTCTAGCATCGCTCGCAACCTGGAGCATCTGGATCGCCAAGACATTCGAGCTGTCGATTGCAATCCGCCGGGTCAGGCGCGACCGTGCGGCGCTTGCCGAGGAGCGATCGCTCTCCGCTGCAGCGGCCCGGTTTCCGTCGGGGCGCGGTGTTGTTGCGGGGCTGATCGCAAATGCCGTCACGGAGCTCAAGCTCTCCTCCGACCTCACCTCGCGCGAGGGGATCAAGGAACGTGTCGAGTCCCGGCTTGCCGCTGGGGAAGCGTTCGCACAGCGTCTGATAAAGCGGGGCACCGGTGTGTTGGCCAGCGTCGGCGCGACGTCCCCCTTCATTGGATTGTTCGGCACCGTATGGGGCATCATGAACAGCTTCATCGGCATCTCGCGCTCGCAGACGACCAACCTCGCCGTCGTCGCCCCGGGGATCGCCGAAGCGCTGCTGGCGACCGCTCTCGGCCTCGTCGCCGCCATCCCGGCTGTCCTCATGTACAATCAGTTGACCCGCGCCATCGCGAGCTATCGCGCCGAGGTCCACGACGCTTCCGGGGAGATTGCCCGCCTCGTCTCGCGCGACCTCGACCGGGCGGGGAATGCTCCCCAACACGTTCGTCCCGTTCGCGCGGCGGAGTAACACATCATGGCCATGCAGACCCGCGAGCATGACGACGAAGATGCCGAACTGTCGGAAATCAACATCACGCCGTTCATCGACGTGATGCTGGTGCTGCTGATCATCTTCATGGTCGCTGCCCCCCTCTCGACCGTTGACGTGCCGGTCGATCTACCCGTCTCCGAGGCGAGGCCCGAAAAGCGCCCTGACAAACCTTTGTTCGTGACCATCAAGCCCGACCTGACGCTCGCGATCGGCAACGACCCCATCACGCGCGACGGTCTCGTCCAGGCCATCGACGTCGCGACCGTCCTCAAGCGCGATACCCGCATCTTCGTGCGCGCTGACAAAGCGGTTCCCTACGGCGAACTCATGGCCATCCTCAACAAGCTGCGGATCGGTGGCTATCTAAAAGTTGCGCTCGTCGGCCTGGAAGGAACGGGCGCGGTCGATGCGCGAGCTGCCGCCCCGGCCAAGCCATGAGTGCTGCCACCAGCGTTTCGCATCAGCCGGACATGGATGCTTCCGTGCTGTCCTGGCGCGGCTGGACCCTCGCCTTGTTGGCGGCGGTTCTGCTGCACGCGAGCCCCATCGCTTACGCACTATGGAATCCGGTGGAGCTTGCGTCCGAGGATGAAGCCGCGGGCTTTGCCGCCCCGCTCGACATCGAGATGATCGCCGCAGCCCCCGATGACATTGCGACCAAGACCGGCCAAGCCCAACCTGAAGTCGCGCCGCAGCTCTCAAGCCCCACCGAGACCCCAGTGACGCCGCCCGCGCAAACTGAAAAGAACGACGTCGATATCGAACAGAAGTCTTTGTCGAAGAGCGAAGTCGCAATGGCCGCGCCGTCCAAGACCGAGAATCTGGACAAGTCGGAAGCCGAGCAGGACAGTCCGCCCACGCCGCCTCAGCCGCAAATGACGGCCGCTGCCGCCGCGCAAGAGCAGGCGTCAATGCCCTCGATAGCCGCACCGAAAGTCGCCGAGGCCAAGACCACATCACTCGGGCTGTCGCCGTCGGCGCGCAAATCCAAAGCGACGTGGCAGAAGCGGTTGGCGGTCCACATCGACGGCTTCAAGCAGTATCCCGAAGCGGCGCGGTCTCATGCCGGCACGGGCGAAGTCCTGGTTTCCTTCACAATTGACCGTTCGGGCGCGCTTGTCTCACGCAGGCTTTTGCAAGGATCTGGCAACGCAGCTCTCGACGAGGAAGCCGTCGCCATGCTGGTCCGCGCAGCCCCCTTGCCGGTCCCACCCTCCGACGTTCCCGGCATTACTTTTGAAATGGCGATCCCCATCCGCTTCAAGCTGCCCATGCGATCTTTCGACTTCAACGAGCGCCACTCAAACTAAAGACCCAATACTGTTCGGGCTGCTGCCCTTGCTCATGGAGGACACCTTGGCTGCAGCGATGGGGCGGGCGTTTGCCAGATTGTAACAGGTGGCGCAGGTCGTTGGCGACGTAGGGATTGGAAGCATAGACGTCGTGGTTGGCATTGAAATAGTCGCGACCCGCGTCTGAAATGTCGATGCTATCGACACCAGGGGTGATGGCGGGCCTTCCTGAGGAAAGCAGCCCGAACCTGACGGTGCCGGCCCGGACAGAATCATTGCGAAGGAACGAGACCCACAGGGCTTTGTCATATGCGGATGCGTATAGCGTCATCTTGTGACCAGTCAGGGAAGCGGTCTGGCTTTGGAATTCGGATTGGGCCACGTCGGGGGCGGCAAATACTATCTCACCAATTTTGCGCGACAGGCCAGACCCCGATGCAGGCAATTCGCTCTGTATCTTTCGCAAAGCTTTGAGAAGGATTTGGTTGCCCATACTGTGAGCGACAATGTGGATTTTTTCAACGCCACTGATGCCTGCGATGGTCGCGAGTAACGTAACGAACGAGTCGACGGACGCCTTGGCTGCCTGCTCATCAGGGCTATACGCAAGGGGATCCGTCCTTCCAAGCGACGGCCAAGTAAATGAGAACGCCGGACCGTCGTAGCCGATATCGCGACTGATTTGAGCGGCACGCGCAAGGGCAAATTCAAAAGTCGTCCCAAAACCGTGGACGAACACCAGCGCCGTCTTTGGGTACAGCTTGGCGGTTCGCGCCCGCGTAGCCGCCGCCTCGGTCAGATTGGTAAGGTCGAGACCTTTGACGTTCGTGACAAGAAGACGTTCCAGCACCGTTGGGCCACCCAGAGTTGACAATCCGGTACCGGCGACCGGCCCACTTCGAGCAGTTTGCGTCGTTCAACCTCTGTCGAGACACCACGATCCCGCAACTTCGCATAACGCAACATGTCCCGGATCGGCATCCCCGTCGTTTTTAGTCGCCCGAGAAATTCAATCCAGATCAGAATTGAAGCGTCGTAGTCGCGTTGTTTGGATTGGTCTCGATCAGCATAGGGCAGCAGCCCGATCCGCTCATAATAGCGGATCGTGTGGGCCGAAAATCCTGATCGCTTCGCGAGTTCACCGATCTTCATAATCACCCTGGTCTCGTTCCAACGCTCCAGACCCTAAGGGTTCGAGCGCGCTCTCAGTCAAGCGCTATCTGGGTGAATACGATACAACCGCCGCGCCGCTGGCCATGCAGTGAAAACTCGTCTTGGTGACAGGATGTTCAGCCTCCCCATTTGTTGCTTTCGCGCCGAAGCGCTGACCTCCAAATGGTGGATGACTACCTGGCTGGAAAAAGAAGCACGAGAAGGCAAAGGTTCACAACCGCCAACACTAACGAGACGACTTTCCAAAATGCTATTGGATTGCGCTCGATGAGCGGTACCGCACGGTTTGTGATCAGCGCCGTGTTCGGCTTGCGCAAATCTTCGACCAGGGCGGATAAGACCTCGGTGCGTTGCAGCGGGTCCTTATGCACCGCCTTGGCCAGCGCGGCATCCACCCATCGCGGGACATTCGGATCGAGTTGAGTTGCCGGAATATATGCCAATCTGTCAACGTCGCGCCGTGTGGTAAAGCCTCGTCCATAAGGCAACTGGCCAGTGAGCAACTCGTAGGCAATGACACCTAGCGAATAAATATCTGAGCGCGTCGTGGGTTGTACATCGCGGTGATATTCTGGAGCAGTGTAGCCCTCCGTCCCGAGGAGGGCCGGACGCCCCACTGGCGACGCGATTTCCTCGATACCAGCCACACGCGATGACCCAAAATCGATGATCTTCACTAGGCCGGAACGATCGATCAGGATGTTTTCCGGTTTTAGGTCGCGATGCAGGATTTCCTTGCGGTGAAAGACGCGCAGGCCTTTGACTATCTGCTCGACTATACCCCGGACCGCCTCCAGATCGCGATCGGGATGATCCAGCATCCATTGCCGCAGCGTTTGCCCCTCGAAATATTCGGTGACGTAATAAAGCGATTTGCGCAGACGCTTGGGTGCCAGAACTTTGAGGACATGCGGACTCGAGACCAGTTGCCCGACCCATTCTTCACGCGTGAACATCTCGATGTATGTCGCATCGTCCTCGAAATTGACGGAGGGTGTCTTGATGACGACCCGTTCGTGCGTCTCCTGGTCCTCGGCCAGATAGACCTGCGTGCGGTTGCTCAGATGCAATTCGCGGACAATCTTATAGCCCTCGAATGTGCTGCCAGGTGAAATCTCCGGCGGGAATGGCAATGCCGAAAGCCGCTGCTGCAATGCCTTTTGATCGGTTGCGCCGGGGTCGTCGATGCGCACGATCTGACAGGTGAGGTTATCGTTGCTGTTGTTTGCAAAGGCTGCCGCCACGATGCGGGCTGCGGCCCCGTCGAGGTCGTTGGGCTCGGCGCGAACGATGTTGGCCATTTGCCCATCGCGCAGGAAGTCGTGCACCCCGTCAGTGGTGAACAGCAAGATGTCGCCGCGCTCGATGGGGAGTGTGCGGTAGTCGACGGCGAGGTCGCGTGAGATCCCGAACGCCCGCGACAGGTACTCCTGCTTGCCGGAAACGCGCACGCGATGATCGTTCGTCAACCGTTCGATCGCGCCATCCCGGATGAGGTAAATGCGGCTGTCGCCGGCATGAAAGATGTGCGCCAAGGATGACTTCAAAACGATGCCGGAAAACGTGCTCACCATGCCGCGACCGGAGTCGTAGTGCGCTTCGCTCTGGCTGTGCAGCCACCGGTTTACGGCCGAGAGAACCCGCTCTACGGACGTCTTTACGGTCCACGATTGATGGGTCGCAAAGTAGTCGGTCAGAAAGCTGCGGACGCAGGTTTCGCTGGCCTCCTTGGCGGCTTCGCTCGAACTCATCCCGTCGGCGATTGCCATAGCAATGCCTTTGGTTTCGAGCAAAACCGGTTCTGGAATGAGGACGCCGTAGGAATCGTCGTTGCGATCTTTGCGGCCAGCCGTGGAATGCTGACCGACGGAGATTGCCGGCTTTTTCAATCCCATTGTCTTCGTCACCGGCAATCCCCATTGGTATCAAGCGACGTCGATCATGGTCACGGAGCCATCCGCCATCTCTTCCGCAATTTGCCCTTTTGGCTCTTCGACGAAAAAGTAAATCAGCGCAAGTCCGACGAGAGAGGTTCCAGCCGCAACAAAAAAGAACGTCTGCGGCGTTACGAACGAATACAAGGTCAGGAACAGGACCCCACCGACGTTGCCGAACGCGCCGACAATACCGGCAATCTGGCCGGTCAGACGGCGCTTGATGAGCGGGAGCATGGCGTAGACGGCACCATTGCCAGCATTGACAAATAGCGAGCAGAGGAATGTGACGGTGACGCCAAATACCAGTCCTGTCGCCGGACCGATGAAACTCATCGCGAAGTAGCCCACGGCAGTGCCGAGCATGCAGAGCAGCATCAGGCGGCGACGGCCGAAATGGTCGCTCAGTCCACCACCAGCCGGGCGGGCGAAGAAGGTCGTGAAGCCAAAGCTAGCCCCGACGAAGCCGGCGAAGGCCAAGGACAGCGCAAATGTGTCCTTGAACAGCAACGGCAGGATCGAGACGACGGCAAGCTCCGAGCCGAAGGTGACGAAATAGGCGAGGCTGAGAGCGACGACCTGCTGGAATTTGTAGCGTTGCAGCGGTGGCACTGGAACGCCCGACAACATTGGACGGTTGATGCGGACGGCGTCGAAGACCTGATAGGCAAACAGGGCCGCGAGCGCGCCGAAAATGAGATTGGTGGTCAAGCCCGAAATCAGCTTGAGGTTGGCTGGACCCAATTTCCAGGCCAGCAGAGCCAAAGCCAGCACGAGCGGAATTTGCATCAGCACGTACAAAACAAAGTCGAACCGGCTCGACAGTTCGAGGGCTCCCATTTTCTTCGGGCTGAAATAAGTGGATCCTTTTGGCGTATTGCTGACGGAAACGTAAAACATCACAGCATAGATAACGGCAATCGCGCCCGTCAGCCCAACCGCCCAACGCCAACCATTCTCACCGCCAGCCAATGCGGCAATCGTCGGCAAAGTCACGGCAGCAGCAGCAGAGCCGAAATTGCCAAAGCCCGCATAGATTCCTTGCGCCAGCCCAGTCTCTTTCGCGGGGAACCATTCCCCGATCATGCGGATGCCAACGACGAATCCCGCACCAACGATGGCCAGCAGGAAGCGCGATAGCGCAAGCGTCGAGAAATCGGTTGCGAGCGCGAACGGAATACAGAGTAGACCCGAAACGCCAAGCAATAGAGAAAACATCAGTTTCGGGCCGAACTTATCGACCAGCATGCCGATGACTATACGCGCCGGAATCGTGAGTGCCACGTTCAGGATCAGGAGTGCCGCGACTTCCTGATCGGAGAGTTTCAGTGAGGTGCGGATCGATGCCATGAGCGGGGCATGGTTGAACCACACCATAAAGCTCACAAAAAAGGCGAGCCACGTGTAGTGGAGCACTTTGATTCTTGGCTCCGCACTGAAAAGTGTAAACCGGCGAGGCGTCGTCTCTGGCATTTCAGCTCCTGTTAGGTGTGCGCCAACCGAGGTGCGGCAGCGGTCTGCAATGACGAAATGAAAAATGGAGGCTGGATTTAGCTCACCCGTCTGGAGTCGTCCGCCGAAGGGGCAGAGACCGGCTGTTCTGATGCGGCCTTCAAGGCGAGTTGCTCGCTGACGATCCGGCCGATTTCCGAGCGGCAGGATCCGCAGTTCGTGCCGGCGGATAGGTGACGGCCGATCTGTGCAACGTCGGCGCACTGGCCGCTTGCCACAGCCTGGGCAATCTGATTGGCGCCAATGTCGAAGCACGCACATACCGTCGCGCCGCGATCGATGCCGTCGCGTCCGCCGCGCCCCGCCAGCAGCGAAAGCCGATCGGACTCTTTCGCGAAAGCATGGCCCAACTGGTCGCACGCCCAAGACCGTGAAACGCCAACCGGTTCGCTATCGGCAAAGAACGCACCTGCGAGCTGCTCCCCCTCAAAGGCGGCGAAACGGTAACGGCCCTTCGTCTTGTCGTGGTAGGCGAGAAGCTCTGCATCATCATCGAGAGAAAGAACCTGTCGCGCAAACGCGGTCCAATCGTCTGGCGCTGCCAGACCAGCGGCTTCGAGCCGGAAGCCTGCCTTTGCCGGAGCGAGCGCCCAATAATCGAGACCTCTCGTAACGGGTGCTCTGGTCGAGACGGAGAATCCGTACCACGCCGGCGCATAGGCTGTGACGGCGACGGGCGTATATTTCAACTCGGGCTGCCCTGACGTTGCATCCACGTTACCCGCGATCAGCGCACCAATGCGGCCTTTGCTGGAGAACTGCCCGGTCCAATGCATCGGCACGAAGACCGAGCCCATGCGCTGCCGGTCCGTGACGAGCACGCGCACGACGACCGATCCGGATGGGCTGGAAACGACAGCAAGCTGGGCGGCCTGCACGCCCGCACGCACCGCATCTTCCGGATGGATTTCGATGAAGGGCTCGGCATAGTGGCTCGTCAGCCGCGCGGACTTGGCTGTCCGCGTCATCGTATGCCACTGGTCGCGAATGCGGCCGGTGTTGAGAACGAAGGGAAAGTCGGGACTGGTCGCGGACGCCGGCCTACGGAACGGCGTTGAGATGAAGCGCGCGCGGCAATCAGACGTATAAAACCCGCCGTCGGCGAAAAAACGCGCCGGGTTCGATAGTCCACCTCCGCGTTGGGGCCATTGGAACGGGGTGAGGTTGTCGTAGTCTCCGGCAGAGATCGCCATATGGGCGCCGATATCGAAATCGCGAGTACCGTCGTTATCGGCGGCTGAAAGCGCGGCATGTTCGGCAAAGATGTCCGCTGGTCCGCGATATTGGAACTCTTTGGCAAATCCCATTCGCCGCGCAACCTCGGCCATCTGACTCCAGTCGTGCCGCGCTTCGCCCGGGGGCTGAATGAACGCGCGCTGCCGGGAAATGCAGCGCTCCGAATTGGTGACGGTGCCGCCCTTTTCGCCCCAGGCGGTCGACGGAAGTGCCACGTGCGCGTAAGGCAAAGTATCGGTCTTCTGGCTAACGTCGGAAACGACCACAAACGGACAGGTTTCGAGCGCTGCACGGACGTCGTCGGCCATCGGCAGGCTATCGACCGGATTGGTCGCCATGATCCACAGCGCCTTGATCTGGCCGTTACCCACAGCGCGAAATAGATCGACCGCCTTGAGGCCGGGCTTCGATGCGATGCGCGGGGAATTCCAAAATCCTTGCACCGTTTCGCGATGATCGGCGCGATCAAGGTCCATATGGGCCGCCAGCATATTGGCAAGACCACCGGCTTCGCGCCCGCCCATGGCATTAGGCTGGCCGGTGATCGAAAATGGACCCATACCAGGGCGACCGATCCGTCCGGTCATCAGGTGGCAATTAATGATGGCGTTGACTTTGTCGGTTCCCGCTGTCGATTGATTGACGCCTTGGCTGAAAACCGTAACGACGTTTTGATGCTTCGCGAATAACTCGTAAAATTCCGAGATTTTTTGTTCGTCAATTCCGGTGCATTTTGCGATTGACGTGAGGTCCATCGCCAATGCGCTGGCAAGGGCCTCCATCAGGCCGGTCGTATGTGCTTGGACGTAAGCGTCGTCGATGGCCCCGGCGGCCCACAAATGAGCCAACAATCCATTGAAGAGCGCGACGTCCGAGCCGGGCGCTAGATCCAAGTGCAAGTCGGCAGCTTCGGCCGTTGGCGTCCGGCGCGGATCGATAACGATGATTTTTGTGCCGTGTTTTTCCTTCGCGCTCAACAGCCGTTGAAACAAGACGGGATGGCACCAGGCGAGGTTGGAGCCGACCAAAACGACAAGTTCGGCCAACTCCAGATCCTTATAGTTTCCCGGAACGGTATCGGACCCGAATGCACGGCGATGTCCTGCAACCGAGGATGCCATGCAAAGCCGCGAATTCGTGTCGATGTTGGCCGAGCCGATAAACCCCTTCATCAACTTGTTGGCGACATAATAGTCTTCGGTCAGGAGTTGTCCTGAAACATAAAATGCAACGGAGTCCGGCCCGTGTTCTGCGATGGCCGCCATGAAGCGTTGCGCAACGAGGTCGAGCGCCTCATCCCAAATGGCGCGCCGCCCGGCGATCATCGGATAAAGCAGGCGGTCGCCCTGACCCAGGGTTTCGGCCAGCGCCGAACCTTTCGAGCAAAGACGGCCGGAGTTTGCCGGATGATCGGGATCACCGGCGATACTCACACCGCCGTTGGTCTCTTGCTTTGCCAGCACCCCGCACCCCACGCCACAGTAAGGGCAGGTTGTTTTGATCGCCGGTGAGGCTTCTTGTGTCACGTCGACTAACCTTATGATGCCTTCAGCCGGGTGCACGCGGTCTCGTCGATCAGGAGCCGGCCCGCCTCGACTTTCGTGGCGATGGTGCGGACCGAACCTTTGTCGGCACCCTTGGCTTCGCCTGACGCCAGATCGATGACCCAATTGTGCAACGGACACGTCACCGACTTGTCGTGCACGATCCCTTGACTGAGGGGACCGCCCTTGTGCGGGCAACGGTCGTCGATTGCAAACACCTCATCAGGGCCGGTGCGGAACACCGCAACGCATCCCGACGGCGTTTTGATCACGCGTGCGCCCAGCATCGGAATATCGTCGACCGAGCCCACGTCGATCCAGCGCGTTTCGTGCTTTGTCATTGTGCGGCCTCCGCATGAGAAAAGTCCGCCATGGCGGCAAACTCATGAGCATCCCTGCCATTGACCCGCTCGGCCCAAGGGTCAGTCTGCACGAATTTTTGCGAGATCACGAACCGGCCATAGAGCACTTTGCGCCGCTCGACGTCGGCCATGATCTGCTCGCGGACCGTGTCGAGGCCGACGCGCTTGACCCATTTGTAGATGCGTTCAAGGTAGCGGCCCTGTTCGCGATAGAGCTGGGTCAGCGCGGCAATGACCTCGACGGCCTCGTCTTGCGTCGCGACGTGGCCGAGGACTTCTGTCCCCTTGATGTCGAGCCCGGCAGCACCGGCGAAATGAATGTCGAAGCCGCTGTCGACGCAGATGACGCCGATGTCCTTGCAGGTGGCCTCGGCGCAATTCCGCGGGCAACCGGAGACAGCCAATTTGACTTTGGCCGGTGTCCACGAACCCCACATGAATTTTTCCAGGCGTATACCAAGTCCCGTCGAGTCCTGAGTGCCAAAGCGGCACCAGTCTGTCCCCACGCAGGTCTTGACGGTGCGCAACCCCTTGGCGTAAGCGGCCCCCGATACCATTCCGGCGGCGTTGAGGTCGGCCCAAACTGCGGGCAGGTCCTCTTTTTTGACGCCGAGCATGTCGATACGCTGGCCGCCCGTGACCTTGACGCTGGGGATCGCAAACTTATCGACGACATCCGCAATAGCGCGTAATTCCATCGAACTGGTCATGCCGCCCCACATCCGAGGAACTACCGAATACGTGCCATCCTTCTGGATGTTGGCGTGGACGCGCTCATTGATGTAGCGCGATTGATTGTCGTCATCGTATTCGCCGGGCCAAGTGGCGAGCAGGTAGTAGTTGAGCGCGGGTCGGCACTTGGCGCAACCTGACGAGGTCTTCCATTCGAGCGACTGCATCAGGTCTGGAATCGTCTTCAGGCTCGTTGCAACAATGAGACGCCGAACCTCGTCGTGACCGTGATGGGTGCACGGGCACATCGGCGACACGGCTGCCGCCGAATAGCTGTCGCCAAGGGTAACTTTGAGTAGTTGCTCGACGAGACCAGTACACGAGCCGCACGAGGCCGACGCCTTGGTATGGGCCCTGACATCGTCGAGGGTTGTCAGGCCGAGAGTTGTAATGGCTCCCGTGATCTTGCCCTTGCATACGCCGTTGCATCCGCAGATCTCTGCCTCATCCGGCAAGGCTGCAACGGCCGCCATAGGGTCCAGTTTGGCACCCCCGGCAAGCGCTGGACCAAAGATCAAGGTCTCGCGCATGTCCGAAATATCGGACGCCTTCTTGAGGTGATCGAAGAACCATGCACCATCGGACGTATCGCCGTAAAGCACGGCGCCGATGATCTTGTTGTCCTGCAGGACGAGGCGCTTGTAGACGCCCCGCGTGGCATCGCGGAAAACGATTTCCTCGCGGTCTTTGCCTTCCGCAAAGTCACCCGCAGAAAATAGATTGATCCCGGTCACCTTGAGCTTTGTCGCAACGGCGCTCGGGGCAAATTGCGGTGACGGATCGCCTGCTAAATGAGAGGCGACAACGCCCGCCATTTCGTAAAGCGGTGCGACCAGCCCGAAGACCTGACCTTCGAATTCCGCGCATTCGCCGAGCGCAAAGATGTCGGGGTCGCTGGTCTGCATCGACGCCGACACCTTGATGCCGCGACCGACATCAAGACCGGCGGTCTTTGCTATGCCAGCGTTCGGCTTGATGCCGACCGCCATGACGATCAGATCGGCCGGCAATCGCGTACCGTCTTCGAGCAGGAGTGCTTCTACTTTCTTCTCACCGAGGATAGCTTTGGTGCTGGCTTTGGTGAGCACCTTGATTCCACGCGCTTCGATGGCGCGTTGCAGCAGATGGCCGCTGGGAACGTCGAGCTGGCGCTCCATCAGGGTCGGCGCCAGATGGATGACGGTAACGTCCATCCCCTGTTCCTTGAGGCCGACGGCTGCTTCAAGTCCCAGCAGACCACCACCAATCACGATCGCCGAACCGCGAGATTGGGCCGCAATCAGCATGGCCTGCACGTCGTCGAGGTCGCGATAGCTCAGCACGCCTGCAAGGTTGTGTCCGGGAACGGGCAGGATGATCGGCAGCGAGCCTGTCGCAATGATCAGTTTGTCGTAGGGCACGGTGAGGCCCCGCGCGGAAGTCACGGTCTTTGCGCTTCGGTCGATCGATGTAACGGTGGCGCCCTTATAAAGCGTCACACCATGCTTCTCGTACCAGCCATCGCCGTGAATGACGATTTGTTCAAAGCTCTTCTCGCCCGACAGAATCGGCGACAGCATGATCCGATCGTAATTGACGCGCGGCTCGGCGTTGAAAATCGTCACCTCAAACGCGTCCGGCTTCGTCTCGAACAGTCCATCCAGCGCCCGGCCAGGAGCCATGCCGTTGCCGATAACGACAAGTCGTTGTTTCATAATTCGGTGCCCTTCAGCAGAGATCAATCGAGGCGGCCGGATCTCATGATCCGTCCTCGTTCCGGCAGCGTCGCCGTTGGCCCTGCATTGGGCGTGAATTTTGGGGGTAGACCAGCGCTGGTCTGTGTCGACTAACGCAAATTTTGCGCCAAGTCGGTCAGTCAGAATAAATCTCTTATTTTCAATCTATTACATTTTCAAAACCCACACACGGGGCAGACCGGCCAGATGATGGCTGCCTTATTTTTTTGCACCTGCACAACGAACAGTCATACCCTGCTGCACATTACAGGTGCAAAAAGACGACGATGTTTTACCCGATGATCTCTGCCGTTCTCGTATGGACCGAAAACCGGCTGACGTATTCGAGCACTTTGTCGGGATCGAATATGCCGCCATCAAAAAAACCATCCGGCCCGAGCGTCAGCTGTCCCGTTGGTGTCCCAACGGGAATTCGGTTGAGCAACGCACCCTCCAACTTTGCGTTCGCCGACGGTATGGAAATTCCCAGGGGGCTCAGCGTGGCGCGATAAATGTCAGGCCGGTAGGTGCGTCGGGCCACCGCCATCGCTCCTTCCGAATAGGGTGACTGCCCCCACCGGACCATCTGCGAATAAAACCATAAGGCATGACTGATCCAGGGGAAGGTTGCCGCCCCCGCGCTGAACGTGAACCCGCTATCGGCCGCCCCCGGCGGCAACGTGGCGCTCCGATTTTCAAGCACCGGCTCCAGCATTTCCTTTGGCAATCCGACATAATGCGGCTGCGCGAGAATGGCGGCCAGTTGCGGCCTGTTTTGCGGCTCGTCGCACCAAGTCGCCGCCCGGTAAAGCGCCCGCATCAGCGCGGCCAGGGATTGAGGCTCCCGCTCGGCCCAGTCCCTCCTCACTCCCAGCACCTTTTCGGGCGCCGCGCGCCAAATCTTGGCCTTTCGCGTCACGACGAAGCCGACGCCACGGCCGACCGCCAGCGTGCCCCAGGGCTCGCCGGCGCAAAACCCGTCGATCTGCCCGCCAGCCAAAGCATCGGCCATATGGCTGGGCGGCAAAACCAGCAGCTCGATGTCGCGATACGGCGCCAACCCCGCCACCGCCAACCAATACGCCATCTCGTAGAAATGCGATGAAAACTGATGAACCACGCCAAATACCAGCCGTGGATGTCCAGTCCGATTACGCGCGGCCACCACCCTTGCCAAATTGGCAGCCGCCGCCGCCGGATCGTTGGGATCTATCGGACCGGTCTTCGACAACTCACTTGCGAGCGCCAGTGAAACGGCGATCGAGTTGCCGCCCAGTCCAAGTTCCATCGGAGCGATGATGTCGGCCTGCACCGGGCCGAGCCCGAGATTGATCGCAATCGGAAGCGGCGCTAGCATGTGCGCTACATTGAGGTGACCGAACGAAATCTTATCGCGAATATTGGCCCACGACGCCTCGCGCGTCAGGCGCAGGTCGAGCCCTTCGGCTGCGGCAAACCCCATCTCGCGCGCAACGACCAGCATCGCTGAATCCAAGAGCGGAACAAAGCCGACCCTGATCACTCGGCCTTCAGTCGCGCTCATTTCGAATCCTCGTCATTAAAAATACTGAACGACAACACGAGGCTTTCGGCCACCTGTGCGATCTTGCGATTTTGGTTCATCGCAGTTTTGCGGAGCAGCTGATAGGCTTGCTCTTCATTCAAGCCCTTGGAGCGCATCAAGATTCCCTTGGCGCGGTCGATGGTCTTGCGCTCCGCCAGTTCGCTCTTGGCGCTTTCGAGTTCCCGCTTAAGACGGTCGACGGCGTTGAACCGGCTGACCGCCATATCGAGGATCGGCTTCACCCGTTCCTTACGCAACCCGTCAACGATGTAAGCCGATACGCCCGCGTCGATGGCGGCCTCGGTCGCAGCCGTGTCCGTCGTGTCGACGAACATGGCAATCGGCCGACGGACGGCTCGCGTCACTTGAAACGCATGCTCGAGCGTGTCGCGGTCCGGGCTCTCCAGATCCAGGATGATGACGTCGGGGTCGGTATCGACCACCCGTCGCATGAGCATCGAGAGATCTTCCACGATGGAGACATCCACGCCGCCGACGTGCTTCAGTCCCTCCTCGATGATCGAGGCACGGATTTTATTGCGATCTACGACAAGAACGCGAAGCGGTTTGGAATTCATAGAGACCTTATGCCCACTTGGCGCGGCGGCTGGCATCGCACAATCGTAGGCTCTTACCTTAGCGTGACAGTTGGCAAGCTGCCAAGGCTGACGAAGCTGAGTCATGAAGGTGCTGGCTTCACAAGGCGCGGCTCGTCCTGTTGCAATCGGCGTCTTTTTGGTATGGTGGCTGAACGGTGATCCACCCGCCCCCGGCCTGACGTTGAGACCCTCAAGAACAGTGTGACCCAAATGGTGATGCCTTCGCGCTTCGACGCTGCCATCCGTGCGATCGACGCCGCAAACGCGACCGATCCGCGCACCGAACAGGTGGATGGCATAACCCAACCCAAAGAGCTGATCTACGCCCGGCGCATGTCGGCCTGTCTGCTGCGCATTTACCCGCAAGCGTCAGAAACACTGCAGATTGCGGCCCGCGCCCAACATCTGTGCCGCTGGCAAATCCTCCGCAGCAGCTATCCCCTTGGACGCGACGGCTACAATGCCTGGCGCACGGCGTGCCGTCAGCACCACGCTGACTCGGTAGCCGAAATCCTTTGCTCGCTTGGATATGCGCGCATGGAAATCGAACGCGTTC
>JBJXDZ010000063.1:0-4601 GCA_046154645.1 Hyphomicrobiaceae bacterium
ACGATCGCCGAGACCGAGGATGGCGTGTTCTGCACGACGGGCACTGGCGCCTGCCCTGCAGGCCCTCCGGGCAAGCTCAAGCTGGTGAAACCGGTCGAAGCGGATCTCAAGACGCGCGACAAGGCGCTCAACGAGGCCGTGCTGAAGAGCTGGGCCAAGCGTTGCGGCGCAGAATGCGCGGCCAAGTGGACCGAGCTGATCGGCAAGAAGTACGGGCTGGTCGCCAAGGCCGACTGATCGACGGCTGACACTTGGACTGCAAAGGATAGGCCCGGAACCACAACAGGTTCCGGGCCTTCTTTGTTTTGCTGCATCGCAGCGCCGTTGTCCGCCTTGTCCGATGTGAGGAAATGCGTTTCACTCTTCGCCGCGGGGAACGTCCTCTGGTGCTGAATGCCAGCAAGGGAGGTTGTCGGATGAAGCGTTTTCTCGCCGTCCCGTTACTCGTGCTCGCCTTGGTGTTCACTGGAGGGGCTAACGCCCAGACCATCGACAAGAAGCAGTTCAATGTCGTTGGAACCTTCAACTTCCTGACCAACTGGAATGCGCTTGAAAAACCGTTCTTCCTGGAAGTTCTGCCGAAAGCCTCGAACGGCAACCTGACGGCCAATATCAAGGCCTACAACGAGCTCAATCTCAAAAGGCCGGAAATGCTCCGGCTGCTCAAGCAGGGCGTGTTCGACTTCGCGTTCGCGATTCCGATCTTCGTCGAGGACGGCGGCGCCATCATCGAAGCCATCGACATTGCCGGCGTGGCGCGCGACTTCAAGATGGCGCGTGAGATCACCGAGCTGTGGATGCCCGAGATGCAGAAGGTGATGCGCGAGAAGCATAACGCGCTGATCATCGGCACCAACACATATCCGGAGCAGGGCCTCTATTGCAAAGGCGATCTACCCTCGATCGAAGGCTTCAAGGGCAAGAAGGTTCGCGTCCAGGGCACCTCGCAATCGGAGCTCGTCAGTGCCTTCGGCGGCGTCGGCGTAACCATCATGTTCGCAGAGGTGGTGCCGGCGCTGGAGAAGGGCGTCGTCGACTGCGGCATCACCGGCACCATGCCGGCCTACAAGGCCAAGTGGCCCGAAGTGACGACGTCGCTGTTGCGATTACCGCTTGGCTATACATCTGGCTTGCTCGTCGTAAATCTCTCGATGTGGAACAAGCTGTCGCCAGACACGCAAAAGCTGATCCAGGCGGAGTCGGATGCGCTGACCGATCGGTCTTGGAAACTGATCGCGGCGGAAACAGAGGACGGCGTCTACTGCACGACCGGGACCGGTGTTTGCCCGGTCGGTCCTCC
The DNA here is from genome assembly GCA_046154645.1 of Hyphomicrobiaceae bacterium. Classification (GTDB taxonomy): domain Bacteria; phylum Pseudomonadota; class Alphaproteobacteria; order Rhizobiales; family Hyphomicrobiaceae. Next base: position 1,301 of record JBJXDZ010000063.1, read on the forward strand.
CGGCAAGCTCAAACTGTTCAAGCCGGCCGAAGCCGACTTCAAGGCGCGCGACAAAGCGCTCAATGAGGTCGTACTCAAGAGCTGGGCCAAACGTTGCGGGCCAGAGTGCGCGGCCAAGTGGACCGAGCTGATCGGCAAGAAGTACGGTCTGGTTGCCAAGGCGGACTGATCGCCGGCTGATGCTATGTGTACAAGATGGGCCCGGGGCCGCATTGGGTTCCGGGCCATGGTGCCACAATATTGGAACGCTGCGGCGCATCGATGTTGACCGGGCCCAGCGAACCGGGCATTTGTCCGGACTAATCAGCCGCATGGACAAGCCTCTTGCAGGTCGAGAGATTGGTCGCGATAGGTTGCTCGGGGGAACTGGGGGAGTTCGATGGAAGCGTTATGGAATGGTCTGACCCGGATCGCGAAAGGCGCGATCCTGGCGGGCTTCGCTCTGCTGCTGTTTGCAGCCCTTGTGGTGACCGCCGAGGTGCTGGTGCGGAAGGCCATCCCGCTCGGCATCGAGATCTACCAGTGGGCGGTTGGCATTTTTGGCGGTGACAGCAAGACAGCTGGCGAAAGTTTTCGGCTGTTCGTGCGCGATCGGATGCAGTTCTCGGGCTCCGACGAAATCTCGGGCTATCTGTTCGCCGTCGGCACCAGCTGGTCACTGGCGCACGTTCTGATCACCCGCGGCCATGTGCGCATCGATGCTCTTTACGGCAGCTTCCCGCCGGCCATGCGTGGTTGGCTGGATCTCGTGGCGCTGATCTTTCTCGCGATTTTTGTCGGCGCGCTGGTGGAGCGCTCGTTCGATGTCTCTTGGACCAATCTGATCGAGAACAACCGTTCGAATACCAACCTGCGCATTCCGCTGGCATGGTCGCAGCTGCCATGGATGGCGGGCATCGTGCTGTTTTTCGTGACCATTGTCGTTGCCATTCTGCGAGTCATCGCGGCGCTGGTGCGCGGCGATTACAGCACCGTCAATGCTATCGCTGGCGCGTCGTCACAAGATGAAGAAATTGCCGGAGAGCTCGCTGGTCTCGGTATCGAGATGCCGCACGGGGGGAAGAAGTAAGTCATGCTGATCACCGCACTTCTCATCCTGATCGCTCTCCTTGCCCTCAGTGTCTCCGTGGCTGCCGTCATGGGCGTGCTTGGCATGGCGCTCAACAACTTCTACTCGGTGATGCCGCTGCACCGCGCCATGGGCGAGATCATCTGGAATTCGTCGAGCGAGTACATTCTGTTCGCCATCCCGTTGTTCGTCATGCTGGGTGAAATCCTGCTACGGGCCGGCATCGCCGAGCGGGCGTACAACGCCGTGGCGCTGTGGCTATCCTGGCTGCCGGGCGGGCTGATGCATGCCAACATCGGTACCTGCGCCATGTTTGCCGCGACGTCTGGCTCGAGCGTTGCGACGGCAGCAACCGTCGGCACGGTGGCGATCCCTGAGATCAAGAAGCGCGGTTACAACGAAGCACTGTTCCTCGGAACCATCGCCGCGGGCGGCACTCTAGGCATTCTCATTCCGCCGTCGATCAACTTCATCTTGTATGGGTTGCTGACCAATAACAGCGTGCCTCGGCTTTATCTGGCGGGCTTCATTCCCGGCTTCCTTCTCGCCAGCTTTTTCATGCTGATCGTGCTGTTTGCCTGCCTCATGGATCGTGCGAAAGGCGGTCACGCCCAAGCCAATCTGATCAATCCGGGCATGACCGTACCTAAGATTCTTGGCGCTGGACTGGCCGCGTTCGCGATCGTTACGCCGCTGATGTATCTGGACGTCCTGTCGCCCAGCCGCATCTTCTATATCTTGGCCCTGGCTGTCTTGCCGATGGCGTTCCTGATCAAGGGCAAGCGGGTTGAAGCGGTCATCGCCAGCCTGACGCTGGCGGTGGTGGCTGCCTTCATGAAGGGCTGGCGGCCGGAACCCATCAGCGACGTGATTTTCGGGCTGATCTTCGGCTCGCTGGTGGCCTTCTACTGCTTCATCTATCGGCGTGAGGGCGTGGCGGCATTTTTGGCACTTCTGGACCTGATCCCGCCGTTCCTGATCTTCCTTGTGGTCATCGGAACAATCTACGCTGGCTGGGCGACACCAACTGAAGCCGCATCTCTCGGCGTGGTCGCGTCGCTACTGCTCGCTGCCTATGAGCGCAAACTGAACTGGGCGACATTGAAAGCGGCTGGTGAAGGAACAATGCGGACGACCGGCATCATCATGCTGATCATCCTGGCGGCACAGTTCCTGAACTTCGTCCTGGCCGCGGTTGGCGCCACCGACGGCATTGGCAAAGCCATCGAGTCACTTGGCCTCGGCAAGTACGGAACGTTGATGCTGATCATCGTCTTCTATCTGATCCTCGGCTGCTTCATGGAAACGATCTCCATGATGATCCTGACCACACCGTTCATCTATCCGATCGTGACCAAGCTCGGATGGGATCCGATCTGGTGGGGCATTGTGCTGACCATCCTGATCGAGGCTGCTTTGATTACACCGCCTGTCGGTTTGAACCTTTATGTGGTGCAAGGCATGCGAGAGCGCGGGCCTGTTGGTGACGTCATTCGCGGCTCGTTGCCGTTCGTCGGCGCCATGATGGTGCTGGTATTCCTGCTCATGGCTATTCCAGGCTTAGCGCTATGGCTGCCCGAATACGTCATGGGCAAGTAGCGGCGCTGCCGATTTCGACGACCAGACATGAAAGAGCCCCGGCGGACCACTCCACCGGGGCTCAGCATGTCTCGGGCGTACAGATGTCAGAGCGTTGCGAGCTTGCCGGCCTTCTCGGCGATCAGGTAGCAGAACGTGACGCGGGCCTTGGTCTTGTCGGCCTTCATCTGGTCGCAGACCGCGTTGATCATCTTGTCCAGATCGGCATCGGCGTCGGCGAGCTTCAACTTCTTCTTCATGAAGTTCTCACGCACGCGCTCGAGCTCTTCCTTCGATGAGCAGGAGACCATGGCGGAGTCTTTGCTCTTCAGGGCGATGCCGAGATACTTGACGATGCCTTTGACAGCCTTGTCATCGACCGTGGCGGCATACTTCTTGATATCGATGGCGTAGTCGACGTCGGACATGGGTGTTCTCCATCCTGATGTGTTGGCCTTGCGCGTTCGGCGAGTGGCTCGCCGGGTCTGTGGCCGAGATCAGATCGTCGGATAGCTGATCACCAGCCTCGCCCGTATGGATTCCAGGCGGGCCGACGATTCGGCCGTGCCTCAACCTACCCCGAAATGGGGAAAAAGCGAGGCGGGATCAGCGAAGCGGTGAATGGCGGGACGCGTCGGATCCTGTCGCGTCGCA